>CABUIO010000052.1 GCA_902491625.1 uncultured Porphyromonadaceae bacterium | reverse complement strand
CTATTATTGTTTCGGCCTTACAGGCCTTATATCGTTTGTATCCCCTTGACAATAAGATTATTACGGTGTAGCCATTATTCGACGGTGCCATTTTTTCGCCGGGCGAATTATTCAGCCGGAGAATACCCCCCTAAAGTGAATAATTTGAACAGAGGGGTTAAAGCGTTGAAAACAAATATCTTAGCGTGAATAATTGTGAATAGTTGTGAATGATTAAATTTGAGGGGATGTTTATAGAGAGGGTATGCGGTCGGTAGGGATGGTCTGTCTGAACGGTTAAATTGGTTTAACGGGCAATTTTTTGCAGGAAAAATGAGGGCGGGAGGTTTTGTTATGTAAAGGCTTTTTTGTATTTTTGCCCATGAAATCTCTTGCGCCGGTTCCTGGGAGCGCGGCGAGGGAGACGAGAAGATGTAATACCATGTAAACCAACATAATAGCATGTTTGTTTCTTTGCGCTTATATATAATGTGTGGCGTGTCGGCTTCTTCGGAAGGATGCGTCGGCGGCATGGTGTGTCTTCGCCCGAGAGTTTAGACAATCAAATTTTACAAATCAAATCAATACAATTTTTTAGCTGTTTAATCATGGCAGAGAAAAAAGAGAAACTGTTTGACATGTTTGCTCCGGTCTCCACTCAGGAGTGGCTGGACAAAATCAATGTCGATCTGAAGGGTGCGGATTTCCAGCGCAAGCTGGTGTGGCGCACCAACGAGGGCTTCAACGTACAGCCTTTCTACAGAGCCGAGGACATCAAGGGTCTGAAGACACTCGGATCTCTTCCCGGTCAGTATCCTTACGTGCGCGGCACACGCGACAACAACGACTGGCTGATCCGTCAGGACATTATCGGCGACAGTGTCGAGGAGCTTAACAAAGGCGCCCTCCATGCCATCGACCGTGGTGTAGACTCCATCGGCCTGAAAGTTGGCAAGGAGACAAACAAGGAGGAGATCGCCGCGCTTCTCGAAGGCATAGACCTGAAGAAAGTGGAGGTCAACTTCATCTGCTGTCCCTGCAGCGCGCTTAACTGTGCACACGCTCTCGTGGCTTATCTGAAGGAGAAGGGTGCCATGGACTATTTCCGTGGCAGCGTCAATTTCGATCCCATGAAGCCTCTGATAGTGAAAGGTCGTCAGCCTCACGGCGATTTCGTGGAGAAAGCCCGCGAGATTCTCGGTGTGGTGAAGGATGTTCCCGGTCTGCGCTGTCTGTCGGTTGACTCCTATCTGCTCAACAATGCAGGTGCCTACATTACTCAGGAGCTTGGCTATGCTCTCGCATGGGGCGCCATGTATCTGACCGCGCTCACAGAGGCCGGCATGGAGGCTTGCGAGGTGGCACGCCGTATCAAGTTCAATATGGGCATCAGCTCCAACTATTTCATGGAGATCGCCAAGTTCCGCGCCGCACGTATGCTGTGGGCGGAGATCGTGAAGGCTTACGAGCCCAAGGCCGAGAAGTGCGACTGCTCGAAGATGAAGGTTCACGCCGTGACCTCGCAGTTCAACCAGACTATCTATGACGCTCATGTCAATCTTCTCCGCTCGATGACCGAGACTATGAGTGCGGCTCTCGCCGGTGTGGATTCGATCGAGACTCTTCCCTTCGACCTCCAGTATAAGCGTCCGGACGAGTTCAGCGAGCGCATAGCACGCAATCAGCAGCTTCTTCTCCGCGAGGAGAGCCATCTGAACAAGGTGGTGGATCCTGCCGGAGGTTCCTATTATATCGAGACTCTCACAGTGAGCATCGCCAAGCAGGCGTGGGAGCTTTTCAACGCCGTTGAGGACAAGGGCGGCTTCATGGCCGAGGCTTCGAAGGGTGAGATTCAGAAGGCTGTCAACGAGTCGGGTGTGAAGCGTCATCTCGACGTGGCACGCCGCAAGGAGATCCTTCTCGGAACGAACCAGTATCCCAACTTCGGCGAGAAGGCTCTCGACAAGATCGAGTGCAAGGGCGGCTCCTGCGGATGCAAGGGTCAGGACGAGGTGGCCGACAATCTTGTCGAGTACCTGAACTTCGACCGCGCCGCAAGCCAGTTCGAGCAGCTCCGTCTGGACACCGAGCGCAGCCCGAAGCGTCCCAAGGTGTTCATGCTGACCATCGGCAATCTGGCCATGCGTCTGGCACGCGCCCAGTTCAGCGCCAACTTCTTCGGTTGCGCCGGCTATGAGATCATCGACAACATCGGCTTCAACACCGTGCAGGAAGGCATCGACGCCGCTATGGAGAAGGGTGCCGACGTCGTGGTGCTCTGCTCCAGCGACGACGAGTATGCCCAGTATGCTCCCGAGGCCTTCAAGGCTCTCGACGGCCGCGCCATCTTCGTGGTCGCCGGCAATCCGGCCTGTGCCGAGGAGCTCAAGGCTCAGGGCATTGAGCATTTCATCCATGTAAAGGTCAACGTGCTTGACACACTTGTAGACTTTAATGCCAAACTGCTTAAATAAGGAAACGTCATGAAACCGAATTTCAAAGAAATAGATATCACCAATATAACATCGCCCGCCGTCGCCGAGGCTCCCAAAGGGGAGGAGTGGCTGACAGCCGAGCTTATTCCGGTAAAGCCTGTCTATACCGAGGCTGACCTGGAGGGTATGGAGCATCTGAACTATGCTGCCGGTCTGCCTCCTTTCCTGCGTGGCCCTTACAGCGCGATGTATCCGATGCGCCCCTGGACCATCCGTCAGTATGCCGGATTCTCCACCGCCGCCGAGTCCAACGCTTTCTACCGCCGCAACCTTGCTTCCGGCCAGAAGGGTCTGTCGGTGGCTTTCGACCTTCCGACTCACAGAGGCTATGATGCCGACCATGAGCGCGTAGTTGGCGACGTGGGCAAAGCCGGTGTGTCGATCTGCTCGATCGAGGACATGAAGGTGCTCTTCGACGGCATACCTCTGGGCAAGATGTCCGTCTCCATGACCATGAACGGCGCCGTCCTTCCCGTGCTCGCCTTCTACATCAACGCGGGCCTGGAGCAGGGCGTGAAGCTTGAGGAGATGGCCGGTACGATCCAGAACGACATCCTCAAGGAGTTCATGGTGCGCAACAC
>CABUIO010000051.1 GCA_902491625.1 uncultured Porphyromonadaceae bacterium | reverse complement strand
CCATTAATAACTATTTTTTTCTAACCATGGGGAACCATTAGGAACAATATGGGCGCTGCAAGCGGTGGGAACAGGAGACAAATCCGCGGAGGGGGATTTTTCCTCGGCATGGTAGGGGGAGATGGAAATGACAGCGGGACTGATCCGACCGATCAGTCCCGCTGACGTATAGGGGATTGTTGTTGTTAGGGTTTATTTCGCGGCAATTTTGCGGAGAAGGTGGCGGACGGCGCCCTCAAGCTGTGCGTCGGTGCCTTTCTCGACTTCCGCCGGGTTGTTGTAGATGATTACGTCAGGGGTGAGCTGCTGGTTTTCAAGCGGTTTTCCCTGGACGCTGGCGTTGGTGACCTGCGGGATGCCGAAGATGAGCGTGGGATCGATCTGTGTCTCCCACCATACGGCGGTCATGGTTCCGGGGATCGGAGCGCCGACGATGTCGCCGATGCCGAGGGTCTGGTAGGTGTAAGGCGCTCCGTGGGCGTCGCTGTAGTTGCTTTCGTTGACAAGCATGACGGAAGGTTTCGTCCACTGTGAGAAAGGTTCGTGGCCGATGTATCTGCCGCGCGGCATGAACTTGACATATTCCTTGCCGCCGAGGAGGACGGCGAGGTCGTTGTGGAGCCATCCGCCGCCGTTGTAGCGTGTGTCGACGATTATGGCGTCGCAGTTGCGGTATTTGCCGAGGATGCGTTCGTAGGCGTTTCGATAGCTCGGGGAGTTCATTCCTTCGACATGGACATAGCCGATCTTGCCGCCGGAGAGGCTGTCGACAAGGGCTTCGTTGCGCTCGACCCATCGCTGATAGAGGAGCTCTTCCTCGGTGCCCTCGCTTATTGGCTTGATTTTGACGGTCTTGACGGTGCCGTCGGCCTTGCGCACCTTAAGCATGGTGTTGCGGCCGACCTTGCCTTCGAGAAGCGAGTAATATTCCTTGCCTCTTAGGATGGGGGAGCCGTCTATTTCAGTGATGACATCGCCTACGGAGATGCCGGCCTTGCGTGTGCTCAGCGGACCGCGGTTGATTACTTCGGCTATTTTCAGTCCGTCGCCGTCGTAGCTTTCGTCGAAGTATGCGCCGAGACTTGCCACGCGCAGGGCGGAAGATGACGGGCGGTAGCGTCCGCCGGTGTGGGAGGCGTTGAGTTCACCGAGAATCTCACTGAGGAGATTGGCGAAGTCTCGGTTGTTGTTGATGTAGGGGAGGAACTTGCGGTAGTGGTCGCCATAATATTCCCAGTCAACGCCGTGGAGGTCGGCGTCGTAGAATTTGTCGTGTACCTGACGGAGCATGTGGTCGTAGATATATTCACGCTCAGCAGAGGGCTTGCGGTCGTAGAAGGCAGAAAACTCTACGGATTCAGTCTTGCCGTCGGAGAGGGAGACCTTTGAGATTCCCGTGTAGGAGAGGACAAACAGATTTTCACCCTTGGCGTCAGGGGCCATGCCGCCGGAGAGTCCGGCGCAGAGCACCTTTGTCTCACCCTTGCGGATGTCAAGTTCATAAAGATTGCTCTTGCCCTCTGTGGCCGAAGCTATGTAATAGAGTTTGTCGGCCTTAGGGGAGAGGTAATAGTCTGAGATAAAGGCCGACTGTCCGGTCAGACGAGCCTTACGGTAGCGACGGTCGCCGAGGTCGAACGAGATGGGCTTGACTTCCTTTTCCTTGGCGGAGGCTTTCTTGTCTTTCTTCTTGTCTTTCTTGTCCGATTTGTCCTCCTTGTCCTTTTCGGCATCTTTCTCAGCCTTCTCTTTCAGTGCGGCTTCCTCCTCGGTGAGGTTGAAGTTGTCCCATGCTTCGCCGTTGAGCGCCATCAGGACGATATCGTAGGTATTGCCCCAGCTTCCCTGGCTTTTCATGCCGTAGCGCGAGGTCACGTATGTCATGGCGCCTCCGTCGAGCGTCCAGCGCGGCATCGCGTCGGAGAATCCGCTTTCCGTGAGATCGATCACCTCCGAGCCGTCGGCCTTGACAAGAGCGATGTCGACATTGTTCCAGCCGCCCTCGCCGATGTAGGTGGCAAGGAGCCATTTGCTGTCGGGACTCCACCGGAAGTCCACGTCGCCGTCGGAATAGGAATAGTTGTATTTGCCGTCAAGAGCCGTCACGACATTCTTCGTGTCGAGGTCGATGACGCGGATGGCGGTGCGGTTTTCGAGGAATGCCACCTTCTTGCCGTCGGGCGAGAAAAGCGGCTGCATGGCCGAAGTGGCGCACTTATAAAGAGGTGTCTCGACGATCTCCTCAGCGTAGGCGAACGATGAGTCGTCCTTTCCGGTCTTGGCCGTGAAGAGTTGCCAATAGCCGTCGCGGTCGGAGTCGTAGACGAGCGTCTTGCCGTCGGGCGCAAAGTCCACGCAACGCTCCTGAGCGGAGGTGTCGGTGATGCGGCGCGTGGTCTTGTATTTGGTGTCCGTGACGTACAGTTCGCCGCGAAGGATCAGGGCCACCTCCTTGCCGTCGGGAGAGGGCGCGATGTTGGAGGCACCGGAGCTGCGCACACCCTTGACAAGGTCGCCGTCGAAGTCATCGGTAGCGATCGTCACCGGAATCTTCACAGGCTCGTTTCCCGGACTCAGCGAGTAAAGTTCACCATCCCAGCTGAAGGCAAGAGTGCCGTCGGCGGCAGCGGAGAGATTTCTCACCGGATGTTTTGTGAAATGGGTCAGCTGTTTTTCTGCGCCGGAGCTGATGTCGCGACTGTAGACATTCAGAGTGCCGTCTTTCTCGCTCACGTAATAGAATGTGTCGGCTCCGGGCGCCCAGACAGGCTCCTGATCGTGGCCGTTGAAGTCGGTTAGCTGCTTGAAATTGCCGTCGGCATATAGCCACACGTCGGCTGTTCCGGCGGAACGCTCATGCTTGCGGAGCACATCCTCGTAGCCCTTCTTGTCGGCATAGAGGAGACCTTTGCCTGCCGCGAAGTTGGCCGAGCGCATGGGCACGGACAGATAGAGCTGCGGACGCGCTCCCGGAGTTGAAATATCAACCGTGTAGGCCATCGGGAAACCGAACGCGCCTCTTGAAGACCAGCGTGCGGCCATGCCGGGAGTGAAGAAAAGGAGAGTGTTTTCATCGAGGAAAGTCGCCGGGGTCTCGCGGCGGCTGTCGGTGGTGATGCGCCGTGGAGTGCCACCTTCGGCATCGACCACGAAAATGTCGGCTGTGCCGAGTCTGTCGCTACTGAAAGCGATCGAACGACCCGAAGGAGACCACACGGGATCACCGTCGTAGGCGTCGCTTGTCGTGAGACGTCTCGCTGTTCCACCGGCCGTCGGCACGACATAAATGTCACCCTTGTAGGTGAAAGCGACCTGTTTGGCGTCCGGCGAAATGGCCGTGCCGCGCAGCCATAGCGGCGCGTTGTCGGCTGCGAATACGGAAGCCGAGGCCAGCGCCAGACATGAAGCTGTAAGTAATGTTTTCATGATGTCTTCTGATGTTTAGAGGGTGTTTCAAAATAAACGTTAATTTGGGGTCGTTCATGTCGAGTGGATTTTGTCTTGCAGGTGA
>CABUIO010000050.1 GCA_902491625.1 uncultured Porphyromonadaceae bacterium | reverse complement strand
TTGTTCTGAAATTTATTTAAGTTTAAACCCCTGTCGAAAAACGGGGAGTACTATAAGTAAGCAAAAAAATTATTTATTGGTATTGCAATAGTGCTTGTGTTCATACCCAACATGGGAGCGTATTTCGGAATGTGGGCAATTTTTTGTACCTTTGCAAGGTATTACGGATAGTCTATGACTTACCTGACAAAGAATAGGACAATGAACAATATACGCAACTTCTGCATCATAGCACATATCGACCACGGAAAATCCACTCTCGCCGACCGTCTCCTCGAATTTACAAAAACTGTGGCTCCGAAGGACATGGAGGCGCAGGTTCTCGACGACATGGATCTGGAACGCGAGCGCGGCATCACAATCAAGAGCCATGCCATCCAGATGAACTACAGCCACGAGGGCAAGGACTACATCCTCAATCTCATTGACACTCCGGGACACGTGGATTTCAGCTATGAGGTGTCGCGCTCGATCGCGGCGTGCGAAGGTGCGCTGCTCATTGTGGACGCATCGCAGGGAATTCAGGCACAGACCATCAGCAACCTCTACATGGCGCTTGACAATGATCTGGAGATCATACCTGTAATGAACAAGTGCGACCTTGACAGCGCCAAGGTCGAAGAAGTTGAGGATCAGATCGTGGAACTTCTCGGATGCGACCGCTCGGAGATCATCCGTGCCAGCGGCAAGACCGGAATGGGTGTGCCGGATATTCTTGAGGCCATTATCAAGCGCGTTCCGGCTCCCAAGGGTGATCCCGACGCACCGTTGCAGGCTCTTATCTTCGATTCGGTGTTCAACTCATTCCGTGGCATCATCGCCTACTTCAAAATTGTGAACGGCACCATCCGTACAGACGATTTCGTGAAGTTCGTGGCTACAGGCAAGGAGTATCATGCCGACGAGATCGGCGTCCTGAAGCTTCAGATGTCACCCACCAAGGAACTTTCCGCCGGCAATGTCGGCTATATCATATCCGGCATAAAGACGAGTTCGGAGGTGAAGGTCGGCGACACGATCACTCATGTGGCCAGACCTTGCGACAAGGCGATCGAAGGCTTCCAGGAGGTCAAGCCGATGGTGTTTGCCGGAGTCTACCCCATCGAGACCGAAGACTTCGAGAATCTGCGCGCATCACTGGAAAAGCTTCGCCTCAACGATGCGTCGCTCACATTCCAGCCCGAATCGTCGGCAGCCCTCGGCTTCGGATTCCGCTGCGGCTTTCTCGGACTTCTTCACATGGAGATCGTGCAGGAACGTCTTGGCCGCGAGTTCAACATGGACGTCATAACCACGGTGCCTAACGTTAGCTATATCGTTCACGACAAGAAAGGGAACACTATGGAGGTTCACAATCCTTCCGGACTTCCCGACGCCACTCTCATCGACCATATCGAGGAACCCTACATCCGCGCCTCCATCATCACCCAGAGCGACTACATCGGCCCCATAATGACGCTATGTCTGTCGAAACGCGGCGAACTGGTGAAGCAGGATTACATCTCCGGCAACCGACTGGAACTTATCTTCGACATGCCCCTCGGCGAGATAGTCATCGACTTCTACGACAAGCTGAAGAGCATCAGCAAGGGCTATGCCTCGTTTGACTACCACCTCAACGGCTTCCGTCCGTCGAATCTGATCAAGCTCGACATCCTGCTCAACGGCGAGAGTGTCGATGCCCTCTCGACACTTACCCACGCCGACAACGCCGTGAGATTCGGACGGCGCATGTGCGAAAAACTGAAAGAGCTGATTCCGCGTCAGCAGTTCGACATAGCGATTCAGGCCGCCATCGGCGCCAAAATCATAGCGCGCGAGACGGTGAAGGCTGTCCGAAAGGATGTGACGGCAAAATGCTATGGCGGCGACATCTCCCGCAAACGCAAGCTACTTGAAAAGCAGAAAGCCGGAAAAAAACGCATGAAACAGATCGGAAGCGTGGAAGTGCCTCAGAAAGCGTTCCTCGCCGTCCTTAAACTCGACTAACAACGAGGTGCAATGAAAATGTTCCGGACACTCCAGAAAACCGACGCGACTGTTGGAACAGGAGCGCTGCTGTTGCTGAAATTTCTGATTTTCAACACTCTCTGGTGTCTCGAAACCACATTCACGCCATTCTCCCATCCGGAAATGTGGCTGTCTACCATTACAGCCACAGGTCTTCTTCTAATTCCGCTGGTCTTTTTCAGGATGTGGAAGACAGAAATTGTCATCTTCTTTCTTCTCGACATCCTCTTCATAGCAAATCTCGCATATTTCAACACCTATTTCAATGCGATTCCACTGTCAAGCTACGCCCTTGTCGGCAATCTCTCCGACTTCGGAGACAGCGTGGCAGCATCCTTCCGGCTCAAATATCTCCTTCTGCCTCTGACTTCATTCGCGGCTCTGTGGGCTCTCGTCAGGAACCGCAAAAATCTCAATAGACTTAGTGCTCAGGCACGCCGGACATATATTGATGTCGTGGCATTGCTCTTCTTCACTCTGCTGCTCCTCACCGTGCCTCACGGTGGCTTCCGGCAGCGGATCAAGACAATGCGCAACAACGCCTATCAATACGGCAACATCGTGCCTAACTTCACTGTCTTCGGCTCTCTTGCCTACGATCTCACGACCATCAATCCGCAGATGTCGCCAAAAGAAAAAGCGCTTATTGACACCTTCATAGCCTCTACTCCGGCGTTGCCCGACATTCAGGCTGAGCCGAGAAAGAATGTGGTGTTCATCCTTGTGGAGTCGCTGGAGAGCTGGCCATTGGAAGCTACGATAGAAGGACAGGAAATCACTCCAAACCTCAACCGCCTGCTCACCGACAGCACAACGCTCTACGCTCCCAATGTCCTGACACAGGTGCGCTCAGGAAGAAGCATCGACGGACAACTCATTTATCTCACAGGTCTCCTCCCGATGCTCTCGGGCGTCTACAGCACCGAGCATCCCGACAACACTTATCCCTCGTTGCAGAAGGCCATGAAGCAATCCGCCGGCACGACTTCATATCTCGTGACGAGCGACAAGATACAGACATGGAATCAGGAAGGCGTGGCAAAGGCTCTCGGCGTGGAGAGGATGCTTTCGCGCCCGGATTTCAGGATGGAGGAGACCTCCGGCAAACACAAGCGCATGGGCGACCGCGCCCTTATGCGGCAGTTGGTGGAGAAAATGAAGTCGGGCGAAGTCTGGCCGCAGGGTGAGAACGCATTTCTCCAGATCGTCACCTTCACTTCCCACACACCTTTCAAAATCGACGACCGGCTGAAAGGGGTGCATTTCTCCGAGAGAATCCCGGAACTCATGAACGACTACATGACTTCGGTCCACTATACCGACGAAGCGCTGGGGATTCTGCTCACATACCTCAAATCGCGTCCCGACTACAAGGAAACAATGATCGTGATTGTCGGCGACCACGAGGGACTTGCCAACGGACGCAAGGATGTGGCCGATAGTCCTGCGGGCAAAGGTGTCGTCTCACCTTATCAGCTCACGCCTCTGATCGTCGTCAACTCCCCTGTCGGAGGCAAATACATGCCTGTCATGGGTCAGGTAGATGTCTACCCCACACTCCTCTCCCTGCTGAATCTCGGCAGATACGGCTGGCATGGACTCGGACACAGCATCTTCGATCCGGAACGCCGCCCGGTGGCTGTCGGCAGCCGCATGGACATTCTCACCGGAATCCCCTCCTACGGCCAAGCTCCCGTGGCATCAGGCGATTCGACGTGGTTCGCGCCGATGCCGTCCGGTTTTGTGCCGCGCAGTTTCAACAAGAATGAGAACGAGTCCCGTAAACAACTTAAACGGACTCAGGACGCCCACGAGACGGGCGACCTAATCCTGCAATACAATTATCTCGAACAGAAACCAAACATAAAACGATAAGGACATGAAACGGACACTGCTTCTTCTGCTTGCCGCAGCCCTTCTTCCGGCGTTCGGTGCGTCGGCATTTTCTCTGGTAAAATCCGACAAGGAAAAGGAGGAGCTGAAAGGACAGGTGAAAACTGTAAAGGAATTATTGCTGTCCGATAAAACTCAGATGATTGTATAAAGCATGGCTCGAACGCCGAA
>CABUIO010000049.1 GCA_902491625.1 uncultured Porphyromonadaceae bacterium | reverse complement strand
GCTACCAGCTCACATGGATAGAGCGCGGACGCGAGGTATTCTACAATCTCGCTCCATTGCTGAAGGCAATCCGCCGCCTCAACCTCAAATGGAGCGAGGCCACACTGGAGGAAATCAGGAAGAAATACAAAAAGGTTCCCTCCGTATGATCAGCTCACAAGAGTTCAAAATCATCTGCCGGATGATAAAGGAGCTGGAGACAAGGCTTGATGACCGTCTTGACGGATTCGGGCGCAAGTTCATCGGGATTCTGCAAGGCTTCTCCATCCTTGACCCAGACAAACAGACAATGACGAGCCGAGAAGTCTGTGAGCAATATGGAGTATCCGACCGTAAGCTCTGCGACATGAGGAAGAACGGCGAGATACCCTTCACCAAGCACGGTACGGCGAAGAACAGCAAGATAACATACCGGGTGGCGGATGTCGCCGAGGTGTTCGCCAGCCGGGATTCATAAAATACAGACACACTTTCACACACAAATAATCCCGCGTCATTTCGGTGGCGCAAGTATCAAACCCCAAACACATTTAACTTATGGCAAAAGACCAGAACTTAGAAGAAGTGCTTATCGCCCGCAACAACGATACCGGGCAGGTAGGCGCGGTGACCGGACTCAACGAAGACGGCACACCAAAGATGACCGATGTAAAGTCGGCTAAACTCTCAGACCTCGTGAAATTCTCAAAGGGACAGAACCCACTGGAGGCTTTCCTCTCCAACTTCGTCCGTCAGTGCAAGAACCCCACGACCTTCGGATTCTTCCGAGTACCCGCCGATCGCTACGACACAGTAGGCACCGTAATCGGAGACTTTGCAAAAGACCCCGTGGCAAACGCCGATATGCTGAAGAACAACAAGGTGGATCTACCGCAGGCTACGCAGGACAACAGGCAGGAGGCTACGCAGACGGCCGAACAGCCCAAGCAGTCGCCGGCAGGCTCCCCGCAGGAGGAAAAGCAGGCACAATCCAACGCACAGGCATCCGAAAAGGAGACAAGACACTCCGCCATCGACGAGAGCAAAATCGACTGGGCGAACCTCAAGGAGAAATGGGGCATCGACCGCGACGAGCTGGAAAAATCGGGAGACCTCCGCGAGATGCTCTACAACCGCAAGTCAAGGGTCGTTACCGTCACCCCGACATTCGTCGGAGAGAAATTCCCCATCGACGCGCGACTGTCATTCCGCACGGATCCCGACGGCAATGTCAAGCTTGTGCCGCACTTCATCCACCGAGAACCGAAACTTGACCAAGAGTTCAACGGCTACAGATTCTCCAAAGATGAAAAAACGGTGCTGCGCGAGACCGGTAATCTCGGCAAGATAGTGGAACTGACAGACAAGAACGGCGAGAAGGTACCGTCATACGTCAGCATTGACCGATACACAAATGAAATCGTCTCCGTCCCCGTGAAGGATGTGCGTGTCCGCGACACCGTGGGTCAGACCAAGCTGACCGACGCCGAGGTCGCCCAGCTCAAACAAGGCATGGCACTCGCGCCGAAAGAGATTACCGACAAGAACGGCAAGACCTACACCGTGGTGCTTCAGGTATCGGCAGACCGCAAGGCTGTGGAGTTCGTACCCGGCGCGATCAGAAAGCAGGAACAGGCACAGACTCAGAACGGCACCACGAACCAGCAGCAGTCGTCGTGGCTCACGAAGGATGGCAAGATCAAGCCCCTTTCCAAATGGGCGAAAATCCCTCTCACCGAGCAGCAGCAGAAGGACTACGCCGAGGGGCGCGTGGCCGAACTTACCGACCGTCTCGACGACAAGGGACAGCCATGCACGGTGTATCTCTGGTTCAACCCTGAGAAACAGCGTCCCAACACATCGTTCAACGATCCACGCGTAGAGGTTGCCGAGGAATCCAAGACACAGAAGGCCGTCAACAACGACGGACTGACCAACGAAGCGACAAGCAAAGTGGCTGAACCGCTCCAGAAATATCAGACAGCTCCCAAAAACGAGAGCCAGATGCGTCAGCAGCGCTCATCGCAAAGCGCGTTCGACAATAGTAGAAAGAATACCAAAGGACCGAAGATGTAATCTTCAAAAGCAGGAATAAGCCCCTGCACCCCGAAGCGGCATCCCGGAGAGTCCGGAATCTCCGGTGCTACTTCAGAAAACCACTAATCCGAAAAATATCCACCCCCAATAAAAAAGCAAAAATGAAACAGAAAAATCTCATAACCGTCGTGACAGACCATCAGATCACAGCGGATACAATCGCAAAAGCCATCGGCGCGAATGAAAAACACGAGGGTTACTACCTCGGCAACGGCTATGCCGTGACATGGACAAACGGACAGCTCGTTGAGGCTACCTTCTCGCCGCAGGAGAGTTTCGTTCTCTCGACAACGATGGAGAGCCGCCTCGCCTACGCACATAACTTCAAGTTCGCCATGCGCGACTACGATGAGCTTGTCGGCTACAAAAAATCAGCCGAGGACATCCGCCAGCTCGACACTATCAAGGCTCTGTGGAAGATGAGCCTGACAGTCGTGAACGCCATGCGCCCCGACATTACCGGAGACCTCGACTTCCTGAGCCTCTACTACTTCATCGGCTGCCCCGTGGACACGCGCCGCGCATGGCTTCCCGTGCTGACAAAGAAAGCCATCGTCCATGCGGTGAGCCACGGGCCGCAGAACCGCAAGGAATACGAGAAATGGCTGGAGGAATCCATCTACAACGCCATCGCCAAAGCCTCGGAGGAATCAGCCGAACTGAAAGGCTCGCCCACAGTCGAGGAAATAGCCGAGGCTGAAGCCGCCGTAGATGCGGAATGTGCCGGCGTATCGGCCCCTGCCGCCGGTGAACGGCGTGAAGGCGACAACTATATCGGTCTGATAACTGACCGTTGCCCTCTGTTCAACCTCCCGGCCCTGATGATTCAGGCTGCCTGTGAGTTAGGCTACGAACACGAGAAAACTATACTCACCGCATACCGCCTGTATGCCAAGAAACTCATATCCTACCCGATGGTAATGCAGAACACCGTCTCCGGCGGAGTATGGAAAGCGATGCTCCGCAATATGGAAATGCTGCGCTATAACAGCAGATGGGGCCGCTCGGTGGGCGAAGGCAAGCCCTCCAAGTGCCACAACTTCCGCAACGGCGAGAGCGTCTATAACGGCTTCGGCATCGTTACCACCGGGCTGCACCCCACGGATCTCAGCCGTGACGAGGAAAAGCTATACAACCTCATAGTCAAGCGCGTCATCGACGCCTTCGCTCCCGACAACTACGGCTGCGGTCGCAAGTCCAAAGGCGGCAAGAAGAAAAGCCGCCGTTACCGCAAGGAGAAGAAGGCAAAAACGGTTAAAACCGCTTAAACTCTCTTGAAATCAAGACAGAATAACCATAACTATTCCTCCCGTGTCAGGATAATTTATTATCTTTGCCATTGATTCGGCGTCATTATGTTTTTTGTTTCATTTTTGACGCGGATTTAGTGGTTGGACATCGGGAGGGATCCCGGTGTCCTTTTTTCGTGCCGTCATAGCACGGCGCGGAAAGGACTCCACCAACCACTATATCCGAATTCCACGATGAAACATAACATAAAACTGCTGGAGGCGGACTTCTTCCAAGTCTATCTCCGTGGTCATCTCATTGGCCATCATTTTTCCCAGAGAGATAATAAGAATTTCATAGAAACCCGTTCAGACGACGCATACGACACATTCGTGTCGGCGCGTCTGGAGGGTAAGCCCGTTCCGATTGCCCGTGAGCTGGCAATGCGCACACTCCTTGCCGGGCTGTATGTGTCGCGCTACGACATTATATATAATGTGGTGGAGGAAAACCTCTGGCTGCGTCTGCCGCCGGAGTATATGCCTGACTTCGCCGTGCATCTGCTCGGCCAGAAACCTGTCAGCGACATACTCGACCGCTACGAGGTCAACGGCGACTTTCTTGACAGGGAGACCCATCAGCCGATGCTGACAGAACTGCTCGGAACAATCACTGAAATACTGGACGGCTATGGCTTATAACCGCCTCCAGACCATGCGCGACAACATTGAGGCGATAAGGCTTGCCTTTCGCCTCGGTGTGGCCGGACGCACTGCGCAATCAGCCGAAGAACGCGAGACACTGCGGAAATATGCCGGTTTTGGCGGACTGAAATGTATCCTCAATGATGCCAACGATTTAGAGGATGCCGCCAAATGGAGTAAAACGGATATTGAATTATTCGCCCCGACCGTTGAACTGCGTCGATTGATTCACGACTATTCTATAATACTGCCGCAAAATCGAACCGGTTCGGAACGCAAGATAAACCCAATAAAA
>CABUIO010000048.1 GCA_902491625.1 uncultured Porphyromonadaceae bacterium | reverse complement strand
TAATCATAAAATACACCACCCTGTCATTAACAATGATTATTAAACAACCTCTTAACACTGTTAATACACCCCGCAAGGTCCTTTTGTTCACGCCGAATCCGGCAGATGTTATCGGTTTACAAAGGATGGTTCGGAGCGGAAATTGTAGTGGTCGCGCATGGTCTCGAAGCTGTCGTGGGCGTTGCGCAGCGATTCTGTGTCCGTTGCGGGGTCGTAGGAGGTGAGGATCGCCTCGGCCGATACGTCGCATCCGGGACGGTAGGGAGCCGCAAGGTCGGACATGTCGGGCATCGGCAGGGAGCACCGGCGGCATAGCGCTTCCACGGCCATGCGTGTGGCGCGCTGTTTCCCTTGCAGCGAATATCCGGCGATGTGGAATGTGGCGAAATGCGCGGCGTCGAGGAGCGGTCGCGAGATGCGAGGCTCTCCCTCCCATGTGTCAACGACAAGGCGAGTGCCGCGCTCGCGATATGCTTTCAGCAGCGCCTCGGTCGACGTGACGGGACCGCGCGCGGCGTTGACGATGATGCCTCCCTGAGGAAGAAGCGCCACCTTCTCCTCTGAGAAAAGATGGTGCGTAGGGTGCTTGCCCGAGGTTGTCAGAGGCGTGTGGAACGTCACGGCGTCGCAGTCGCTCAGCAGGGTGTCGAGGTCGGCGAACCGGCCGTGCACCTTCTCCGGAAACTTACCGTTCTCCTGAAGGGGAGGGTCATTGAGCAACATCTCGAAGCCGAGAACCTCGCCCCATTCGGCCACGATGCGGCCTACGTTGCCGTAGCCCACGACGCCGATGCGGTGCTTTCCGGGAGCCATACCCATGCGCAGAAGGGCAGCCCAGACATATTGCGCCACGCCGGGAGCGTTGCATCCGGGAGCATTGGCGGTGGCTATTCCGGCACCGTGGCACCACGGAAGATCAAACTGATCCATGCCTATTGTGCATGTGCCTATGAAGCGCACGGCGCTCCCGGCGAGGAGATCGCGGTTGCAGCGCGTGCGCGTGCGTATCAGGAGCGCGTCAGCTTCCCTAACACGCTCAGGAGTAAATTCGGATGGATCGATGTAGCTTATCTCAGCGACATCCTCAAGTCGTCCTTGCAGGAAAGGTATGAAACGGTCGGCTATTATCTTCATTCTAAAGGGTCAATATCTGAAACTTGAACCGCCCAGGAACTCGCGCAGAAGCGAGGTGGGAGGTATCTGTGCCTCGTCGATAGGGAGGAAGCATCCGAGGAAACGCAGCAGGCGCGATGACTCGCTGTACTCCGGGATGTCGTGGGGTACGCGGCGGAGCAGCGGCTCGGCATATTCCTTCATCACGGCAAGCTCGAAAAGTAGCGAGGAGTTGAATGTGGCATCTGCATTCTCCTGGAAGGGGAAGATCCACTTCTGCTCGCCGCGCTGCACGGAATCCCAGCGGCGTATGGTCTCCAGCGCGGAGGTATGGCGGTATTTATGGTCGCGGACGATGCGGCGAAGGAGTCGGTTGTCGCTTGTCGGGATCCAGCTGTGGTCGTCGATGGCGAGTGTCGTAAGCGCCGAGACATAGACCTTGAAGACAGAATCGGCGTCTACGGCGCTTACAAGCTCGGGATTGAGTCCGTGGATACCTTCGATGACCAGTACCTCGTCGGGACGCAGGGAGAGGGGACGTTCGCGTTCCACGCGCTTGCCAAGCTCAAAACTGTATGTCGGCAGATTGATGGTCTTACCGGCGAGCAGGGCGTTGAGGTCGGAATTGAGACGGTCGAGATCGAGAGCATACAGCGACTCGTAGTCATATTCGCCGTTGCTGTCGAGCGGAGTGCGGTCGCGGTTCACGAAATAGTCGTCGAGCGAGATTAGTTTGGGTGTGAGCAGATTGGTCATCAGCTCGATGCCGAGACGCTTTGATGTCGTGGTCTTGCCCGACGACGACGGGCCGGCGATGAGCACTACCCGCGACTCGCGCTGCGCTATGCTGTCGCTGATGCGTGCGAGCTGCTTGGAGTGGAGCGCTTCGCTGACGTTGATGAGGTCGGCCGAGCGGTTGTTCTCTACGGCGCGGTTGAGTTCGCCTACGTCGCTCACGCCGACAATGCGGTTGAAGAGCAGATGCTCGCGGAAAGCCTCCTCCATCTTGGGCTGCCGCACAGGCTTCGCGGGACGCGAACTGTCGTCCGGCTCTGGAGGAAGAAGAAGGAGTCCGTCGTTGTCGCTGACGAGATTGAAGACCTTCAGATAGCCGGTGGAGGGCGCAAGAGGTCCCTGATACATGTCGGCGAGACCGTCGAGAGTATAGTAGACTGTGTAAAGCTCGTGGAGCGTGTCGAGGAGAAGCACCGAGCTGTCCAGATGCTGCGCCTTGAGTTTCTCGCGCACCACGGAAGTCAGCTCCTCATGGCGCAGGAAAGGGATGTCGGCGTCGGCAATGCGCCGCATGGCATCGAGGATCGCCACTGTGTCGGGAGCCACGGCACCGGAGCCGTCGCGCGAGGAGAGACGTCCGATATAGCCATGACTGATGCTGTGCTCCATCACGAGTCGCGCATCGGGATGCACCTCGCTGACCGCCTTGTAGAGCATCATGCAGAGCGACCGTGTCATCACACGACGCGCGCCTTTGCTGTCCGGGCGGAGGAATTCAACCGTCTTGGGCATGAAAAGAGGATAGCGCAGCGATTCCACGCGGTTGTTGACCATCGCGCAGATCGGCGTGAACGGCAACATCGACGAGAGCTTCGGGAGAAGGGACGAGAGCGTGCTTCCACCCTCGACCTTCACAAACTCCCTCGTATTGACGATATATATCTTGATTTTCATAATAAAACCTTCTATGGGGCTTATAGACTCTCTAACTTATTTCGCGGCCTTTTTCTTCTTGGATTCCAGGGAATACCAGGCGTAGGCGATGTAGGCGATCACAAAGGGTACGATGATGGAAACGTAGCTCATCACCTTGAGGGTAAAGAGAGTGGAACTGCTGTTGCGGATCGTCAGCGAACACGAAGGATCGTCGAGCGAGGGGAGATAAGGCGTGTCGGCGTATCCGGCCACGAAGAAGAGCGAGATGACCACAAGGAATGTGCCTATGCCGCTGAACCAGATGCCTCCGCGGAAATGCTTGCCGAAGGCGCCGCGCACAAGGGCGTAGAGCACCATCACGACACCGAGAAGGAAACAGCAGAGCGCCCACCACAGTTGCAGATAGTTGTAGAAATATTTGCCGGACACGCGCTCAAAGGTGTTGTGGAGCGTGAACTGCGTGGCTCCGGTGGAGGTGAGCTGATAGCCGGGATATGTCAGAAGCACGGCGGCGAAGGCGAGGAAGAACACAAGGAAGATGGCGCCGTTGACAAGCACACGTCGGCGGTTGGCCTCGAAAAAGGCATGGTCGCCGGAGTCGTTGTGCATGAAGTAGAGGGCGGCGTTGCAGCGTGTCAGGAAGAGCACTGCGAAGCCTAACAGCAGATTGCGCCAGTCGAAGATGGCCTCAAAGCCGTGGGAGGAATCCCATTGCGAGATGACCGGTGAGCTGCCGTTGAGAATGTTGCCCATCGTCACGGTGAAATGGCCTCCGAAGAAGAACATCGAGACTGCCACCCCGAGAAGGATGCACGCCACGCAGCCATTGATGAAGAGAAAGGCGTCGTAGGTCGATGTACCGAAGAGATTGCCGGGCTTGGAACGGAATTCGTAGCTCACGGCCTGAAGCACGAAGCTGAAAAGTATCAGCATCCAGAGCCAGTAAGCGCCCCCGAAGCTTGTGGAATAGAACAGAGGGAAGGATGCGAAGAAAGCGCCGCCGAACACGACGAGGGATGTGAAGGTCAGCTCCCATTTGCGTCCGAGCATCGAAATCATTTTGTTGCGGTGCTGCTTGTCGGAGGCTCCGAAAAGCATTGTCTGTCCTCCCTGCACGAAAAGGAGCACTACGAGAACACCACCCAAGACGGCTATCAACAGCCACCAGTAATTCTGAAGATTAATAAGTTCCTGCATTGTACTTGTCGTTTAGAGAGGTTTATTTTTTAGTTGACTGTGAGGGCGATAGCTCCTTCTGTTTGGTACGGATAGAGCGTACCATTATGGCGCCTTCGGCGGCAAGCAGCAGCGTGAACACGAGCGCGAAGAGCCAGAACGTGAGCTGCACGCTGCCGGGCGATAGATAGGAGATGGCGGCCTTCACAGGCATTGCGTCCTGAATGATCCAGGGCTGACGGCCGACTTCGGCGGTGATCCAGCCGCACTCGCTGCATATCCACACCAGCGGCACACTCACCATGCCAATCCAAAGTACCCAGCGGCGGTCGAGCCAGCGGCGTTTCTTAAAGGCCACGAGCAGCGCTACAGCGAATAGAGCAAGCAGATAGCCGCCCATCAGCGCCATGACATGGAACGAATAGAACACCGGCTGCACCGGAGGCACGATCTGATCCGGCGAGTCGAAATAACCGAAGCCGAAATCGTTGAAACGCGCCTTGAGCGAGTCGGAGGCCGCGGCCATGGCAACCTTGTCTCCGGCAGCTTCTGCGCGGTCGTAGTCGGCAAGCGCCTGATGAGCCTTTTTACCCGAGGCGATGCGCTCAGCGTAGCTGACGCCGTAGACTGTATCCCCTTTGGCTGTGATGGTGCGTCCTTCGATCACATCGTCGATGCCGGGCACGTAGGAATTGAAATCATGGTTGGCAAGGAACGAGAGCACGTAGGGCACCTCCACGCTGAAAAGGTAAGGATCGCGGCGGTCGCCGGGCTTCTTGTCGGGATTGATGATGCCTATCGCGGTGAAGCTCTGTCCGCGACTGCCTCGGTAAAGGCCCTCCATGGCAGCGAGCTTCATCGGCTGATTCTTGGTGACGGAACGACCTTCAAGGTCGCCGGTCCAGAGCGTCAGCAGAATGCCGATCATGCCGAACACTGCCGCAACCTTAACGCTCCTGAGCACGAACTCGCCGTTTGACTTACGCAACTTGAGCCAGCAGCACACGCCCAGCACGAATGTCGCGCCAAGCACCCAGCTCGAAAAGACGGCGTGGAGGAATTTCGAGACAGCGGCGCCGTTGAGAGCAACCTCCTTGAAGCTCACCATCACATTGCGCATCTGCGCCGGATCGAACTCCATGCCCACAGGATGCTGCATCCAGCCGTTGGCCACAAGGATCCACCATGCCGAGATCGTGGCGCCCAAGGCCGTGAGCCATGTCGCCGCAAGATGGAATCCGCGCGACACCTTACCCCAGCCGAAGAACATCACGGCCACGAAAGTAGATTCAAGAAAGAACGCCAGCAGACCCTCGATGGCAAGAGGCGCACCGAAGATGTCGCCCACAAACCAGCTGTAATTGCTCCAGTTGGTGCCGAACTCAAACTCCAGGATAATGCCCGTAGCCACGCCCATGGCGAAATTGATGCCGAAAAGCTTCATCCAGAATTTCGTGATGTCCAGCCACTGCGATTTGCCCGTGCGGTAATAGATAGTCTCCATGACGCCCACAATGACCGAGAGTCCCAGCGTAAGCGGAACGAAAAGCCAATGATAGATGGCCGTAAGTGCGAACTGATACCTTGACCAGTCGATAACGCTCGTTAATTCATCCATGTCTATAATGTGTTTTAGATTTTCGGGTTAAGAGGGTTGCAGCCGTGGGAGAGAGGGCAATAAACGGTAAACAAGTTTTAACCCTCGCAAGTTAGAAAATAATTCCGTAATCCGCAACAAAAAAAATCGAATTTCCTATAATACTCCCCGATTTTCAGACAGTCACAAAGATGGTGGCATGAGGAAAAATC
>CABUIO010000047.1 GCA_902491625.1 uncultured Porphyromonadaceae bacterium | reverse complement strand
CACATAGCCCGCTATGCTCCTTCAACTCAGGAATAAATCCGCTCCAAAATTCTCGCCCCTGTCGTTAACAAGCATTATTAAACAACCTCTTAGTACCTTTGTCGAAAATTGCGAGTTCATCCAAGTTCATCCATTCACATTGACATGAATAAGTCTTTTTTTTGCGTATCCATCCTTTCCCTGTCTGCCTCGTCAGTCGCGACTGCCGGCAATGTCGCTGATGCCGACACGACAAAAGTGCTCGACGAGGTCGTAGTCATCGAGTCGGCGGCAAAGGCACCGGTGCCGCTACTTCCCCTCGACGTCAGGATTGTAGCCAGCGACGTGATCGACAAAAGCACCGAAAGCAATCTGCTGCCGATACTGGAGAACCGGATTCCCGGCATGTTCGTCACGGAGCGCGGCATCGCGGGCTACGGCGTGAGCGGAGGTGCCGCGGGATCGGTCTCGATCCGCGGTGTCGGCGGCGGCAACAAGGTGCTGTTCCTCATCGACGGACAGCCGCAGTGGGCAGGCGTCTTCGGCCATTCCCTCCCCGATACTTATGTTACCAACGACGTGCAGCGCGTGGAGGTCGTGAGCGGTCCCTCGTCGCTCCTCTACGGCTCCGGAGCAATGGGCGGCTCGGTCAATCTGATCACCCGGCGAGCCTCGGGCGATGGTTTCTCCGGCTCACTGAGGGCGATGGGCGGCAGCTACGGAACACAGAAATACGGCGCACGCGGAGGCTACAAAACCGGCGGACTGCGCGCCTACGCCGCCGCGAGCTACGAGTCGAGCGACGGCAACCGCCGGGGCATGGGCTATTGGCTCGCCAACCAGTACGCGTCGGTGAGCTACGATCTGTCCACACACTGGGAACTCGGCGCCAACCTGATGCTTACCGAAACCAAAGCCAAAAATCCGGGCTCCATATATCGCGAACTGCCTCTCGGTATGTGGGCCAAGCAGTTACGCACCACGGCTTCATTCTTCGTCAAGAACCGCTACGACATCTCGTCGGGAGGTCTGCAGGCCTATTACAACTGGGGAAAGCACGACATTGACGACGGTCTGGACAGCCACAACCTTCCGCGCACGTATCTGTTTCATTCCAAGGACTACAACATGGGCGTGACGCTCTATCAGACCGTCCGTCCGTGGACCGGCAACGACCTGAGCCTTGGCGTCGACTTCAAGCACTGGGGAGGGCGCGCCTACAACACCGATAAGACCGACGGCACGGAGTCGCCGATCGTCGACCGCCATGTCAACGAGATCGGCGGCTACGCCATGATGCAGCAGGCATTCTGGAGCGAGCGCCTGAGCCTCAACGCCGGAGTGCGTCTGGAACATTCCTCGCAGTTCGGCAACGAATGGGTGCCGCAGGCCGGATTCATCCTGCGTCCGCTTCCGGCAAGCCGCATGAAATTCAGCTACGGCCGCGGTTTCCGTTCCCCGACGATCCGCGAGCTCTATATGTATGCACCGCGCAATCCCGACCTTGTGCCGGAATCGATGGACAGCTACGAGGTCGAGCTGCGACAGTGGCTGCTCGGCGGCAAACTCAACGCCGGATTGTCGCTCTATTACATCAACGGCGACAACATGATTCAGACCGTGATGGTCGACGGAGCTCCCCGCAACGTCAACTCCGGACGCTTCATCAACAAGGGCTTCGAGATCGACGCCACCTACGACATCGATTCCGACTGGTCCGTGACGGCCAACTATGCCTATCTCCACACGGCCACACGCATCGTCGCCGCGCCGAAAAACAAGATTTTCGGCGAAGTGGCCTACACGCCCGGACGCTGGCAGTTCTCCCTCGACGTGATGAGCATATTCGGCCTCAACACCGAGGAGACGAAAGAGAACTACACGCTTCTGAACGCGCGTGCGGCCTACACCTTCAATCTCAGCAAGCCGCTGACCATCTTTGTGAAAGGTGAGAATCTCACAGCCACGCGCTACCAGATCAACTACGGCTTCCCGATGCCGCGCGCCACAGTGATGGCCGGACTCGAATGGAGATTCTGAGTTTTTCTAACAAGGAGGGACATATTTCAAACCATTCCTAACAATTTTGGCAAACCATTAGAAACCATACCGAACCTCAAAGATGGTTCACAATAGTTTGATAAGATGGTTAATGATGGTTAGAAAAAATGTCCCGTCATGGTTCGCAAAAAATTGTTCGATATTGTTCCCCTTGTTCGAAAATTTGTAATTTCGCATACTTCAAATTTGTATATGACGAAATCAGCAACGACAATAGAACAACAGCTCGACCTCCTGAAATCAAGAGGTCTGACTGTTAATGACGCTGACAAGGCACGTGAAATCCTGCTTGATATAGGATATTACCGCCTTGGCTTTTATCTGTTCCCATTTGAAAAATCTTGTCCCGAACTACGCAACCGGACACATGAGTATGTCGAGGGTGCTTCGTTCGAGGATGCGGTCAATCTCTATTATTTCGATTTTGACCTTCGTCTATTGCTCATGCGATATCTCAACCGTATCGAGATAGCTTTCCGCACATCACTCATATACAATCTCTCCAACAAGTATAACTCCAATCCGGTATGGTTCGTGAGTCCGGTCGTCGTCAATCGTCCTTACGCGCGGGAGTTCGAGCGTAAAGTCTATACTTCGGACTTCAAGCGCAATCCGATTATACATAGACACCACCAGAATAATCCCAACGACCGCTTCGCTCCGGCGTGGAAGACTCTCGAATTTATGACCTTTGGAGCCGTGATGAAACTCTACGAGCAGTTGAAGGAGCGCGATGATAAAATCTTCGTCTCCCATGAGTTCGGCATCCGTCAGGTCGTAACCTTCGAAAGCTATATGCACACCATACGGCAAGTCCGTAATGTCTGTGCTCACGGACTGTTACTCTACGATATGCGTTTGACACGGCGTATCAATCGAGGCCCTGCCCGACAGACTCCCCAAGAGTCGGGCAACATAGTAGGAGCTTTGCGCGTTATTAAATATATCATGGGTCAGGTATCAGCGAATCGTGCTGCTGAATTGAGCGTTTCGATCAAATCACTCTACGAGAGACTATGCGCTCAATCACCCAACTTGAAGCCGCGGATACCTGATTTATCCATAATATGAGAATTTTAGCGCGAAATTTCCCCTGAAAATTTTGCCACGTTAAATAAAAACATTACCTTTGCACTATCAAAGTGCCGATGCAGACTTCGTCGCTGCATCCTTGCACTCTAAAAAAAGGTAAAGTCGAGGTTACCACTTAGGCGGGTAGCCTCGCTTCTTTTTTTATGTTCCATAGCATTAACGAAAATTTGAAGCGAACGTTGTTTATGGTATGGACTGAAAGGTGTTGTGGTTGGGAAAAATTAGCTATCTTTGCCGGAAAGTGGATCCGGAGGGCGGAAGAATCCGCTTTTTTCGGTTCCGGACATGTCATAACCCTCGACTCAAACGTTATAACTCTGTATGAAAAAGACTTTAGCTATATTGATGATTCTTGCCGCATTTGCAGCATTCCCCTTCGAGGGCGAGGCGCGCGGCAAACAGGCCAAGATCAAGTTTGTCGAATATCGCTACGATTTCGGCAATGTGGCCGAGAACGGCGGCGACGTTTCCCACGATTTCCAGTTCACTAACACCGGCGACGGCAATCTCATCATAATCGACGCCACTGCCACATGCGGTTGCACACGTCCGAAGTATCCCGAGAAGCCGATCGCACCCGGCAAGGGCGGAGTCATAAAGGTCACGTACAATCCGAAACATCGTCCCGGCCCGATCGACCGTACCGTGACGGTGAAGACCAACGGCAGCCCTAAGAAGGTGCGTCTGCGCATCGTGGGCAATGTCATACCGGCAAAGTGACGCGAAGATGAAGTACGGACGTTTTTTCATCTCCCTTGTCTTGGGCGCCGCGGCGTCTTTCGGATTGACAGCCGACGATGTGCGCTGGCTTTCGACGGAATATGATTTCGGCACATTCCGCGAAGCCGACGGCAAACGCACCGGCTACCTGAAGTTTGTCAACAAAGGCGCTGAACCTACCGTCATCAACCGCGTCCGCCCCACGTGCGGTTGTACCGTGGCAGAATACACCGAAGGCGAGATTGCTCCGGGCGACACCGCCACCGTGAGCTTCACCTACAATCCTGCAGGACGCCCCGGACGTTTCCTTAAGCATATCAAGGTCTATACCGGAGTAGACAACCGCCTCTCCTCGCTGACAATCAAAGGCACCGTCATCGGTGCGCCGCAGACCCTCGCCACGGAATATCCCGTGGAGTCGGGTGCGCTCCGTCTCTCCACCGACACTCTCAACATGGGACACATCACCATGGGATCCTCGCGCAACGAGTTCATCCACGGCTACAATCAGAGTTCCGACACACTGGATCTCTCATGGAGCGTAGTGCCAAAGGCCATTTCCCTCGGCGTATCCTCGCGCAAGATAGCGCCGGGCGACATCTTCACCCTCAGCGTCTATCTTAACACCGCCGAGGGGATGGAGCTTGGCCGCAACGACATGCGCTTCATGCTCCATTCCCGTCCTGCCGGTGAGGCTCATGCAAACGAGATACCTTTCACGGTCACGGCATACGTCGACGCGGATTTCTCGTCAGTCACTCCGGAGCAGATGAAGACCGCTCCGGTGGTCAACCTCTACCCTACCGTTGTCGAGCTTGGCACCGTCACGGAAAAGGACCGCAAGATCAAAGTGGAGGTGTCCGTGACCAACGACGGCAAATCGCCGCTGACGGTGCGCCGCATCTATTCGCCGCAGATCGCGCTCCGGCGTGCCACCAAGACGCCGATGGGCATCAAGCCCGGCAAGACGGCGAAAATAGAGGTGGAGATTGACGGCTCGCTCATCCCCGCAGGACTTTTCAATATCCCGATCGAGGTGCTGACCGACGATCCGCTCCGTCAGGGCACGCGGTTCCGCCTCGTCGGCACCCGCAAATAACATACACACTATAAGTAACTCGCAAAAATTAGATGATACATAATTGCGAAGAATTTTTGAGTGATTTAGCCGGTGGAGCGAAGGAGTGTAGCGGGCTACATGACTGAGCGAGAACGGCTAAAGCGCCAAAAAGGCGAGCAAGAATGTATCAGAAATGTGAGTTACATAAACTGGTTTTTACTGTTAACTAATTTTTAAGAGTTACTTACCATGGAACACCCCGAAAACAATCAGGAATACAAAGGTCTGCAGGTCAACAGCGGTGTCGGTTCGCAGCCTGTGGTCAATCCCTACCGCCGTCCGCGCCGTGCCGCACGTCAGCTCACCGCCGCAGAATATGTGGAGGGCATACGCAAAGGAGACGTCAGCATCCTCGGACGCGCCGTGACGCTTGTGGAGAGCACCGTTGACGCTCATCAGGCCATAGCGCAGGAGGTCATCGAGAAATGCCTTCCCTTCACCGGCAATTCGCGCCGCATCGGCATCACAGGTGTGCCGGGAGCCGGCAAAAGCACAAGCATCGACGTCTTTGGACTCCATGTCATCGGCAAAGGGGGCAAACTTGCCGTGCTCGCGATTGACCCATCAAGCGAACGCACCAAAGGCTCGATCCTCGGCGACAAGACACGCATGGAACGTCTTTCGCAGGAGAAAAACGCATTTATCCGCCCTTCCCCCTCGGCAGGAAGCCTCGGAGGCGTGGCACGCAAGACCCGCGAGACAATCGTGCTCTGCGAGGCCGCAGGCTATGACACGGTCTTCGTGGAGACCGTTGGCGTAGGCCAGAGCGAGACGGCAGTGCATTCTATGGTCGATTTCTTTCTCCTGATTCAGCTTGCCGGCACAGGCGATGAGCTGCAGGGCATCAAGCGCGGCATCATGGAGATGGCCGACGGCATCGTGATCAACAAGGCCGACGGCGACAACATCAAGCGTGCCGAGCTTGCCGCCGGACAGTTCCGCAATGCGCTCCACCTCTTCCCTCCCACGCCAAGCAAATGGCGTCCGGAAGTGCTCACCTACAGCGGCTACTACGAACTTGGCATCGATAAGGTCTGGGACATGATCGACCGTTACTTCGAGTTCGTACGCGCCAATGGCTATTTCGAACGCAAGCGCAACGAACAGGCGAAATACTGGATGGTCGAGAGCATCAACGAACAGCTCAGGCATAACTTCTACTCCATGCCGGAAGTCAGGGCATTGCTTGAGCAGAAAGAGATGCGCGTACTCAACAACGAGCAATCGTCGTTCACCGCCGCCCGCGACGTCCTCGACTTCTACTTCGACCGCATCTCCAGCCGAAAATAACCCTCGCCTCACGGCCTTTCTCGCACCGGTGGAATTTGCCGATAAATAAGCGTGGGGAAAACCGCGCCGGCGGTTTCTTTATTGATAGCCGACGGATTCGCTTCGCTCATCCGTCGGAAGCGTCCCACAAAATATACAACCTTTTACGGGTTGCTTCCACCGCAACCTTATGCTAGTATCTGTCTCCGCGGGGGCGCATTGACAAACAGAAATATCAAAGGCTCCAGGTC
>CABUIO010000046.1 GCA_902491625.1 uncultured Porphyromonadaceae bacterium | reverse complement strand
CCGCCTTCATTCCGGCACAGGCGCAGGCCGCGATGAGACGGTCGGCCCCATACTTTTTTTCAAGGGTGATTATCCCACGGCAACCATCGGTTTCAGTTTGCTCGACACCCAAAGGGCGTGTGAGGCAACAGAGTGATGTTCGCCCTTTGGCTTAAAAATACAAGCCGCAGGTGGAGATTTTTCAGCCAAAAGGCAAAGAATATCCCGGGCCACACACGTTAGCCCCGGCGAGCAAATTGAAATCTGTTTGTTGATATTGCAATGAATCTGGAGCTAAGACTCCGCGACGGTGAAAACGGATGGCGGCATATTCTTTGCTTTGACAAAGCGCTAAAACGATAAGAAAATGACGAATCTGATAATCTCTTTGTGTAATACATTTAGTTGCGCCCAAAGGAGAAGTCTGTGGCGTATAGAGCAACGGAACGCCACTGTCTTCGGGACAATGGCGCGAAATCAAGCGACGGGTGGAGTGGTGGCGGTGTATAATAATTTGCGGAGGGCATAGGGACACGGCATGAGACATAAGCGTAGCCGGAGGTACCTCCCGCAGGGATAAGGTACATAGGCTTAGCGTTGGATCTTGCGGTGTCGCCCTCCGCCGTTGTCGGAATGGCGGTCAAGGATGTCAGGGCTGGCCCCGACATTATTGACGGCTATGCCGACATGACAAATGCACCGCCGCCACTCGTCCCATCGCTTTACCGATGTTCCAGACTCAGTTTTTTGTAAAAATCACGGTTATAATCGCAAAAATTTGTACCTCCAACGGTGCTTAATCGCAATATTTTGTATGGCAATAACCGGGAATTACGTTATGGTATTTTGTGATTCGCCTTATGAATTAAGAAGCGCAAATAACTTATGAAGGTTGGAATATGATTCTCCGTCTTCTCCGATACCAATGGCATTGGAGATGGCTGTTGAAAGTTTGTTGTCGGCCAATAGTGTGGCTACCCAATTGTCGCGGGACAGGAATGACTGATGTTTGCTGAAATTAGGCATGAATCTGTGGAGCAGGGCAATCACATCATCAGATGAAGCGAAATAGCGGTTGGTATTGAGATAGTGGAGAAGAAACCAGAACTCAATCGACGGCATACTCTCACAGATGATTACAGACGGATTACCGGCATAACGCCGACGCATGGCATCGAATTTGACCTTGTCCGCCGGATGTATGCGGGTTACATCCACATCGAATACACATACGGCAATCCCGTCATCAGCGAGTACCCGTTCCACCTGCCGTTGAATGTCATCAATGTTCTGCTCGGCAAAGTTGCGGGGCTTGCAGACGTAGTTATAACCGTTGAGGAGTTTCAGGTGTGTGAAGTAGTAGCGCTCGGTAGCACCCTCGCCGATGATTGTAATCGCCGGATTTCTGAGTTTACGCTCTTTGATTCTTCTTGCCATGATTACAATACGTTGGGAAGTGCGCCGAAACGACCGTTCATATAAGCGCGGTGGATAGATGAGAGTTTCTTTAGGCCATTGAAATCAACGAGCGAGAACAACTGCGAGTTGCCGTCCTTCCCTTTCTCTGTAAACCATACGGAGTCTTTGCCGAAAATGTCGTCGATGTCTTTAAGAATCGGATCATAATGTGTCGAGACAAGAAGCTGAGACTGATTGTCCGGAGTATTGACAAACTTTGACAGGATATACTCCATCAGGTTGGGGTGCATCGAGGCTTCAATCTCGTCAATGCAAAGGAAAGCCTGACGGTTGAGCTGTTCGTAAATTAGAGACTCCAGTTCCACCATCCGCTTTGTGCCCGTGCTCTGGCAAGCCTCAGGGAGTATATAATCCTGCGAACCATCGGCATTCTCGACCTTATGTCCGAACAGAGCCGCCATTTTCTGAATCTTTATGTCTGATATATTAAAGTCTGCCTCCTTTGCGAATTGCAGAAGATACTCGCGGAAATCCTCACTGTCCGCTATATGCTTTTTCGCATCATTTGAAAGAGAGGAAAGCGAACCGCTCTGCAATGGAAGAATACGGCTGTCAATCCACCGGCGCATATTGTCAAGATATGCGACCGAGACATTCACCTTCTTCATGGTAGCCAGCAGCGACATATTGCGGAGACAGTTCATCGTCATGACGTCCACCTCCGCCTGAGAGAGTCTGACGACAGCCGGATTGAAATTCAATCTGGATATACCACCGACATCCTCGCGACAGAACACCTTTGTAGGGCGGTTGGTGAGATAGACGAAGAGCGACTCATGGCAGACCTTTTCAGGATTTACCTTGAGTTTGTACCAATAGCGAAGTCCGTCAGCATAGAATTTAAGTTCAAATTCCGTGTCGAAAGACAGCGCATCTTCGCGTAACATGAAGGGCTGAACGTCCGTACCGTCATCGTTGGTGGATGGGAGTGTGTTCCAGAAACCGCGCAGGAACTCAATCGCTTCAAGCAGATTTGATTTGCCGCTGGCGTTTGCGCCGAGCACCACTGCAAAGCGCAACAGCTTCACGCCGTCAGGCATCGTGACCACACTGTTGTAACGGTCGTCTGTCGACGGCTCAAAACTCAATTCCACTTCATTGCGAAACGACTTGAAATTACGTATTTTAAGCTCTTGTATCATATCCGATGCGTTTTAATGGCGCAAATATAGCAAAAATCCGTCGCATCACAAAATCAAAATTGAGATTATAGCGATTTTAATTCTTGTTTTAGGTTATTTTACTCCAATACAGAAATCAAATTACACCATGCAAGACCACTTAATTGAAATTATCCAATCAAAAATCACGATTTTTAACATCGGAAATGGTGTCCGAACCAATAGAGACGGCTATCTTTGCGGTGTGAAAGAGGACACTTAATCACCTTCCGAGACAGAGGCCCCGGTCGCATCCACATGGCAAATCATGTAAAATCGAGGAAATCATGCCGTGTGCAATTCGTGGTCAGGAATAGGGACACGAAGGATAAAACGCTACAAATCAACTCAGTTGAGTGTAAAATATCCGACACCAGGCGGATCACAATCAGGGCAAAGCAACCTATCGCCGGAAACGAAGCGTTCCGGCGATTTTGCGTTTATGTGCTTCTCTAAAATTTACCATAACTGAGAGATACAGTCATCCCCACTGAAAAAGGGAATCCGGACAGACGTCGGAATTCCCTTCTTCAGCTGGAGGGGGTGGCGGTATTATGCTTCGGTGAAGTGTTTGGGGAGGATCGGCATGGCGCCTTTCTGGGTGCAGACAAAGGCTGATGTCCTTACGGCGAGCGAGTGTGCCTCGGCGACGCTCTTCCCTTTAAGGATGCTTGCAATAAACGCGGCGGTGAAGGAATCGCCGGCTCCGACTGTGTCGGCGACTTCGACCTTGGGTGTTGGCTGAAACGATACGTTGCCTGGAGTGAAGACGTAGCTGCCGTTGATGCCGCAGGTGAGTATGAGCATCCTGAGATTGTATTTGCCGAGCAGGATCCAGCATTTGTCCTGCAGGTCTATTCCTGGATAACCGAACATGCGGCTCACGGCCACGAGTTCCTCGTCGTTGATTTTGAGTATGTTGCAGCGTTTCATGGAGTTGCAAAGTATCTCCTTGGTGTAGAAACCCTGACGGAGATTGACGTCAAAGACTTTCAGGGTACCGTCCGTGTCGGGCATGGCGTCAAGAAAGCTGTTGATCGTGTCGCGCGAAACGACGTTGCGCTGCGCGAGCGAGCCAAAACATACGGCTTTGGTGCGTCGGGCGAGGTCGGCCAGGAGGTCGGTGTAAGGGATATTGTCCCACGCCACATTCTCCTTGATGTCATATTGCGGAATGCCCGCAGGGTCGATCTCCACCTGTACGGTTCCGGTAGGATAAGGGACTTCTGCAATAAGCTGATTGAGACCTTTGGAGGTAAAATTCTCCACGATCTCTTTTCCGAGCGCATCGTCGCCGACAGCGCTGACCACACAGCTCGGCAGTCCGAACTGCGATACATGGTAAGCGAAATTTGCCGGTGCGCCACCGATCTTCTTACCTTCGGGGAGTACATCCCACAGAGCCTCGCCCATTCCCACAACGATATCTTTTGTCCTGTTCATTGTCTGAGTTTTTTATGAGTCTTTATATGGTTTTGATTTTAAATGTGTAGTAAAGCAGATAGACAGCGCCCACGGTCATCACGCCCACGGCTCCGGCGACACCCACGGCATCCTGTGCGAATCCCATGCAGAGAGGGAAGACAGTGCCGCCGAAGAGTCCCATGATCATGAGTCCCGACACTTCGTTCTTCTCGTCGGGCTGCCGGTTGAGCGCCTGAGAGAACACGATAGAGAAGACGTTGGAGTTGCCGAATCCGATGCAGGCGATGGCTGCGAGCACTATAGACTGCGAGGGTGCGAGGAAGAGTCCGGTCATGCCGGCGAGTATCAGCACGACACTGATGGCAAAGAAGATCTTTGCCGACATGCGTGCCAGCAGAGCGGAGCCGAGCAGACATCCCCCGGTGCGGAAATAGAAGTAGATCTGCGTGCCGATGACGGCGTCCTCCACGCTCATGCCGAAATTGTCCTTGAGGATCTGCGGCGCGAAGGTGTTGGTGCCGACATCTATGCCGACATGGCACATTATTCCGATGAAGCAGAGCAGCACGAACGGCACCTTAAGCAAACGCACGCACTCCATGAATCCGGTCGCCCTGTCGGCTCTGTCCTCCTCTATCGGCGTGGCACCGAGCATCACGATGGAGAGCAGACACACGACAGCGAAAATCGGGAACACAACTCTCCAGCCGAGGCCGAACGTCGGCAGCAGGGCTGCGGCGCCCCACGACATCAGATACGGTGCAAGCAGCGAGGCAAGAGCCTTCACGAACTGGCCGAACGTAAGGGTCGATGCGAGTTTTGAAGGATTGATAAGTCCCGAGACGAGAGGATTGAGGGAGGTCTGCATCACTGCGTTGCCGATGCCGAGCAGTGAGAATGCGATCAGCATGATGCAGTATCCCTCGCCCACGATCGGAATGATCAGCGAAGCGATGGTTAGAATCAGGGACAGGAGGACAGTCTTCTTGCGTCCGATACGGTTCATCAGCATACCTGTAGGCACCGAGAAGATCAGGAACCAGAAGAAAACGAGCGAAGGGATGAATCCGGCGGAAGACGCCGAAAGATGTAGATCCTCCTTCAGGAAATTGGTAGCGCTACCCACAAGGTCAACGAATCCCATGGCGAAGAAGCAGAGCATCACGGGAATTATCTGCAACAGAAATGTGTTCTTGTTTGTGACTACTGACTGTGACATCACTTTTGATTTTAGAGGATGTTAGAAAGGGAATAGACTTTGAGATCGTTGAGGCGAGCCTTTCCGCCGTCGGCAGATATCTGCAACCGGCTGTAAGGCGCGTTGGGGAAGACGAGATTGGTCATTGCGAATCTGCCGTCGTTGCCGAAGATCTCGATGCTTGATCGGTCAATGAAGATTCTGAGGGAGAGCTTGCCGTCGGTCTCGTGGGTAGGAGCCACCGTGACAGCCGGAAAGTTCTCGGAAAAGTCCACGACACCACTTTCCCTGCGGTCGAAACTGAATGTGTGTCCCGCAACGTCATAGACTATCGTGACCTTGTCGCCCTCGCCGTTGGAGAGTACAAAGGTAAGCTCCTTTGCGCCGTGAGCCTCGGCATCAAGCGTAATCTCGCAGACACCGCTGTTATCCTGTGGAAGAGTGTATGCGCGAGGCTTCGCGCCCAGTTTCACACCGGAAGCCTTGTCCACGACCTTGCCGCGCAGGGCATCTACTTCCGGGGAAGGCACGACCGACGCATATATCTGGCCGTCGGCGTCACTGAAAAGGCTGATTTCGCGGGGAAGAGTGTTTGCGCTGCGGAACTGCATGGTCGGCACGTCGGCGGCATACTGCCAGTTGCTCATCCAACCGATTGCCGTGCGGCGACCCTGCGGAGCGTCGCTCCAGGTCACGGTGGCGTAATGGTCCTTGCCATAGTCGAGCCATTTGGTCGGGATTTTGCCTGAAGCATCCGTGTCGGCAGTGAAGGTACGGCCGTCCCAGTCGCCGATGAAATATTGTGTAGCGCTTCCGCCGAAAGGTCCGCCGGGATTGATGTTGCAGATAAGCATCCACTTGGTATTGTCAGTGCCGTCAACAGGAAGTCGGAAAAGATCCGGGCACTCCCAGACACCATCCTGAGCACCCTCACCCTTGCCGAAAGAGCTCTGGAGAGTCCAGTTTTTCAGATCCGGCGATGTGAAGAAAAGCATCTCGTGGTCCAGAGCATGTGCAAGCACGAGATTCCACTCGCCGGTTCTTTCGTTCCAGAACATGTTGGGGTCGCGGGCCTCGCTTTCGAGCGTGAGCACCGGATTGCCGCTGAAGATATCGAAAGTCAGGCCGTCGTCGGTGCTCGACGCGAGGCTCTGCATCTGGCTCGTCGAAGCCGAAGTGTAGAGCGCGACGACCGCATCCTTGCCGAAACCGGCTGTATTGTCGTGGTCAACGACACAGCTGCCGCTGAAGACGCTCCCGAGTCCGTTGGGTTCGATTGCGAGAGGGAGATGCTTCCAGTTGACAAGATCCTCTGAAACGGAATGTCCCCACGTCATGTTCTGCCACTTCGAGCCGTAGGGATTATACTGGTAGTAGAGATGCCATCTGCCATCCTTGTAGAACATGCCGTTGGGATCGTTCATCCATCCGTAGAGAGGCGTATGATGGTAGAGGGGACGATATTTCATCTCTTTATCGGTAATGTCGACGGAATCCGCGAGCTGCATTCCGTTCCAGCAGACATCCTCCTTAGCTTCGCGCACAGAACTGCGGCTCTGAGGCGTCACCACGTCGAGGATCACATTCCCGCCCTTGAAAGGAGCAAGATCCAGCGGCACGGCGTAATCGGTCTTCGAGCTTGCCAGACGCACATATATCGTTTTCTCGATCTTGCCATTGACGAGTATGTTTATACGCGCGTCATCATTGGATTCCTGCACAGGCAACATGAGATAAGGAGCATCTCCCGTCACCCTGACGAGAGTATTGTTCACGCCGAGATGGTCGATCTCCAGTCCGTCGGCGGCAAGGAGCGAAGCCGGAAGCGCCGCAGCGAGCATCGACGAAGTCAGCATTGATTTGAATCGGTGAGTCAAACTGTTCATTGTATTAGAGAGTTTCTGATTAGAGTTAGAAGCTGTTTAAAAATAAACGTTAATTCGGGGTCGTTCATGTCGGATGGATTTTGTCTTGCAGGTGAAGGAGCATAGCGGGCTATGTGACTGAACCAAAAGGCAA
>CABUIO010000045.1 GCA_902491625.1 uncultured Porphyromonadaceae bacterium | reverse complement strand
TCCGCTCCAAAATTCTCGACCCTGTCGTTAACAAGCATTATTAAACAACCTCTTAATGCTATAAAAGACACACGATTATGGATCTATCAGGAATTAAGGAGAAGGCTGTGGAACTTAAGGAAAAGGCCGAGAAGTTCAAGGACAGCGAGAAGGGACAGGCGATCATCGGTAAAGGCCGCGAGATTGCTGACAAGGCCGATGACTATGTGAGGTCTGCCGCCAACTACGTGAAGAGTCCCGAGATGAAGGCGAAGGTGCAGAAACTCGGCGACAAAGTCGAGTCTCTTGGCGACAAGGCCGGAGATTTTTTCGACAAGATGAAAAAATAAATCTTTCGGAGGAAACGTTTTAATTCTGTGGATTCGATAATGGTCGGATCTACAGAATTTTTTTAGTAATAATCAGGATATGAAGAAGATACTTTTTATTGCAGCTCTTGCTCTGGTTTCGGCGTCCGTGCTGTCGTCGTGCGGCAAGAAGAGCGAGGCCAACAAAGAGCAGATCGAGAATGCGCGTCAGGAGGCTGAGGACATGACCAAGGGTTTTGACGCCTCTAAGAGCCTTAAGCCCGGAAGTGCTAAGGTTGTGTTTGACACCGAGACAACGACCGAGATCGTCGTCAGCGAGGATCCTGCGGCAAAGTAAATCCGGAATGGGAAAGGCCTTGACAGGCCGAAACGATAATAGCCCGGAGCGTTCAAGCTCCGGGAATCGTTGCAAGAGAACAGTCAAGCTCTGTAGGAGCGGCCAAAAGTGGTATTTGGGTCGGTCTTACAGACCTCACTTTCATTATATTGCCGTCTTTCCCGGAGCTTGGGCGCTCCGGGCTATTGTTGTGTCGGCCTTGACAGGCCTTTCCGCATCACGCGGCGGGTTAGCAACCCGGATGTAATTACATGAAAAAGGCTGTGTCGTCGGACACAGCCTTTATTTGGATATTTAGTAGTCGGATCAGTCTTCGGCTTTGCCGTCGGAACCGAGCACATTGTAGATTTTGTGCTTGTAGAGCTTCTCCATCTCGTCGCGAGCGGGGCCGAGGTATTTGCGGGGGTCGAACTCGGAGGGCTTGGTGGCGAAGATCTTACGGACTGTGGCGGTCATGGCAAGACGTGAGTCGGAGTCGATGTTGATCTTGCAGACAGCGCTCTTGGCGGCTTTGCGGAGCTCCTCTTCGGGGATACCGATTGCATCCGGCATCTTGCCGCCGAATTCGTTGATCTCGTCAACATACTCCTGAGGTACGGAGCTGGATCCGTGGAGTACGATGGGGAATCCGGGAAGTTTCTCCATGACAGCGTCGAGGACGTTGAAAGCCAATGGAGGGGGCACGAGGCGACCCTCGGCGTTGCGTGTGCACTGCTCGGGTGTGAACTTGTATGCGCCGTGGCTTGTGCCGATGGAGATTGCGAGGCTGTCGCAGCCTGTGCGGGTAGCGAAGTCGATAACCTCCTCCGGATCGGTGTATGTGTGGTGGTCGGAGCTTACCTCGTCTTCCACGCCGGCGAGTACGCCGAGCTCACCCTCGACTGTCACGTCGTACTGGTGTGCGTAGTCAACGACCTTCTTTGTGAGGGCAACGTTCTCCTCGTAGGGGAGGTGAGAGCCGTCGATCATCACGGAAGAGAATCCGTTGTCGATGCAGTCCTTGCAAAGCTCGAAGCTGTCGCCGTGGTCGAGGTGAAGGACGATCTGGGGATGCTTCCAGCCGAGTTCCTTGGCGTAAGCCACAGCACCCTGGGCCATGTAGCGGAGGAGGGTGGGGTTGGCGTAGTTGCGGGCGCCTTTGGACACCTGAAGGATCACGGGCGATTTGGTGTCGGCAGCGGCCTTGATGATGGCCTGAAGCTGCTCCATGTTGTTGAAGTTGAAAGCAGGGATAGCGTAGCCACCCTTGATGGCCTTCTTGAACATCTCGCGGGTGTTCACCAGGCCGAGGTCTTTATAATTTACCATAATACTTTTGGGTTTTGGTTTGTTTGGGTCAAATTGAGTAAGCTGCTTTTCGGCTGCAAAATTACAAAAAATCCGTCAACCGAGCGTTGTCGGCGTCCGACAAAATACAACGCCTGAGGGGCTCAGACGGTGAGGATCTCTTTCTCCTTGGCTCCGAAGACTTCGTCGATGCGTTTCATGAACTTGTCGTGGATCTTCTGGACCTGCACCTCGGCATCCTTTTCGGCGTCTTCGCTGAGTCCGTTCTTGACCTCTTTCTTGAGGCCTTCGATGGCTTCGCGGCGGGCGTTGCGCACGCTCACCTTGGCGTTTTCAGCCTCGGCCTTGCTCTGCTTTACGAGTTGCTTGCGGCGGTCTTCGGTAAGGGGCGGAATGGAGATGCGGATCACCTCGCCGTTGTTTTCGGGAGTGACGCCGAGCTCGGAGTTGATGATTGCTTTCTCGATCTCGCGGAACATCGATTTCTCCCAGGGAGTGATGGCGATCGTGCGGGCGTCGGGCACACTGACGTTGGCCACATTTGAGATTGGCGATGCGGTGCCGTAGTAGTCCACCCTGATGCCGTCGAGCAGACGTGCGCTTGCCTTGCCGGCGCGGATATGGCTGAGTGTGTCGTCGAGATATTCGACAGCGAGCTGCATGCTGTCTTCGGCGTTCTGGAGATAGTCTTTTACTTCCATGGTTGTGTAGGTATTAGGAGTGTTATTATGGTTTCACGAGTGTGCCGATAGGCTCGCCCTGCATCATGCGCATCAGGTTGCCTTCGGTGTCCATGTCGAAAACGTAGATCGGCATTCCGTTCTCCTTGCAGAGTGCGGTGGCGGTAAGATCCATCACCTTGAGACCTCTGGAGAGCACTTCGTCGTAGGTGATCTCGTCGAATTTCACGGCGTCGGGATCTTTCTCCGGGTCTGCGGTGTAGATGCCGTCGACGCGTGTGCCTTTGAGCATGACGTCGGCCTCGATCTCCACGGCACGCAGTGCGGCGCCGGTGTCGGTGGTGAAGAATGGATTGCCGGTGCCTCCGCTGATGATGGCTATTTCGCCGTCGGAGAGTGCCTCAAGGGCGCGGCGTTTGGAGTAGTGCTCGCCGATGGGATACATGTTGATAGCGGTGAAGAGGCGTGCCGGTTGCCCGATCGACTCAAGCGCCGACTGGAGGGCGAGCGAATTGATGACGGTAGCGAGCATTCCCATCTGGTCTCCTTTCACGCGCTCGAAACCTTTGGCAGCGCCAGAGAGGCCGCGGAAGATGTTGCCGCCGCCGATGACGATACCGATCTCGACACCCTTGGAGGCGATGGCCTTGATCTGGCTTGCGTAGACGTTGAGGCGTCCGGCGTCGATTCCGGTGCCGTTTCCGGCTGCAAGCGACTCGCCGGAGAGTTTGAGAAGGATTCTCTTGTATTTCATTTGCTTGATTTCGATTTGCGAATTTACGAAATAATCCTTGAATTATAATGCTGTGGAGAGGGTAAAAGTTGGCTGCGCACCGGATTATTTATATTTTTTAAGAGCCGTGTAGACCGCCACTGTGCCCGGAAAAAGCGCCTTGAACCGAGCTTCACGGAAGCCGCAACGTTCCATAAGAGCTGTCATCTTTTTCCGCTGCGGACACTCCTCGATGCTTTTCAGCAGATAGGAGTAGGCTTTGCGGTCGCCGCTCACCAGGCGTCCCATAAGCGGGATGACGCATCGGGAATAAAGTCGGTAAAGTCCGCGCATCAATGCGTTGGAGGGTTCGCAAAGCTCCAGCACACAGAGTATTCCGCCGGGGCGGAGCACACGCAGCATTCCGGCATAGCCTTTGTCGAGATGTTCGAAATTGCGCACACCGTAAGCCACTGTGATTATGTCGAAAGAATCGTCGGCAAAGGGGAGCTCGAGGCAGTCGGCTTCTTGAAAGAATATCGAGCCTTCGAATTTCTTGTAGCGGGGCGCGGCGAGCTTCTGCCGGGCTTGGGCGAGCATTCCGGAGCTGAGGTCGATGCCCGTGACCTGCGAGGGAATCAGTTCGCGCAGACGAAAACTGACATCTCCCGTTCCGCAGGCCACGTCGAGAATCTGAGGTGACTGCAGGGATGCGCCGGCGCGGCGCATCAGCAGGGAGATAGCCTTGTCACGCCAGCGGCGGTCAAGTCCGAAGGTCATGGCGTGGTTCATGAAATCGTAAGACGGAGCGATGGAGTCGAACATCTGCTCCACCTGCTCCGTCTTGTTTCCCTGTGTGTCGTAAGGCTTTATTTCTTCTACCGCCATCGTCGCGTCAGATCGTCTTGAGGGTCTCGCTGACGTTGCGCTCGATGCGGGCGGCGAGGTTCTTCTCGTCGGCGGGAATGAATTTCTCGCCGGTGATGTGCTCGTAGAGTTCGATGTAACGGCGGCTCACCTCGTCGCAGTATTCGTCGGTCATCTCGGGCACCTGCTGTCCGGCCTTGCCCATGAAGCCGTGGTCCATGAGCCACTGGCGCACGAACTCCTTGGAGAGCTGACGCTGGGGCTCGCCTTTGGCCAGACGCTCCTCGTAGCCCTCGGCATAGAAGTAGCGGCTGGAGTCGGGGGTGTGGATCTCGTCGATGAGGATCACCTTGCCGTCGTGCTTGCCGAATTCGTATTTGGTGTCAACGAGGATCAGGCCGCGGTCGGCTGCCATCTGCGAACCGCGCTCGAAGAGGGCGAGGGCGTAGCGCTCGATCTGAGTGTAGTCTTCCTCGCTGACGATGCCGCGACGCAGGATTTCCTCGCGGGATATGTTCTCGTCATGGCCGGCGTCGGCTTTGGTGGTCGGAGTCAGGATGGGATGGGGCAGACGCTCATTCTCGCGCAGTCCTTCGGGGAGCTTCACTCCGCAGATCTCGCGGGCGCCGGCGGCATATTCGCGCCATGCGCTGCCCGCCAGATAGCCGCGCACGATCATCTCGATCTTGAAGGGAACGCATTTCAGGCCGATGGTCACCATCGGGTCGGGAACGGCCACTTTCCAGTTGGGAACGATGTCCTCCGTGGCATCGAGAAACTGCGCCGCGATCTGGTTGAGGACCTGACCTTTGAAAGGAATGCCTTTGGGGAGCACCACGTCGAAGGCCGAGATGCGGTCGGTGGCCACCATTACGAGATATTGGGAATCGATGTCGTAGACATCGCGTACCTTGCCGTGATACACTTCGCCTTTCTGGTCCTGAAATTTGAAGTCGGTGAAAGTGAGCGTTTTAGCCATTATTTCTATCTTTATAGGATGTTTCGGTTTTCTGCCGCAAAGGTAGCAAAAAATCCGCATACCGACAAGTATGCGGATTCTATGGATTTTCTGTTGTGTATGCGTCAGAGGGCGAGGCAGTAGATCTCGGCGCAGTCGGCCATGCTCAGGGGCACGTAGAAGCCGAGCGTGTCGCCCATGTTGCCGCGCAGCGAGTCGACGAGGACATCGATGTCGGGATCTCCTCCGATAAGCTCGCGGAGCGAGGTCGTGAGGCCGAGGGTGTGATAGAAGCCTTTCAGCGCCTCGACGGCGAGGCGGCAGAGCTCGGCGGAACTCTTGCCCTCGCGGCTGATGCCGAGGACGTTGGTGGCGAAGCTCTCGACTTTCGCGGGGTTGCTGCGGGAGACGAACGCCATCCATGCCGGCACGATTACTGCGAGTCCGGCGCCGTGGGCCACGTTGTGGAATGCCGACACCTCGTGCTCCAGCCGGTGCGACGCCCAGTCCTCCTGCTTGCCGGTGCCGCAGAGTCCGTTGTGGGCGAGTGTGGCCGCCCACATGATGTTGGCGCGCGGCTGATAGTCGTCGGGATTGGCGAAGAGACGCAGGGCCTCGGCCATGATGCTGCGCATCAGTGCCTCGGCGATGGAGTCTGTGACCTGACAGTCGGGGGTGTTGGAAAAATAACGCTCGAAGATGTGGCTGAGCATGTCGACGATGCCGCAAGCTGTCTGGAATGGCGGCAGCGTCATCGTCAGTTGCGGATTCATCACGGCGAAACGCGGACGCAACACCATCGGATAGCGCACGGAGATCTTGTGGCGTCCCTTCTCGTCGAATTTGGTGATCACGGAGTTGCCGCTCCCCTCGCTTCCGGCTGCGGGGATGGTGAGCACCACGCCAACAGGGAGTGCCTTCGCCGGTGTGGCTTTTCCGCTGTAGAAATCCCAGAAATCGCCATCGTAGGCAGCGCCGAGAGCCACGGCCTTGGCGGAGTCGATCACGCTTCCGCCGCCGACGGCGAGGATGAAGTCAATCTTTTCGGTGCGTGCGAGGTCGATTCCCTCGTAAACTTTGTCGGCCACGGGATTGGGCTGGATACCTTTCTGTTCGACAATGGCAATTCCGGCTTCGGCGAGCGATTTGCGCACCTCAGGAAGCAGTCCGCTGCGCTCGGCGCTCTGTCCGCCGCTGACGAGGAGGACGCGCGATCCGCCGTAGCGCTTCACGAGTTCGCCGGTCTTCTCCTGAGTGCCGCGCCCGAACACGAATTCCGTCGGGCTGTAGAATGTGAAATTTTCCATGGTGGGGAAGTTTTTTTTGCGACCTTAAAGTCCTTAAAGACTTTAAAGTCCTTAAGGCCTTTGCTTTAGATGTTTTCTGCGATGGCGGCGGCGATCTCCTGCATCCGCTTGGGGTCGGGATCGCTGATCTTGTGGTTGAAATCCATGTCGCTCTCCTTCTCCATCGGCACAAGGTGGATGTGGGCGTGGGGCACCTCAAGTCCGATCACGGCCACGCCGACCTTGCGGCAGGGGAGCGCCTTCTTGATTCCCTTGGCGACCTTCTTGGCAAACACCATCATGTCGGCCAACTCGTCGTCGGTGAGGTCGAAGATGTAGTCTTCCTCACGCTTGGGGACAACGAGAGTGTGGCCCCAGTTCACCGGATTGATGTCGAGGAAAGCGTAGAACCTGTCGTCCTCGGCAACCTTATAGGAAGGGATGTCACCCTTGATTATCTTGCTGAAAATGGTCATAAGGCTTCTTAGATAACTCTTATATCTCGATTTTTACGATTTCAAAATTCATCACTCCGGCCGGCGCCTTGATGGGCACAACCTCGCCGAGCTTGTGGCCGAGCAGACCTTGGGCGATGGGTGTGTTGCTTGCGATCTTGTGCTCGCGCAGGTTTGCCTCATTTTCGGTGACGATGGTGTATTTCATTGTCATGCCGTTGGCTGTGTTCTTGATAGTCACGGTGTTGAGCAGCTGCACTTCCTCCGTGTTGAGCTTGCTGTCGTCGATGATGCGCGCCGAAGCGATGATCTCCTTGAGCTGCGCGATCTTCATCTCCAGCATGCCCTGGGCCTCCTTGGCGGCGTCATACTCGGCGTTCTCCGAGAGGTCTCCCTTGTCGCGGGCCTCGGCGATCGCATTCTTTATCGCAGGGCGCTGAGCCTCCAGCCCGCGCAGTTCCTGCATCTTCTTGTCGTATCCCTCCTGGGTGAGATATACTGCCATATTTCTGTCTTTTAAGTTGTTAGGCAGGCGAGGACTCCGGGAAATCCACGCCGTAGAATTAAAAAGTCAAACGTAAAAAAGAAAAGAATCTTTTTCATCACCCGGCGATGAAAAGACCCTTCACGCAGACCTCGGGCACGCAGGCCGAGGCAACTGATGTGAGCAACGGCACGCCGCCGACATCCGGGGTGTCAGTGCGTACCGCAATATTTCTTTACGCCGCAAAGGTAGGCATTATTCCTTTGAAAAACAAATCTGCGCTCCGAATTTCACCGAAAATCACACGTTTTAAGGGCGATCTAAGGTCGAAATCTGCCTATTCGTCGTTCTTGCGCGGCTTATTTTAGGGATATTCAGTTAATGGCGGTGCCGGAGGTCAGCTAAAGTCGCTCAGGCAGCAAAAATTGCCTGAG
>CABUIO010000044.1 GCA_902491625.1 uncultured Porphyromonadaceae bacterium | reverse complement strand
CCTCATAAACAGCACCTTAATCATAAAATACACCACCCTGTCATTAACAATGATTATTAAACAATCTCTTAGTCATTTCCTCAGCGAAAGCTTGTTCGCCATGCTCACGGATATAGCGGATGCAAGCCGGACGGTCTGATCTGAAAAGAAAGACAGATACTTACGGCACGCGCCGCAGTAGAAGCCGCACGCCGCTATGAGTTCTTTGTTTGCTTCGATATCTTTCATATGCCAAATGCACCACAGTCCGATGATGCATATTATTATAATTTTGTGGTGACTCGGAGGGGTGGAGATGAATAAAAGACCGCTAACTCATTGAGAATTAGCGGTCTTCGGTGGTGTCACCAGGAATCGAACCGGGGACACAAGGATTTTCAGTCCTTTGCTCTACCAACTGAGCTATGACACCATCGTTCTGCTGTTCGAGGCTTTAATTTCGATCGTTGCTTTGCTTTTGCTTGGTTGCCGCTTTGCGTTGATCTTCGTTATTGCCTTTTTGCGTGTGCAAAGTTAGTCGGTTTTTTCGGTTCTGCCAAATTATTTGTGATCTTTTTTGTCTTTTTTTTCTGCAGTCGAGGGTAATTGATTGTTTATCAGGGTTGTTTATTTTCTTGGTTTTTCTGGCTTTTCTCGGCCAAGAATGGCCGAGCACTTTTTGCCGGGAGCAAGCTCCCGGGACAAGAGGACAGATTTGAGCGGGGGGAGTGGGAGCGCGAGGGACGGCGCGCAAAGGCGCGGGCAACGCGGCAGAGGCGCGGGCGGAAACGGCTTCACGCAAGGGGGCAGATTGGCGGGGATTTAAACGTTGGGGCGCGGGTGGTTGTTATATCTTTGTTTAATGTAATTGTTTTGGCTATGGTGAGTAGTTTCTTTTGCAGTTTGGTTTTGGCGGTGGAGGCGCTGTCCGGTATGGGTGGTTATGGCGTGCAGGGTCGTTGCATTCAGGATCCGGGGGCACAGGCGGGGGCGTATGTGTATGCCGGGACTGCGGTGCCGTATGAGGCGCCGGGGGATGTGAAGGTGATTCCGGATTCTTTAGAGGTGGTGTTTGTCAATCATGTCGGCAGGCATGGGGCGCGGTTTCTGTCGTCTGGTAAGAGTGTGGAGCGGTTACGGAGGTATCTTGAGGGTTGCGGCGGTCTCACGCCCGCGGGGGAGCGTGTCAGGGATCTGTGCCTGACGGCGGACAGTGTGATGTCGGGTCGTTGGGGTGCGCTGGATGCTTTGGGGCGCGAGGAGCAGTCGGGGATCGGCCACAGGATGGCGGCTCGTTACGGTGGTTTGCTGGCGAGATATGACAGTGTCGAGGGGATTTCGTCGTATGTGCCCCGTTGCGTGATGAGCATGGATGAGCTTGTGCATGGGGTGGTGTGGGATGTAAGGTCGTTGGAGGTCGTGACGGGAAGCGGCAAGAGGTTTTCTCCTTTGCTGCGGTTTTTCGATGAGTCGGAGGCTTACGATGAGTATAAGAAGACTTCGGGATGGATGGATGTGTATGAGGGTTTCTGCGACAGTGTGTGTCCGGCGTCTGTTGTCCTGCGGTTGAGCGATGGTGGTTCGCGTCTTATCCGGCGTCTGTGTGAAGAGGCTTTGAGGGATGGCGTAGATGATTCCGGTGCTTGGCTGGAGCTTGCTTTAGAGGCGCGCCTGAAAGGTAACTGGCCTGCAGAGTGGACGGCGATGTCGGGGCTTACGAAGAAGGAGGCTCTGGATCTGGCGAGGGATCTTTACAGTGTTGTTGCCGGTTGTGAGGCTGTTGCGCCGGAGATTCCTTATGATGTCTGCGACTGGCGCTGTTTCTTTACGAGCCGTGAGTTTGAGCGGTTGTGGGAGTGTGGAAATCTGAAGCATTACCTTATTTATTCGGCCAATGGACTGAGCGAGGTTCCGGCCACAATGGCGACGCCTCTATTGCGTGAGCTTGTGGAGTCGCTGGAGGATGCGGCGCGCGAGGATTATTCGGGTCCGGCGGTGCGTGTGCGGCTCGGGCATGCGGAGACGATGATGCCGTTGCTGGCGCTGATGGATCTGCCGGGATGCCGCTATGTGACTTCGGAGTGGGGGAGTGTGGCTGACCATTGGATGGACTGGGATGTGGCACCGATGGCGGCGAATCTGCAGTTGGTGCTGTGCCGGAGTCTTGACGGCGAGCGCGATTATCTGATCACTTTGCGCAATGAGATGCCGGTTGGCGCTCCGGAGCCTTTGGACGCGGCGCTGGAGAGGATGAGGAGTCAGGCGGGGATGACGCGGTAAGAATTCTTATTTGCGGAATGGGACGGTGCGGATGACGCGTACGGGGACAGGTATGCCGTCGAGTTTGCCGGGGATCCAGTTTGGCATCATGCGGAAAATGCGTTGTGCCTCGCGGTTGAGGGATGCCTCGACGCCTTTGAAAATCTGGACGTCGCTGATGGAGCCGTTGGTGTTGACGATGAAGCTGCATACGACGCGTCCCTGAATGCCGGCGTTGTAGGCGGCTTCGGGGTAGTGGCGGTTTTTGTTGATGAACTGTATGAGCTTGACGTCGCCTCCGGGGAATGAGGGCTTTTCCCAGACGTAGTCGTATTCGTAGACTTCACGGTATTCGTAGCGTGTGACTCCGTCGGTGCTGACTGTGCATCTCATCCTCACGGTCTGGGCTGCTGCGGAGAAGGTTGCAGCGGCTATGAATGCGATGGCAATGAGGATATGGTTTACAGGAGCCTTCATTATATGGTACTCGACCGTGGATGAGTAGAGGTGTTGTTGATTTGGTGATGCAAATATACGAGTGTTGTTTCAACTGTGCAACGATATTAACGTTCATTATAATTTGTTTAATAAACCGAGGGATTTTTGGCGAACTATGGGGAACCATGACGAACAATTTTTTTCTAACCATTGGGAACCATTATTTTTTTCGAACAATGAAGAACAATGAGGAACAATATTTTCAAACCATCATTATCCATGATTCCCAATCATTAGGATCCATTTTTTTCGAACTATGAGGAACCATAAGGAATGATAATTCGGGGCTGCCTTTGGATCATAAGAGACGGCCTATTTCGTCAAGTTCGGACTGTTCAATTTTCAGCTGCGTTTTGTTGCGGTCATTAAGTTCTTTGGCGTTGTCCACGAGCTGTCGCATAAGCGCGATTTCAAGAGGCAATTCGTCCATCACCCTGATCACGCGGCTCTGATTCAGGAGTCCATAAACCGTTTCCTCATCAGATTGCTGATCCGAAACAGGCTGTCTGTCATTATAACTTACGAACGCGTCAAATTTTTCTTTCTCTATTCTGTCGTATTCCTCGCCGCACGTCTTCATTATGGAATAGCAGTTGGCGATGCGTCCGATCACTTTCGGATCGTCAATATATCTCCATATCTCGAAATTCGTGGAGAATATATCTTCAGTGGATGTGTCGATCGGGCGCACCTGATGGGAATATAGCGCGGATACGAACATTTCCAATGTGTCGGGGGCGATTGCCGCTCCCGAGGAACGTCGTTCCCTCACATAGTTAAAGATCGAATCCTGTCGACTCATCTCGTCGATAAGCTTATCCATGCTTCGTGTCGAAACGTCGAGATTGTGAATTGTGAGCATCAAGGCTTTGCGCGCCATCTCCTCCTTGTCTTTCTTTTCGGAAATGTAAGTGACGCCTACGGTGAGGAGTATGCCGATCACGGTGCCTATCAGGGTGACGATAAGCTCGGGCAGCATGAGGTTGCGGGATTTCCAGCTTTTCTTATTGTTGTTTCCGGATTCAGCCATCGATGGGAACATTCAATTTATTCAATGCAAATTTAGCGATTTTTTTTCATATCCCGCCTCTGAGTTTCGCACTTTTCGGAACTTGCGAAAGATGTGATTATTGTCGGTCTGTAATTTGTTTGCTATCTTTGCAGTGTAATCAAGGACCTGACTATCCTACATTTTGAAGACATCATGAAGAAAACTTTTACGACACTCATTTTGGCCGTTGTCACGTTTGCGGCAGCAGCAGGCAATATCGGTTACGACAAGGCGGCTAATATTGCCTCGCGATTTGTCAGTTTTGCGGCCTCTCCGGAGAAGATTGCCGTGGGAGAAGGAGAAAAGGTTGAAGAAAAGCCATATTATATTTTCAACGACAGAAGCCGGGGCAACGGATTTGTCATCGTTGCGGGCAATGACGAGATAAGTCCGGTGCTCGGATATTCCGACCGCGGCTATATCGACGAAAACAATCTCCCCGAGGCGTTGCGCCATTGGCTGGAATCAGTGGAGAAGAATCTTGTGAAACCTGCGGCCGATGCTGAATCTCCGGCGGCTCCGGTTGTCGCTCCGCTTGTGAAGACAAAGTGGTATCAGCTTGCGCCCTACAACTACAATCTGCCCTCAAAGACGTATCTCACCGGTTGCGTGGCCACGGCCATGGCGCAGGTTATCAGATACCATCAATGGCCTGAACGCGGCCACGGCAGCGGCAGCTATGTCAGCTTCTACGGCAAAGACGAGGCAGCGGGAAAGATCGACTATGACCTCAACGGCTCGACATACGACTTCGCAAACATGCGCGAAACCTACCTTGACGGCAACTGGACCGACACCGAGGCCAACGCTGTAGCGACACTGATGCGCGACTGCGGATTCGCCGCACACATGCAGTATACCACAAGCGAGAGCTCTTCGTTCGATCAGGAATGTGCCGCGGCCATGACAGAGAATTTCGGTTATGATTCCGAAGTTTTCACCCATTACGGCACATACCGGGACACTCAGAAATGGATAGCGCGGATGAAGGAGGAATTAGACAATGGCTATCCCGTGATAATGAACGGTCAGGCCACGCCATTCGGTGGCGGAGGACACTGTTTCATTGCCGACGGATACGACTCCAACGGCTTCATACACATAAACTGGGGATGGAACGGCGACGCCGACGGATATTACAATATCTGTGCGCTGACACCTGACCATCAGGAGAGAAGGCATGTCTATTCCTACATGCAGAACTTCATCACCGCGCATCCACGCCGTCCCTACAGCGGAACAACCTACAATCCTGACATCTGGATGCTGTGGAATCCGGAGTTCAATAATTTCGAGCGTTCAGGTATTACTGTCGAAAACGGAGAGAAGCCTGTCACTGCCGACGATCCGGCGCAGATACGCCTCGACGGACTGTTTCTCAATTCCATGCGTGCCTACAAGGGAATCTTCCGGCTCGACCTGATGAACTCCGACGGAGTCAGAGTCAAGACATTGTGTGCCGAGCCTTTGGAACGTGACGAAATCGCATCCGAAGGCCAGAGCCAGCACTTCAAACTTCAAAGCGCCCTGCTTGCAGCGTCTGCATTCACAGACGTCGCCGACGGCAGCTACACGATTGTACCATTCAGCGAATGCGATGGCATGGAAGCCAAGCCTGTGCAGGTTTACGGCTACAAAGACCGCCTTTTCGCGACGGTGAAGGATGGCGTGGCAACACTCTCGAATGTGGTCGGCACAGATGGCAAACTGCGTTTTGTCAAGCCGTTCATCATACCCGAAGCGGCGTCACTCTTCTCTACTGTCAAGACCGAGGTGACGATTGCCAACGACGGCGACAATATTGACGGAGGCTCGCTGAACGTATACATATATTCTGATGATGAGAACTATAATGCGCAGCTTGCACGCGTCCCGGTGGCTGTCTATGAACATACTCAGCTCACAGTGCCGATCTCATTCGACATATTGCCCCGCTACGCCGACTATAGAAATTTTATCCTTGAAGACGGCAAGCAATATACTGTAAAGCTCGTTTATGAGGACTACCTTCACGAAACCAAGGAGATTGAGGGCGCCACACCTCCTGCCGGAATTACCATACATCTTGATCCAGCTCTGGTTCCCCGGCTTGAGATTGAATCAGTGAAGGTATGCGACGCCGATGGCAATGAACTTGGCACAAACGATTTGCGTCTTGACCTGACTAAGGACTATAAAGTGACTTACAATTATCGGACAAGCGGCAAAGGCGCTTTGCCCCCGACTGTAGATATGGTTAAATTCGTATTCAACGAAGAATATGAGTTCAGTTCACAGAATCTCGCCTCGACCGGCAGTGTGACCTATGAACCTGATTTCTTTATATTTTTTGCGGAGCCGGGACCGTCGTCGTTCAGACTGTTCTACACCGATTTCCTGACGGGAGAGATGGTCAAGGCTCAGCCTGAATCGCTTTCCGACATCCCCATCATTCTTTACGACAGTGCGAGTGTGGACAGCATCCCGGATCAAGGCGAAAAGCGTGAGGTGCGTCGGTATAACTCACAGGGAATCAGAATCTCCGCCCCGGCCGAAGGCATCAACATCGTGGTGTATAGCGACGGCACGGTTGAAAAAGAGATCAGGACGGAATAAGACAGCTTATATGCCTACGCGGCATTGGATGCAATCTTAAACGCCCTCCGGGTTTTGAACATCTTTCAAGGAAATACGTTGAAATAAGTAAGTCGCAAAAATTATATTTCATCTAATAATCTTTGCGACTTACTTTTTCATCGTTTTGATCTGCAGCTTAAAGTTTTCACTAACTCTTAATCTTAAAAGTATTATGAATAAAACATGTTGTAATAGTATTGTTGCCGTGGCTTCCACTATCGCATTTCTGTGCGGTATGGCTGTTCAGACGGATGCCTGTACGCGTGCCGTGTATCTTGGACCGGAAGATATGATCGTGACCGGACGCACTATGGATTGGAAGGAAGACCCTCAATCCAACATTTATTTCTTTCCCAGAGGTATTGCACGTCGTGGTGCATTGACCGACAATACGTTGAAGTGGACTTCTTCCTATGGGAGCGTAGTGACCGCAGGATATGACATAGGTGTCTGCGACGGGATTAATGAGAAGGGGCTTGTGGCCAACCTCCTCTTTCTGGCTGAATCAGATTATCACAGACCCGGCGACACACGCCCCGTGATGGGTCTGAGTATCTGGACACAATATGTACTCGACAATTTCGCCACAGTTGACGAGGCCGTCGAGGAACTTGGCAAGGAATTGTTTCGTATTGACAATCCGGATCTTCCTAACGGAGCGAAGTCGACATTGCATCTTTCAATCTCGGATCCGACAGGCGACAGCGCTATTTTCGAATATATCGACGGCAATCTCGTGATTCATCATGGGAAAGAGTGTCAGGTCATGACGAACTCCCCTTCCTACGACAAGCAGCTGACTCTGGACGATTATTGGGAACAGTTGGGCGGACTTGTCATGTTGCCGGGAACCAACCGCGCGTCTGACCGTTTCGTGCGTGCGTCGTTTTATATCAAGGCACTCCCCCGGACTTCCGATTACCGCAATGCGGTCGCAGGGGTATTCAGTGTGATGCGCAATGTGTCCGTACCGCTCGGCATTTCAATTCCCTCGCAGCCGAATATAGCCTCCACGCGGTGGCGTACAGTCGCCGATCAGAAAAATCGTGTCTATTATTTTGAATCGACCTTGAGTCCTGACATTTTCTGGATAGACCTCAAAAAACTTGATTTCAATCCCGGAGAGAAAGTCAGAAAACTTCCTCTGACCAAGGGTGAGATCTATGCCGGCGATGCAGCCGGGGAAATGGAGGTTTCAGAGCCATTACAGTTCCTTTTCGGAATATAACTCTTACAAGTTGTATCATAGATGCGGCAAAAGTGTAATAATCCTCGGAGAGTCTTATAATCAGCATCTTCGATGCAGTAGCATATCACGACAACAACCTCAGGCAAAAAGCCTGAGGTTACAAGGAATCAGCGGCTTCGCCGCATTTTATTATCTTTCAACAACTCTTATACACTCGGTTAGACCGTAAGCTCTATCAGATTGCCTTCGGGGTCGGAGATGACGCTCTCGTAGTAGCCGTCGCCGGTGGTGCGCGGTTCGCCAACGATCCCGACGCCCTCCTTCCGCATTCTCTCCGTGAGCGCGTCGACCGCCTCCCGGCTTCCTAAGGAGATGGCGATGTGGCAGAGTCCAGAGGCTTGGCAGCTGCGTCCGCAGCGGTCAAGTTCGGGAATGTGCATCAGCTCCAGCCGGGCGCCCCCGGAGGGGAATGTCAGAAAATATGTCGTCAGACCTTTCTTGGAATTGTGGTAACTTGTTCCGGACACCGTGCCGAAGTAGGTGACATAAAACTCCCTGAGTCTTTCGATGTCATACGCCCGAACAGCTATGTGGTCGATTCTCATGCTTTCTTAGAGGTTGTTTAATAATCATTGTTAATGACAGGGTGGTGTATTTTATGATTAA
>CABUIO010000043.1 GCA_902491625.1 uncultured Porphyromonadaceae bacterium | reverse complement strand
TTAATCATAAAATACACCACCCTGTCATTAACAATGATTATTAAACAACCTCTAAATAAATCGGATTATATGTTGAGAAGGCGGCGGAGCGCGGATGCTTTGCCGCCTTTTTTCGTCATCCGGATTTTTTCGTTAGCTTTGCAGTCTGATGAAGTCGTTTCGACTCATTTACGATCTAATATAAACATAGAGAAGTGATAACTATGAACTCTCTTTATCAATCTTCCGCCATCTTTCCGGCGTATTTCCATCTCCTCATCGGTCACGATGCCCGCATCGCTCCCTCTTCGGTGATGAAAATCCACTCGAAAATCTGACGAAATCTTAACAAAGAAATAAGTCGAAACGACTTCAATGCGAATCGAATCTGAAATGAAAAAGATATTCCTTTCCCTATGCGCATCCGTGCTGTTTGCCGCTCCGGTTTACAGCGCTGCCGACGCCAACACCGGCGAATCCGCAACAGTCAAACAGTGTCTCGCTGCGAACACACCTGTAGGTACACCGCGAGGCATATTTCCGGGACGTGTCGCATGGAGCCATGCGCCCGGCGCCGCTTCGTGGGACATGAGCGACAGCCGATGGTTCTCCGACTCATGCAACAGTCAGGACGATTGCGACTGGATGATGCGCCAGACGCTTCTCACACTCTCAGGCGCCGACAACGCCGCCGATGCCTGGGACAAGGTTTTCCGCTATTTCAACTCCATCCGAGGGAAAGGCGCCGAAGGCCACAAGTCCGGCGAGACGATAGCCATAAAGATAAACAACAACAATACCAACTCACACGCCGACAGCGACGAGATCAACGCCTCGCCGCAGATGGTCTATGCGCTCCTGAAAAGTCTTACTGAGGACGGAGGCGTGGCGCAGGAAGATATAGTCGTGGCCGAACCGAGCCGCTTCATCACCGACTATCTCTACGAGAAATGCCACCGCGATTTCCCTCAGGTGCATTTTGTTGACAACTCCGGCGGGAACGGACGCGAGAAAACGACCTACACACCCGACGCCATGCACTATTCCGCCGACAACGGAGAATTGGCCACAGGGATAGCCTCGGTATTCACCGACGCCGACTACGTCATCAACATGGCGCTCCTGAAAGGACATGTCGGCCAGGGAGTAACACTCTGCGGCAAGAACTGGTACGGCGCCATGAACATCCATCCGGACTGGCGCAGAAATCACCACAACAATTTCGATCAGAGCCGCGACGGCACACCTAAATACATGACCTTCGTAGACTTCATGGGTCATCCCGGCCTCGGCGGCAAATGCGTGCTATGGCTCATCGACGGACTCTACGGATGCCGCAACGTGGGAGGTGCTCCCGGTCCGCGCTGGACGATGACACCCTTCAACGGCGACTGGCCGTGCTCGCTTTTCGGAAGCCTCGATCCTGTAGCCATCGACATGGTCGGAGTCGATTTCCTGATCGGTGAATTTCCCGACATGGCCGACACGGACTATTCCGACATGTATCTTGTCGAGGCCGCGATGGCCGACAACGCACCCTCGGGTACAGTCTATACTCCCGCCGGCAAAGGGAAAGCGCTACAGTCGCTCGGTGTGGCCGAGCACTGGAACAACAAGGAGGAAAAACGCTACTCCGGAGGTATCGACCTCGTCTTTACACGCAAATAACCCCTCAAAACAGGCATATAAATCTTATAAGGCCTATCGGGCTTATAGTGGGATTTTTTGCGGCACAATAATTACGAATACGACGATGAAACAGATGAGAAAGGCTAACAGGCAGAAGGATGCCGACTGGGCATTGGAAGTGTTTGACAAGGCGCCGTATGTCTCCGTAAGCATGGTGCGTCCGGACGGCAGTCCCTACGGATTGCCGCTGTCGCTGGTGCGCGGCGGCGAAGACACATTCTATTTCCATTGCGCCGCCGAGGGTGAAAAGCTCGATTGTCTGCGCAGCAATCCGACGGTGAGTCTGTCGGCCGTGAGTCGCTGCACTCCGAAATTCGAGGCCGAGAAAAACAATTTCACGGAGTATTACAATTCCGCCGTGGCACTCGGCAAAGCGGAGATCGTGGAGGATGTCGCCGAGAAGACCGAGGCCCTGCGGCTGCTCTGTCAGAGGTTTCTGCCGGGATACATGGATCATTTCGACGAGGCGATCGCACGCAGCCTCGGAATCACCACCGTCGTGAGAATCACCCTCGCGGAGCCTCCTGTAGGCAAATCCAAACCATGACTTCTCCATCTTCCGCCTCATACCGCTTTTACTCAGGATTTGGAGGATCGAGAAATTTTTTCTATCTTTGTCAACAACAATCCAAACTAAAAACATATAAGCATGAGGAAAATTTACATTTTAGCATTATGTCTGGCCGTTGGCATGCCCGCGTTTGCCGGCGCACAGCGTTTCAAATCCGGCCGAGGAAAAGCCTCTAAGAATTCCAGACTCCGCGTAGAGGCTGCTACACCTCTGTGGCGCCCGGTAAGCGAGACCGACTATATGCACGACGGCGCGGACTGGATGGAACTGGGCACTGTCACTTTCAAATACGACAACCGGGGCAACTGCACCGAAGAGCTTGTCGATGAAGAGGGATGGCTGTCGAAGACCGAAACTACCTACGACGAATACAACTCCCCTGTCCTGATCCTCAAGACGGACAGCGAGGACGGCGAGACATGGAACAATTCTGAGAAAAAAACCTACACCTACGACTCCAAAGTCCACGATTTCTTCACCGAGCGCATCGGCTACAACTGGAGCGAGGGAGAATGGGTGAAAAACTACTCTTGGGAGACAAACTCCATCACACGCAACGACGACGGCAACATCATCGAGGTGATGAAGTCGCTTCCTCTGGCCTCCGATCTCAAGCCGGCCTACAAATCAGTCTGGAACTACGGCACCGACGGCAAGGCCAACGAATATTTCTACTATGTGATAGAGAACGATACGGAGTGGAGCCTCTACGATGACCTTTCCTACAAGGATATCGTGTGGGAGAAGACCGACGGCCAGATGACGGTGTTCGGCGATCTGCTGGATCTTACCGAGGGCGAGAACCTGATAAAATCCGCCGTAGTCTACTACAACGACCAACCCGACGGTCACTACCTGGTGGAATACTCCAACGGAGGCCATGACTTCTTCGTCAAGGAGACAACAAACAACATCAACGAGGTCGGACGCACCATGGCTATGGAGACCATCGACGACAACGGATCCCTGCGCTTGACAACGACTGAATATTTCGATGAAGAAGGAAACATCCTTACCGAGCCTGTCTATATCGACGTGCAGGAAGCAATCATGGACTCTCACGGCAACATGATCAGCTTCACCGAGAAAGAAACCTACGAGGGTGAAGAAGAACTTATCGCCGCTACAAAATACACCTACACCTACGATGCCAACGGCAACCCTACGGAGGTCGTATCCGAGGAATATGACTATGACACAGAAGAGTATTTCCCCTCCGAGCGCATAGTCTACGGCGAATATATCGACGTCACAACAGGCGTTGCCAAAGTGAAGGCAGAGACCGCCTGGAGTTTCGACGGCACGACCGTCAGCGCCACCGCATCAGGCGTGACCGCCCTCACAGTCTACGACCTTCAGGGCACTGCACTCCTCCGCACAGCCGCCGACGGAACTTCGGCAACGGTAAGCCTGAGCAACCTTCTTCCCGGCATCTACCTGATCCACGCCGAAGGCACCTCCTCCACCTACCGCGTCGTAAAACGCTGATCATAACCATACAGTACTTAACAAGAAACCGCCCCTCGTGGCGGTTTCTTTGTTTTTGTCCCTACGACATTGGAGAAGCGACCATGAAGGGTGGGAGATGAGAGTGTGATCTTTCCGACGGATTCGCTATGCTCATCCGTCAGCTATCGATTATGCAACCTCTGGCGCGGTTCCTGATACGATCCTTTTTTAACAAAACGGAGCGGCGGATCGGGAGGATCCGTCGCTCCAGGTATTTTTGCGGATTGACCGTCGCACGAGATGGCGACAGTCAACCGTCGGAGGTTTATTTCACAATTACCTTTTCGGTCTTTCCGGAGGTTTTGCGGAGGTAGATGCCGGACGCGGGCTTGCCGACCACGCGGATGCCGCGTAGGTCGTAGTATTCGGCGCCGTCGTTTCCGTCTGTCACAACGACCTTCACGCCTGTGGTGAGGACATGGAGATAGTTGGAGTTGAGTCCGCGTGTGCCGTCGGTGAGCACAGGCACGATCATGTAGGTGTAGCCGGTGGCTTCGCTGACTGTCGTGTCGGCATAGGTGTCGCCGGTGCAGGGTGCGTCGGTGGCTATCTTCACGCCGTCGCGATAGATGTCATAGCCGCTGACAGCAAGGCGCGAGCCTGCGGGAGTGTAGCCTATGTCGTCGAGCATGACCGCGAACTGATCCTTGCTGACGTAATGGATGGCGAAGTACTTGGCGTCGGCGGGAAGTGCCACGGTGTAGTTCTTCCAGACAGGATCCTGCGATGCGAGACCTTCGGTCGTGATGGTCTCAAGGAGCTTGAAAGCACCGGGAGCATCGACGGTCGAGGAATACATCACCTCGACAGTCTCGGGATATTCGTTGAGCATGGGACGCATGGCGAATGTGATCGACGTACCCCCCTCCACAGCCGGAGAGATGAGCCAGTCGTCGGCGGCGGCAGGGTTGCCGGCTGGTTCTGCGGGACAGTATGCGATAAGGAAGCGGTCGCCGCTGTTGGCAGGCACCAGACCCTCGGTGCCGACGATCTGATCAACCTGCCCGGAACTCCATGTCACAAAGCTTGCGGGATGTCCGGCGCCGGGGATGGGATATTCGGTCTGGCCGTTGGCGAGTGCATAGGTTATCTTGCCGTCGCCGTCCACGCGCTTGAAGACCCCGAGCATAGGATCATCGGAATCGAGGACGAATGGGGTCAGCTCCTCGAAGGAATCTACAGTCGGACCTGCGAGCGGGCCGGTCCAGCCGAGGGTGACGTTGTCATAGGCCACATCGGAAGCATGGAGATCCGTGACCACAGGATTGGCACCGCGCTGGATGTCTACAGCGATCTCGGCTCGGTTGTTCTCACTGTGGCTGTCGTCGCCGTCGATGCTGTAGGATATCGTCACGCGACCGAAGTATTCGGCTGTCGGTGTGAAGGAGATCTCGCGCGTGGTCTGTGCGAACGACTCTATCGGCCCGGTTCCTGCGGCATCGGAGTGCGAGGCGAGGATATTGCCTTCGACATCACTGACAGTCCATGTTCCGGCAGGAAGCGCGGCCGCCGTGTTGCCGTAATTGTCAATAAGGGCGGTGTACTTCACCTCCTCGCCTATAACCGCTATAGAGGGACCTTCGACGGAGGCGGTGGCGAAATCATCGGCCACGTTGTCGCAGACGCGGAAACTGTAAAGAATGAGCGACTGCTTCGAGCCTGTGGTGTTGAATCCCACGAAGATGTCAACCCAGGGGCATCCGGCATATTCGGCGGGAAGCTCCGTGCGCACCTTGCAGTCGGGACCTGCCTCAAGCTCGCTGCCCTGATAAGTCTTGACGAGCTTGCGCTCCTCGCCATAGCGCTGCGCGTAGATCGAGATGCTTTCGCACGAACCGCCGAAGGTGTTGAATTCTACCATCGGATTCTTGATTCCCACGGTGGAGAATTTGGACATGGAGATAAGGCCGTTGACATTGCCCGAGGACTGCGTGAAGAGAGCCGTGCGGTTGTCCGGAGTCTTGAAGGTCGTGAATTTCTTGCCGGGATCGTCAAGGTAAAGACTCATCTTCGGAGTCGAGGGTGTATAGTTGATGATAGCCGGGAGCATGTTTCCGGCCACGAAATCGCTGACTGCCGGAACCTTGTTAGGAGTTCCGAGCACGGCCTGAACGGTCGCGATGGTGTTGTCGCTACCGGCCTCGTTGACAGCGAGGACACCGGCGCCATAGAGACCGAGGGAGGATCCTTCGGGAAGTGTGAGGTCATATTCCGTAACATCCTTGCCTATGAATGCAGCGGCCTGCCATGAGCTGCCCGAGGGCAGGAAGAGATAGTATTCATAGCCTGTGGGAGCGTTGTATCCGCCGTTGGCCCCCTCGGTCGGAGCCTTCCAGGAGAGATGTAGCTTCATGTCGTCCTCGCTGACGGTGCCGGTAAGGTCGTTGACCAATCCGGCGACATCCACGCCCGTGAAGACCGAACCGGAAGCCGAGAGACCTTTCTGCGTGCCGTCGAAGATTGTGACCGTGACGGCGTTGTCACCCTGGACTGTCGGGAGCGTCACGCTGACCTCCTCGCCGGGCTTGCCGGTGGCAGTCACCTCGTCGCATCCTGCGGCGCTGACCTTTGCTGTCAGAGATGTGCCGGCAGCAAGATCCGTACCGTTGATTGCCTTGATCGGGAAAGAGAATGTGGCCACGGCCTGAAGCTTGCCCTCGGTGGCGGCGGTGAGAGTCAGATTCTCGGGCGCGGCAGGAGCAGTCGCCACGACGTCAGTGAGCCGGGAGACATGGAAGTCGCGCACGTAAAGTCGGAATTTATTGACGGAGACGGCATGTACTCCAATATAATATGTGCCTTTCTTCGGCACCTGAAATGCGAAGTCGAAGCGCGAGTTGATCGCGGCCTCGTAGCCTTTGGCGTTGGTCACCGATGTCTCGGGTGCGATCTCGCCCACCACAGCGTCGGGCGATGGAGCGGTGCAGAGTTTCACTTCGAACTCCTCTGTGTAGATGTCGCCGTTGCGGAAGGCGTTCATCGAGAAATTGTAGACAGCCGCAGGATCCTCGATTGCTACCGGCGGGAGGAAGAGCCAGTCGTCGCTCGGTTTCTTGGAGTAGGCAAAGATGCTGCAGAAACAGGGAATATCCTTCTTGTCGATCGTCACGGTGTCGGGGAAGAAGGTGCGTCCGTCGTTGTTGGCGTCGACAATGGTGAAAAGGTCGGCGTCATTGTCCGAGGGAAGGAATGATGCCGGCAGAGGGAAGGGCTCGCCGTAGAGCAGTTTGCGCGACAGAGTCCTTGAGGAGACATGGCCGCCTGAGACGGCCTCGACTCCGGCCACATATTTCTCAATGAGTTGGTCGGAGGGATATTTCACCGGAACGGAGGTGCCTGAGACACCCTCGGCGACCACATCGCCATTGAGATAGACATTGTAGGTCACGGTCTCGGGATCGACGTAAGCGCCGTTGACGCCCTCGGTCACGGCATCCCAACTGATCAGGGAGTCGGTGAGAGTCACTGACGCAGGAGCCTTGGGAGTGTCGTAGCCGACATAGAATGTCTGCACATCCTCGACACTCAGATGGCCGCCGAGCGAGCAGAACATGGTGAAAGTATGGAATCCGTCTTCAAGACCGCTGACGCTGACCGAGATCTCGGAGCCTGCCGCACCGGAACCTCGCTTATATAGCACGTCGTCGATGTAAAGTTGCCAGTCTACGTTGCCGAGCAGAGGCACACCGGCGAAGGACTGCGCGGGAAGGCGGTAGTTGAGTTTACCGGATGTCGAACCATCTTTGAACGCACTCGAAATGAAGACCGGCGCTCCGGGAGCCTCGGCGTCGATCTTGCGCACATCAGGAGAATAGAGCGAGGTGAAAGTCGGATTATCCTCATATTTCGTGTCACGAAGCACCGAGAAGTCATTCTCGTTGAGAAGCTGCAGTCCGTAGCCGTCGTCGCCAGAGGCATAAGTGTAATAATAGCCGTCGTCAAAAGGTGAATATGCAAATCCGGAAGCATAGACAGATGTCTGCTCCACATGGGCGAGCACTGTCTGCTTGCCGGTGGCGGGATCGATCTCCACGGCGTTGTTGCCGTTGGCCTGATGAGTGATTCCTATGAGTTTTTTCTTCGGAATATTATACGTGAACGCATTGAGCGTATAGGTGTTGTCGAAGGTGGCGATCACCGTGATGTCGCGGGGATTCGAACCCGGGGCCTTCACGAAGATGTTGCCGTCGGAAGCCTCGATATAGCCATAGACGATGTCGTTGACAGGATCGTAGGCGCCGAGGGTCATCATCGGCTCGTCCTCGGGAAGGGAGACAAACTCCACCTCATTGCCTTTCATGTCGTAAACAGCGTAGCAGTTGCCGTAGATGTCGCCCCACCACGAGTCATAGTCCCATCCGAGGCAGACGACCTTGTCCTCGCGCACATACATCACGAAGGGGAGGATGTCGCCCCAGCTCGGCGTCATGGGTGTACCGAAAATGTTGGTTATCCCCCCGGAAACAGTCAGTTCGGTGAATCCGCAGAGGTCGGAGTCGTCGCAAGTGTTGAGCCAGCCGTAGACAGTGCCGCCATTTGGCCCTACACGATGTGGAGCCTTGGCAACTCCGGGAAGGGAGAAACCGGCGATGCTGACGTTGCGGCTGCGTGCCGACTTGACAGGCGCGTTGCCTACATTGCGCAGTGGATTGTTGATCTTACGCAGCATGTCGGCACGCGTCTCGGAAGCGCTCCTGCCTGCGGTGCGTTCGTTCCGCTGTCCCTCCGGAGCCGCACGGCGCACTTTCGGCTGAGCCGCCGAAGAGAGCACGGCAGAGCCGAGCAAAAGCGCGGATAGAAGTGTAAAAGCTTTTTTCATAACGGAAAAAGTATTGATTGATAATTATGGATACCCGAAAGAGAAGTCCGATCGGTGTGTGTCAATTTATGGTATGTTCATTTATAATATGATAAGCCACATCACTCACATCACTCTCTGAGATGGCAAAGTTAAAAAAAATAAAACGACAAACAGTGAAAATCAGAAAATATTTTTGATCGACTCTG
>CABUIO010000042.1 GCA_902491625.1 uncultured Porphyromonadaceae bacterium | reverse complement strand
ATCCTCTGGTGCAGAGGCTCTTGTGTTCCCACTTGCCTGCCACAATATAGAATATCAATTACTAATCGCGATGAAACAAACACTTTACATAATTGCGGGTTGCAATGGAGCCGGAAAGACTACTGCATCCATGACTGTGCTTCCGGAGATCCTCGACTGCCGCGAGTTTGTCAATGCCGACGAGATTGCTAAAGGTCTCTCGCCATTTGATCCTGAAAAAGTCGCGGTAGAAGCAGGAAAGATCATGCTTCAACGCATAGATTATCTTCTTTCGCACAAAGAGACATTCGCGATTGAGACGACACTTGCCACCCGCAGTTACAAGGCTCTTGTGGAACGCGCCCAAAGCCTCGGCTACGAGGTTGTGCTCCTGTTCTTCTGGCTTCCGTCGCCGTCATACGCAGAGCAACGTGTTGCTACACGCGTAGCATCCGGAGGACATAATATCCCCCAAGAAGTAATTCATCGTCGCTATTGGCGTGGTATTCAAAATCTTTTTAATATCTTTGTGCCGATTGTTGACCGCTGGGCGTTATATGATAACACCGACGGCTTGACTCCGATTGTTGAGAGAGACAAAGTAGTAGATTCCGTCAAACTAAATAAAATCAAAGAGCAATGTCAGAGCAGGAAGAGATAGATCTGTTCAGAAGGATCAGAGAGAATATCCGGCAAACACAGAGAGCATTGTTTGAGCGTAAAGCCAAACTTGGAGAGCCGCTCGTAATGTCCGGCGAAGACGGAATGCCGAAACTCGTCTCCGGCGAAGAAGCTCTCCGACGTCTTGATGAAATAGAATCGGAATGAAGACCGAACTGCACACAGAATGGACTATCGCCGACATTTGCGATGGTTTTGTCTACAACGAGCTTGAAGCAAAAGGACTTTTCGGTATGGGCGGCCGTCTCACCATCCAGCCGGAATATCAGCGCAATTACATCTATGCCGACGGCAAACGCGATGTGGCTGTAATAGACTCGGTGCTGAAAGGCTATCCCCTCGGTGTCTTTTATTTCAACCGCACCGCCGACGGGCGACTCGAAGTGCTTGACGGACAGCAACGCATCACATCGCTCGGGCGCTTTTTCAACGGCAAACTCGGCATCAAGGATGAAAACGGACTGCCACAAAGCATCGGATCCATTGCAGTAGAGAAACGCAACAAGTTTCTCAGGACAAAACTACTCATTTACGAATGCGAAGGCTCGGAAAGCGAGATCAAGGAATGGTTCAGGACAATCAACATCGCCGGAGTGCCACTCAACGCACAGGAACTTCTCAATGCTGTATACTCCGGACCCTTTGTCACCGCAGCAAAGGAAGTGTTCAGCAATACGCAGAACGCGAAAATGCAGATGTGGCAGGCATACATATCGGGTGCAGCCAACCGTCAGGACATTCTCGCCACCGCTCTTGAATGGGTGAGCCGAGGCCACACCGAGGAATACATGAAGGATCACCGCTTTAACGGCGACATCACAGAATTGACCACTTACTTCAACAGCGTCATCGACTGGGTGCGCACAGTGTTCCCTCTCGTTGAAAATGAAATGCGCGGTTTGCCGTGGGGAGAGCTTTATGAGAAATATCACCACACGCCCTACAGTCCGACACATATTAAAGAGCGTGTATATGCCTTATATTCCGACCCATACGTAAAAAACAGACGAGGAATATATGAATTTCTTCTCGGTGGCGAGATTGATACGAAGTTGCTCGACATACGCATATTCGACGAGGCCACAAAACGCGCGATGTATGCACGACAAACCCAAGCCGCAAAGGGAAATGGCAAATCCAACTGTCCATACTGCGCCATAGGCCACGACGCCAACTCGCACAAGATATGGAAACAGAGCGAAATGGATGCCGACCACGTCACCGCATGGAGCAGGGGCGGAGCAACAAGTATCGAAAACTGTCAGATGCTTTGCAAGCACCATAACAGAGCAAAGGGAAACCACTGACTCCACCATAAAAAATGACTATATTCGGTGAAAGTTCTAAATTTCACTGAATATGCAGACACAATTAACATTCAAAGAGGTCGCCACACTTTGGCAGGAGAACAAACGCAGTCTGGTGAAACACTCCACTTACTGCTCCTATTCACTTATTCTAAAGACGCACCTTTTGCCGAAATTCGGGAACGACAACATCATTCCGGAATCTGATGTCCAACAGTTTGTGCTTGACAAACTGCAATCCGGATTAAGTCGTAAATCTGTCCATGATATTTTGGCCGTACTGAAAGCCATCGCCCGATTCGGGGCAAAACATTCAGACTTCGATTTTCCTTCCTGGGAAATAAAATATCCTACTGAGACATCCATAAAGCCACTTCCCATCCTTTCGCTGAGAAATCACAGAAAACTTCTACATGAACTGTCAGTAAATCCGAATACACAGAACATCGGCGTTATGATAGCGCTGTGTTGTGGCTTACGCATCGGCGAAGTGTGTGCGTTGCAATGGATCAATGTTGATCTGCAACGTCGCCTCATAACAATCGCCAATACTGTAAGCCGTATCTACAACTGCGACACAAGACACACCGAACGTTATGCCTCCACGCCCAAAACCAAAAGCAGCAACAGAGAAATTCCGATCCCGACAATTCTACACGATGCCTTGCGAACGATAAAGCGCCAACAATCCGGCGGGAACTATGTTGTCGGAGACGGAATCAAGGCTAAAGAGCCGCGCACATATCGCGAAACCTTCAGCCGCATTCTCAAACGCCTCAACATTCCTCCTATCGTTTTTCATGGATTACGACACACCTTCGCAACGCGATGCATTGAGAGCGGATGTGACTACAAAACAGTCAGCGTCATTTTAGGTCATTCTAATGTCGCCACAACACTCAATCTCTATGTTCATCCCAATATAGATCAAAAGAAACGTTGTCTTGAAAGGCTCAACAGATTTATCGGCACAGACAAAGCAGTCTCGGATTAAGAAAGATTCGGGGTCAGAGGATTTTGAGGGTGGGATTGACGAGGTAGAGGCGTTTGCGGGCGCGGGTGACGGCGGTGTAGAGCCAGCGGTAAAATTCCATGCCCATGTCTTCGGCCGCGATGCCGCCTAAATCGACAAAAAGGTTGTCCCATTGTCCACCTTGCGCCTTGTGGCAGGTGAGGCAGTAGGCGTATTTCACTTGCAATGCGTTCAGATATGGATCGCGACGCAATGCAAGCAGCGCCTTTGACAGCTCCAACCCTGTCGAGGTGTATTCCGCGAGTACGGCGTTATAAAACGCTGTCGATTGTTCGGCTGTGAGCGCGGCGGCATCGGAGGTGAGACAGTCAAGCAATATCTTGACCGTGAGGCTTTTGCCGCTCACAGGCAGATAGATGTCGACATCGGCGAAATCGAGTCCGTAGCGGCGCTCCATGCCGTGGATGTATTCGAGGCGCACGATCTCGCCGTTGGCGAGGAAGTCGATGTCCTTCTTGCGGTCGGAATAGAAGTAGTTGTTTTTCACGACCACGAGTTTCTCGCCGCGCTGCAGCTGTTCCTCGGCGTAGAACACGCACGCCCTTATCTGGCGGTTGAAAAGTCCGGCGCGGAAGTTGCTTCGCGTCACGACCATTGTGCCTTCGTCGCCGGTGGCGGAAAAACTGTCGGCGATGCGTTCGCCGAGATATTCGTTGCCAAGCACCTCGACGTCGGGGAAGGCTGAGACTTTCATCTGCGGCGCGGGAAGCTGCGGAAGAAGCATGGCGCGGCGCAGCCATGTGGCGTTGTAGAGAATGCCGCTGCGACGCGCCTGACGCACCGGGCGGTCTAGATAGGCGCACTCAGGCTGGAGGCCGAGACGTCGGAGCGCCTCGGGATTCATGGCGAAGCTTTCGGTCTGACCAACGGGGGGAAGCTGCGCGGTGTCGCCCACGAATATGACGTTGTTGCCGTAGGCGCTATAGATGTGGCGAAGCAGCTGCGAGAGAATATGTCCTCCCTCACCCTCGGGAATCATCGAGGCCTCGTCGACTATGAAAAGGGTGTCGGTGTCGTTGTTGGGAGCAAGGAAAAGCTCGCCTCCCAGCGAGGGGAGCGTGCCCCGGAAAAGGCGTTTGTGGATAGTGTATGCCGGGAATCCGGCGTAGGAGGAGAAAACCTTGGCGGCACGGCCGGTGGGTGCGAGAAGCACATATTTCATGCCGCAGCGGTGGAGCGCGTTGACGAACGCGGCCATGAGCGATGTCTTGCCGGTGCCGGCATATCCGCTGACTATAAGCGCCTGACGTCCGGAGCGTTCGAGGGCGAAGGAGGTAAGGATGCGCAGCAGATGGTCCTGCTCTTCGAGAGGTTCATGCCCGAAATGTTCGAGCGAGGCTCTATATAAGGCGTCAAACCCCGGCATCCTCCAGTCCGCTTCCGACTACAAAGATCGAGAAATTGACACTTCCGTAGGCTAGATGGCGCACGAAGCCGGGAAGCGCTGAGAAGTCGTGGCTGCGGTTGTGCTCCACGACGACGATCGTGCCCTCATGGAGCATTCTGCTGCCGAGTATCATTTCCGGAATTTCGGCGAAACGCGGATGGTCGTAGGGAGGATCGGCAAAGATGAAGTCGAAGGTCTGCGAGCATGTCGCCACAAAACGGAACACGTCCCCCTTGACGACCTTCAGACCCTCGGCGCCAAGCTTGCCCTTCACCGACTTGATGAAATTGGCCTGCGTGGAAGCCATCTCCACGGCTGTTACCTCGCGGCAGCCGCGCGAGAGAAATTCCAGACTTATAGCTCCTGTGCCCGCGAAAAGATCGAGCGCCGCACGACCTTCGAAATCCGCCATGTTCTCAAGGACATTGAAGATGTTCTCACGCGCGAAATCGGTTGTCGGGCGTGCCGTGATGTTGCGAGGCACGTCAAAACGCCTGCGTCCGTATTTTCCTCTGATTATTCTCATCTTTTCTCATGATTTTGCCCCGTTGACGCCGCTCTCCATCTCGATTACCGACCTCACGGCATTGAGCGGAAGTCCGGAAGAGAGCAGACTCCTGACATTGCGGGGAAGCGACGGCATGGCCACATAGTTGACGTATTTCCTAAGCTCCGGAAGCAGCGCTCCGCGCACGTCGGCGGGTCCGCTCACGCAAAGCTGTCCGCCCGCGCTGTCGAGTCCGAGTGCGCGCCAGCAGCAGACAAGGTAATAGAGTATGTCGGCCGAATTGTGCCATCGCCATGTGTTGAGCAGCAGCAAACGTCCGTCGCGGAACGCCGCTACGTCTACACGGCTGTCGTGTATATCAGCCCACATCCTGTCTCCACGCTCCGCATAAGCCGCGGAAAGGAAACAGCGCACGAACGGCAGCAGCTCGTGGCTCACCTTCTCGGTAGGGAAGCAGCGTCCTAAAAAACCACGCATCCCTGCAGGCATCGTGTAGAGCAGCAGATTGTCGTCGGCGTCGCCGATCGGCTCGGCAAAGCAGTCCTTGGACTCCGAAAGGTCATAGCGGTCAAGCACGGCGGCAATCGCCTCGGGATCGTCGCCGACAAGCTCGCGTGGCGTCACGACCGAAACAGTCGGGGAAAGGAGCAATATGGTGTCGATGTCGTCGAAAAGCGAAGGCTGTTCGTAAACCATGTCCTCCAGACGCGACAGGGCGTCCGCAGGCTCACACTGCCACCGGCGGTCGATAGTCATGCTCATTGCAGCGCCGTCGCCAACACATGCCCGGAGGATGCCGTTACCGGCATTCACGACCATGTATCGCGCAGCAGACCGACCTTCGGCAGTCTCAGGTTGAGTTCTCTCCGTCATTTGGCTTTGGGATCAACGTAGGGAACGCAACGGAAGCCCACGCAGATGCCGTCGTAGCTCTCCAGCATTGACGATGCGGACTTGGCAAGCGACGACTTGGTCAGCGAGGCAACAAGCCTCATCATGGCGACAAGTTTCTGGGCATCGAACATCATCTTCAGTTCCTTGTTGCCGGTAAGAGGATTGTTGACAAGAGCCACGTAGGTGTCATATTCGCCAAGCGACATGACGCCGAGAGCCTTGAAATTGACAATGAAATTGCCGGCATAGCGTTTGTCGTCGTTGACCTTGATGGTGCCCTGAATGGTGTATTTTCCCACCTTCATGCTCAGCGAGCCGTCTTTTGCAATCGAGAAAATGGCCTTGTCAAAACCATATTTCTTATAGTAAGGATTCAGCTTTGTCTGAATGGCCGAAGCCACGGCAGCGCCTCCCGCTTTCTTCATCAGGCTCTCGCTGCGGAAATCGACTGCCGAACCTGTCGACTGCCAGTCGCCGGCGATGTCCTCGACCGTGAGATTCTCCTTCGTGAAGACGCCGTCGATGACATCCTTCACCACGCTTCCCGCATCGACACTTCCCGAGACTCTGCCGAGAAGATCGGAAAGGAAATCGGGCGCCGGTGCAGCCGACGCGGCCGCCGGAGAAAGAAGTGCCAGTGCAAGCAGGGAAGAGAAAACTGTTTTGCGTATCATATCGTAGTAGTATTTTTTATATATTCTGTGTCAGGCTCGGGCTGATGCTCGTTTACTGTGTCGCGGGTGTGACACAGCTCCATGTCGATGGCCTGAAACTCGGAATTGTTGCTGATATATTCGGGGACGATCTCCTTCATGGTCTTTACCATCTCGTGGATCTCACCTTCGTAGGCAAGTTCAATCAGATGGTCGATCTGCCGGCTAACCTCGCTGAAATCATATTTGCGGACCTTGGCGATCATGATCTTCTTGTTGCCCGTAGGGATGGTACGTTCCTCGTCGTTGAGGAGTTCCTCGTAAAGTTTTTCTCCGGGGCGAAGTCCGGTTTCCACGATCTTGATGTCCTCCCCCGGACGCAGACCGGCGAGCAAGATCATGCGCGACGCGAGATCGTAGATCTTCACCGGCTGACCCATGTCGAAAAGGAATATCTCGCCGCCGACGCCCATGTATCCGGCTTCAAGCACAAGCGAGCAGGCCTCCTGGATGGTCATGAAATAGCGTATGATGTCGCGGTGGGTCACCGTCACGGGACCTCCGGCCTCGATCTGACGGCGGAAAAGCGGAATCACCGAGCCGTTGCTGCCCAACACGTTGCCGAATCGTGTGGTGATGAACTGCGTGCAGTTGTCCTCACCGCGGCGCTTGCGTGCGGCGTAATAGAGCGACTGCACATAGATCTCCGCAAGGCGCTTTGACGTGCCCATGATGTTGGTCGGATTCACGGCCTTGTCGGTCGAGACCATGACGAATTTTTCTACGCCATACTGCAGCGACAGATCGGCCAGATTCTTCGTGCCCATCACATTCGTCAGCACAGCCTCCGAAGGATTGCGCTCCATCATCGGCACATGCTTGTAGGCTGCGGCATGATAGACGAAACGAGGCCTGAACTGCCTGAACGCCTGCTCCAGACGGCGGCGGTTCTGCACGTCGGCGACGAAAAGGACAATCTCCGTATCCTTGTGCTCGGCTTCCATCTCAAGCTGCATGTCGTGCATCGGCGTCTCGGCCTGATCGAGCAGCACGATCTTAGACGCTCCTCCGGCCGCCACCTGACGCACAATCTCGCTGCCGATGCTTCCGGCGGCTCCGGTGATCATGACAGTGCTGCCATACAGTTCATTGATTATATCCGTATTGTCGGTCTTTATCACCGGGCGTCCCAGCAGATCTTCGATCTTGACATCTCTCACATGGCCCGAGATATTCGCCTCGTCGGTGTTGGGATTGGCTTCAAACTCGTCGATCTGGTTGAGCACACGCAGCGCTATGTGGTTCTGGATGAAGCTGTCGGCAAAACCCGAACGCATGAGTTCGAGATGATTCTGCAGGAATATCAGCGTGTGGCAGTTGTAGCGGTCGAAAAGATCGCCGAGCGTGTCGGGATCATACTTTTCCACAGGCATGCCGTTGACACTTCCGAGCTTGGCATTCCCCTTGATGGAGAGAAGCGCCACAGGCTTGTAGTGGCCGCCGATTTCGCTGCGCAAAGTGTTGGCAAGCGAGAGCGAATTGATGGCAGAGCCAAGCACGATCACAGGCTCGCGGGGCTCGCGGACTGCCGTCATGATATTGTAGATGTATTTCACCGATATGCGCACAAGCATCATCAGCGACAGGGAGACGCCACCTATGACAACAACCGGAAGCACTTCAATGAGCATATGATGGCTTGTGGTGAAGAAACTGTACAGAACGCTCACAAAGCATATCAGAGCGGAAGTGAGAAGCACGTACCAGAACGCCTTGAACATATCTTCCGTCACCGAGAAACGCACTATGCACCGGTAACTGCCCGTGAGAAGATTCATTACGGCATACGAAGCGACAATCAACAGATAGGCAGTCTGGATCGAGGATGGCTCGGGCGAGAAATTGTCCCGGGGGACAAGAAAGACAAACAAAGCCGTGAACATCACGATCAACAGATCGACCGTATATGTGATCCAACGCGGCGCCGGAGTGTTGGTGAGCTGACGCATAAGGCGCGTCTCCGAGATATAATGAAGAATCTTTCGTCTCATCTTTTACCCTTGGTTTTGAAAAGCAAATTGCAGAAAGGAGTCTGTAAAAAATGCTGTTACATGACCGCTAAAAAGTTCGCAAAGATAGCCATTATATTCCACATATACAACCCTATATCGCCCGGCCGCCATGAAAGACGCGCGAAGGAAGCCTGAAAGAGAAACACATTCCGGTTAAAAAAGGCAAGAGAAATCCAAAACGGCCAACCAACTTTTCGACGTGGATGTTTATCGATTGGCGAGGGCAATAATGCCTCCGCGCAACCGATCAAATTATCAAATAGAAAGATACAATCGGGGCGAAAAAGATAAATTGGAATTTGGATACTCTACGAAAACTTCGTAGATTTGCACCGAATTAAAAAATATTGCTGTCCGATAAAATTTTTTGAGGTAAGATAAATTAGGGCTGATTCCATT
>CABUIO010000041.1 GCA_902491625.1 uncultured Porphyromonadaceae bacterium | reverse complement strand
TAATCATAAAATACACCACCCTGTCATTAACAATGATTATTAAACAACCTCTTAAAGTCTTTAAAGTCCTTAAAGTAAAAAAAGCCTTCCTATTTCACATCTATGTGAAATATTTGTCTTACATTTGCGTTATCATAAAAAAAAGAGATATGAGCGAAGTCGAACTGGTTTTGGTTAATGACACCGACAATTGTACCATTTACACGATTCAATTTTCAACTGAATCTGAAAGTGAATACGAACGTTTCTATTTAAAATTCATAGAAGACGCTCAACTAAACAAAGATCTTTTGAGAATAGTACAACTCGTTGATAAGATTGCCGATGAGGGCGCTTTAGAACGTTTCTTCAGACCGGAAGGAAAGATGAGAGATTCTGTCGTGGCATTGCCTCTGCTTCGCTCTAAATTACGGCTGTATTGCTTGCGGCTATCTGACAAGATCCTTATCCTCGGCAATGGAGGAGTGAAAAATTCCCGCACTTATCAGGAAGACGATTCTTTGAGAGGATATGTTCTCACTCTACAAAAGTTTGAAGAACTTCTGAAAGAAGGTCAGCGCGATGGTACGGTTACGATTACATCTAAAACTATCGAAACAAATAAATCTTTTGAACTATGAAGGATATCAGAAACAGATACAGGGAAATGGTCAGCAGTGTTCCGGATGATATCAGAGAGGAGGTGAACCTTTCCTTTGCGATATCCAACAAAATCCATGACCTCATGCAGGAGCGAGGCCTTACAAAAAAACAGTTTGCGGATCAGATCGGCAAGCGCCCGAGTGAAATCACACGCTGGCTGAGCGGACAGCACAACTTTACCGTCGCCACGCTTGCTATGCTGTCTTCCTTTTTTGGCAAATCAATAATCTCCGTCTGACTATTAGCAGAATCCGGATGCAATGACTATCTTTGCCGTATGAAAATATTATTTGTTGGCGACTATTCCAATTTCCACGTCACTCTATCCGACGAGCTTAGACGGCGCGGCCATGCCGTGACTCTGGCAAGCGAAGGCTCGGGCATCATGGCGACCCGCCGCGATGTCGACCTGACACGTCCCTCGGGGCTGTTGGGATCCTTCAGATATCTGGCGAAAGTGTTCGATTTCATCTCCCATGCCAAGGGCTACGACGTGGTGCAGATCATTAATCCCAACTTCCTGAGTCTTCGCACCGGCAAACTCCGCTATTTCTTCTCAGAGCTGAAACGCAACAACGCCTCGGTGTTCCTGTCCGTGGCCGGAAGCGATCCGGTGATTGTGAAGGGTTGCTGCGAGGATGACAGGCTTGATTATTCGGAATACCGCATCAAAGGGGAGCCAACTCCCTACGCCCGCAAATATTCCTACGACGAACGACGATGGATGGCCGGAAACATGGGCGACCATTGCCGCTTCATTTACGAGAATGTCGACGGTGCTATGGCCGCGCTTTACGAATACTATCGTCTGGCTCGTCCCTACATGGGGGAAAAGCTCGTTTACACCGGCATCCCCGTAGACACCCGGCTGCATACACCTGAGGGTCTCACACCGGAACATTCCTACGAAGGACGCGATTTCACCGGGCGCAAGATCAATATATTCGTGGGAGTGAAGGAGCGCTACGAGATGTTCAAGGGTCTGGACCGGCTCTATGATGCCGCCATAAAGGTCGAGCGCCGACACCCCGACATATGCACTGTCACAAAAGTGATCGACCTTCCCTACGAAAAATACATCCGGGAACTGAAAAAGGCCGACATCGTGGTTGACCAACTCTATTCCTACACTCCGGCGACCAACGCGCTGGAGACAATGTCGACAGGCCGCGTCACAGTGAGCGGCGGCGAGGAGGAGTATTATGACTTCATCGGCGAGAAGGAGCTGCGTCCGGTGGTCAATGTAACGCCCTACAGCGACGCCGGAATAGTCGATGCTTTGGAAGCCGCCGTATGCGATCCCGAACGTCTGAAGACGCTCTCGCGTCAGGGACGCGCTTTTGTCGAGCGTCACAATGATGTGCGCGTGGTGACGGACAAGTTCATGGAGCAATGGAAATCGGTATTGGAAAAGAGATAAGGAAACGTGCGGAGATGCCTTGCAGTCTGCAGGTACTTCTGTGCACAATAGGAGCCGAAGGGATCGCACGCCTCGTAGCCTCGCGCCATCCCCGAGTGGAGGGTGTAGGCTATCTTGTGGCCTGGCAGCTTCCCGACGGCGATTGCGATGTGCCGCAGATGCTTTTGGAACGCGACGACTTCGAAATCGTGGTGACACATACCCGGGGCATATCGCGCAACCGCAACATAGCCATAGAGTCATCCTCGGCGCCGCTACTCCTCATGGGGGATGATGACGTAGACTATTCAGCCGAAGGGCTACGGACCCTTGCTGCAATGCTGGAAGCACATCCGGACACAGACGTGGCGGCCTGCCGTTACACCTGCTGCGGGCAATACGTGAAACCTTATCCGGAGGATGTATGTCCGGAACGGAAAGCGCCACGAGGATGGTATATCACAGCCTATGAGCTTGCGTTTCGCAGGGAAAGTGTGACCCGACGCGTACGTTTCAACGAAAAGATAAGCCTCGGCACCGAAGTGATCCGTTGCGGCGAGGAGGAGGTTTTTCTCACCGACGCGCGGCGTGCGGGGCTGTCCGTCAGCCTCTTTCCGGTGACCATCGGCGCCCACGACCGCGACGGGACCGGCGAACGCTGCTACCGCGAGCCGTGGTGGATAATGGCTCACGGAGCCATCATGCGCCACAAATTCCCCTTCAGCTGGATTCCGCGCGTCTTCGTACATGCGCTCAGAGCCGCACACAAAGGCCACACTCCGTTTTTCAGCTATATGCGCCACGCACTGGCCGGAGGCCGCTACGCATCCAGAACCCGCATCTTTGAACCCGAGACAATTTCCTCAGACAATGAACGAGACTAAGGACATCACCATACCCGCGACTGCAATGGACTGGCTGAGGCTCATCTCCGCCAAGCGCGTCGGCATGGAGGAATACCACGATCCACGCCGCCACAACCGCAGCGATTTCCGCCGCGACTACGACCGCATGATCTTCTCCTCCCCTTTCCGCCGTCTGCAGAACAAGACTCAGGTCTTTCCGCTCCCCGGAAGTATCTTTGTCCACAACCGTCTGACCCACAGCCTCGAAGTGTCGTCCGTAGGGCGTTCCATAGCCACCGACGTGGCCGACGAGCTTTGTCAGCGCTATCCCTCGGAGGAATATAAGGAGGCCTTCCGCCATCTTCCCGACATAGTAGCCACCGGATGTCTTGCCCACGACCTCGGCAATCCTCCTTTCGGCCACAGCGGAGAGAAAGCGATCGGCACCTTCTTCAGCGAGGGCGCCGGCCGGGCGTTCGAACCGCTGCTCACCGCAGACCAGTGGAGCGACATCACGCGCTTCGAGGGCAACGCCAATTCGCTCCGTCTGCTGACACATCAGTTTGCCGGGCGACGAGCCGGAGGCTTCGCCATGACATATTCCGCCGTGGCCTCCATTGTGAAATATCCCTATGCCTCGCGCCATGCCGGCAAGAAAGGGAAATTCGGATTCTTCACCTCCGAGACCGATACGTTCCGGCGTGTGGCCGAGGAACTGGGCATCCCGCACCTCGACAGCGAGCGGCTGCGCTTCGCGCGCCATCCGCTTGTCTATCTCGTGGAGGCCGCCGACGACATCTGCTATCAGATCATGGACATCGAAGACGCCCACAAGCTGCGCATACTCGACCACAACGAGACATTCGCGCTGCTGCTATCCTTCTTCCCCGACGGAAGAAGGGCTTCGGTCGAGTCAACGATGGCAACGCTCGACGACCCCAACGAGAAGGTGGCATATCTGCGCTCAGGCGTCATCGGCACATTGGTCGACCAGTGCTCGCGAGCCTTCCTGAACCACGAGCAGGAAATCCTGCGCGGCACGCTGAAAGGATCGCTCATCGACAACATGCCCGACACCAACGTACGCGAAGCCTACTCCGGATGCTCGCGCACGGCGTTCGACAAAATCTATGTCGCGCCCGACGTCGTGGACATCGAGCTGGCAGGCCACACGATCATGACCTACCTGCTTGAACGTCTGCTTCATGCCGTCCAGCACCCGACCGACTATGACTCGCAGCTCCTGCTGCAGCGCATCCCGAAGCAATACGAGACCTCGGCGCCCGACATCTTCACCCGAGTGCAGAGCGCCCTGGATCACATCTCCGGCATGACCGACGTCTATGCCCTCGACCTTTACCGTAAACTCAAGGGGATGTCGCTCCCGGCCGTATAAACCGAAAATCACTAATCCCAAACATTTATGAGACTCAAGACAATAATCCTCTCTTTAGCCATAGCGCTCGGGACACTCTGCGCTCAGGCACAGAACCTCGACCTGCTCACCCGCGAACAGGCTCGCGAACTCGTCGGAATATTGTGTCGTCAGGCATCCACTATCCCTGAAAGCGACATGGAAAACGTCACCGGACTCTCCGGTATTTCCGTCATCGCACGTGCCATCGACGACAGCACTGTGGAAATGAAATACACGCTTCCGGACTATGTCGGAGACAACAGCCCGGAGTTCAAAGCCTTCACAATGATACTCATGTCCGGCGGCGGGACAGTGATGACGCCGCTACAGATTCACACTTTTACGGGAGTATTCCGCAAGGCCAGCTACAATATCCGGGCCACATACACCAACGGCGCCGACCAGTCCTGCTCCGTGGATCTTACGCCCGACCTTCTTGAGAAGCTCTGGAGCGGCGACCTGAAAGGGGCGGGGATTGATCCCGGACTCGCCCGTAAAGGTCTTCTGAAATCCTTCAACACCGACGAAATCAACAGCTTGAGCCAATTCGGGATCGGAACCCTTGACGTGCGCCTTGACGGCCGATGGGTCAGCCTGAATCTCATCCTCGGCGACATCTCCGGCCTGAACGCCCTTCCCAAAGAGGAAATCAGGAAATTGCTTCTTGAAGAATATGCCTCAGCTCCCGTTATATCGAAGATGGCAGGAGCGATGGTCAATGCCTCCGACTTCATTGGTCTTGACGGGCTGAAAATCTCCTACGAAGACAAGACTGAGTCTTCCGACCCGATATATCTCACATGGTCAGAGCTGATGAACAATCGCTGACACAGACACGTCTTTAAAACAGAAACCTCCAAACGAAATGCTGATAAAATCACCCCGACATCTACTGCTCTTTCTGCTGATTCTGCTTGCCTTCCCCCTGGGGGCGAAAGTCTATACTGTTAAAGATGTGCCCAACGTCCACCTTCGGGACGCCACGCAATACATCAGCGACCCCGACAGCGTGCTGCGACAGTCAACGCGCGACAAGGCCAACAAGATTCTCGCCACACTCAACGACTCCACCACAGTGGAGACCGCAATCGTGATTGTCGACGACATCGGCGAAAGCGACATCTACGATTTCGCCCTCGCGCTCGGGCGCCAATGGGGCGTAGGCAAGAAGGACAAAAACAACGGAGTCGTGGTGGTCTTCGCGCTTAAGCAGCGTCAGGTGCGCATCCAGACCGGAAGCGGCGCCGAAGGCGTGCTGCCCGACATCGCGGCCAAACGCCTGATCGACGAGAAGGTCATACCCAACATGAAGACCGGCGACATCGACAACGCCGTGACGGATCTTTCCGAAGGACTCTACACGGTCTTCACCGATCCCGACGCCGCGGCAGAACTCAGATCGGAACAGAAATCGGACTTCGGCGCTGAGATAGGGAAAATTTTCCTGTTTTTCTGCACTGTCATAGGTCTGGTTTCGGCGCTTCTTCTGATCTTCTATCTTTGGAAAATGAGAAAAATGAACACTTACCAGAAGGCGCTCGCCTGCCGCGAAAACCGATGGGTGTTCATCCTCCTCGCCGTCCTGTCGCTGGGTCTCGGGCTGCCGGCCATGGCCATCTATCTGCTCTTAGGCCACTACTACCGCAACCACAAGCGCAAATGCGACGTCTGCGGCACACAGATGCACAAGCTCTCCGAAGAGGAGGATAACGAATATCTCTCCAAGGATCAGGACAAGGAGGAACAGCTCAAATCCGTGGACTACGACGTCTGGCTATGCCCCAAATGCGCCACGACCGAGATCTTCCCCTTCGTGAGCAATTTAACCAAATACAAGGTCTGCCCGAGCTGCCATTCGCGCACCTTAGGGTTGCTCTATGACCGCGTGGAGCGCAAGCCCACACACATGACCGACGGCATCGGCGTGAAGGTCTATCAATGCAAGAACTGCGGATTCCGCACCGAGGAACAATACACCATACCCAAGCACCAGACAGCCGTATTCATCGGAGGCGGTGGCTCGGGAGGTTCCGGAGGCGGATTCTCCGGCGGAAGCTGGGGCGGAGGCGGATTCTCCGGCGGAGGAGCCTCCGGCTCATGGTAGCCGCAACCAAACACATGTATACAGCGTTACATCAAAAACATCTAACGATAAGAATTATGAAAACACCTCTGTTTCTCGGCCTGTCAGCCATCGCGCTGACCTCCGCGTTCGCTCCCGCCACATCAGGCGCCGCCGGAGTGAAGCTTGTCAATTTCTGCGACAGCACCACCTATGTCCGTGTCAACGATCCCGACACCGTGGCTCTGACGCTCGACATCAAGACCGACTACACATTCCCGGCCGAGGGCATTGCTCCGGCGAATCTCATCAAGATGTCGGACATGCTGATGTCGGTCACCGGCGTGAGCTATGACGTCGAAGGCTATCCCTCCCCTTCGGATCTGACGGATTACGACGGCGGCAAATGGGTACCCGCCACTCCGTCCAACAGCGCCGCAATCGCCGGGATGATAGACTCCGACAAGCCTTACATCCTCACCCAGCTCTGGAGCGAGGAACCTGTGATCAAGCCTCTCTACAACGACAACGGACTCCTTTCGATGCTCGCAAGCAACTACGTATACACCGGAGGCGCCCACGGTATGTATTTCGAATATTGCGTCAACTATTCCGTCCGCGACCAGAAATTCGTCTATCTGAAAGATCTTCTTCCCGGTCTCGACACCCCCGAAGGCAAGAAACTCTATGAAGAGAAACTCGTGCCGGTGCTCACGCAGAAAGCCAAGGAATACGTCACCTCCGATCCCGAAGTGAAGCTCTCGCTGCTTGTCGATAAAGTCAATCCTACAGGCAATTTCGCATTTACCAAAGACGGCATCGTGCTTCGCTATCAGCCCTATGAGATCGCGCCCTGGGCTGCCGGAGTAGTGGAAGTTCCCCTAAGCTACGAGGAGATAGACCGGATTGTCAAGTCCGTGAAATGACGCTGCAATGAGAAAGAAGCCAAAGGCAAGCGTCGTCATTCCGGTGCTCAACCGCCGCACACTCATCGCGAGGTCACTGCATTCAGTGGCCTCGCAGTCGTGGCGTCCCCTTGAGATCATCGTGGTGGACAACGGCTCCACCGACGGCACCTACGAAGAGGCTCTTTCCCTTGGCGGCACACTGAGCGGCGAAGGAGTAAGAATCAGTGTCATACGCCACACCGAGCCGGGAGCTGCCAAGGCTCGCAACGCCGGCTACAGACACGCCACCGGAGATGTCGTGCTCTTCTTCGACTCCGACGACATTATGACGTCCGGAACCATCGAGGCCTACATGGATCGTTTCGCAGCGAATAAGGAAACAGAAATCGTAGTCGGCACCTCCGTGATTCATACCACAGACGGCAAGAGCATACGCCGTGGCAGACGTCGCGGAAACGAACTCCTCAACCATTTCCACCACTGCACACTCAGCACTCAAGTCTATGCTGCACGTCGCAGTTTCCTCGCCCGCGTCGAAGATGCGCATGGAGAACTCTGGCCGGAGCATCTTGGAGTGTGGGATGACTGGGCATTCGGATTCCGGCTTCTGATGTTTCGTCCGCAAGTCGAATACATCGACTTCGTCGTGGCATGCATAGAGCAACAGCAGCAATCCATCACCGGCGAGGCATACTGCACCACATGTGCCGAACGCTATCTCGCAGCAATCGCCGACATCGAATGCACCGCCTTGATCCACACCGGGATCGAGCCGGTCATCACGGCGCGCGAACAGCGCAAATGGAAGAATCTCACGCTTTACAGACGTGTGCTTCTTGCCGGATTGCTCGACCGAGAGAGCCGCACTCTCCCCGACGAGGTGATTGCCCGCACCCCCTATGCCAACCGCAAGGAACTGCGCCGCGAAATCCGACGACTTCTCACCGACGCCCTGCACGAAACCGACTCACTGCGAGTGCGCACCGCGCTCAGCCTCGCCTACCGCTACATCCGACTCGGCCTCCGCGGCTGTGCCTCCCTCGTCTCCCCCCTCCTCTGAAACCCTACGATAAAAAAACGAGGACATTTGCCTGAATGTAATTTTTAAATTACCTTTGCGCCGTGAAAGTCAGACAAGTTGTAACATATAAAAATTACTTTGAGAATTTCTTTAGTCAGCAACCTCGCAAGGTACAAGACAAAATAATCAAAGTCCTTGATATCCTCGAAAACGTTGAGCGCGTCCCTGCGACGTATCTAAAATATATGAGGGAACCAACGGATTATTTGAAGTCAGAGTACAACTTGGCTCTAACATATTCAGAATCTTCTGCATCTTCGACGGTAATAATTTAATTGTGCTTTTCAGTGGTTTCCAAAAGAAAACTCAGAAAACACCTCATAAAGAGATTGAGAGAGCAAAGAAAATAATGGCAGAATACTATAAAGACAAGACCAATTCTATATGAACAATCTACAGACACTTGATCAGCTTAAAGAAAAATACTATGGTCCTATTGGCACATCCGAACGTGATCGCTTGGAAAATGAGCTTGAATCCTTACGCATTGGATTCAAAATCAGATCTATGCGAGAACAGCTGAACTTAACTCAGGAACAACTTGCAGAAAGGATCAATAAGAAACGCACTTACATATCAAAAGTCGAGAATGACGGCGAAAATATTACGCTCAAAACGCTCTTCGACATCGTTGAACGCGGACTTGGAGGCAAATTAAAAATTAGCTTTGAGTTTTAGAGCCTTGATCCCCTCCTCTAAAATTTAGAGGTTGTTTAATAATGCTTGTTAACGACAGGGTCGAGAATTTTGGAGCGGA
>CABUIO010000040.1 GCA_902491625.1 uncultured Porphyromonadaceae bacterium | reverse complement strand
TTGCCTAAAAATCAGCCGCCCCAAATTTAACGTTTATTTTTAAACAACCTCTTAAGAGTATGTCGGGTCTTTCGACATTGCAAAGCTACAACAATACTTCCGTGGATATGATAAAAAAACGTGTGTGGACTGTCACTTTTGTTGCATCGCCTTGAAAACAACACTTTACGCTCGTTTTGCAATAAAAAAATCGCTAACTTTGTAGTGTCAAAACTTAACCGAACAGGCATCATCCATGAGACTCTTTATCAGAATCACGATTCTGCTGACCCTGACATTTGTACTCTCATTTCTTCAGGGATGCAGGAAAGAGAAGACATATAAAATCGGCGTCTCGCAATGCAGTCAGGATGACTGGCGCGCCAAGATGAACGACGAGATCAACCGCGAGATCATGCTCCATGATGACGCCGTGGTGGAGATCCGTTCAGCCGACGACGACAACGCCCGGCAAATCGCCGACATCGAATATTTCGCCGACAACGACTTCGACATCATCATCGTGGCGCCCAACGAAGCCGAGGCGCTGACTCCGGCCATAAAGAAAGTCTATGAGTCGGGCATTCCAGTCATCGTCTTCGACCGCGACATCATCGGCGACAGCTACACCGCGCGCATCACCGTGGACAACGAACAGATGGGACGCTCCGCCGCACAATATGCCCGCCATCTCGCTGGTGACGGCGCGAAGGCGATAGAGATCTACGGCCTGCGAGGCTCGACTCCGGCCGAGGGGCGCCACAAAGGTTTCGCCGACGTGTTCACCGCCGAGGGTGGCACACTCCTCGCCAGCGAGGCAGCGGACTGGAACAAGGAGGACGCGGTGCCGGTGGTGGACTCGCTGCTCGACGTCTACGACGACGTTGACATCATCTACGCCCACAACGACCGCATGGCCATCGGAGCATCCGAAGCCGTCCGCAGCAAAGGGCGCGAAGGAATACGCATCATCGGCATCGACGCCGCGCCGCAGATCGGCATCCGGGCGGTGGCCGACAGTGTCATCGACGCCACATTCCTTTATCCGACCGAGGGATACCGGCTGGTGCGTACCGCTCTCGCCATTCTCAAAGGTGAGAAATACGACCGCGAGACCGTTCTTCCGCTCTCCTCGGCTGTGGATCAGAGCAACGCCGACATCCTTCTTCTCCAGAACGAAAGCCTCAAGGAGGAGACCGGAAAGCTGAAAATCCTCAAAGGGAAAATCGACGACTACTGGGCGCAGCATGATTCTCAGAAGATACTTTTCTATGCCGCCCTAGCCATCATAGTGCTTCTCTGCGGTGTCGTCTTCCTCGTCCTCAACGCCTACTGGCAGCACAAACGCCATCAGGCCATGCTCCTTCAGAAGAACCGTATGTTAGAGGAGGAGCGCGACAAACAGAAACGTCTCAACGAGCAGCTTCAGGAGGCCATACAGTCGAAACTCGTCTTCTTCACCAACGTCTCCCACGACCTGCGCACACCCCTGACCCTCATAGCCGAACCTGTGGCTCAGGTGTCCGAGGCCGACAATCTCACGCCACGCCAGCGTTCACTGATGAAGATAGCCGACAAGAATGTCAGGATTCTGCGCCGTCTCATCAACCAGATTCTCGATTTCCGGAAATATGAGAACGACAGGCTCACCCTAAGCCTCACGGAGACAGACCTCGGAGCCGCTGTCAGGGAGTGGACCGAGTCTTTCAAAACCGTGGCACGCAAACGCCACATCACTCTCACGCTCAGCGAGAGCGACGCCTCAACGGAGCCGGCGGTTCTAGCGGTCGACATCGAGAAGATTGAGCGCGTCTTCTTCAACCTCCTCTCCAACGCCTTCAAATACAGTCCCGACAACAGCAGCATCACGGTAAGCTGCCGCAGAGAGGGAGACAATGTCATCCTGAGCGTAGCCGACACAGGCCGCGGAATAAGCCAGCGGGATCTGGGCAATATATTCGACCGCTTCTATCAGGTCGACCGCGTGCACCCCGACGGTTCAGGCATCGGACTCTCGCTCTCCAAAGCATTCGTGGAGCTTCACGGAGGCACCATATCGGTGGAAAGCACTCCCGACAAAGGATCTGTCTTCACCGTCACGCTTCCCGTCAGACACACAGACGAGTGTGCGGCCGCACGGCCTGCGTCCACGATCACCACCCGGGAGGTCGAGACCGAGCTCTCACCCATCGACAGCGAGACAGCTTTTGACGACGGTAAGCCGTTGATACTCGTCATCGACGACAATGCCGACATCCGTCAGCTCATGCGCGAACTTCTCTCCGACAGCTACAATGTGCTCACAGCCTCCGGAGGCCACGAGGGGATCCGGAAAGCCATGAAATATGTGCCCGACCTCATCATCTGCGACGTCATGATGCCCGGCATCGACGGACTTGAGTGCTGCCGCGAGCTGAAATCCGAAGTCAGCACATCGCATATTCCGGTGCTCATGCTCACGGCATGTTCGATGGACGAACAGAAAGTGCAGGGATTCGATAGCGGCGCCGACGGCTACATGTCCAAGCCTTTCAGCAACGAAGTCCTCCAGGCACAGTGCCGGTCGCTCATCTCCAACCGCAGGATCATCCATGACCTGTGGGAGACATCCGGCGGCGGCGTCAAGCCAAAGACTCCGGACTCCGGACGCGAGAAACCGACATCCGACATCGACAACGACTTCTACAACCGCTTCCTGAAGATCCTTCAGGAGCAGGCCGGCAATTCCGACCTGAGTGTCGACGATATCGCATCGCGCATGGGACTGGAACGCTCGCAGTTCTACCGCAAGATCAAGGCGCTCACAAATTTCTCGCCGATGGAACTGATCCGCGACTACCGCCTCAAGACCGCGCGTCAGCTGCTCATCACGACCGAAAAGAGCGTCAGCGAGATCGCCTACGAGACCGGATTCTCCACTCCGGCCTACTTCACGAAATGTTTCCGCGAGGCATTCGGCGAGACGCCATCATCACTCCGAAGCAAGTATAAGACAAAGTAAACCTTTTTGCCGCAAAACATCAATCCTGTTGCCTGTGATATAAAAAATCGTGCATCCCACGGAATTTTATATCTCAGGCAACAACGCTTATATCGCCATCTTACCATAGAGCGTAAATTTGCGGCAGAAAACCCAAAAATCTCACACTGATGAAAAGAACAATCCTAAGCGCGATTTTACTTACCGGTGCCGCAGTGGCCGCACATGCGCAGAACATCACTGTGCATGGAAAGGTGCTCTCGCAGACCGACAACGAGCCTCTGATGGGTGCATCGGTCCTTTGCGAGGTCAACAAAGCGGGCGCAGCCACCGACCTTGACGGAAACTTCGAACTGACCGTACCTGAAGGCTCAATCCTCAAAATCACCTATGTGGGCTTCCAGCCTGTGGAGGTGAAGGCGGAACCCGAAATGACCATCCTGCTCAGCGAGGACACCTCGATGCTCGACGAGCTTGTGGTCGTGGGCTACTCCACCCAGCGCAAATCCGACCTCACTGGCTCGGTCTCGGTTGTCAGCACCGAGGAGCTCCACACCACCTCGGATCCCGACCCGATGCGTTCGCTGCAGGGTCGCATCCCCGGCGTCACGATCACCGGCAACGGCTCCCCCAGCGGCGTCGGCACGGTGCGCATCCGAGGCATCGGCTCCTTCAATTCCTCCTCCGACCCTCTCTACATCGTTGACGGCGTTCCGACAACCGACGGCCTCAATTCGCTCAACATGAATGACATCGAGTCGATGCAGGTGCTCAAGGACGCCGCCTCCGCCTCAATCTACGGCAGCCGCGCCGCCAACGGCGTCATCATTATCACAACCAAGAACGGACGCAATCAGGGGGACAAGATCCGTGTCGACTTCTCCGCCAATCTCGGTGCACAGTTCTATACCGACGAGTCGACGATGGATCTTCTCGACACCAAAGGATACTCCACAGCCATGATCCAGGCCGCGCTCAACGACGGAATCGACCCCGCGGCCTACGCATCCAACTACGGCCTCTCAATCTCCGCTCCTTCGGGCGTGAGTGTCCGCGCCTACGATCCCTCGACCGGCAACTACAACACCTATACGGTCAACGGCCTCTACGACGGCTTCATGAACCGCCGCAAGACCATGCGATTCTCCGACACCGACTGGCTGAAGGCCATCTCCCGCACAGGCTTCACGCAGAAATATGACCTCTCCGTCTCGCAGGCCGGAGAGAAAGGCTCGATGCTCCTCTCTCTGGGCTACAAGAACAATGCCGGCATCATCAAATACACCGACTTCCAGAGCGTGGCGATGCGTGTCAACACATCCTACAATATCTCCCCTGTCGTCACTGTCGGCGAGAATGTCTCCCTCTCCTATACAAGTCAGGTCGACTGCGCCCCGATGGAGAACGCATTGAAGATGGCTCCGACACTCCCGGTCTATGAAGAAGACGGCAAGACATTCTCGGGGCCTGTCGGCGGCATGAGCGACCGTCAGAATCCGCTGCGCGAAGTCTATTTCAACCGCGACAACAGACTCAGTATCTGGCGCATCTTCGGCAATGCCTACGTCGACATCAAACCGATCGAGGGACTCGTGCTCCGCTCCAATTTCGGTCTTGACTACGACAACTCCTCCATACGCTCCATGAACTACACCTTCCAGAGCGACATCGTCAACAACAGCACCAACAGTACCACCGTGGGCTTTACAGCCAACACACGTTGGACATGGAGCAACACGGCCAACTACGCGTTCACCCTTCCGGGCGACAACAATGTGAGCGCTCTTGTCGGCATGGAGATGCACCGCGAGACTTCCAACGGATTTTCCGGCTACAACGAGGGCTACGAGATCGAGAATCCCGACTATATGTGGCCCGACGCCTCCACAGGCGTAGAACGTTTCAGCGGCAACCGCAACGCCTACGCCCTCTTCTCCCTCTTCGGAAAAATCGACTGGAACTGGCGCAATCTCCTCCTCGCGTCCTTCACCATCCGCCACGACGGTTCCTCGCGTTTCGGCAAGAACCACCGCTACGGCACATTCCCGGCCGCCACACTCGGCTACCGCCTATCGGAACATCTCGACAAGTCCTGGCTCAACGAGCTGAAACCGCGTTTCTCATGGGGCGTCAACGGCAATCAGGCCATCTCCAACACCGCCCGCTACTCCATCTTCGTGGCCGACTACGGCAACGACCGCCTCACCTCCACAGCCTACGACATCTTCCTCCAGCAGTCGGGCATCTTCCCCTCCGGATACATCGCCACACAGACCGGCAACGACAACCTGAAATGGGAGTCCACCACACAGTATGACCTCGGCCTCGACTTCGGATTGTTCAACAACCGTCTCACCGGTACCGTCGACTGGTATGTCAAGAATGTCGACGACATGCTCATCAGCCCGGCCTACCTCGGCGCCATGGGCGAAGGAGGCGCTTCGTGGCTCAACGGTCCCTCACTGCGCAACTGGGGTTGGGAGTTCACCCTCAACTGGCGCGACAACCTTGCCTGCGGTCTCTATTACGACGTGAAATTCAACGCCGATTTCTACCGCAACCGCGTGACATATCTGCCGCAGGCCACCACAGGCTCCTACGTGCACACCACCGCCGAAGACCTCGTGCAGTCCAAGAAGCCTTACGGCTCGATCGTGGGCTACGTCTGCGACGGCATCTTCCAGAATCAGCAGGAGGTCGACGCCTCCGGTCAGGAGAACGCCCGCGTCGGAGGTCTCCGCTACCGCGACCTTGACGGCAACGGCTACATCTCGGCCGAAGACCAGACATGGATCTACAATCCCGTGCCCGACTTCTCCGCCGGCATCAATGTCGACCTGCGCTACCGCAACTTCGATTTCAGCATGTTCTGGCAAGCAGTCTTCGGCTACGACGTCTACAACGACCAGAAATTCCAGACTGACTTCTGGAGCATCACCGACGCCGGATCCAACAAAGGCTCGCGTCTGCTCGACGCATGGCGCCCCGACAACACCTCGTCGACCATCCCCTCGCTTACGACCAACAACACCTCCAACGAAGGCCGTACATCGAGCTATTTCGTGGAGAGCGGTTCCTTCGCCAAGCTCCGCAGCCTCCAGTTGGGCTACTCGCTCCCCGGCTCCATACTCTCCAAGCTGCGCATGCAGTCATGCAGATTCTATGTCAACGCCCAGAATGTGCTAACCATCAAGAGCAAAGGCTACACATGCTCCGATCCCGAGAACGGCCGATGGGCTTATCCCGTCCCCTTCACGATGGCTTTCGGTGTCCAACTCTCCTTCTAACTCTAATCCTTATCTAATATAAAAGCAAATGAAAAAGATAACAATACTTGCCACCGCCGCCATGATGTCGCTGGCACTCTCCTCCTGCGATGATTTCATCGACGTCAAGCCCACAGGCGTCATCGACGAAAGCCTCGCCTATTCCCAACCCGAAAAGATGGTCACAGCCGCCTACGCCGCCCTTGGCGACTGCTGGTATGACTGCCCATTCAACCTCTGGCCCTACGGCGACGTCTCGACCGACGACGCCTACAAAGGTGGCGGCGGACTCACCGACACCGGCTACAATCCCATGGAAGTGTGGAGTTCGCTGACCTCCACTCCCGGCGAAATAGACGTCCTCTGGTATCGCCTCTACTGCAGCGTCTCGCGCTGCAACCGCGCTCTGGCATCCATCGAGGAGTACGGCGACAAGGAGCTGGGAGCCGAGAAAGCAAAGATGCGCAATGCCGAGGTTCACTTCCTACGCGGCCACTTCTACTTCAAACTCGTGACGCTCTTCGGCCAGGTGCCCTGGATCGACGAGGGAGTGTTTCAGGACAATGCCTTTGAGAAGACTACCAACACCGCCTTCACCTACCGCGAACTGATGCTCAACGTCATTAAGGACTTCGAGATAGCCTACAACGACCTTCCCGCCGTCAATCCCAACGGTGGCGGACGTGCCAACCGCGTGGCGGCAGCCGCCTATCTGGCGAAGTGCTGGCTCACCATAGCCTGGGGCAACGGCTACGAGAGCGGCACCGGCGAAGCATTCATCGACGCCGAGGCCATGCAGAAGGTGGCCGAATACACCGCCGTGGTCAAGAACTCGCAGTACGGCTACCTCGACGATTTCGGCGACATCTTCCTGCCGCAGTACAAGAACAGCCGCGAATCTGTCTTCGCCGTGCAGACCTCCGACTACGCCGACGACAACACGACCTTCGGACGTGCCAACTGGTCTATCGTACTCAACGGATGCTGGGGCATCTGGACATGCGGATGGGACTTCCACAAGCCTTCGCAGAATCTTGTCAACGCCTTCAAGACCAAGGACGGACTCCCGATGTTCGACGATTTCAACGACAAGACCGATTACCCCGTCAACGGCGCTCCGACGGATCAGAAATGGGATCCGCGTCTCTTCCACACCGTAGGTATGCCTACGTTCCCCTACAAGTATGAGGCGGAATACACCATGACCAAGAACAATTCCCGCACGCCCAACACCTACGGCTATTACACCTCGCTCAAGGAAGCGCCAATGCGTTCCGCCGGAGAGACCTACAACGGCTCGTGGCAGGCCTTCGCGACGACCGACTACGTGATCCGATACACCGATGTGATGCTGATGCGTGCCGAGGCACTCATCGAGCTTGGGCAGCTTCCCGAGGCCCGACAGATCATCAACGACATCCGTCAGCGCGCCGCCAACTCGATCGTGAAGCATATCGCCTACGCCGCCGACCAGTGCGAGATCGCGCCCTACCCCGCAAGCTATTTCGCCGACAAGGCCACGGCTCGCAAATGCCTCCGCTGGGAACGCCGCCTTGAGATGGCAATGGAGAACGGACGCTTCTTCGACCTGCGACGCTGGGGCATCGCATCCAAAACTATCAACGACTATTTCGCGACCGAGCAGCACGTGAAATACGACGGCCAGAGCTACTGCCAATATCTTTCCGAAGGCCACTTCACCCCCGAGAAGAACGAATTCCTTCCCATCCCCTACAACCAGATGTTCTACATCCCCGGCCTCTACAAACAGAACAAAGGCTACATTCAGTAAGCACTTGCTTGCCAACAGCCAGACGTCCTCATGCCCGCCGGCATGGGGACGTTTACATAGAAATAGCCACTCCCGAAATTGTCCCACCCGAAAATGGCTCCCCCCGAGCGTAGGGCTGCACCATGGTGCCTCCACACCGCACGACGCCATACCAGAGGTTTGCACTTAACATTCTCATGTGCTAACTTTGCAACATTATGACGACAGCTGAACAACAACTTTACGGTGGCGCCCGCTGTCCGTGGTGCGGCGACGATCCGCTCTATGTGAAATACCACGACGAGGAATGGGGACGTCCCGCGACCGACGACCGCACGCTTTTCGAGTTCCTGACTCTGGAGGGCGCTCAGGCCGGACTGGCATGGATCACCATTCTGCGCAAGCGCGAGGGATACCGCAAGGCGTTCTGCGGTTTCGACTACAGACGTGTGGCGGCCATGACACCGCAGGACGAAGAACGTCTGCGAACCTTCGACGGCATTGTCCGCAACAGGCTCAAGATCCACAGTGCCATCGTCAACGCCCGGCTTTTCGCCGACATAGTGGAGGAGTACGGTTCGTTCAACAACTTCATACTGAGTTTCTTTCCCGATGGGAAAAGGATTGTCAACGACGTTCCGACGACGGCCGACATTCCGGTCTCAGACGCCATCTCAGACGCCATGAGCAAGGAGATGCGCCGCCGCGGATTCAAATTCTTCGGCACCACGATATGCTATTCATTCCTCCAGGCCACCGGCTACATCGACGACCACCTCAACAGCTGCCCCTGCAAAACACGAAACACCTGAAAAATGCAACTGAGGGCGCGGTCGCCTCTGCGATCACACCCTCAGGAACATACACGAACGAAATGGAGCCTGTGTCAGTAACGCTCGGCCGTGTCATAAGGCAGAGCCGCGAATCTCTTGATTAACCGAAACGAGCGTACGCGAATGAAGCTGGCGGGAAAAGCTGTCCCCGAGGAAAAGTCGCAGAGCGACGAATCAGCGATAAAACCCTATCAGACAAACCATTAACCTGCAGCTCCGCAGCTCTTTTCCGTGAGAGGTTCCTTCCCCACGGTTCCGCTGCGCTCCACCGTGGGTTAATCACGGCTCCAGCGCTCCGCGCTTTTGACACAGCTACGGCTTTTCCCTCTTATCTCCTAATATAACACAAAACCTTTTTGATATGGTTCCCAATGGTTCGAAAAAGATGGTTCTCAATGGTTTGAAAAAAATTTCCGAAAGAAGAAAATTTGAGCCGCAGAGTAAAGTAGCATTTTTGACATTTTCGTAATTTTGCAGATGAAGAAAAAACCGTAATATAGTATGAAAAAAATTCTTGTTTTAGAGGTTGTTTAATAATGCTTGTTAACGACAGGGGCGAGAATTTTGGAGCGGATT
>CABUIO010000039.1 GCA_902491625.1 uncultured Porphyromonadaceae bacterium | reverse complement strand
AATCCGCTCCAAAATTCTCGCCCCTGTCGTTAACAAGCATTATTAAACAACCTCTTAGGATGGATAAACTTTTCCGACAGCCATTTGCGGACAGGGATGTCGTAGACCTTGACGCTGGCGTAGGCTACGGCGATCGAGGCGATGAAGATGCAGACCCCCACCCAGATGTGTGTGCCCAACGGCGCATCGGCATGGCGTGCCGCCCAGTTCATCTGCACGTAGATCATGGGATAGTGGGTGATGTAGAGCGGATAGGAGATCATGCCTAAAAATTTGCACAGTGCAGTGGTGCGCAGCCCTTTCAGTTCGCTTCCAGCTCCGGCGGCCACTATCGCGGGGTAGACGAGGAGTATCACGACGGCGCAGTAGAGTCCGTTGACCCACTCGTGCGTCTCGCCGCCCAGGTGCGGCACGACCAATGTCGCGGCGACGGCAAGCGAACACCATGTCATTGCTCCGCGGCGGATGTTGATGCGCCATTTGCTCATACGATAGAGCAGCAATCCACCGAAGAAGGGATATAGCAATCGGCATACACCTATGTAGATCTGATCGGGCGTCAGACCGAAACCTCCGATCACGGTGTAGCGGGCGTAGTCGCGCACGGCAAGCAGTCCCGTGGCGTCGAGGTTCATCGCGAGGTCTATGGTCAGAAACGCCGACAGAAACACGAACACGGCGAGCACGACAGTGGTGAATCTCCTGATGATCAGTGCATAGAAGATGTTGGCCACATACTCCCACAGCAGCGACCACTGGGCGCCGTTGAGCGAGTTGATCTCCTTCCAGCCGCGTATGTCCATCGACGGAGGCGTGGGAAACATAATACAACCTAACACGAGGATCAGCAGCACTTTCCACCATGGAGTCTGCATCACAAGCTCAAATCCCGGCGCCGCGCCGAAATAGAACCAGAAAGCGCCTATGAGCGAGCCGAGTATCACCATCGGCTGCAGACGAATGAGTCGGCGTTTGAAGAAATCCCAGGTCGTCATGCGTCCCCAGCGGTCGTCGTAGGCATATCCGATCACAAAGCCGGAAAGCACGAAGAAGAAATCCACTGCTAAGTAGCCGTGGTTGAGAATCTGATCCCGCGGACCGTCGGAATATGTCTCGAAAAGATGAAATGCCACCACGATCATCGCCGCAACGCCGCGCAGACCGTCAAGAATCTCGAACCTCGGTTTTGATGCCAAGGGAATAGCTGCTGTCGCCATAGTAGAATCAGTAGATTGAATTGCAGTCGCAAAATTAGGGAAATATTATTGTATCGGGTTTGTCGATCTTACAAAATAATTGTACTATATTTGCAATATGAAACAATCCTACAGTTTTGACGTTGTCAGCGTGACGCCGGATCGACAGATCGGCCTCCATTCCCATCAGAGTTGGGAACTCTCGTATCTCATCTGCGGCGCGGGAGAGCGCACCATCGGCGACCTCTCCGAACCGATGGAGGAGGGGGAAATAATCCTCATTCCTGCCGGCATACCTCACGTGTGGCGGTTCGACCCTTCCCGCACCGACTCATGCGGCAACATCGCCAATATCTCCGTGCTGTTTGAAACAGCCACACTCAACGGACTGGCAGCGCTCTTTCCCGAGATTGCCGCGGATGTCGGCGCCGTCACGTCGCATCGGGAAGCGGTAGCGTACTCCGGCACAGCCCGCGATAAGATCCGCCGCATCCTCCTTTCGATGCGCGGACTGACAGCGGCTGGGAGGTTGCCGAAATTCATTAAACTGATCCGGGCAATCGCCGACTCCTCCGAATGTGTTTCCGCCGGCCACAGCATCACACAGAGCCGATCACAGCGACGTCTCGAAAGGATAAGGGTGTTCTGTGCCTGCAACTTCCGGCGCCATATTTCGCTCGACGAAGTCGCCCTCCACGTCGGCATGAATAAATCGGCACTCTGCACCTTCATGCGCCATAACGCAGGAATGACATTTTCCGAATACCTCAACAACATGCGCCTTGAAAGGGCGGAAGACAGATTGCGGCACACCGACCACAGCATAGCCGCAATCGCCTACGACGTCGGCTTCTCAAACGTCAGCTATTTCAACCGTATTTTCCGGCGCCGCTACGGCTGCACACCCCGCTCAATCCGCACTATTCACATTGTGTCCGATCTTATTTCGGAGGAAACAGATTGCAGAATCCCTGACGGTTGAACTGATAGTACATCTCGATGCGCTTCGGCGTGTCGTTCTCCAGAAGGAGCAGCATCTCCCTGGCAAATTCCAGCGTGGTCGAACCGTTGGCTGTCACGATGTTGCCGTCTCTCACCGCCTGAGCGTGTACGTATCCTTCCGGATTTGTGTAGTTTGTTCCGCCCCACAGTCTGAGCTGGTCGGGACCGTTGCCGGTGTGCCTGACGTCGTTGAGGAAACCGTGCGCGGCCATGAAAGACGCGGCGTTGCAGATTGCGCCCACCGGCTTACCTTTCCGGAGCGCCTCACGGACAATCGGCACGACTCCTTCGGCCACCGGCGTACTCCATCCGAATCCGCCGATCAAGACGATGGCGGCGTAGTCGTCGGGCATTGTGTCGAACGTATAGTCCGGCAATGTGCTGAATCCGCCGATCGACCTCACCGGAGCTGAATCCGGAGCAACTGTCTTGTTGACATATTTCGGTTTTTCTTTGAGTGCGGCCTCGTCGGAAGCTATAGCCTGCGAAAGATATACAGCCTCATGGGCAGCGTAATCGGGCAGAAGTATGTAAAGAACCTCGTTGTTCATCGTCTTGAAATGCTTTAGATGTGAGTACCATTTTCCTGATCTTTCAGAATGTGAGCATGCCGTCCCATTCGGACAACTCCTCAAGGACATATCCCTCTTTTCCGTCGAAGTCGATCTTATACCAGCCGTTGACTTTGCCAAGACACCAATATGCATCGGGCATGCCACCCTCCTCAAAAACCATCTCCCCTATGACGGGACTTTCGGCGGAAGGCGCACTGTGGACTTGCGCCTTACCCCAGTCCTTACACCAGACCACTCCGTTGCCGGCTTCAGCGCTGTATGTGACGACCTGATTGCCCTCCTTCGTCACCTCACACGTATCCTGCTGGATTACAGTGTAAGTCCTTGCGTTAGTGCGCACATAGCGCCCGACAGGGTCACCCGTTTTGTCAACCACAATTTTCATCTGCCGGGATAAGGCAGCCGGGGCACTGACAAGTATAAGCAGCGCGGACAGTATAAGAGAGTGCTTTATGGATCTTTGCATACGATAGAGGGATTGATTGACGAGGCAAAGATAATGAAAATCCATATAAACTCCCCTTAAAAATCTATTAACGTTTCTGTTTCGCGGAAGTTTTTCTTATCTTTGGCATCCAAAACAGGTTTTCTATGGACATCTTGCGCAAGGAATTGAACCGAATATATGAGGCCCAGAATCTCGAAGGCCAGTTACTCGAAGCGTCACAGGTCGCGGAGACCGGGAACGTGGCGCGGATTCTTGCACAGACATCCGGAGGCTGCACGGTCGTGACCGACGCTTCCTGCGACAGATGCTATATCCATGCCGCAGGCCTTGGACGACTCATGGATCTGACCGACGGAGAATCGCTATACCGCGAAGTCGATTCAAGCGACGAGGACGAGATCTACAACCGTCTGCATCCGGAAGACCTTGTGGAGAAAAGAATGCTCGAATATGAGTTTTTCAAGCGCGTGCACACGATGGCGCCGGAGGAGAAGACCCTGTGCAAGGCCACGTGCCGGATCCGCATGAAAGACCGCGAGGGCAGCTATCGGATGATTGACAACAGCACTCAGGTTATCCATCTCTCCCCTGCGGGAACTATATGGTTGATTCTCTGCTGCTACAATCTCGCACCCGACGCAGCGCGCGGCGAAGGGATCGAGCCACACATCGTCAACAGCCTCACCGGCGAAATAACCGCGCTCTCGTTTCAGGAAAGGAGAATGCACGTGCTCACAGAGAGGGAGAAGGAGATACTGCGGCTAATTCAGGAGGGGAAAGCGAGCAAACAGATCGCCGACGTGCTCGGCATCAGTGTCCACACCGTCAACCGCCACCGTCAGAACATCATCAGCAAACTCAGCGTCGGCAATAGCATCGAAGCCATCACCGCCGCCCAAGCCATGAAGCTCCTATGACAAACCGCCATATTTTTTTAGAATTAACATTCTCCGGATTTAAACCAAATCCGGAATTTTTTTGTAGCTTTGCCGTATTAACGATAAAAAAATATGGCAGCAACAGATCTTAAGAAATACGTCGGATTCGGTTTTATAGCGCTATTTACCGTTTTCCTGATAAATGCTTTTGTGGCAAGGATTCCTTTGGAGTACGACAGTCCTTTATGGAATGTGCGCATGTGGTGGTTTATTTTCGGGTACTTTTTTCAGATCGCAGCGGTTTCATACCTCGGATTCTACCGCAAATGTCAGTCCACCATTATTACAAAAATCGGATGTATTCTCTACTATATCCTCATGTTGATCTATTTAATCAACCAGATTTCATATAAATTTACAGGAAACAGTCCGATATATATTCCCGGAGTCTCTGAATATCTGTATTCCTTAGTTCTTTACGCTCCCGGATTATTACTTCTCGTCTGGGGAAGTAAACTTTGGCTGCCGTCTAAAATCACGCTTTCGCTGGCTGTCGCCTTCGATGTCGCGTGCGATATGATCTGGGCGAGACTAATACCGATGTATCAGAATATGTCGGAGTATACATTCGATGAAACTGACAGGCTTCAGTCCATCATCAACATTCTGAGCTATTTTTCAACTTTCCTGATATTGACGACACTGATCCTCTCTATAGTCTGGCTATGTATGAAGAAAAAATCCGCATCAGTCAGCAGACCTCGGATCGACGAAATATAAACCATAATCAATCTGTCGACATGAAAAGAATTGCAGTTTTAATTTGTGCGGCGCTCTCAGCTGTCAGCGCTTTTGCCTACTATGATGACTATGGCTATTCAAGCCACAGTGATAAGATGTCCGGTTTCGCTATCTTCTCACTGATAGTGATGGTGGCTTACATTGTCATATCGATCGTCGTACTTGTCAGATGGTGGAAGATGACATCTGATGTTGAGAAAATCCGCGAGCATATCACACACAAGAATCCCAAACGTACTTACCTTGTCGCCATCGGTGAAAAGGAACAAGCAGAGAAAGCCTCCCTTATCATGGTGGTGGACAAACTGTATCCCATTTACTTCGACCCTTACGACCTTTCGAAGGCCAAGAGAATGAACAAGGAGATCCAATCATTACTTCCTCGGATACAGGTATTAGGGATCTCGGTGCCTGATTATGTGACATCGGGAGAAAAATTTATCGACTACATGAACAGTCTAACAGGCAACAACATACCTTATAAAGAAGGTCCATCGTCAGAACCATTCGCCGTTGGATAAACTCAAGAGGCGCGAGTAATTCCGTGTGGTTATTTTTCAGTATTGCGAGGGAGGCGAAGGGGTGCTACCTTTGCAAAAAATTCTTTTGCAATGAAAGCATCTCATCTTTTCTCCACATTGATTCTTAGCGCCGTAGCTATTCCTTTTGTCTCCGGCGTATCGTCAGCGAGTTCCCGACAACAACCATTCGACTGGAGCGGCGCGACGGTCTATTTCGTAATTACCGACCGATTCTGCAACGGCGATACCACCAACGACGTCAACTACGGACGCATCGTGGACTACGGCAGCGAACGCCTGAACGCTGCCACATTCCACGGCGGCGACTTCAAGGGTATGCTCCAAAAGGCCAAGGAGGGTTATTTCACAGACCTGGGTATTGACGTGGTGTGGATGACGGATGTCTACGAGCAGATCCACGGCTGGATGTCGGGCTCCGGTTCGGTCAACGATTTCCCGCACTACGGCTACCACGGCTATTATCCGCTGGACTACACACAGATTGACAAGAATTACGGTACGGTCGAGGAGTTTCGCGAGCTTGTCGACACACTCCATTCGCAGGGCATCCGCGTGATGCTCGGCGCCAACCTCAACGATCCCGGCTACCCTACCCTTCTTGATGCCGTGCAGTATGGTTTCGCAGACACGGGACTAACCGAAGCCGAGGCCGCGCAGCATCGCCGCGACTGGAGCTTCGACGATTTCTTTGCCGGACGTCTCGGCTGGAAGGGATGGTACGACCGCGGCTGGGTGCGTATGCCCGACGAGGGATGGGACGAGAGCAATCCTCTCGAAGCGACGCTTTTCGGCATGCCTGATTTCAAGGATGAGAGCGACGAGGCGGTGAAGATTCCCGACTTTCTCAAACGCAAATGGAAAAGCGAGGGGAAACGCAACGACGCGTGGGTGAATCCTTCGGCACGCGCCCTGCGCAAAGACCGGAAATGGTCGCCTATGCAATATGTCACGGCATGGATCGTCTCGTGGGTCGAGGAGTTCGGCATCGACGGTTTCCGATGCGACATCGTGGAGAACGTGCATCTCAACCGCTGGAAGGAGCTGAATCAAGCGTGCAACGAGGCACTCGGCCGCTGGCGCGTGCGCCACAAGGGTGAGCCGGCGGCGGACTGGACCGACAGCTTCTACATGACCGGCGATTTCGACGGAGCCTCGATCGACTATAAGCCTGAATATGCCGATGCCGGATTCTCAAGCATGGTCAATTTCTATTTCCCGAAACATGGCGACCTCGACGGCATTGTCTACACGTGGCAGGCCTACGCCGACAGCGCTTCCTCGCACAAGGACTGGCACCCGTTCAGCTACCTCAACAATTCCTACCACCGCGACGCCGACATGTCTAACATGATCGACTGCGCCACCACTCTCCTTCTCGCGCCGGGTGTGGCACAGGTGTTCTACGGCGACGAGACAGGCCGCAAGCTCAGCGACGCGCGGCTCAATGTCGACAGCGACCAGGCGTTCCGCTCCGATATGGACTGGAACGACATCGACAGCAAGCAACTCGATCATTTCCGCCGATTAGGCAAGATACGCCAATCGCATCCGGTGATCGCCACAGGACATCAAAAGACGATCGACACACATACATGCGTGCGCTACGACGACACAGACAGAATCGTGATCCGCGTCAAACCCGAAGATGGAAATGTCATAAACGTGGGGGACGCCTTTGCCGACGGCGAAAGCCTGACCGACCTCTGCACAGGCCACACCGCAACCGTGAGCGGCGGCACGGTGCGCTTCCCCGACTATCTCAACAGCGTCGCCGTCATCGCCAAGGCCGCTAAGTGAATAGCAAAACAAGCCATACGACAAGTCAATACTTGATGCGGAAGTAATCAAGTATTGACTTGAAGTTGTCTTGTGCGGTCAGGCATGTGTCGCGAAGGAAGCCGGGAATGTCGAACCATTCATGCAGACCTCGGTAGTAGAACATCTTCAATTCCTCAGTGATAATGAACGGCACGATTCCGTTCCCCATACATTCCTTAAACATGATCAGTCTTCCGACTCGTCCGTTGCCGTCCTGAAAAGGATGGATCGCTTCAAATCGCTGATGAAAATCGAGTATGTTGTCAAACCGCACCTCTTTAAGCGACTTGTATTCCTTTAACAGCTTACGGATCGCTTTTCCGGTCTCTTCGGGACTCACAGTTTCAAGGCCGCCGACTTCATTCGGAAGTTTCTTGTATTCCCCGACAGCAAACCAACTCCTTGCGGCATCGGAAGTTCCTGATTTCAACAGACTGTGCAGCTTTTTTATCAGACTCTCGGAGAGCGGTTCCATGGCGTGGTCAATGATATAGTCGATGCAGCGGAAATGGTTGGTGGTCTCTATGACATCGTCAACCTTCACCGCCTCGTCGGTCACGCCCAACGTGTTCGTTTCAAAGATAAGGCGCGTCTGTTCTCTGCTGAGTAGGCTTCCCTCGATATGATTTGAATTGTAAGTCATGTCGATTTGAATGCGATGATATATGCCTCCCTTCAGTCTCGAATCCTTTTGCTGACGAAGCGCCGACAACAGCGGCGAGATCTTTTCGCGTGCGTTCAGACGCTTGGGCAGAGAGGCATCAGCAGGGATCATCCACGATTTCCCTACAAGACGGACTCCGGGAATCTTTCCGGAAGTACAATAATTGCGGACAGTGCGCTCGGCCAGACCGTGGGAGGCCGCAAATTCCTTTACAGATACGTATTCCATCGGCATGAAACGGTTTGAAATTCGTGCAAAGATAGCGATTTCTTGCCGACATCGGCAAGAAACACCCAAAAAAGTTTCTTGATCACACAAAGATCACAGTCAGTGAGATCTGAGACATCGGCGCCATAATACACTGAAAACAAGCGAGAGAAGGACTGTGGCTGCAATCGTTATCGCGCAGAAAGCTGTAGATCCGAACTGAAGGAGGCCGAGACTCACAGTAGTCTGTATCACTGGCCAGTGGAAAAGGTATATCTCATAAGAGATATTGCCTCGGTGTCTCAGCACGGCAATATCCTTCGGAATGAACGACAGGCTCATCACGAGCACGGAAAGACCCACGGGAGTGAAGAGAATCATCGGAATCGGTCCGGCGCTTCCGACGATATAGAGCACTACTCCGAGGAGCAGCATCAGCAGATTATGGCGCATGAACCATTCTCTGCGGAAATATATGTACATCCCGCAGTAGAAGAAGGCAAGCTGGCTGAAAATCTGCCGGCCGAGTAAGTCGTAGATCGGGTTCCGGGTTTGCAGCCAAAGGATATAGAAAACCAGACGATATACAATGGAGATCGCGATGACCATAAGAGCGAGAGAGCTCTTGCCGATACGCCTCCGTTTCCTGCCGAAAGACAGTCCGAGAAGCCATACAAATATCGGAACCGAAAAATACAGACACCATTCCACCTTCATCGTCCATAGCGATCCGTTGACATCAGGCGCGACATTACCCGCGCCCTCAAAAACTCCCGGCAGATACGGCTGCAGCCAGTTGAGGAATGCCAGATTCGCACCTAAATATTCCCACAATCCGGCTGATCCCAGATACACTGCGGGCGGTAGATCAGACAGGAACAGAAGACCGAACGCGCAGAGCACGACGATGAAAACGTATGGAGGGAGAATCCTCCGCGCCCTTTGCGTCGTGTATCGCAGGAAACTGTGATGCTTGGTGTAGCTGTGATACATCAGAAATCCGCTCAGGGCGAAGAATCCGCCCACAGCGTCGTAGGAGGAAAGCGGGAACCACATCTCTATTCCGGCAAGAAATTCGATGTGCGAGAAGAAGACGGCGAACGCCAGGACATACCTCACCAGATCCATGTTGGGGAAATATGTCGGAATGTTCCGTATACCGTCTGTTTTCATACTTTCAGCTCTTTCGGCCTGCGAGATAAAGCGCGGCAATCACGACCAGAGTAAGCATCTCCGCCGCAGGGATGGCGAGCCAGAGTCCGTCTGCGCCGAAGAGTTCCGGCAGGAATATGAATCCGGGCACCATGAATACGACGCCGCGCAGGAGCATGTAGACTGTGGAACGCGCGGCCTGTTCCTTGCTCTGGTAATAGCCGATGAAGGTGATGTTTAGGGCAAAGAAGACTGCACACAGGCCCAACAGCGGCAGCCCGGCGACGGCGAGGGAGTATGCCGTGTCGGAAGGCGAAAGGAATATGCCCGCGAGCGCCGGAGCACCTACCCACATCAGAGCCGACACAAAAAGACCGCAGACAAGCGCTGTGACAATGGCCATGTTTAGCGCCTGGCGAACACGATCCGGACGTCCGGCGCCGTAATTGAAGCTGATGATCGGCTGCGAGGCCTGTGCCACGGCATTGCTGATGGAGAAGACGAGCGGAAAGAGATAGCATCCGGTACTGAACGCCGCCACGCCGGATTCGCCGAGATAGTCAAGAAACATGTAGTTGCCGGTCACCATCATCACGCCCATCGCCAGTTCGGCAATGAAGGTGGCGAGTCCCACGCGCATCATGTAGCCGGTGTTGCGCAGCGAGAGCATCAGCGACTTCACGGATAGTTTCAGCCTGTAGAATTTCAGTTTGTCGGAGAAGAAAAGGAAATAGCAGAGCACCATAAGTCCGCCGACGATGCAGGATATGGAGGTGGCTATCGAAGCGCCCTTGATGCCCATGGCGAGCGGAAAGACCATCAGCCAGTCGAGGAAGATGTTGAGGATGGCAGCGACGATCTGCACGCTCATGGCATACTTTGGCGATCCATCAAGGCGTATCAGCATCATGCCGGCGCATTGCAGATAGAAGAAGACAAGTCCCGGAAGGAGCCATAGCAGATAGTCCGTGGCCAGCGCCTCAAGCGACGGGCTGCAGCCGAGAGCATAAAGCACAGACCGAGTGAAGAGGAGCGAGACAGCGACCACGATGCCGAAAATCACGGCGCCGGCCAGATAAGCCTGCGTCATGATGATGCGTGCCGACTTAACGTTGTTCTCTGCCAGACGAATGCCGCCGATCACCGACGCACCGATGCCGAACATCAGGCCGATGCCGGTGCAGACGAGAAACAGAGGCGCCACGATGTTGATGGCCGCGAGAGCGTCGCTGCCGACGCCGTGGCCCACAAACATTCCGTCGCAGAGATTCAGCACGGAATTGAAAACCATGCCCACAAGCGTAGGGAAAAACATGGCGCGGAACAATCGGCCTATCTTCTCGTTGCCCAAGTCAAGTTTATCTCTTTCCATAGAATCAATCAAACAGGAGTACAAAGATACACACTTTTCGGCAATCTATAGTACTCCCCGTTTTTCGACAGGGGTTTAAACTTAAATAAATTTCAGAACAA
>CABUIO010000038.1 GCA_902491625.1 uncultured Porphyromonadaceae bacterium | reverse complement strand
ATAAAAATCTACCAATCTGACAAATAATCAGTTAGCTATTTTCTGAATGTTCCTAAAATACTCAGCACAACAATGAAGAAACTGGCTTCCTTATGTGCCGTACTGGCTCTGGGCGCAGGCATGCTCTGCGCCGCAGTGCCGGCCGCACATAGAGCGGCTGCGCCTTCGGCTTCGCACAGGCAACTGATGCGGAGCGCCACGGCCAACCGCTATGTGGCTTCCACACCACTTTCGCGCACAATGCAGGTGCCGGGCGGCTACACTGTCCGCACCTCCGGCGTCGCTCCGTTCTCGACCGATATCCGCAAGGCTCCGTCCCGCATCAGCGATGCCGGATCCACGGTCTACGCCTCGATTGCGGTAGCTCCCGATCTCGCCGCACCCCGGAATGTCGCCGAGATCTTCCTCGACGGCAAGATCACTACGCTTCCGGTAGCCTTCCCCGAAGGCCCCAACGGCGGCCCGATGCAAATCACCGGCCTTTACGTGCGTAACGGCAATTTCGTCTGCTTCGTCGACGAGATCTTCACCGGACAGTACATCTACGGATCGCACCTCATCGAGATCGCTCCCGACGGCACTGTCGTTTCCTCCAAGGAATACTCCAACAGCGACTACCGCTTCACCCTCATGGCCTACGATCCCTGGAAAGACATGATCTACGGATATGTCGTGATCGAGAACACCATGTACTACGCCACGGCCTCCGGCAACAATCCGCTGGACGTGACGCTCGGTAAGGCCGTGACTCCCGTCGACTGGCCTATGGCAGCGATGACCTACAACCAGATCACCGACAAGCTCGTCGGAATCGCCGGCTCCTCTGTCGTCGAGATTGACACCGCCACCGGAGAACAGAAGAAGATCGGCTCCATCGACACTCCCTCGGAATACATTACCGGTCTGGCCTACAGCCCCTACGACGCCGGCTATTTCTACGCAGTGTCTACCGACGCCGCCAACGGCATCCAGCTCCTTGACGAGACCTCGTTCAAGACTCTCTCATACGAAAAATACGAGGGTCTGATCGGTTTCTACAACTTCTACTGCCCCGACCTCCAGAGAATCTATGACGAGTCGCCCGCCGAGGCCACGGTTGTCAACACGATCTTCGGCAACGGCGCCCTCAGCGGCGGAATCACCTACCGCATGCCATCCGCAACCATGGGAGGCACCCCGATCCTCGGCGACATCGACTATATCCTTCAGGTCGACGGCGTAGAGACACAGCGCGGCAAAGCCGCTGCCGGCAGCGAGTTCTTCGTTCCCGTGACAGACCTCACCGAGGGGATGCACACCTTCACCCTAAAGGTCTCCACAGGCGGCAAGACCGGTCCCTTCCTCACGACCTCATTCTATGTCGGCAACGACACCCCCGAGGCTCCCGCATCAGTGACCATCACCGACAACCTCATCAAATGGGATGCCGTGACCGCCGGTGTCCACGGCGGATATGTCAATCCCGAGGAAATCACCTACAACGTCTATGTCAACGACGCCATCGTGGCTCAGGGCATCAAGGCCACGGAGTGCTCTCCCAAGCTTCCGCAGGGTGAGATTCTGGATTCTTACGTAGCTTCCGTCGAGGCTGTCTTCGACGGTAAAATCTCCGAGCGCACCAACTCCAACGACCTCAAGTACGGCGATCCCTATCCTCTGCCCGAGGCGTTCGAGCCCACTCCCAAGGAGAGCAAGCTCTTCACCATCGTCGACGCCAACAACGACGGAACAGCCATCGAACTTGTCCAGATGCGCTTCGGATCCAACGGCGTGAAGGATGTCTTCATGTACACCAGCCATAAACGCAACAATGCCAACGACTGGCTCTATCTCCCGGTGACCAAATACGACGACATCAACGCCGTCTATGAGTTCTCCATGAACGCCATGCGCGGAAGCAACAAGCCTGAGACACTCGAAGTCGTGCTCGCGGCCGCTCCCGACGGACAGTCCTCAAGCATAGTGAAGACCATCGTGCCCAACACGACTCTCACCAACAATTCCTCCAGCTCGGCAGAGTCGCTGCAGAACCGCGTCGGCAGCAGCTTCACCGTGCCATCCGCCGGCAACTACTACATCGGCATCCACATAACCTCCGCACGCAACCGCGACCGCGTGATCATGCGCGACTTCCAGGTATCGAAGATGGATGGTATCGCCGTAGGCAATCCCGCCGCAGTGACCTCGCTGAAAGCCACAGCCGCACCTCAGGGCGAGCTAAAGGCAGACGTCACCTTCAACTTCCCGACAGCCACTATCGCCGGCATTCCCTATGCCGCAGACAAGACCCTCAAGGCGACAGTCAAGGCCAGAGGTTGCGAGGAAGTGACTGTAGAAGGCACTCCCGGCAGCGCGGCTTCCGTCGCCGCACCCGCACGCCAGGGTGACAACAGGATCACAGTCACCGTGACTGACGGCGATCTCAAAGGCCTCTCCGAAACTGTCGACGTATATGTCGGAGTCGAGGCTCCCGCACGTGTCAGCAACCTGACCGGTACAGTCGACGCCACAGACTACAAGATGCACCTTTCCTGGGATGCTCCGACAAAGGGCATCAACGGAGGCTACATCCAGCCCACAGGCATCCGATACTATCTGGTGGAATACAAATTCGTGGACGGCACCTACAAATGGGTACCCACCGAGGATCTCGGTACGGACGTCACCGAATATGACTACGTGCTCCCAGAGGGTTCCGACCTTCAGCTCGTACAGGTCGGCATCCTCACCGAGAACTTCGCCGGCACCTCCGACAGTTTCCGCAACGCGGCAGCCGTGATGGGCAAACCCAATCAGATCCCCATGACCTACAATCTGCGCGCCGCCGAAACATTCCAGACACCCACGGTCAACTATTCCGAGGATGTCGAACTGAAACTCGGCGATCCCGCCGACGAATATTCCGGCTACGCCACGGAGGACAACGCCAAGGCGCTCTATTCCTACTCCTACTTCGATCTTGACGACGCATACCTCACTCTGCCTAAATTCTCGACAAAAGGCTCCGTGAACGCCGCCGTCGCACTCGACGTCTACGGAGGAAGCACCACATTCAGCGTGGTGGCATCGGCCTACGGTGTCCCCGCCAAGGTCATCAAGACTTTCGCGAAAGACGACTTCACCGAGAAAGGCCCGCAGAAAGTCACCGTCGACCTCCCCGCCGAATTCCAGAACAAGGGATGGGTCGAGATCGGCATCCGCTACACAGTCTCCTACGACTGGTTCGGTGACGATTCAGACGCCCTCATCCTCTACAGCTACTCCTTCTTCGACAACGTGCCCTACGACTTCGGCATCACTGCCATCGAAGGTCCCGCACGTGCCGAGATCGGCGTCGAGAATGTCTACACCGCCCACGTCATGAACTACGGAAGCGCCGCCAACACAATGCCGGCATCCAACTGGAAGTTCACCGACGCCGAGGGCAATGTCGTCAATGACGTTAATCTGCCCGCCGGCACAAAGTCTGTGGCTTCCGGCGAGGAGATCACTTTCGACATCGCCTTCACCCCCACCGCCGACCAGATCGGCAGCTACACGCTCGCCTACACCATCTTCCGCTCCGACGACAAGGAGAGCAACGACTACATGGAGAGGCAGCTTGAGGTCGGCAAGGGCGTCGTACCCGTCGTCACAGACCTCCACGCCAACGAGATCACCTTCGACAACGTGCAGCTCGGATGGTCGCCAATCTCCGGCACAAGCAATGTAGTCGAGGACTTCGAGGAGGAGACTCCGCTCGTGTTCGACGACGAGAGCGATACCGTGGCCGGATTCACACGCATCGACGGCGACGGCCAGATGGTCTACGGTCCCAACAGTCTGGACTATCAGGAACAGCCGTATGCCAACCAGCCCCAGAGCTTCGTTGTCTGGAGTGAGACTGACATGGAGAAGATCCTGCAGTTCGGCGACAAATCGCCCTACACAGGCACATCCGGCGACAAGTTCCTTATCGCCTTCTGCCCCGGCCCGGATCCCGGCACCGGAAAAGCCGCCAGCGCCGACGACTGGCTAATCTCGCCCGAGATCGTGGGAGGTTCCATCTTCAGCTTCTCTATGAAGCCCCTCACCTACCAGTACGGTCCCGAGACCGTTGAGATCATGTACTCCGCCACAGGCACTGCAAAAGAAGACTTCACGCTTCTCGAGACAGTCAAGACAGATGTGGGCGAAGGCTCGACAGTCTTCGAGGAATATGAGTTCCGGCTTCCCGAGGATGCTAAGTATGTGGCTATCCACTACGTCAGCAACGACGTCTTCGGAATCATCATCGACGACATTGGCTACGCTCCCGAATCCGACGCCCTCAAGCTCTCCGGCTTCGACATCTACCGCGACGGCCGGCTGATCGCAGAGTGTGCCAAATGTGACGGCAACATCTACGACGACCCGACCGTAGAGCCTAACAAAGACTACTCCTACGTGATCGTCCCCGTACTCAGCGACAACAGCAAGGGTGCCGAGTCCAACACACTCACCCTGCGCACCACAGGAGTCGACGGCATCGTGACCGACGCCGCCGAGGCTGAATACTTCGACCTCAACGGCATCAGAATTATCGGCAAACCCGCCGCTCCCGGCATTTACCTTGAGAAGAAAGGCGACACGATCCGCAAGGTCGTCATCACAAAATAACCCCAACTGATTAGTCCAATTAGACTGATTGTACTAATCAGCCCCATCCAAAAGAGGCGCTGCGACTCACCGAGCCGCAGCGCCCTTGCTTTATCCTCCTTTACCGACTTTACTCTTTCTTTTTGGGGTTCTGCAGGAAGAGGGCGATGTCGTAGGCGCCGAGTGCCGAGGCGACTGTCACGGCGGCTACAAGAAGCCAGAGCAGTACGATGCCGTTCTCGCCGAACATGGCCGTGGCGTCGGTCGGGATGCTCATGGAGTCGAGCAATGCACCCAACAGTGAGCAGAGTCCAGGCAGCAGCAGCGAGAACAACATGCCTGTGATGAATCCTGCACACGCGGCTATGGCAACAGCCCGCCGTCCACGGACACGCGACTCGACTGCCTTGCGGCGTATCATCTCGACATCCTTCATGTTGCGTTCGAGGCGCGACATGAACCGCATGTCGGAGGAAAGCTCCGGACGAAAATCCTCAAACATCTTTCTTATCTTGTCATCTTCATTCATGGTCTTTGTCATTTAGGATTCCCCGCAGATGCCTGCGGCCGCGCGAGAGATGCTGTTTGACGGCGTCGGCCGACACTTCCACAATCTCCGCTATCTCGCTCACGGAATAGCCCTCCATGTAATGGAGCAGGATCGAGGTGCGCTCGCGTTCAGGGATACGGTCGAGCGCGGCGTAGAGTTCCTGATAGCGGAAGGAGTCGTCAGCCCTCTCTCCCGAGTCCGAGGCGGCGACCTCGTCGTAGGTGGCAGTGAGCCTTGCGGAACGCCGATGGTTGAGGAAGGTGTTGAAACCGATCCTGTAGATCCAAGTGGTAAACTTGGCGTCGTCCCTGAACCCTTCACACGAGAGGTAAGCCTTGATGAAGGCCTCCTGCGCGATGTCGTCGGCAAGCGCCGTGTCGCCGCAGCACAGAGCCGTCAGAAGGCGCCGGAACGCCTTCTGATGGCTCTCTACGTGTGAGATGAACTGCTCGCGTGTCATTTACACTGTTCGCGTTCGTTTCTCACCTCCTCGGGGAGCTGCTTCTTTGTGACGAAATAGACAATCAGGAAGCTCACGCCCACGGCAAGGGAGACTCCTCCGAGCATCATGGAGGAGATGCCTTCCCCCATGAAACCGCCCTCTCCGAAGCATCCAAGGAGGTCTGTGACGATGATGACGATGCCGATGAGGGAGAAGATGCATCCGCGCAAAAGACGGCGTGTGAGGCGCTCTCCGGGCGTCCTGCGGGGCTTCCGCCTGTCTCCGAGGGCTTCGACAAGCTTGTCGGTGTCGATGTTGCCGGACTCGATCGCCTTTATGATTATCTTCGTGCGCTGCTTGTCCTTGTTCATGTCGGTCAGGAACACGATCAGCACTATTGCGACCGGAAGCACGACACAGACGAAAATGGGAACTAGAATTTCACTCATAACTCTTAACTTAATTATTTTTCTGAACTCTTTGAGACATCTCGCACTATAGACACATCAGTGAGCCGAAAGGTGACAGCCATATCAAAAAAAACGGAGGGAAAGAGCTTCTATCACTCCTTCCCTCCGCGTGAGTCCTGATGCGGATTCTCTGTATTAACCCTCGTATTTCTTGAGGATCAGGGCAGCATTGTGACCGCCGAATCCGAATGTATTGCTGAGCGCTGTCCTGATGTCGCGCTTCTTGGCTTTGTTGAATGTGAAGTCGATCGTGTAGTCAACCTCGGGATCGTTGTCCCCCTCCTCATGGTTGATGGTGGGAGGAATGACACCTTCTTCAAGAGCCTTGACGCAGAACAGAGCCTCGATGGCACCGGCGGCGCCGAGCAGATGGCCTGTCATGGATTTTGTCGAGCTGAGGCTCATGTGGTGGACATGGTCGCCGAACACTTTCATGATGCCCTTGATCTCGCCAAGGTCGCCCACGGGAGTCGATGTGCCGTGAAGATTGATGTAGTCGATGTCTTCGGGCTTCATGCCGGCATCCTTGAGGGCGTTCTCCATGACGAGCTGTGCGCCGAGACCCTCGGGATGTGTGGCGGTGATGTGGTATGCGTCGGCGCTCATGCCGCCGCCGGCCACTTCGGCATAGATGTGGGCGCCGCGGGCCTTTGCGTGCTCAAGCTCCTCAAGCACGAGAGCGGCCGCGCCCTCGCCGATCACGAAACCGTCGCGCGAGCCGCTGAAGGGACGCGAAGCGCCCTTGGGGTCGTCGTTGCGGGTCGAAAGGGCCTTCATCGAATTGAAGCCGCCGACACCTGCGGGATAGACGGCAGCTTCGGCGCCACCGGCCACGATGGCGTCAGCCATGCCCAGACGCACGTAGTTGAAAGCGTCGATAAGGGCGTTGTTGGAAGATGCGCAGGCCGATACCGTTCCGAAATTGGGACCACGGAACTCGTGATCAATCGAGATATGGCCGGCTGCGATGTCGGCGATCATCTTCGGGATGAAGAAGGGATTGTATTTGGGTCCCTTGTCGGCGTTCTGCGCATAATATCCGGCTTCCTCCTCGAAGGTGTGGAGGCCGCCGATGCCGGCAGCGAAAATCACGCCGATGCGGTTCTTGTCGGCGCCACCCTCCTCGATCTTGGAGTCAGCGATAGCCTCGTCGGCAGCAACCATGGCATACATGGCATAAAGGTCGAGCTGGCGGGCTTTTTTACGGTCAAAATGTGCGGCGGGGTCAAAATTCTTGACCTCGCAGGCAAATTGAGTCTTGAAGAGCGAGGCGTCGAAATGGGTGATCGGCGCTGCTCCGCTCACACCGTTCTTTGCATTCTCCCAGGTCGTTGCCACATCGTTGCCAAGAGGGGAGACAGTGCCCAGACCGGTGATTACTACTCGTTTCAGTTCCATGGGCAGGATAAAAACAACCGGAGACAACGCCCGGCGGGGCTCGCCTCCGGTTTTATGAGGTTACTCGTTGATTATTTCTTGTTGTTCTCGATATATGCGATAGCGTCGCCTACTGTGGTGATCTTCTCTGCATCCTCATCGGGAATTGTCAGGCCAAACTCCTTCTCAAACTCCATGATGAGCTCTACAGTGTCGAGGGAATCGGCACCAAGATCCTTGCTGAATTCGGCGGTGGGGGTAACTTCGTTCTCGTCTACGCTGAGTTTGTCTACGATTATCTCTTTTACCTTGTCTGCTATTTCTGACATAACTTTCAGTTTTTAATATAGTTAATAAATTATTTTCTCTGTTTCAGAGTGCAAAGTAAATACTTTTTTTTCAATTACGGAAATTTTTCAGGGATAAATCGCTCAAAATCTGCACAAGCTTCTCTTTTCTGTGCAAAAACCGCCGATCTCCGGCTCTCTTTCCGATTTTTCGAGGATCAAAGAGGTGGTTTCAAAAAAAAGAGACGGACGCATCGCCGCGCCCGCCTCTCCGTTGGGGATAGTTATTGAAGTAATTGTTTGTGAGAAATCTTTGCGGTCTGACAACAGCACAGGAGCCGGAGCTCCTGTGTGTATGTTCAGAGATTGTGTTTGATGGTCGATTTACTTGCTGGTAGAGGTAGAAGTGCTTACGGGAGCGTTGTTCTCCAGGATGCAGATTGCAACGCGGTTCCAGCTCTCTTCGTCAAACATGTGGCCGATACCCTGACCGCTGGCGTCGATGCGGTTGGCTGCGATGCCGTATTTGTTGATGAGAGTGTTCTTGACAGACTCGGCGCGCTGCTTGGCGAGACGCTCATTGACATCCAGAGGACCATCCTGCGAAGCGTAACCCTTGACTACGACTGTTGCCTTGGGGTGATTCTTCAGGTAAACGGCGATCTGCTCCACGTTGGGAAGCTGGTCTGTGCGGATGTTGCTCTTACCGATTGTGTAGAACACGTAGCGTACTGTCTGGAGGAAGTCCTTGGATTCCTTGATCACCTCGGGAGCCTTCTTTTGGCATGCGTCGAGCTGGGCTGCGAGAGCCTGGTTGCGTGCCTGGGCGTCAGCGAGGGCGTTGGCGCAGTTGTCGAGGTCGCCGCGGAGTTCGTTGATACGTCCGTTGAGGGCGTCGATCTCAGCCTGATTGTAGGGATCCATGTATTCGAAGCTGCCGCCGAGCTTCACGCTCACGCCTGCAAGGAGATTGAATGTGGCCTTGTTGGCGTTGTAGGCTGCGGAAGTCTGGCTTACGCCCGCGTCGCTCATGTCGAAGAGCACTGAAGGCTTGATGGCTATCTGGACGCGCTCGGTGGGATAGAAGTTGAAGTTGAGTCCGACTTTAGTGCCGAAGAAGTTGTGGTCCTTGATCTCTGTCTCATAAAGGTGGCCCCAGCCTGCGCCGGCAACCGCCGAAACGTCGAACACACGACCCTGCTCGGAACCCCAGCCGCAGAACAGGGAGCTGAGATTGACGATACCGTATGCTCCGACATAGCCTGAGTCGAATGCTGTCTTGCTCTTAACCTGGCCGTGCCAGCTTGAAGTGTTGACTGCCCAGAGACCTTCGACACCGACACCGTAGACAGGTGTGATCATCTTGTCGAGATGCAGACCTACGACACCGCGCATGTCACCGAAGAACGCGCCGTGGTTGAGAGGTGTCGTCACACCGCCGTCGAGACCGATCGACATGTTGTCGAAAAGTTTGGGTTCCTTGAGGAGCTGTGCGTTCATTGTCGCGGCTCCGGCCGCTACGAGGGCGGCTGCAAGTAAAAACTTTTTCATAATAAATAACACTAAAAATTATACAATCATTTTTTCTGAAACCGACGTCGTCATAACCACGCGTATTCGTTAATTATGATTAAGCCGGTTTAACTTGTCTTTATCAAAAACACACAGTCGCGCGGAAATGTTCTGTGGAAGCGGGAAAAATGACAATAGCGGAAAAATTGTGCCCGGGAAGCGCATCAGGCTGAACCAAAAGGCATCCCCGCAAGTTGAATTATAGAAAACATGCCGGAAAACAGACCGCGATCTCCATTCGCAGTCCGGCATACAGATCCATACCAAGCAATCAAACACACATTAAATCAATTTATTACTATGAACACTGCCCCATTACAAGGTATCAAGGTGATCGATTTCACCGAAGTACAGTCAGGTCCTTCCTGCACCCAGCTCCTCGCATGGCTCGGAGCCGAAGTAATCAAGATCGAGCGTCCCGGAAAGGGCGACGCGACACGCAAGGAACTCCAGTTCGACCCCGACTGCCCCTCCTACTACTTCCTCCAGCTCAACTCCGACAAGAAGTCGCTCGCACTCGACGCCAAGACTCCCGACGGAAAGGCTATCCTCACGAAACTCATCCAGACCGCTGACATCTTCGTGGAAAACCTCCATCCGGGCGCAATGGACAAGCTCGGCTTCAGCTGGGAGGAGATCCACAAACTAAACCCCAGGTGCATCTACGGCACAATCAAGGGATTCCCCCTCAGCTCGAAATACAAGAACCTGAAGGCCTATGAGCCAATCGCACAGGTGACCGCAGCCGCCGCTACCACGACAGGCTGGTATTCCGGTCCCGACAATATTCCGACCCAGAGCGGCGCCGCTCTGGGCGACTCCAACACCGGAATGCACCTGACCATCGGCCTCCTCGCCGCACTCGTGCAGCGTGAGAAGACCGGCGAAGGATGCTTCGTCTATCAGTCGATGCACAACGCCTGCCTCAACCTCTGCCGAATCAAGACACGTGACCAGCTCACCCTCGACAGAATCGGCTATCTGACGCAGTACATGCAGTATCCCAATGAGAAATTCCCCGACTTCGTACCTCGCTCCGGCAACACCGAGGGTTCCGGCGTGCTCGGCTGGACATACAAATGCAAGGGCTATGAGACCGACCCCAACGCCTACGCCTACGTGATCTTCCAGCGCGAACCCAAGAACTTCGAACTCGCCTGCAAGGCTTTCGGTTTCGAAGACTGGCTAACCAACCCCGACTTCAACACCGCCGACGCCCGCGACCGCCACAAACAGCAGCTTATCGCCCGCGTGGAACAGTGGACAATGCAGCGCACCAAATATGAAGTGACGGAGCAGCTATCTCAGTTCGGAGTCCCTGTCGCCCCCGTGATCAACACAAAGGAGCTCATGGACGACCAGAGCCTTTACGACGGCAACACCCTCGTGAAGATCGATCAGGGCGGAAAGATCGGTACATTCGTCACTGTCGGCGTCCCCTTCACCATGAGCAACTTCCAGCCGACCTACGGCCCATGCCCCGAACTGGGCGGAAATACCGCCGAAGTGCTCAAGGAATACGGTTTCACCGACGACCAAATCGCCGGATTTGCCAAGAACGGCACCACCGCACCACTTCCCAAAGAGAACAATAAATAAATAACACCCCCGGAGCCATGGGAGTGGAACCTGCCACACACGGCTTCCACTCCCGCAGGCACCGGATCTTTTTTACTGTTAACTTCCTTTTCTCTTTTTAATATTATGGACAACACAACCAACAATATAACGAAGACAGCCCCGAAATTTCCGGAGCAGGTCACAGGCATGTACATTCTGGCCCAGTCCCTCCACCGCCTCGGACTCGACACTGTCTTTGGCCTCGTGGGCATCCCGGTCACCGAAGTCGCCTACGCCATGCAGAAAGTCGGCATGAATTTCTACGGCTTCCGCTTCGAACAACAGGCCGGAATGGCCGCCGCGACCTACGGCTACCTGACCAAGAAGCCCGGCATACTCCTCACCGTTTCCTCGCTCGGATTCCTCAACGGACTGACAGCCACGGCCAACGCCACCGTGAACTGCTACCCGATGATCCAGATCTCGGGCGCATCCGACCCCACGATGGTCGACATGGACATGGGCACCTACGAACAGCTTGACCAGCTCAACACGGCGCGTCCGCTCGTGAAGGCTGCCTTCCGCTGCAGCCATGCCAAGGACATCCCCTCGGCCGTGGCACGCGCATACCGTGCCGCCGTCAGCGGTCGTCCCGGCGGCGTCTACATCGACATGACGACACCGGCGCTTGCCGAAATCATGGACGCCTCGGAAGCCGAGAAACTTTTCTACACTCCCGTCGATCCTTACGCCGCCACAGTGCCCAACGCCGCCTCGGTGACACGCGCAGCCGAAATCCTCGCTTCGGCAAAGCGTCCCGCGATACTGCTGGGCAAAGGCGCCGCCTACGCGCAGATCGACGACAAGATCAAGGATTTCATCGAAACCAACAGGATCCCTTATCTGTCGATGTCGATGGCCAAGGGTCTGATGCCCGACGCCGGACCGCTGAGCGCGCTCTCATGCCGAAGCACCATCATGGAGCAGGCTGACGTCGTGATGGTCGTCGGAGCACGCCTCAACTGGATGCTCTCCTTCGGACGCGGCAAATGGAACAAGGACATAAAGTTCATCCAGCTTGACGTCGAAGCTACCGAAATCGACCGCAATGTGCCTGTGGCGGCGCCGGTTGTCGGCGACCTCGGGCTCTCGCTCGACGCACTCACGGAAGCCATGAAAGGGAAAACCATGCAGACCGACCCGGCGTGGATTCCCTCGCTGCAGAAAGAGACAGTCGTCAAGAACGCCAAGTTTGCGGCGCGACTTTCCGAAGCCGCCGGAGCCGAGCCGATGAACCACTGGACAGCCCTGGGCGCCATCAAGCCCGCGCTTGCCGCCAATCCCGACGTCATCCTCGTCAACGAGGGCGCCAACACACTCGACGACACCCGAGACACGATCGACATGTCGCTGCCCCGTCACCGCGTGGACTGCGCCACATGGGCCATCATGGGCATGGGCATGGGATCCACGATCGGCGCCGCCGTAGCCACCGGCAAGAGCGTCGTGGCCATCGAGGGTGACTCCGCATTCGGCTTCTCCGGAATGGACTTCTCCACGATATGCCGCTTCAAGCTCCCCTGCACAGTCGTCATCTTCAACAACGGCGGCATCTACAACGGCGTGGGTGTCAATCCTTCGGGCGCCGGCACTCCGGCACCTACCACTCTCGACATCAATGCCCGCTACGACAGGTTCGGCGACGCCTTCGGAGCCAAGACGTACTATGTGACAACGCCTTCTGAGCTTTCCACAGCTCTCAGTGAGGCGATCGCCTCGAAACAGCCGTGTCTGATAGACGTGCAGTTAGCCGCCGACTCCGGCAAAGAGAGCGGCCACATCGGCTACCTCAACCCGACACCTTTGATCGACTACACCGTATGACAATGGGGCCATTCGGAAACATCCCGGAAGAGCGCTCTGCGACATCTTTCGGGATGCCTCCGAACTCTTTTTAGAGGTTGTTTAATAATGCTTGTTAACGACAGGGTCGAGAATTTTGGAGCGGA
>CABUIO010000037.1 GCA_902491625.1 uncultured Porphyromonadaceae bacterium | reverse complement strand
ATTTTTCCTCATGCCACCATCTTTGTGACTGTCTGAAAATCGGGGAGTATTATACCATCGCAGCGATGCCATATCTTCCATCGGTACCCTTATAGGCATCGGAGGGGCAATGGCTTTGGGTGGTGGCTGGAGAATCCTTGATCCTATCGCGGCGGTTGTGGTCAGTATCTTTATCATTAAGAGCGGATGTGACATCATACGCCCCTGTCTGAACGAACTCCTTGAAGCCTCTCTCTCCGACGAGCAGGAACGTGAGATTATCAGGATAATAGATTCAGTTCCGGGAATAAAGGGAGTGCACCGTCTGCGTACACGTCGGATAGGTAATGCCGTGGCTATTGACGTTCATGCCTTGATGGACGGTGGTCAGACCCTCACTGAGGCTCACAATAAAGCTTCGGAAGCAGAGCAAGCCCTTCGCGACCGTTTCTGCTCGAATGCTGTCATAAGTATCCACATGGAACCCGTCGACAAGAAACGCTGTCCTATCAGCTGACTTTCAAATTTATAATTATAGGGGAACGAGCCAACCTCTTGAACTTCACGGTTTTCCTAAACCTTTTTAGGCCCCATTCCCCCAAAAAAATGTTAACGCAGGGGCGGTGTATTTTCGAGGAAATTTCGCAAGTTGAAGAGGGAGCGATGCGGGCATCGTGACCGATGAGACTGGCGAAATTTACCGAAAAGACACCGGGGGGGGTAACTTCTTCCCTGTATGGGAATAAAGTCCGGGGTTCCGAAATTCGACTTGACACACTCCGGGATGAAACCGTCAATATCGCTGACTGTTTTTTTCAGAGCCGCGTAATCCATATCGGCTTTCATGATGCCAACCTCTAATGTTGGATTCGCAAGGGGTATCCATTGATTAGAATCACCTTTGCCTCGCAGCTTTCGGCCATCTTTGACCTTTTGGTTCAGTCACATAGCCCGCTATGCTCCTTCACATACAAGGCCAAATATGACCGAAAGCTGCGACCCCTGCGTTGACATTTTTTGTGGGATGGGGTCTAATCGACATTATTTGTATTTCTTCAATCTGTTCCAGGAGGGCAGACCTCGTACAAGGTGGATTATTGCAGTCACACTCATTAGTATACCTAATCCATAATGCCACAGTCCGAGGTGCGGAATTTTAACCGGAGAAAGAAGTTTGACAGTGCCCGTAAGCAATGTAGCGATAAAAAGCACTATCAACAACCAAGTGTCAGCATAGAACCACTTGAACTTCTTTTTCATGGCGCCGAGCATTTTATTAAATTGCGACCAGTGAATGCAGAGGAGAATGGTCATGGCATAACCGATAATCCAGTGAAAGGCTTTCAATACGCCGCGTGGCTGGACAAGAATTCCATGACTTTTAAGATGCAGAATTATGCCTGTGATAAGTGTGAGTGCCAAGGCTATAACCAATGCAATACCTATGTTTGCTTTGTTTTTCATCGTTGACATATTTGTTTTTATTGAAACTGTATTTTGCACTACAAAGTTACGAATTAATCTTTATAATCCAAGTTTTGATATAATATGATCATATAAAGTCTTTTGTTTGAAATTTACAATTTTGCACAAGGATGAATGGATGCCTTATCATTTATGAGAGTAATTTTTGATTGTCATATATTACGTCTTACAAAGGTATTTTTTTTAGCTTAAAATTGGACAGAGACAGAATAATGAAGAACCGGATGCATGGAGGCGCATCCGGTTCCGGAACATAAGGAAATGTCTATTTGAGATTTACTGCTGATTTTCAGGTTCCTCAGTGGCGGATGACTCAATGTTTATGGTGAGTTTTTCGTCGCCTTCGTTGTAGTCTGCCACGACTTTCGCAGCCTTGCGTCCTTCGGCATTAAGCTGCAGCATGATCTCCGCAAGCTCGTCTTCAAGATATTTCTGTATCGCTCTGCGAAGCGGACGGGCGCCAAACTGTCTGTCGTAGCCCTTGTCGGCAAGGAAACCCTTGGCGCCTCCGGAAAGGGTGACGTCCACGCCGAGTTTCGCAAGCCGGTCGATAAGGCCCCGAAGCTCGATGTCGATTATCTCGAAGATGGCGTCGCGGTCAAGTTGCTCGAACATGACGATGTCGTCGATGCGGTTGAGGAACTCGGGAGCGAACACCTTGTTGAGTGCCTTTGTGACAACGCTCTGCGAAAGTTCTTTAGACACTTCAGTCTTGTTGAATCCGACGCTGGCGCCGAAATCCTTTAGCTGGCGTGAGCCGACATTGGATGTCATAATGATAATAGTGTTCTTGAAGTCGATGCGACGGCCGAGCGAGTCGGTGAGGCGTCCTTCGTCCATGATCTGGAGAAGAAGGTTGAACACGTCGGGATGTGCCTTTTCTATTTCGTCAAGCAGGACTATGGAGTAGGGACGGCGTCTGACTTTCTCCGTGAGCTGTCCGCCCTCCTCGTAGCCGACATATCCCGGAGGCGCGCCGACAAGTCGGCTCACGGTGAATTTCTCCATGTATTCGCTCATGTCCATGCGGATAAGCGAGTCTGTGCTGTCGAAGAGATATTCGGAGAGCTTTTTCGCGAGATGAGTCTTGCCCACGCCTGTAGGGCCGAGGAACATGAAGACGCCGATAGGACGGTTGGGATCCTTGAGTCCCATACGGTTACGCTGGATGGCTTTAACCACTTTACGTATGGCTTCGTCCTGACCCACGACCGAGCCCTTGAGCTGATCTCCCATCTTGAGCAGACGCGAGCCTTCGGCCTGCGCGATGCGCTGCGTTGGCACGCCGGTCATCATTGCCACAACCTCGGCGATCTTGTCTTCGTCCACTATCTGGCGGTCGTTGTCGAGTGTCTTTTCCCACTCCTTCTTTTCCTCCTCCAGCTCGTTCTGGAGACGCGAGGCGGTGTCGCGCAGATTGGCGGCAAGCTCATAGTTCTGAGTCTTCACTGCAGCTATCTTCTCCTCCGATAGTTTGGCAATCTCCTTCTCAAGATTGTCGATCTTCTCGGGGACAACGATATTGGTGATGTGCACACGCGAACCGGCTTCGTCGAGAGCGTCGAGAGCCTTGTCCGGGAAATTGCGGTCGCTGACATATCGCTGTGTCAGTGTGACACATGCTTTCACGGCCTCCGGCGTGTAGGTGACGTTGTGATGGTTCTCGTATTTCTCCTTTACCTTGTCGAGGATAGCAAGGGTTTCTTCAGCAGATGTCGGCTCGACCATCACCTTCTGGAAACGGCGTTCGAGGGCGCCGTCCTTCTCTATGTTCTGACGGTATTCGTCGAGCGTTGTGGCGCCGATGCACTGCACCTCGCCGCGCGCAAGCGCCGGCTTGAGCATGTTGGCTGCGTCCATAGAGCCGGGAGCGGAGCCTGCGCCCACGATGGTGTGGATCTCGTCGATGAAGAGGATCACTTCGGGATGTTTGCTCAGCTCGTCGAGTACGGCCTTGATGCGCTCCTCAAACTGGCCGCGGTATTTCGTGCCGGCCACGATCGAGGCCATATCAAGCGAGATGACACGCTTGTTGAAAAGGAGGCGTGACACTTTTTTCTGCACGATGCGCAGTGCGAGACCTTCCACGATGGCAGATTTGCCTACGCCCGGCTCGCCGATGAGCACGGGATTGTTCTTCTTTCTGCGGGAAAGAATCTGGGCAAGACGCTCGATCTCGTTCTCGCGTCCGACGACCGGATCGAGATGGCCTTCGCGGGCGGCGAGTGTCAGGTCAAAACCGAACTTGTCGAGCGCGGGAGTATCGGATGCATCCTTGCCTCCTTTTTTGCCGGAAGATCGCGACGCGCTGCGGAATGGCGACGACGGACCGGCGGAAGATTTTTTGTCGTTACCTCTTTCCGGCATGTCATCGTCATCGTCGTCGTCATCATTTTCCGGATCGAGATTTGATTCAGGCATCCGGTTAGGCGTGATGTTGTCGACGTTGGCGATCGTGATGTCGAAATTGAAATATCGCTCCTTGAGATTGCGGAGGAACTCGCTCTCCATGGCGTCTTTGTCGTGGACGAAAGCAAGAAGTACATGTTCTGCACCCACGGTGCTGCATCGGGTCTTGCGGGCTTCGTCGGAAGCGAGCTGCAGATGGCGAACGCCGCTGTCGGAGAGAGTGTATGACACATCGGCGTGTATCGTCGTGACGGCCTCGTCGGGAGCCGATTCGCGCAGATGTTCCTCAATTTCTGAAATGATCTCTTCTACCGGCAACTGCATGTGGCGGAAAATCTTCACCACGCAGTTGTCGTCGAGACGCAACATGCCGAGAAGGAAGTGCTCGGAGGAGATGACATCCGATCCGAAGCTCACGGCTTCCTTGCGTCCGGCCTGAAGCATCTGCTGAAATTTTATATGAGAATTGTTGGTCATAGTCGCTTTTGTTTTTGGTAATGGTCAGCACCGCTTTATTTACGAGAAATCTTTCTGTCCCCCGGACGATCTGCTGCGCTGACCCGGATGCATGCTACATCTACAAATAGCGTGCCATATTGCGTGTGTGTGTTTGTTTTTAAACGAATTTTCCTCCTCTGTTATTGCCTCTGTCTGACAAAAACAGGCAGGCGGAGAAAGTTAAATCTTCTTCCGCCTGCCAAATTTTATTTTATAAAAGGACTCTGTTCTTAGAAAGGATACTGAACACCTACAGAATAGTCGCGTGTGGTCATTCTGCCGAAGTATTCCAGCAGTTTGTCGCCCTGAATTTTCAGGGTCGATTTGCTTGCGTCGTCCTTGAATCCGAGACGTGTGCCCTTGGCGTCGTAGTCGGCCACTTCAATTTCGAGGTCATGCCCCACCTCATAGATGGCATTGTTGTCAACAGTAGGATATTCCTCCTTCAGAGCCACGCTGGCAGACACTGAAAATCTTCTGTTGGCCTTGTCCACAGGCACCGTGATCTCTTTCTTGAAATCATCCTTAAGGGGAGATGTCCTCACGACGTTGCCGTCCTCATCGACATACTCCAACGTGATGTCGCAATACTGATATGCTACATCAGGGAACTCAACATCATATTCCACTTTTACGGTCGTCGCTTTCTTGTCATCGGGCTTGGGACCTTCGTCATCATCGTCATCACCGCAGGAAACAAAAACAGGCGCTGTCATCATTACAGCAGCGGCAATCGCTAAACTGTAAAAAAATCTCTTTTTCATGTGCTGATTAAATGATTTAAATGTTATTAGTTTGATTTATCTGTTATTACTTGTTATAAAACATTTTGGAGGTCTGTTTGTTCGACGCAACGGATTCATAATTTGCCTCTCAGGAAGTCCATGCGCTGCTGCATCTTGTCCTCCTGAGGATTAGACTGGGCTTCCCATATGCGTGTGCCTACAAGCTGATCGGGCAGATATTGCTGCGTTGAGAAATGATTTGGATAGTCGTGGGCATACTGATAGCCTTCGTGGTATCCGAGATCCTTCATCAGCTTTGTGGGCGCGTTGCGCAGATGCAGCGGCACGGGAAGATTGCCGGTGGCGTTGACAATCTCAAGCGCCTTGTCAATGGCAAGGTAAGATGAATTGCTCTTAGGTGAAGTCGCGAGATATACCGCGCATTCCGAGAGTATTATGCGTCCTTCGGGCCATCCGATTTTCTTCAGGGCATCGAAAGTGGCGTTGGCGAGCAGAAGTGCGTTGGGGTTTGCGAGTCCTATGTCTTCACCGGCAAGGATGACGAGTCTACGGGCGATAAACTCCGGATCCTCACCTCCGGCGACCATGCGCGCAAGCCAGTAGACGGCGGCGTCGGGGTCGCTTCCTCTGATGGATTTGATAAAGGCGGAGATAATGTCGTAGTGCATCTCGCCTCCGCGGTCGTAGGCTGCGGGATTCTCTTGCAGACGTTCGGTGACGACTGCGTCGGTTATCACGACCGGCTCACCTTCCGGAGTCGATTGCTCCAGAAGGTCGAGGATGTTGAGGAGTTTGCGGGCGTCGCCGCCGGAATAGCGGAAAAGGGCAGAGGTCTCCTTCACTTCCACACCGTGCTGTTTCAGAATTTTGTCGCGTTCAAGCGCAGATTCAAGAAGCCGCTGCATGTCGCTTGTTTCAAGCGGTTTGAGTACGTAGACCTGCGCGCGTGAGAGCAGCGGACGTATCACTTCGAAGGATGGATTTTCCGTCGTGGCGCCGATCAGTGTCACTATGCCTTTTTCCACAGCTCCGAGAAGCGAGTCCTGCTGTGATTTGCTGAATCGGTGGATCTCGTCGATAAAGAGAATAGGACGTGCCTTCACGAATAGCGAACGCGACTCGCCGGTGCATCGGGCAATGATGTCGCGCACATCCTTTACGCCGGCGTTGATTGCGCTAAGGGTGTGGAAAGGAGCCTCGATACTGTTGGCGATGATTCGGGCAAGTGTCGTTTTGCCTACTCCGGGAGGACCCCAGAGTATAAAAGAATTGATGTGTCCGCTCTCAATCATGCGGCGGATGATCGCACCGTCACCGACAAGGTGTGTCTGGCCTATGTAGTCGTCGAGCGTCTGCGGCCTGAGTCTTTCCGCCAAAGGTGCGTTCATCGTGTGCGGAGTGTTTCAATTAGGGTGTCAAGGTCGAGTTGCGTCAGAGTGTCGAGCACGATGTCGGAGTAGGGAGCCACTTTCTCGGCTCCCAGTGTCCCGGACATGCCGGCAACGTAGGCTCCGGCGGCTCGTCCGGCCTGAACGCCGGTAAGGGAATCCTCGAATACCACGCAATGCCTCGGCGAAACTCCGGCAATGGCGGCGCCTTTCAGATACCCTTCGGGATCGGGTTTCGAACGGCTCACCATCTCGGCGTCAATAACTCCTGCAAGAAGTTCGCGGAGCCCCGGAAGCTGTCGCCACAGATTTTCCATCTTTACCTTGTCGCTGCTGGTCACGAGCACTGCCGGGATGTCGCGTCGTTTCAGCTCCTTCAGAAGCTCCTCGGCGCCGATTTCGTAGCCGTAGACGATTTCGCTTTCAAGAGCCCAGCAACGTTTTTCGACATCGGCGCGTATCCTCGGGTCGGGATAGTATCTGTCGAGAATGTCGTAGAGCGTCGTGCCTTTGATGACACGCTCGAAATGAGGTATTCCGGAGGGATACATGCTGTCGATATCCCTCCAGAAACGTGAGTAGCTCTTTTCACTGTCGATGATGACGCCGTCGAGGTCAAAGAGAAATGCTATGTCGCTTTTATCCGTCATTTAAAGGAAGATTATTTTGCGGCCATTTTTGCCCAGGTGTCCTTTAGACCGACAGTCTTGTTGAAGACGAGTTTTTCGGCTGTGCTATCAGGATCAACGGTATAGTAGCCAAGACGCTGGAACTGATAGTGGTCGCCGGCTTTGGCACGCTCGGCAAGCCAAGGCTCCACTTTCACGTTCTCGCGCACCTTGAGCGATTCGGGATTCAGGAGGTCGCGGAAGTCTCCCTCTTCAGCCGATGGATTCTCGACGGCGAATAGGCGGTCGTAGTCGCGCACCTCGACATCCACGGCGGTGGGTACGCTGACCCAGTGGAGTGTGCCTTTCACTTTGCGGTCGGCTCCGGGGAGTCCGCTGCGTGTCTCGGGATCATACTCGGCATATATCTCCACGACGTTGCCCTCGTCGTCTTTCTTGCATCCGGTGCAGTTCACGATGTAGGCGCCTTTTAGACGCACCTCCTTGCCGGGAGTCATGCGGAAGAATTTCTTGGGTGGATTCTCCATGAAGTCCTCGCGCTCGATCCATAGTTCGCGGCTGAAAGGCATCGGATGTTCTCCGGCCTCGGGATCCTCCGGGTTGCTCTGCATGTACATTGTCTCGGTTTTGTCCTCGGGATAGTTGGTGATGACGAGCTTGACGGGATTCTGTACGGCGCTGACACGTGTGGCGTGTTTGTTGAGGTCTTCGCGCACGGAGTGTTCAAGCAGCTCTATGTGGTTGAGAGCCTCGTATTTGGTATAGCCGATGCGGTTGACAAAATCTTTGATGGATTCGGGAGTGTAGCCTCGGCGGCGCAGACCGCAGAGAGTCGGCATGCGGGGATCGTCCCAGCCGCTGACAAGTCCTTCCTTGACGAGCTGGAGCAGTTTGCGCTTGCTCATCACGGTGTATGTCAGGTTCAGTCGGTTGAACTCGATCTGGCGCGGGCAGTAGCTCTCGTCGGCAAGTTCCTTGACGAAATATTCGTAAAGCGGACGGTGAGGCACGAACTCCAGCGTGCAGATGGAGTGCGTCACGCCCTCGAAATAGTCGCTCTGGCCGTGTGCAAAGTCATACATCGGATAGACTTTCCATTTCTCGCCGGTGCGCCAATGGGGAGTCTTGATGATGCGGTACATGATCGGATCGCGGAAGTGCATGTTGTCGCTCGCCATGTCGATCTTGGCACGCAACGTCATGCTTCCCTCCTCGAATTCACCCTTGTTCATGCGCTCGAAGAGATCAAGGTTCTCCTCTATGGGACGGTCGCGGTAGGGACTGTTGGTGCCTGGAGTCGTGGGCGTGCCCTTCTGGGCTGCGATCTGTTCGCTCGTCTGCTCGTCGACGTAGGCCTTTCCCTCTTTGATCAGGCGCACGGCAAGGTCATAAAGCTGCTGAAAATAGTCGGAAGCGTAATACAGACGGTCGCCCCAGTCGTAGCCGAGCCAATGGATGTCGCGCTTGATTGCCTCGACATATTCGGTATCCTCCTTCTGAGGGTTGGTGTCGTCGAAACGCAGATTGCATGTGCCTCCGAACTTCTCTGCGGCGCCGAAATCCATGATTATGGCCTTGGCGTGGCCTATGTGGAGATAGCCGTTGGGTTCGGGCGGAAAACGTGTATTCAGACGTCCTCCGTTCTTGCCGGCGGCAAGATCCTCTTTGATATATTGTTCTACAAAATTGAGACCGCCGGTTTCCGATGCAGTCATTGTCTCGTCAATATTTCCCATTCTCTGTTCGAGTTTACGTGGTTTTAAAATGCAAAGTTACAAAATTCCCCGAAATGCGACTACCCGATTTTGGGTATTTTGAATCCCCCGGAGTAAATTACCTGCCCAGGCTCCCTCCCATGATGTGAAAATTTGTAATTTTGCGGTATGAAACTTTCGGAACTTACCTCCGGCCAGAGTGCCGTTGTTGTCAAGATACATGGTCATGGCGCTTTTCGCAAGCGCGTCATGGAGATGGGCTTCATCCGCGGACGTGAGGTCCGCGCTCTCCTTGAGGCTCCCCTTCAGGACCCCGTGAAATATTCCCTTATGGGCTATGAGGTCAGTCTTCGCAGGAGCGAGGGTGATCTTATCGAGGTCGTGCCTGTCAGCGAATGGAACAAGGCTTCCGGAACCGTGCACCGCGAGAGCAGTGACGAAGCGGACGATGACGGCGATCTGTCGCACACTTATCGCCATGACAAGGTGATCAATGTCGCTCTCATCGGCAATCCCAACTGCGGCAAGACATCGATGTTCAACATCGTGGCCGGCGCTCACGAACATGTGGGCAATTATGCCGGTGTCACGGTCGGTGCAAAAGAGGGCTCACTCCATTACAAGGGCTACCGAATCAATCTCGTCGATCTCCCGGGCACATATTCGCTCAGCGCCTACTCTCCGGAGGAACAATACGTCATGCGCTATCTTAAGGAGGAAAATCCGGATGTTATTGTCAACGTGGCTGTGGCTTCAAACCTTGAACGCAATCTGTTCCTTACCACGGAACTTATCGACATGAACCGCCCGATGGTGATTGCCCTCAACATGTTCGACGAGGTGGAACGCCGTGGAATGAAGATAGACTACGACACTCTCGGTAAACTTCTCGGTGTGCCGATGGTGCCGACTTCTGCAGCCAAAGGGCGTGGCATGAATGATTTGCTTGACACGGTCATCAGTGTCTATGAGATGAAGAACGATGTCTGCCGCCATATCCACATCAGTCTCGGTCCCGAGATTGACAAGGGCGTGACGCTCCTTAAGGACAAGCTGAAAGAGGACAAGACCGTGACGGCGCATTTCGCGCCGCGATTCCTTGCCATCAAACTTCTGCAGGGGGATCCTGAGGTGGAGAGGATGCTTTCCACGACGCAGAACTACCGCAGCCTTATCAGCCTTCGCGACGCCGAAGTGACGCGCATAGAGCGCAATCTCAACGAGGACATAACCTCCGCCGTGGCCGCCGAAAAATATGGCTTCGTGCAGGGCGCCTTGCGCGAGACTGTTGAGGAGGGTGTAAAGAGAGAAGGGCAGTCTACGCGACTTATCGACGATATAGTGACCAACCGTCTATTCGGTTTCCCGATCTTCATCTTCCTCATGTGGCTCATGTTCTGGGCCACGTTCAAGATCGGCGCATATCCCATGGAATGGATCGAGAGCGGAGTGTCGTGGATCGGCGGCATGGTTTCCGGCTACATGGCCGACGGCCCGCTGAAGGATCTGATCGTAGATGGTGTCATAGGTGGTGTCGGAGGTGTCATAGTGTTCCTTCCCAACATCCTGATACTCTATTTCTTCGTCTCCTTTATGGAAGACTCCGGCTATATGGCCCGTGTGGCTTTCATCATGGATAAGATCATGCACAGGATTGGTCTCCACGGCAAATCCTTCATACCGCTGATTATGGGATTCGGCTGCAATGTACCTGCAATCATGTCCACACGCATCATCGAGAGCCGTTCGTCAAGACTTATCACCATCCTGATCAATCCCTTCATCAGCTGTTCGGCACGCCTTCCGATTTATGTGCTCCTTATCGGAATCTTCTTTCCCGGGTATGGTGCATGGATGTTTGTGGCACTTTATCTGTTGGGTATTGTGGTGGCAGTCATTACCGCACGCCTCCTTCGACGTTTCTGGTTCAAGACAGACGAGACCCCCTTCGTCATGGAGCTGCCTCCATATAGAATCCCGACCGCAAAAGCCACGTTGCGCAACATGTGGTCGAAGACATCGCAATATCTACGCAAGATGGGAGGACTCATCCTTGTGGCCTCCATCATAGTCTGGGCGTTGTCCTATTTCCCTCGAAAGGAAGCCACTGCTGAAACTCCGGCCAAAACCGCCGTACCTACAGCTGTTGCATCTGTTTCCGGCGATGATACGGCAGGCCTTGACGAGGAGGCCGCGCAGAATCTTTATCAGCAGGAACACTCGTATCTGGGACAGATCGGCCATGTGTTGGAACCTGTGGTCAGGCCTCTCGGATTCGACTGGAAAACAGCCGTATCGCTCCTTGCCGGAGCCGGCGCCAAGGAGATTGTCGTCTCCACGCTCGGAGTGCTCTACACAGGCAACGACACTGACGAAGCCAAGCTCTCCGAAAAACTTGTCACGCCGGAGCCGGGTACAGGACAGCCACCGTTCACGCCGTTGAAAGCCCTTGTGTTCATGGTCTTCGTACTGTTGTATTTCCCCTGCATAGCCACCATCACTGCCATCTACCGTGAGACCGGCAGCTGGAAATATCCCCTGTTCTCCCTTGTCTACAACACCGGCGTCGCCTATCTCATATCATTCATCGTCTACCGCATCGGCCTTCTCCTCTGAAGATCGAAATGGATTCTCTATCATGCAAAATGTCAAGATTCCACTATCATTATTTCTGCTGATTTTATCGGCATTTGCGGCTTATCCGCAGATGCCTGCAGTGCCGGACAGTTGTGGAATTACCGACTGCAGTGAGGTTGCGAATGACAGTAGAATGGCGGGTGGACAAATAAAAGTGCCATATCGGCATATAGTTGCGGCTCCGGTTCTGCCTGACAGCGCTGATGTGCATCTCCATGAACATAAAGCCTTCTGGCGCGCGGGAGCCGAGACTGTAGGGTTCAACATCGGCCTTTGGGCGTTCGACAGATATGTGCAAAAAGGACACTTCGCCTATATTTCATGGAACACCATCAAGGAGAATTTCAAGCATGGTTTCGAGTGGGACGATGACCATCTGAGCACCAATATGTTTGCCCATCCTTATAATGGCTCGATATTCTTCAATGCCGGGCGCTCAAATGGCTTCAATTTCTGGCAGTCCGAACTTTTTGCAATCGGAGGAAGCGCCATGTGGGAGATGTTTATGGAATGTGAATATCCCTCGACCAACGATATTATAGCCACTCCGATAGGTGGTGCCGCGCTTGGTGAAGTGCTTTACCGCACGTCCGACCTTATCCTCGACGATCGTAGCACCGGAGGCGAGCGTTTTGGCCGCGAGCTGGCGGCGTTCCTTGTTGATCCCATGAAGGGAATCAACCGAATAGTTACCGGCGCGGCGTGGAAGAAACGTGCCACATCCGGACGCCGATTCGGAATACCGCCAATCAGTGTTGAGTTGTCATTGGGTGGCAGATACCTGTCACTTATAGGAAACGATGAAGGCAGTCGGACAGGAGTAGTCGCCGAAATCAATATCGAATATGGTGACAGATTTGCGGAAACAACAAAAGCGCCTTACGATTACTTCTCCTTTCTTATGGAATTGCAATGCATAAAGTCGCAGCCGATTCTGAGCAGAGTAGAGATCATGGGTCGGCTCCTTTCGAAAGAAATTGTCGACAAAAAGAATCTGGATTTGAATCTCGGACTGTATCAGCATTTCGACTTTTTTGATTCCGACACTATAAGGCCGGAAAGGAATGCCGCATTTTTCCCATGTTCGGTGCCATATAAAATGGGAACACCGGCTTCTTTAGGATGTGGTGCCATGTTCAGATACATACCTTCCAGACAAATGTCATTTGACGGATATCTGCATCTCAATGGTGTCATCCTTGCCGGAGTGCTGACCGACTTCTACAGGGATTATCACCGCAACTACAACTGGGGATCCGGATTCTCCGTCAAAGTCGGTCTGAACTGGGCATTGTCGGATGACAGAATATCTTTCAGGATTGCAAACCAGTTTTACAAGATATATACTTGGAACGGTTATGACACCAGTTACGACTGGTCGCTGACACCCGAAGGGAAGCCGGTGGATGTTCAGGGAGATGCCTCGCATTCTTCGTTCAATCATCTGGAAGCATCTGTAAACTTTAGATTGAGGAAACGATTATTCCTGACAGGGGGCGTTGATTATTATTCGAGGAGAACAGAATACACAGATATGTCAATCAGCATCAATAATTCAACGATAAACAGTCCAATCATATACAGCAAACAGATCGGCCTTCATCTGATGCTGACCTATAAATTATAATCCTTCTGGGTTATTTTGTTCGTTGAGATATGCCTGGACGATCGCAGGATCTCCGAGCATACTCATTATTGAGCCTGGAGTGCGGAACCGGGCGTATGTCTTACTTCTGAAGAAACGCCGGAATGCTTCGTAGGTAGGGATGTTCAGCTCCTTTGCCAGACGGCAGACTATTGTGCCTGTCTGTGTCGCAGTCAAAATCTGATGTAGTACAAGGTCTTTTTTATTCATAATCGCTTAAGTCTATGGATTCCACGAAAGTCAGGTAATCATTGATTGATTCCTGGTTCAATAAGCAGATTTGATTTGTGGGCTTAAAATATTTCAAGCGGCTAAGAGCGTCATCGGATGAGATATAGCCTCCCAAATAAAGTCTGATTGTATTGACAACTCGATCGTCTGCTACACCGCCTTCAATATAATCGTAATTTTTCCAGGGTTGATTCCCAAGTCTGCTTTGAGTGACAAATTCAAGCCAATCTTTGTCGTAAGCTTCGAAAATCAGGGATTGGCAGTTGTTAATTAGGGATATTCAGTTAATGGCGGTGCCGGAGGTCAGCTAAAGTCGCTCAGGCAGCAAAAATTGCCTGAG
>CABUIO010000036.1 GCA_902491625.1 uncultured Porphyromonadaceae bacterium | reverse complement strand
CCGGTACGATCCAGAACGACATCCTCAAGGAGTTCATGGTGCGCAACACCTATATCTATCCCCCTGCATTCTCGATGAAGATCATCGCCGACATCTTCGAGTTCACATCACAGAAGATGCCGAAGTTCAACTCCATCTCCATCTCCGGCTACCACATGCAGGAGGCCGGCGCCACCGCCGACATCGAGCTTGCCTACACTCTGGCCGACGGTCTGGAGTATCTGCGTGCAGGTATCAACGCCGGCATGAGCGTCGATCAGTTCGCTCCGCGTCTGTCCTTCTTCTGGGGCATATCCATGAATTACTTCATGGAGATCGCCAAGATGCGTGCCGCACGTATGCTGTGGGCGAAGATCGTGAGCCAGTTCAATCCCAAGAACCCCAAGTCGCTCGCTCTGCGCACACATTGCCAGACATCCGGCTGGTCGCTCACGGAGCAGGATCCTTTCAACAACGTGGGACGTACATGCGTCGAGGCTATGGGCGCCGTGCTCGGCCACACCCAGTCGCTCCACACCAACGCCCTTGACGAGGCCATCGCGCTGCCGACCGATTTCTCCGCACGTATCGCCCGCAACACACAGATCTACATTCAGGAGGAGACCTACGTCACCAAGCAGGTGGATCCCTGGGCAGGTTCCTACTATGTGGAGACCCTTACCAACGAGATCGCACACCGCGCATGGGAGCATATTCAGGAGATTGAGAAGCTCGGCGGCATGGCAAAGGCCATCGAGACCGGACTTCCCAAGCTGAAGATCGAGGAGGCCGCCGCACGCACGCAGGCCCACATCGACTCTGGCAAACAGACCATCGTGGGTATCAACAAATATCGTCTCGATCATGAGGATCCCATCGACATCCTTGAGGTGGACAATACCGAGGTTCGCAAGGAGCAGATCGCGCGTCTTGAGGATCTCCGCGCCAACCGCGACGAGGAGGCTGTCAAGAAGGCACTCGCCGACATCACGGAGTGCGTGAAGGATCCCTCGAAGGGCAATCTTCTCGACCTCGCCGTCAAGGCCGCCGGTGTGCGTGCTTCGTTGGGTGAGATTTCCGACGCCTGCGAGGCTGTCGTGGGACGTTATAAAGCAGTAATCAAAACAATATCAGGAGTGTACAGCAGCGAAGAGAAGGGTGATCCCGAGTTCGAGGAAGCCCGCCGCATGGTTGCCGATTTCGCCAAGCGCGAAGGCCGTCAGCCGCGTATCATGATTGCCAAGATGGGACAGGACGGCCACGACCGTGGCGCCAAGGTGGTTGCCACCGGCTACGCCGACTGCGGCTTCGACGTCGACATGGGTCCCTTGTTCCAGACTCCCGCAGAGGCTGCACGTCAGGCTGTGGAGAACGACGTTCACATCCTCGGTGTCAGCTCTCTCGCCGCCGGCCACAAGACACTTATCCCGCAGGTGATCGCCGAGCTTGAGAAACTCGGACGTCCCGACATCATGGTGACTGCCGGTGGTGTGATCCCCGCGCAGGACTACGACTTCCTCTACAAGGCCGGCGTTGCAGCCATCTTCGGACCCGGCACACGCATCCCGAAGTCGGCTATCGAGATGATCAAGATCCTCAACGAAGACCGCGCCGAGTAATTCGACGACAGACATATTGACTCCGGAAGCGAAGGGCGTATCGGGACATCGGGTTCCGGTGCGCCCTCTCCATATCCTCTCGGGCAGAGGTGTACGGAGAAATTGGCGGTTTATTGTGCGGGTTTTACATTTTTTAGCCTCCGCTTAAGAGATTTTTTCAAAATTAATTTGGAAAAAGGGACCGAATCAATTAATTTTGCATCGTCAAAAGTCGCGATTCGGCGCTATGCCGGTCAAAACACACACTGATAACAACTACACATATTATTAACCCTCCCCAACAACTGATTATTAACCCAAACTCTCGTTGCCTATAGAAAACATTTACTCCACAAATAGTTTAGACATATAAGCAATGGTAAAAATGATGAGCATGACCGACGAACAGTTGGTAAGAGCTTATGCACAGGGCAATAATGAGGCTTTTGATATTCTGCTGAAAAGACATCAGGACAGAATCTTCAATTACATCTATCGTATCGTCAAGAACGAAGATGTGGCCAATGACATATTTCAGGATACATTCATGAAGGCTATCGTCACTATCCGTCAGGGACGATACACCGAGAACGGCAAGTTCCCGGCATGGATCTCGCGCATAGCCCACAATCTGATCATCGACTTCTACCGTCAGGAGAAGTCGGAGAACCGTCAGAGCTGCAGTTCCGACGAGGTGGACATCCTCAACCGCAAGGAACTGAGCGAGGCTACGATCGAGGATCTCATCGTGAGCGAGCAGATCAACGACGATGTGCGCTATCTCATAGAGGAGCTTCCGGAGCTTCAGCGTCAGGTGCTGAAGATGCGCTACTACAGCAATCTCAGCTTCAAGGAGATTGCCGAGGCCACGGGCGTCAGCATCAACACGGCGCTCGGACGTATGCGCTACGCTATCCTGAACATGCGCCGCATAGCTAAGGAAAAGGACATAGTGTTGAACGCATGACGGCTTGACAGCCAGCCCCGAAGGCTCGCTTGTCTGCCATCTGCTGTAATTACAAACGGAATAGCCCGCGTGTCAGTCGTTGTGCTGACATGCGGGCTTTCTTCATCAGGTATGAAAAGATAATTTCTGACTTGTGCGTTCCGGACGGTTCCGGCCGCTCAAGGAGAGAAGAAAGAGCTGGAAAGGAGTTGCCTTCTGTCAGAAGTATTTCTGAAGCTCTGTCTCAAGCTGCGATGCCTGATGAACACCGCTCTGACGATATTTGAGGTCGCCGTTTTTGAAGATCATCAGTGTGGGGACGGACTGCACTCTGTAGGCTTCGGCGAGTTCTCTGTTCTTGTCGATGTCGATGGTGACGATTTTGGCCTTGTCGCCTACTGATTTCTTTACGTCTTCAAGGATGGGGTGCATCATCTTGCAGGGGCCGCACCATGTGGCGAAGAAGTCAACAAGCACGGGGACTTCGGAATTGATTATGTCTTTAAAATTTTCCATAGTTGAAAAAATTGGATTTGATAGTTGTCTATATCTTTTATTCTTAATAGAAAACGTCTGCAGCTTGCCAAATGTTCATGGCGTTACTGCTGTAGAGCTTCCCTGAGATAAATTCCGGTGGGGGATTCGGTGAGGGCGATCTCCTCGGGAGTTCCGGCGGCAGTGATTATGCCCCCCTCGCGTCCTCCTTCGGGTCCGAGGTCGATGATGTGGTCGGCGCATTTGATCACGTCGAGGTTGTGTTCGATGACGATCACGGAGTTGCCTTTCTCTACGAGACGGTCGAGCACCTTGAGAAGCACCCGGATGTCTTCGAAGTGGAGTCCGGTTGTAGGCTCGTCGAGGAGGAAAAGTGTTCGTCCGGTAGCTTTCTTGGCCAGCTCGGAGGCCAGCTTCACGCGCTGGTTCTCGCCGCCGCTGAGGGTTGAAGAGGGCTGTCCGAGCTTTAGGTAGCCGAGACCGACCTCCTGTAGCATCTTGACCTTGCGAAGGATCGGGGGCTGTGCGGCGAAGAAGGTGACGGCCTCGTCGACGGTCATGTCGAGCACGTCGGCGATGGATTTCCCCTTGAAGCGCACTTCGAGTGTCTCGCGGTTGTAGCGACGTCCGTGGCATTCCTCGCAGGGAACGAGCACGTCGGGGAGGAAGTTCATCTCTATGGTGCGGTAGCCGTTGCCCTTGCAGGTCTCGCATCGGCCCCCGGAGACGTTGAAGCTGAAACGTCCGGGCTTGTAGCCACGTATCTGAGCTTCGGGGAGATTGACGAAGAGACGGCGGATGTCGGCGAAGAGTCCGGTGTATGTCGCCGGATTGGAACGCGGTGTGCGTCCCAGAGGGGACTGATCCACGGTGACGAGCTTGTCGATATGCTCCAGACCTTCGATGCTGTCGTAGGGGAGAGGCTCCTGCAGCGAGCGGTAGAGTCGGTTGCTGATGGCGGGCTGGAGGGTGCCGTTAATGAGCGATGACTTGCCCGAGCCGCTTACTCCGGTGATGCAGACGAAGCGGCCGAGGGGAAGGTGCATGTCGACGTTGCGGAGGTTGTGGCCTGTTGCGCCCCGTAGCACTATTTCCTTGCCGTTGCCTTTGCGGCGGTGTTCAGGGATGGCTATGCGCCGTGTGCCGTTGAGGTATCCGGCGGTGAGGGTCTGCGACTTCAGCATCTCTTCGGGTGTACCCTGAAACATGAGGCGTCCGCCGTTGACACCTGCGGCAGGGCCGATGTCTACGATATAGTCAGCATGACGCATCATGTCCATGTCGTGTTCCACTACTATGATTGAGTTGCCGGTGTCGCGAAGCTGCTTGAGGGAGTTGATGAGGCGTGTGTTGTCGCGCTGGTGGAGGCCGATGGAAGGCTCGTCGAGGATGTAGAGCACGTTGACAAGCTGCGAGCCGATCTGTGTGGCGAGCCTGATGCGCTGGCTCTCTCCGCCGCTGAGCGACGCCGAGGCGCGGTTGAGGGAGAGATAATGTAGTCCGACATCAAGAAGGAATGAGAGGCGGGAACGTATCTCCTTGAGTATCTCGGATGCCACGACCCTCTGGCGTTCGGAGAGACGGTCTTCCAGACCTTCGAGCCATGCCGAAAGCTGCGAGAGGTCCATCTCCGAGAGGTCGGCTATTGTCTTGTCGTCGATGAAATAGTGCAGGGCCTCGCGGTTCAGGCGCTTGCCGCCGCATTGCGGACAGACGCAGCGCGTGTAGAACTGGCCGCTCCATTTGTTGGCCGCGTGTCCGGCGTCGTCGGAAGCCTGCATCTCGATGTATTTCACCAGACCGTCGTAGGTGCTGTTGAGCTGCGATGTCACCATGGTTGAATTGTCGAGCCTGAGTTTGGCGGCGGTGCCGTTGAGGATGTCGTCCACTGCCTGTTCGGGCATATCCTTCACAGGAGTCTTGATGTCGGTGTCGTAGAGCTTGCAGATGGCCTCTATCTGCCAGAATATCATCGAATTCTTGTAGCGGCCAAGCGGCTCGATGGCACCTTCGTGGATCGACTTCGAGGGATTGGGGATGATCTTGTCGCGGTCAATGAGGTTGACGGTGCCCAGCCCCTTGCACTTGGGGCATGCTCCCTGCGGGGAGTTGAAGGAGAAGTTGTGGGGCGCCGGTTCGGCGTAGCTGATGCCGTTCTCGGCGTCCATGAGGAGCTGGCTGAAATAGTCGGCGCCGCCCGATTCCATGTCGAGCACCATCATCTGCTTGCCACCCTGTCGGAGGGTCTGGTCCACCGACTCGTTGAGGCGCTGGCGGTCGGCTTTGTCGGCGCGTAGTCTATCGACCACAAGCTCGATGCTGTGGTTGCGGTAGCGCTCCAGCTTGAGACCGTAGCTGAGTTCAGTCAGCTCGCCGTCCACACGCACGTAGAGATAGCCCTTCTTGCGCATGGTCTCGAAAAGCTCCTTGTAGTGGCCCTTGCGGTTCTTCACGAGGGGAGCGAGGAGGTAGATGCGTCGTCCGTCGTATTTCTCCAGAATGAGGTCTACGATCTTGTCTTTGGTGTATTTGACCATCGGCTTGCCGCTGATGTAGCTTCGCGGCTCGCCTGCTCGTGCGTAGAGGAGGCGGAGGAAATCGTAGATCTCGGTGGTGGTCCCTATGGTTGAACGCGGATTCTTGTTGGTGGTTTTCTGCTCGATGCTGATGACCGGAGAGAGGCCGCCGATGCTGTCGACGTCGGGACGCTCCATGTTGCCAAGCAGATTGCGGGCGTAGGCGGAGAAGGTCTCGATGTAGCGGCGCTGTCCCTCGGCGAAGATGGTGTCGAAGGCGAGCGAGGACTTTCCCGAACCGCTCAGTCCGGTTACGACGGTGAGTCTGTTGTGGGGGATGTCGACGTCGATATTCTTCAGATTGTGTACTCTGGCGCCTCTCACGGCCACACAATCGGAGTTTGCGGTGTCTTTGGTATGCTGTCTGCTGTTGCTGCTCATTGTCTGTATGGAAGGCCTCCCCGGACCTTGGCATGGGGAAGCCGTTGTGAATGTGAAACGATGGAAAGAGGAGGCGGGTTCACTCTGTGGTCGAGGAGCCTCCGCCGGTTCCGGAAGCACGGCGTGTGTAGCGCACGATGTTGATGTCGCCGCTCTTCTTGTAGCGCTTGCCGTCGGATCCGAGAGCCTCGATGACGTAGTAGTAGACGCCCGGCTTCACGAGCTTGCCCCCTTTCTTGCCGTCCCATCCCTGCGAGGGGTCGTTGAAGCTGAAGATCTCCTCGCCTTGGATGTTGAAGATGTGGCATTCGAACTCTATGATGCTGCGGTAGCTCACCTTCCAGATGTCGTTGGTGCCCTCGGAGGCTCCGGGGGAGAATGCGTTGGGAATCTTAAGCTCGGAGTTGCCGATGTGCACCTCGAAAGTCTCGCCGTAGGTCTCGCACGAGCCGTCGGCATTGGATCCGATATAGCGCACGTAGGTCGTGCCTTCCTCGCGGAAAGTGTGGCTGACCTCGGCGTCGTTGAAGCGGTAGGTGAGGTTGCTGAACTCGGGGTCGTCGGAGAACTGCCATTCGTTGTGGAGCACTGCGTCGGAAGCTATGGCCGTGAAAGTGATTTCGGCGGGAGCGGAGCCGCCGAGAGTGCCGTCCTCGCCTGAGCCTATCTCGTTGGAGGGCTCGTCGGAGTCGCTTCGGGGAGTCTGGGTGGCGAAGACGAAGCAGTCGACAGCCGGAGTCGTATAGCTGTCGCTGCGCACCTGCAGGTAGCTTCCCCAGGCTCGCATGAAAGCGTCGCCGCTCACGGTGAAGCGTGTGTCGCACAGCGGTGCGGGGGAGATGTAGACATGGCCGGAAGCGTCGATGGACTCGATACTGTGGGTTGCCGGAATCTGGTTGTAGACGCGGGCCTCGCGGTCGGCCTCAAGGGTGAGGTATTCAACGGTGATGTCGCGGTCGAGGGTACGCTGCTGGCCGTTGATGGTGTAGTAGTGGATAGGGTCGGCTGAACCGCTGACGTCGAGGATAGTCATCCCGCAGTCGGATTCGGGCGACACGCCGACGGACTGCAGCCGGAATTCATGGGACTTGTAGCCCGTGACCCAGAAGTAGCTGCGGTCTGTGCCGCACTCTATGATGTAGCCCATGTCTCCCTCGATCTGCGGGAGTGTGGAGGTGTTGCCGGAATAGACGATGTCGGTCAGCTCCACGGCATATCCTCCGCCGAGGTTGCTGTATTTGTACCATCTCGCGGGAGTGGATGAGGTTGAGGTGAAGCTTGCCGAGACACCGGCCACATCGTAGACGACATAGATCATGTCGAGTCCGGTGTTGCGGTCGGGAGTGACTTCGATTACCTTTCGCGAGCTGCCGTCGAACTGCAGCGATGCCGCCGACGCCGACTGCGATGCCGTCAGCGCAGACACGGAAGCAACCGCTGCTGCCAATATATGCCTTTTGATATACATTATAATGTAAACGTGGCGGAGTATGTCGATATTGTGTCTTAGAGAAGCTTGGGAACTTCCTCCGCGAAGGCGGCGTCCGGCATGTCGTATGGGAGCCAGCGGATGATGAAGCCTCGGCGTTCCATGCCACGGAACCATGTCATCTGCCGTTTGGCAAACTGATGTATTGCGGTGCGCAGCTGCTCCTCCATCTCGTCGAAAGTCAGGAGTCCCTGTAAATGAAGGGAGATGAACCTGTATTCCAGACCGTAGTACATCAGTGTGTCGTGGTCAACGCCTTGCGCGAGAAGTGAGCGAACCTCGTCGATCATCCCTTCGTCGAGGCGTTGGCGGAGGCGGATGTCGATTCTTCTGCGGCGTTCGTCGCGCGGGATGTCGAGACCGATGATCACCGTGTCGAGCGGAGCGGCGGTAGCCCGGTCGGCCTGTGCTGCCTGCTCGGGATGCTCGCGATACCATGTCTCGATCTCGATGGCGCGTATGGCTCTCTGCAGCGTGTCGACGTCGGTGGTGTTGTGTAGAGTCTTGTATGAGCTGAGTATCGCGGTTAGCTCGTCGAGCGACCTGGCTTCCAGAGAAGCTCTTAACGCCGGATTGCAGGGGACGTCAGGGAGTGCTACACCGGCGATGAGGTTTTCCAGATACATGCCGCTGCCTCCGCAGAGGATAGCGCGTCGGCCACGCCGGGAGATGTCTTCAAGTGCGGCACGTGCCTCGGAAAGGAAGCGGAAGAGATTGTAGCGTTCGCCGGCAGGGCATACGTCGACCATATGCACCGGCACATCGCCATATTCTCCAAGGTCTTTTCCGGTGCCGATGTCCATGCCGCGGTAGACCTGACGGGAGTCGCAGCTCACGATCTCCGCCCCGAGGCTGCGGGCGAGCTGTACGGCACGCCGTGTCTTGCCGCAGGCTGTGGGACCGAGGATGGTGATGATCCTTCCGCTACTCATCCACGGGAATGTTGTTGCGGCGCGTGAAGTTACGCCACAGACGTTTGATCTTGAAATAGGAAGTGTCGCTGTTGAAACATGAGACCCTCAGCCAGGCGCTGTCCTGGAAATCGAGCTTGGAGCGGTATAGCTCCTCGAAGTTGAAGGAGGGATGATACTGTGTGAGCCTGGTGCGCCTCTCGCCCTTCTCGTCGAAGGTCTTGGAGGTGATGACGATAGTGCCCAGACGTCTCATGTCTGTCATCAGGCCGCGGGAGATCTGCGCCGGCTTCGTGTACATCAGCGTCTTGAATTTGTTGGAGCTGATCCATGTGCCGTCCACATCCTTGAGCTGCGGATATTTCTCGGTCTCCCCCGGCAGGAGATAGAAGAAACGCACGACACTGTGCTTGAGGTTGTCGGGCGATTTGCGTCCGAAGAAGAAGCGCAACCGGCCGTCGTGCACGCCTGTGAGGGCATGGATGATGGAGGAGGCCTCCTCTTCAGTAATGCCGTCGCTCTCGCGGCTCACGATGAAAGGTGTCTCGATCACCGGAACATCACTTTGTGGATTGAAGGCATCCTTGGAGTGCATGTTGAGATAGATGTTGTCCTCGCAGATGATGTAATAGCGCACCCATGTCTTGGTCGATGTCTCGGCCAGTTCCTGCGGAGTGACAACAAGATCCTGCTCGCGCAGATCGAGGTAGAGATTGTAGTAGTGCATTCCGAAATAGACGATGTCGAAGATGATCAGCAGGATCGGAAGCCAGTAAAAGACGAGGGTGTCGCGCGAAGTGATGTTGACGGGGTTGTAGACGAACGCGAAATAGAGCAGCGTACCGGCCGAGATCAGTCCGGAGATCAGGGCGAGGTTGCGTAGCTGCAGTTTCGACTCGGTGTGGAGAATGGTGCCCATGCGACCCCGCATCGAGAAATGTCCGTTGGTGATCTGGCAGTCGGTGCAGACGCTTGCGCTGTCGCCCCGGAAGAGGAGTATCACGGCTGTCGCGAACGTGACGGGAGCCAGAAGCAGGATGGGCAGGAAAGGCTCGGTGAAGAACGAGAGCTCGAACCAGATGTTGAAGCTCGTGATCCACCCGGAGGCGATGTTCAATATCAGGAGTAGGAAAGTGTAGTTGATCAGGCTCAGCAGGATCGCCGAAGGGTGGAGGAGACAGCTCTGCCGGCGGTTGATCTCGTTGTAGGTGAGGATGTAGATGGCGAAAGCCGCACACGTGGAGACCACGGGAGCGAGGAAAGTGGGGAGAATATATGTAAGCAGCAGGGTCAGTCCCACAAGCATGAGGCCTGTGGCTGTGTTACGCCAGATGTTGTAGATCTGAATGCTGTTTATTTTATATATGTCTTTCATCGGTGACTGGTGTCGGGATTGTCCCTCCGTGGCTTACTTTCTCTGCATATTTGTGTTGAAGAAGTCGAGCACTTTCCGATACAGCTGAGTCCGGGCGTTGCACATGCGCAGCGAGTGGTCGAAACCGGTCCATGCCATCATATCGAATATCTTGCCTTCGGAAGTGAGTTTGGAGGTGTATTTCAAAGTGTTGAAGAAGTGTACATTGTCGTCGCTCGTGCCGCTCATGATGAGGAGCCGGGCGTTCAGGCCGCCGGTCTTGGAGAGGGTGGAGGCGACCTCGTAGCCCTCGCTGTTCTGCTGCGGGGTGAGCATGTAGCGCTCGGTGTAGATGGAGTCGTAGAAGCGCCAGTCTGTCACGGGAGCCATAGCCACTCCGCATGTGAAAGGTGTGGAGGGTGCGGAAAGCTCCAGCAGGCTCATGTAGCCGCCGTAGCTCCATCCGAAGCATCCCATGCGCGAGGAGTCGACATAGGGGAGCGAAGCGAAATACTTGGCTCCGGCGATCTGGTCTTCGGTCTCGTAGCGGCCAAGCTGTTTGTAGACGACGTCGCTCCATGCGCGTCCGCGGAATCCGGTGCCGCGTCCGTCCACACATGCCACGACGTAGCCCTCGGAGGCAAGATAAGTCATTCCGTCGATCGTCCATCTGTTCTTGACCTCCTGCGACTCGGGGCCGTTGTATTGGGTCATCACCAGCGGATAGCGTCGCGAGGCATCGAAGTTCGCGGGCCTGATGACATAGGCGTCCATATCCTCGCCGAGAGCGTTCTTCACCTTCAGGAACTCCTTGCGCGGAGCCGAGGCATAGCGCGAGGCATAGTCGGCGTTAAGCTCCAGATCGGCGATCTTGGCAGTTGAAGACCATAGTGTGTACTGCGGCGGGGTGACGGCGTCGCTGTAGGTGCGCACGTAGTATTTCATCCCCTTGCTGAAGGAGGCCGACTCCCATCCCTTGCCGGGATGAAGAAGCGTCATAGAGCCTCCCTTGGCGCTGATTCTGGCCACGTTGCGCTCCGATGCTCCCTCCTTGGTACACTGCACGTAGTAATTGCCCGCGGCGTCTGCTCCGTAATAGTCGGTCACGTAGAAGTCGCCCGAAGTGAGCGAACGGCGCAGATTGCCGCTGTAGTCATACTGGTAGAGGTGGCGCCATCCGCTGCGGTCGCTGCCGATGACGAAGCTGTCGGCACCGTAGTCCACCATCCGGTAGGCGGAAGGGGAGAGCCATGCCCCGGAGGTCTCCGAGAGCACAAGGTGTGCAACGGTCGAGCCGGGATTGACGTTGTAGAGCTTCAGGTCGTTCTGGTCGCGGTTGAGAACCATCACCATCAGGCGGTCCGAAGCGCCGCCGAACTCGATCGAGGGTACATAGTCGGTCGAAGCCATCGGGATGTCCATTGTCTTCGTGATCCGCGTGTCGATGTTGAAGACCTTCACGCTCACCACCGAATTGTTCTCGCCCGGAAGCGGATACTTGTAGCTGAATTCGCCGGGACGCATCTCATATTGCGGCTGAGGATTGCAGTAGCCCGAATAGATGTCGAAATTGTAGAGCGGCACCTGCGACTCGTCGGAGGTCATGAACGCCAGCAGAAGGTCGTCGGGAGAGAATCGCATCGTGTTGAGGATGCCGAACTCTTCCTCGTAGGCCCAGTCGGGTGTGCCGTTGATGAGGCTGTTGAGGGCGCCGTCCTTGGTGACCTGCAGCTCGGTGCCGTAGTCGAGGTTGACGAGATAGATGTTGTTGTCGCGCTGGAACGCCACCCTCGTGCCGTCGTGGCTCATGGTCGCCGCACGCTGTTTGCCTCCGGTGCTCACGCGCTTCATCGTGCCGCGCATGATGTCGAAGACATAGTATTCGGCTCGGAAGGAATAGCGGTAGATCCCCTCCGAGTCGTTGTAGAGCAACAGATATTTGCCGTTGTCCGACACCTCGAAACCCTCGAACTCGCTGATCTTCACTTCGCCCTTGACCGTGGCGACATCGAACACCGTCGAAGTCTTCTTGCCTGTACGGTAGCTGTAGGCGTCGATGGTCTTTCCCTCTTCGCCGACACAGAGATATGTCTCGCCGTCAGGCATCGGGGTCATCTCCTTGATCGACTTCGGAGCGTTAAGGCGAATGTCGCAGTAATCGGCCGCTGTCAGGGCGCCGGAAGCCTGTGCGGCGACCGGAGCGGCGAGAAGAAGTATCGGATAGATGTGGCGCATTGTCTGTCTGTTAGCTGTATGGTTCTGATTAATAGGCGCGGGCGATCACCACACGCTGCTTCGAGGGCTTGCCGGTGAGCATGTCCACACCCTCCTCCTCCTCGGCGTCGAGAGGGATGCAGCGGATTGTGGCCTTGGTCTCCTCCTTTATGCGGGCCTCCGTCTCGGGAGTGCCGTCCCAGTGGCAGAGGAAGAAACCTCCATCCTCGATTTTCTCCTTGAACTCCTCGTAGCTGTCCACCTTATAAGTGTGAGCCTCGCGGTTGTCAAGAGCCTTCTTGTAGATGTTCTCCTGAATCTCGTCAAGAAGCCGGGCGATGTATTCCTCGATCCCTTCGAGAGCCACGGTCTCCTTCTCCAGGGTGTCACGGCGCATGATCTCGGCGGTGCCGTTCTCAAGATCGCGGGCACCCACGACAACGCGCACAGGCACGCCCTTCACCTCGTAGTCTGCAAACTTGAAGCCCGGACGGCGATTGTCGGCGTCGTCATATTTCACGCTGATCTCCATGCCGCGGAGCTTGTTGATCAGAGGATTGATCTTCTCGCTTATCTGCTCAAGCTGCCCGGCGTTCTTGTAGATGGGCACGATCACGACCTGAATCGGCGCCAGTCTGGGCGGAAGCACGAGGCCGTTGTCGTCGCTGTGAGCCATGATGAGCGCTCCCATCAGTCGTGTGCTGACACCCCACGAGGTTGCCCACACGTATTCCGGCTTGTTCTCTTTGTTGACGAAAGTCACGTCGAAAGCCTTAGCGAAGTTCTGGCCGAGGAAATGCGACGTACCGCTCTGGAGCGCCTTGCCGTCCTGCATCATCGCCTCGATGGTGTAGGTGTTGATCGCGCCGGCGAAACGCTCCGTGGCGCTCTTGACGCCCACGATGACCGGAAGGGCCATGTAGTTGCGGGCGAAGTCGGCATAGAGATTGATCATCTGCACCGTGCGTGCCTCGGCCTCCTGCTCTGTGGCGTGAGCCGTGTGGCCCTCCTGCCATAAGAATTCGGCGGTGCGGAGGAACATGCGTGTGCGCATCTCCCAGCGCATCACGTTCGCCCACTGGTTGATCAGAAGCGGCAGATCGCGATACGACTGTATCCAGTTCTTGTAAGTGCCCCAGATGATTGTCTCCGAAGTAGGACGCACGATAAGCTCCTCCTCCAGCTTGGCCTCGGGATCGACGATCACGCCGTTGCCCTCGGGGTCATTCTTCAGGCGGTAGTGTGTCACGACCGCGCATTCCTTGGCGAAACCCTCCACATGCTCGGCCTCACGGCAGAGAAACGACTTGGGGATCAGAAGGGGGAAGTAGGCGTTCTGCACGCCCGTAGTCTTGAACATATTGTCCAGTGTATGCTGCATCTTCTCCCAGATGGCATAGCCATAGGGCTTGATCACCATGCAGCCTCTCACTGCGCTCTGCTCCGCAAGGTCTGCTTTCACGACAAGCTCGTTGTACCATTGGGAGTAGTTCTCGGATCTCTTGGTAAAATTCTTTAGTTCAGTTGCCATAACTTGGTTTCTGTTATTGCGAAAGTCTTTGAAAACACGGAGGAGAGCACGTCAAGGCCGATGTCTCGAAAACGGACATTACAGTCTTGTGGATAATTTTCTGCAAAATTACGAAAACGCACCTACATAATCAAGCCGGAACTGTTAAAAATTGCCTGAATTCCGTATGGTATGCCCTAAGAGGTTGTTTAATAATGCTTGTTAACGACAGGGTCGGGAATTTTGGAGCGGATTTATTACTGAGTTGAAGGAGCATAGCGGGCTATGTGACTGAAACAAAGGGATAAAGACGCC
>CABUIO010000035.1 GCA_902491625.1 uncultured Porphyromonadaceae bacterium | reverse complement strand
TCCGCTCCAAAATTCTCGACCCTGTCGTTAACAAGCATTATTAAACAACCTCTTAGTTCGGGTGGTATTTCCCAAGAAAAAGAGCCGGCTTCGGGTGGGAAGCCGGCTCGGGTGGATATGGGTCATGTATGTCAGTTCTGACGGTACTGGGCGAGTTCGTCGGGGTTGAAGCGGTCGATGAAGTCGCTGTGCTTTGCGATCTCGGCTTCGGCGTAGTTGACGAATACGTTGGCGCTGCGCGAGAGGCTTGCGGCGGTCTCCTTCATGTTCTCGTCCTTGGCGGCGCGGTCGGCGTCGAGGGTGAGGAGCCAGCCCATGATGGTGTATCCGGCCATCTCGACGAGGCGGCGTGCCATGAAGTCGGCGTAGCCTTCGATGTCCTTGCTTGCCTTTACTTTCTCCTCGGCCTTGGCGTAGACAGCAGCCATTGCGACGAGGCGTTTCTTAAGGTTCTCGAACTCGGCGGAAACCTCCATTGCGGCATATTCCTCCATGCGTGCGGCGTAGGTGCCGGTGAAGACGTGGCGGATGGCTGCGACAACCTGCAGCTGGGTGGTACCCTCGTAGATTGAGGTGATGCGTGCGTCGCGGTAGATGCGCTCGCATGCGTAGTCTTTCATGAAGCCGGAACCGCCGTGGATCTGGATGCAGTCATAGGCGTTCTGGTTGCAGAATTCGCTTGAGAGACCTTTGGCAAGAGGTGTGAAGGCGTCAGCGAGCTTGGAGTAGTATTTCATCTCCTTGCGCTCCTCGGGAGTGAGGCTGCGCTCGCGGGAGATGTCCTCAAGAAGCTTGTACATGTCGACGAAGCGTGCGCACTCGTAGAGGAGCGAACGCGAGGCGTCGAGCTTGCCTTTCATCATTGCGAGGATCTCGTAGACGGCGGGGAAGTTGATGATGGCTTTGCCGAACTGCTCGCGCTCCTTGGCATACTGCAGAGCCTCGCGGTAGGCGATCTCGCTGACGCCGACGCTCTGTGCGGCGATGCCGAGGCGTGCGCCGTTCATCAGTGCCATCACATATTTGATAAGTCCCATCTTGCGGTTGCCGACAAGCTCTGCAGGAGCGTTGTTATAGACAAGCTCGCATGTGGGGCTACCCTTGATGCCCATCTTGTTCTCGATGCGGCGCACGTTGACACCGCCGTTGCGTTTGTCGTAGATGAACATGGAGAGGCCGCGGGCGTCTTTTGTGCCCTCCTCGCTGCGTGCGAGCACGAGGTGGACGTCGCTGTCGCCGTTGGTGATGAAACGCTTCACGCCGTTGAGCACCCAGGAGCCGTCCTCTTTCTGAGTAGCCTTGAGCATCACGGAGCCGAGGTCGGAGCCTGCGTCAGGTTCGGTGAGGTCCATACTCATTGTCTCGCCCTCGCATACGCGGGGGATGTAGCGCTGTTTCTGGTCTTCGTCGGCGAACTCATAGATTGTCTCGGCGCAGTCCTGCAGACCCCATATATTCTCGAATCCGGTGTCGGCGCGGCTGACGATGTCGGCCGCCATGATGTAGGGTGTGACGGGGAAGTTGAGGCCACCGAAGCGACGCGGCATGGCCATGCCCATGATTCCGGCCTTGCGGCAGGCGTCAAGGTTCTTCTCCGAGCCTTTGGCGTAGATGGCGCGGCCATTGGCGCAGGAGGCACCCTCGTGGTCGACATCCTCGGCATTGGCGGCAAGCACGTTGGCGCAGACGTCGCCTACGATTTCGAGCACCTTGTCATAGTTGTCCATGGCGTCGGCGAAGTCGGCGGGAGCGTAGTCGTATTTTTCGGCGTCGGAATAGCCGCGCTCCTTAAGCTCCACGATGCGCTTCATGAGCGGATGGTTGAGGTGGAGCTTTAAATCGGGATTGTCTGTATAGAAGTTCATGACTTACTTGCTGTTCTTTTTGTAGTATTTGATGAGTTTGGGCACAATCTCGGCGAAGTCGCCTGTGATGACGTAGTCGGCGATCTTGTTGATAGGAGCGTCGGGATCGGAGTTGATCGAGATGATGATGGAGCTGTCCTGCATACCGGCGATGTGCTGGATCTGGCCGGAGATGCCGCATGCGATGTAGAGCTTCGGACGCACCGTCACGCCTGTCTGGCCGATCTGGCGGTCGTGGTCAACCCAACCGGCATCGACGGCGGCGCGGCTTGCACCCACTTCGGCGCCGAGTGTGTCGGCGAGCTGCTGCAGAAGGTCGAAATTCTCCTTGCTGCCCACGCCGTAGCCGCCGGCCACGATGATGGGGGAGCCCTTGAGGTTCACTTTCGACTTCTCGACGTGGCGGTCGATGATCTTCACGACGTAGTCCTCGGGGGAGGTGTATTTGTCGGCGTCGAGTTCCACTACAGTGCCTTTGTAGGCGGGATCATAGACCTCTTTCTTCATCACGCCCTCGCGCACTGTCGCCATCTGGGGGCGGCACTCGGGATTGACAATCGTAGCCACGATGTTGCCGCCGAAAGCGGGACGGATCTGCAGGAGAAGGTTATCGTATTCTGTCTTGGTCTTGGGGTCGGTGTGTGAGCCGATCTCCAGAGCGGTGCAGTCGGCTGTCAGACCGCTGTGGAGGCATGAGCTGACGCGCGGACCGAGGTCGCGGCCGATGGATGTGGCACCCATGAAGGCGATCTGGGGTTTGATCTCCTTGAAGAGATTGATGAGGATGGAGGCGTGGGGGAGCGAGGTGTATGGGTAAAGGCGCTTGTCCTCGACCTTGTAGAGGGTGTCGACGCCGTAGGGCATCACCTGCTTCTCGATATCCTTGAGATTGTCGCCGGCCACCACGGCCTCGAGCTTAACGCCCAGTTTGTCGGCCAGAGAGCGTCCTTTGGTGAGGAGTTCCAGGCTCACGTCGGCCACACGGCCGTCATCATATTCGCAGTAGACTATAATATTATTGGTATCTGCCATGATTTCTGATTTTTGAAGGCGTATCAGCCTATGGTATGATTGGCTATGAGTTCCTTGATGAGGCCTTCAAGTTCAGCCTCGTTGTTTTCCACGCGGCGGGCATCCTTGGCTGTGAAGACCACATTTTCGATTCCCTTGACTTTAGTGGGTGAGCCCGCCAGACCGCACTGGTCGAGGTCGGCGTCTACATAGGCGGCGTTCCACTCCTTGACGAGCAGTTCGGGGCGGCTCTCAAGAAGGGCTGTGAGCTTTTCGTTGCCGGTGGCCTCGGTGGCGGATGCGGCGTGCTTGTATTTCATCACGGCCTTGGCATTGCGCGGACGGCATTCTGCCGCTGAGCCGTTGACAGTGACAACGAGCGGAAGGGGAGCCTCGACGGTCTCGACGCCGCTCTCGATGCGGCGGCGGATAGTTGCTTTGCCGTCTTCGATCTTAACGATGTCTTCGGCGTAGGTGACCTGAGGAAGGTGCAGTTTTTCGGCGATCTGGGGACCGACCTGAGCTGTGTCGCCGTCGATGGCCTGACGGCCGCCGATGATGATGTCGTAGTTGCCGATCTTCTTCACTGCGGTTGCGAGAGCATAGGAGGTGGCGAGAGTGTCTGCGCCGGCAAATGCGCGGTCAGACAGCACGATGCCGCCGTCGGCGCCACGATACAGACCTTCGCGCACGATCTCGGCTGCGCGGGGAGGACCCATTGTGAGTAGCGTCACGGTGCTGCCGGGATATAGCTCTTTCAGCTTCAACGCCTGCTCAAGAGCATTGAGGTCTTCCGGATTGAAGATCGCCGGAAGAGCCGAACGGTTGATTGTGCCGTCCTCTTTCATTGCATCCTTGCCTACGTTGCGGGTGTCGGGCACCTGCTTGGCAAGTACAATAATGTTTAAGCTCATAATGATTTTGATGTTATAAGTAACTCTTAAAAATTATTTAATGTTAAAGCAGTTCACGTAACTCACATTTCTGACACATTCTTGCTCGTCTTTCTGGCGCTTTAGCCGGTGAAGCTCAGTCATGAAGCCCGCTACACTCTTTCGCTCCACCGGCTAAATCACTCAAAAATCCTTCGCAATCATGTATCATCTAATTTTTGCGAGTTACTTATCGTTTTTACAGAATTTCTCTATCACGATATGCGCCGCAAGTCCGCAACCCGGAAAGGACGTGTCGCGGTGCGGACACAATTTCGTGGCAAAGATAACAAAAATTTCTTAACCGCAGGCAGAAGTGGCGGTTTAAAACGTTTTAACATCATCGGAAAGGCCGGAAACAGACCGAACATCGTTCTGTTGAGTCGTTATTAAAACTTTTTTGTAATTTCGCCTGTCCGCTCCGTGCGGATTCCACGTTATTATAATGTAACAAGCAAGCCAATTACCGCATATATGAGACTTATACAACGTTTTTTCAGCTCCGGACGCCTGCTGACGGCGTTCGCTATCTTTGTCACTGTGGCTCTTTCGGCCGTGGCGCAGGAGATCAACTGGACTGTAAGGATTGTCGATCAGGAGACTGATCATCCGGCGCTCCAGTTGACGGCAAAAGTGCCTTCGGGCGGCCATTTCTATGCCATGGACAATCCGCAGCATGACGGCAACGGCGCCAATCCGCTGACTTTCACCATCACGCCTCTTGAGGGGTGCGTGCTCGACGGAGGTGTAAAGGCCTCGAAAACTCCTGTGGCGCAATACGACGATGTCTACAAGATGGAGCAGCGCTTCTATACCGGCACTGTTGTCTTCACTCAGCGCCTGAAACCGACCGACGGGAATTTCAAGGTGAAGGTGAAGGTCAGAGGTCAGTTCTGCATCGGAAAACAGTGTATGGTGACACGTCTTAACGAGGAACTTTCCGGCAAAGGCAAGGTCTCGGCAAAAGCTCCTGAGGTCGCGAAAAGTCAGGCTGGCGTTCAGGCAGAAGAAAAAAAGTCCGCTGATCCGGAATCGGCATCGGCTGATATTGCCGAGGAAGAAAAGACGATTGCCGAAGAACTTCTTTCGGAGGGCGATTCTGTAGCGTCTGCGGATTCCACGGCTGTAGCGGATACTACTGAAGTCGTCGGATCCGTCTCCGATACGTGGCGCAATGTCGAGGGACAGATGGCCGCGCTGAAATCAGGCTCCGCCGCTTCCGGAGGATCCTCGATGACGTTGCTGGGCATCTTCATCGCCGGATTCCTTGCCGGATTCCTCGCGCTGCTCACCCCTTGCGTCTGGCCCATGATACCGATGACCGTGAGCTTTTTCCTCAAACAGAACAAGACACGCGCGAAGTCCGTGCGCATGGCTTCGCTCTACGGACTTTCGATCATCGTGATCTACGTCGCCATAGGACTCGCCGTTACGCTGATTTTCGGTGCCACGGCACTCAACAAGCTCGCCACGAGCGCAGTCTTCAACCTTATCTTCTTCGCGTTGCTTGTGGTCTTCGCGATCTCCTTCCTCGGCGGATTCGAGATGACTCTGCCTTCGAAATGGACCAATCGAATCGACGAGAAGGCAGACAGCACCTCCGGACTGCTGAGCATCTTCTTCATGGCGTTCACGCTGTCGCTTGTCTCCTTCAGCTGCACGGGCCCCATCATCGGCACGCTGCTCGTGGAAGCGGCATCATCGGGCAGCATTATCTCGCCCACGCTCGGAATGCTTGGATTCGCCACGGCTCTTGCCATACCTTTCACGCTCTTCGCGATGTTCCCCTCATGGCTAAAGTCAATGCCGAAGAGCGGCGGATGGCTCAACTCCGTAAAGGTCGTGCTCGGTTTCCTTGAGTTGGCTCTGGCACTGAAATTCCTGTCGGTGGCCGACATGGCATATCACTGGGGCATCCTTGACCGCGAGGTGTTCCTTGCCCTCTGGATCGTAATCTTTACCCTTCTCGGCGTATACCTTCTCGGCAAGCTCCGTTTCCCCCACGACACTGATTCCGGCCACACGGGCGTGTTCCCCTTTATGCTCTCGCTTATCAGTTTCGCGTTTGCGGTCTATATGCTTCCCGGTCTGTGGGGAGCACCGCTTAAGGCTATCAGCGCGTTTGCGCCGCCGCTCTCGACGCAGGATTTCAGCCTCTATGACGGCGAGGTGCATCCAGACACGGAAGACTACGACGCCGCCCTTGAACTTGGTGCCCGCGAGGGCAAGCCTGTGATTGTCGATTTCTCGGGCTACGGTTGTGTCAACTGCCGCAAGATGGAGGGCGCTGTATGGACCGACGAGGCCATCCGCTCCAAAATCGACGACGAGTTCGTGCTCACCACACTCTATGTTGACGACAAACGCGCGCTTCCGAAGCCCATTGAGATGACCGACCGCAAAGGACGCAAGGTTACGCTTGAAGACTACGGCGAGCTGTGGAGCTTCCTTCAGGAGAACAAGTTCGGAGCCGTGGCACAGCCTTACCATGTCGTGCTCGACAGCGACGGCAATCTGCTGACTTATCCGCAGGACTTCACCGAGAGCACGGAGGAATACAACCTATTCCTTGACTCCGCGCTGGAGAACTACAGAAAAAAGCGCTGAACTTGACGCTACGTTAAAGCAATGCGGCAGGAACATTCGCAAAGGAAGTTCCTGCCGCAATTTCGTTACGCTTTACGGATGCTACATGGACGAAAGAATGACCATCAGCAGTATGAAAAGGAAGTAAAGGATTCCGCCGAGAATAGGCAGACCTACAACCACTGCGACGAGCCAGATGACCCAGGAGTTGTCGTTCTTCTTCGGATAGACAGGCGCGGGCGCGGCAGGACGTACAGGCTGCGGACAGCACCTGACGTTGCCGTGAGCGTTGGGGCCATAGACCTCCATCAGTTCGGGATAATACATCAGCGATTTCCAGTCAGGACACGACTCATCGCGCACCTGAGTGTCGGAATTGACATTGTAGAACCGCAGCTGTTCAATCGTCATTGGTCCGATCTGCTGGTTGTTGACAAATATATAGTACTTCATAATCTTGTTGACGTTTTATTACAGTGCAAAGATAAGCCGAATATACAAAATATCAAAGAAATGCCCGCCGATTTTTCATCAGGCAGGCATGGAGGTGTGTTTAGGATTTGTTTTGGAAAACAGAGATTGAAGCTGTTTTTTTTTGTGGATCAGATCGGGAAGTCTTTTTTTGTCTCCAGATAATTGGTCTTGAAGTCTTCCTCAGAACCGGTAAGCATTTTGATGCCGGAGATAAGTCCCAGAATCGCTCCCGGAATAAAACATGTCAACAAGTCGACAACCAACGTAATGATTCCGGGGATCGGTTTACTGATAAGGAAATAATGGATACCGAAACAGCCAAAAAGAATGGCGAGGATGCCGGTTATAGTTTTCTTTTTGTGTAATTCTTCGGGAGTGAGATTGGACTGGGGAGTATTGTTTTCGCTCATGTCAAATATGTTTTTGGTTCTGGTTGCAAATTTAAAACCCTTAACCGGAATCGTAACACAAAAACCTGACCGTTTCAGTTCTTTTGAAATTTGGCCCGCATTCTGAGACATGGAACAAAGAAATGCGACCGAGGCTGAGAAGCCGCGGCCGCATTGTGGGGCTGGGAAAAAGTCTCTTGTCAGAAGAGAGGGAAGGAGCTTTCGTTGGTGAGATATTTCTCCTTGAATTTGTCGTCGTCCATGCAGAGGATGAGGATGCCCTGGACTGTAAAGATAACGTATACGAAATAGAGGAAAAAGAGTATACCGCAAGTGAAGACGTTAAGGATTGTAAGTACAAGCCATGAGGCGAGCACGATGATTCCGGCCTGAGTCTTGCCCAGATAGAAATACTGTGCGCCAAAACCGCCAAGCAGAAGTGCAAGGATACCTGTCATTATCTTTTTGCTGTGAACCTCTTCTTTGGTAAATTCTTTGTCTGATGCCATTGTTGAATAGTGTTAGTTAGTAAGTAACTCTTAAAAATTTGTTAAAAGTAAAACAAATCACGTAACTCACATTTTTCTGATACATCCTTGCTCGTCTTTTTGGCGCTTTAGCCGTTATCGCTCAGTCATGTAGCCCGCTACACTCCTTCGCTCTCCCGACTAAATCCCTCAAAAATCCTTTGCAATTATGTATCATCTAATTTTTGCGAGTTACTTAGTTGTCGCAAAGTTAAGGAAATAATTTTAGATAATCAAAAAAACAGAATGAAAAAATCGCATTTTTTTTTGTGTTCATTTTGTTCAGTAAAATTCAGTCTGAATTCTTTGATTCGGCACGGATGATTTCTCCGCGCAGTCTGTTTAGGGCGGCGCGTTCTTTTTCGCATTTGTTTTCGAGTTCGAGGATCTGTCGGCGCGTCGCTTTGCCGGACTCTCCGTCGGCGACTTTTTTGCGAAGGTCAGAAAGCTGCTGCCGTATCTTACGGAAGTCGTCGCTGCGCTCCAGCCATTGCTCCATCAGTGTGGCGGCGCGGTCGGACCGGAAGTCGCCGAGATTGTGGTAGACTTTCCCTGCAGCTACCGGGAAATAGAAACTTTCGGAGATGCTCTGGGGCGTGTTGTCAGGCTCTATCTTTGCCACGGCCTGGCGCAGGGACTCGATCTTCCCACTGTCGGCATCGTCCTGCGTAATGGAGATGTCGTCGAGTCTGGCAAGGGAAATGATGTCGGGATTCTCGGCGTCGTGGTTACGGCGCATCTCGTTGGGGATGAACAGATAGATGCTGATCTTTCCGTCAGGCAGATTGTTGCGATCAGTCGCCCACCATCCGACACCTGTAGACTCGTCGATGGCGAGCATATAGTCGTTGTAGGGGGAGTTGTAGGGCATTCCCATGTTGGAGGGTGCCTTGTATTCCGCTGTGGAGGAGTCGCGATTGCTGCGGAAGATGTCGTAGCCTCCGATGCTTCCTTCGCCGTTGGAGGCGAAATAGAGTGTAGTACCGTCGGCCATCATGAACGGGAACGCGGCGTCGCCTCCTCCGTTGAGGACTTCGTCGGCCGGTTGCGGCGTCTCCCATGCGCCGTCGATGTATCTGTTGGATTCCACGATGTGTAGGCGTCCGTCGTCGTCGGAATCAGGCTGAGCCCACAGGCGGAAGTCTGCGCGCTCGTTCTCAAACACCGGAGCCTGAATTTCGGCGGAAAGACCGGGATAGTCCGCGCTTACGGCGTCCGCATCAAGAATACGACCGGATTCAGCCGAGAGTCTGTAGCTGGTGAAGAAGTCTTCTGAATTGACATCGATGCGGTCGATGACGGTGATGTCTTCCACGCGTTCGATCATGTCGGAGGCGAGTTCCACTGCTTCCTTCTCGTGGAGCGCTTCCTCGTCGATGGGCTTTGAGGCTTTCTCTTTCAGTTCGACATAGCGGCCATACATCTTTGCGGCGGCGGGGAAGTCGTAGGCTTCCATTGCTATGCGCCCTCCGAAGAGAAAGGCGTCGGCCACTCCGCGTGCGCGTGCCTTTTCAAGATAGACGCTCGCCTCGTCGCTGTCGCCGGATAGATAGAGCGCTTCGCCGACAAGGGCGTTGAGTGTGCCGGCCATGTTGCTCTTGGGTCGGGCTTCAAGCTCCCCTCTGGCGAGAGTGATAGCCTCGTCGTAGTTTCCTGCGTCAATTAGGGCGCGGGACTCGGAAACAACGTCGGCGCGGGCGCTCCCGGCGAAAGTGAGAGCCAGAAGTGCCGCAGCCGGAATGGATGTGTGAAGTCGCATGAGGAAGCGTGTCATTTTTTGATGTCGTATCCCTGAGCCTTGAGATAGTCGAGGATGCGGTAGTCGCATGCGTGGCGGTAGTAGTCGAGGATGTGGGCACACCAGTCGTTGTCGGATGTGCCTCCGGCACGCGTGCGGTTGTAGTGCTGCACAGTCTCGTCGTATGCAGCGAGTTCGTCGGTCATAGCGGTTTCATCTTCCGGGTATCTGTTAGGGAAGAATACGAGTTCCTTTGGCTGCTTGGGCTTGAGGTCAGGCTGCTCGCGTGGAATGCCGAGTGCGAGGCCGCAGACCACAAAAACGCCTTTGGGAAGATGGAGTAGTTTTGCCACTGCCGCGGGATCGACGGTGCGCAGATAGCCGACACAGTTGCTGCCGAGTCCCGACGCCTGTGCGGCGACAACAGCGCTCATCATGGCCAGCGAGGCGTCAATGATGCCTATCGTTACAGCGTCCATGGTGTCGGTGAACGGAGGCATTTCGAGGCCCTTGCGGTCTGCGAGGAGACGGATCTTGTTGTAGTCGGAGCAGAAGATGAGCAGACGGTTGCATGTCTTGAGCTGCTTCTGGTTGGTGAGGGCATAAAGCTCCTCCTTGAGGGGCTGATCGGAGATGTCGATCACGGAAAACTGCTGTCCGTTGTAGCTTGTCGGGGTGTTGCGGACTGCCTCGTAGATGAAGTCCATTGTTTCCTGCGGGATGGCCTCGCGTTCGTAGCGTCGCACGCTTGTGCGCCGGAGAAGAGATTCTTTTACGTCTTTCATATCTTGTCGGGTTGTTTTTAGTAACTGGATTGGAATTGGTAAGGAAAAAGAAGAGCCGGTAATCAGACCACTGACTATCGGCTCTCTATAGATGCCACATCAAAGGATGCGATGAAACTCCGAATGACAGGATTTGAGTGCTCCTCCTCTTTGTAATCCGCTGTGTCGGAGTTTCCGACAACCTCTTTCGAGTCGCGGCCCGCCATCGAGCGAGTAAGCTTGTCTCGGTATTTCTATAAAATTTGATGAGTTTCCCAATCTACTTTGATGTGGAGCATTTTCTTTTTCAGTAATGCCTTCGGTCGGGCTTGGGGCAATCTCTCTTGCCTTTGTTATTACAACACAAAGATAAGGCGAAAAGTTTAATTACACAAATTTCGGTGCGATTTTTTTGTCGTTTTTCTGTGATTTCAGTGGCGCGTTCTACTGAAAACAGAGGATAAGTCTCTGTGTCGTAACGGCTTATCCTCTGCGTAGATCCTGTGGCTGAATTCGGTTATTTTTTGCCGAGCTTCTGCTGCCAGCGCCATGCGTTGGCCATGGTCTCGTCGATGGGCACATTAGCTGTCCAGCCGAGGACTGTGTTTGCCTTGGTCGGTTCCGCCCAGATCTTCTCGATGTCGCCGGTGCGTCGGGCGCCGATCTTGTAGGGCACTTTCACGCCTGTGCTGCGCTCGAAGGAGTCGATGAGTTCGAGCACGGAGAGGCCGCGGCCTGTGCCGAGGTTGAAGATCTCCACCGCGTCGGTGTCTTTCTTGTCGAGCATTCGGTGCATGGCTATGACGTGGGCCTTGGCAAGGTCGACCACGTCGATGAAGTCGCGGATGCAGCTTCCGTCGGGTGTGTTGTAGTCGTTGCCGAAGACGGTCAGTTCCTTGCGGATGCCGGCGGCTGTCTGTGTGATGAAAGGCACGAGGTTCTGCGGCACTCCGTTGGGGAGTTCTCCGATGGCTGCCGTAGGATGGGCGCCAACGGGATTGAAGTAGCGCAGGAGGATGCTCTTGATGGGCGCTCCGGACTTGATGTAGTCGGTGATGATCTCCTCGCTGATCTGTTTGGTGTTGCCGTAGGGTGAGGTCGCGGGTTTGATGGGAGCTGTCTCGTCAATGGGGTTGACGTCAGGCTCGCCGTAGACGGTGCATGAGCTTGAGAAGACGATGCCCTCGACGCTGTGCTGCGGCATCAGCTCCAGAAGATTCATCAGCGAGACGAGGTTGTTGCGGTAGTAGAGCAGAGGTTTCTCCACCGACTCGCCGACAGCCTTGGAAGCCGCGAAGTTGATGATGCCCTTGATGCCGGGATACTGACGGAAAAGACGGTCGACTGTGGCGTAGTCGGTGACGTCGCCGAGGAAAAACTCGGGACGCTTGCCGGTGATGGCCTCTATGCCGTCGAGCACCTCGATGTTGGAGTTGGAAAGGTTGTCGATGATCACGACATCATAGCCGGCGTTCTGAAGCTCGACTACGGTGTGGGAACCGATGTAGCCGGTTCCGCCTGTCACAAGTATTCTGGTTGCCATAGATTATTTGAATAAAGGTGAGGGATAGATGCCGTCTTCCACGAGTTTTGCGAACTGAGCTACTGTGGCGGGACGGTCGGCGGCGAATGTCACGCCGAACCATTTGCTGGGTGTGCGGAGCACCTTAAGTTTGGCTTTGTCGGCCTTGATGAGGTCGTTGACGACAGTGGGGATGTAGAACTCGCTCTTAAGTTCCTTGCCGCTTTCCTTGAGGAATTTCACGAAATCCTTTTCGGAATAGTCGAAGTAGTCGGGTGTGAAGCCCCACATGTTCATCGATACGGCGGCTCCTTCGGGGAAGGGCACTTCGTTGCCGTCGGCGTCGGTCTGGACGAGCTTGCCGTCTTTGCGCTGGATGCCGTGGCATTCCCTGACATCGACAAGGTTGTTGTCGGCGTCGACATGGCAGAGACCGCGGGAGACGCCGCCGTTCTCGCTGAGGGTGTTCTCGATGTTGAATCCGACCATGGCGTAGGTGTCTTTCTTGCCCTCTACGCTGCGGAGGAAGTCTGCGAGCACCTTGAAACTGTCGCGGCCGTAGAAGTCGTCGGCGTTGATGACGGCGAAAGGCTCCCTGATGGTGTCCTTGGCCATGAGGACTGCGTGGTTGGTACCCCAGGGCTTTGTGCGCCCTTCAGGCACGGTGAAACCCTCAGGAAGGTTGTCGAGATCCTGGAAGACCACTTCCACAGGCACGTGGCCTTCATATTTGCTGAGCACTTTGTCACGGAATTCCTGCTCGAAGTCGTGGCGGATTACGAAGACGATTTTTCCGAATCCGGCCTGAAGGGCGTCGTAGACGGAATAGTCCATGATCGTCTCGCTGTTGGGACCGAGGCCGTCGAGCTGTTTGAGACCGCCGTAGCGGCTGCCCATTCCGGCAGCCAGGATGTAAAGTGTAGGTTTCATATCAGTTTCTTTTTTGGTTGTGTCCGGGTTGATGAATAAAGTCTGTCTATGTCTATCTCCTGAGCGCCATGATCATGTCGATGAAAGTGTCGAAAAGCACCATCTTGGCGTTGGCGTTGCGACCGATGTCCGATGCTGCGCGGTCGAACGAGTCAAGGAGAGCGGGAGCGTTGACGGGGTTGATGAACGGTGCGAAATTGCGGCTGAACTGCGCTTCGGCCGTGGTCTGGACGTTGAGCTGCGGCACTCCGAGGTTGTAGACGAGGTTTTCGCGTATCTGGCGGCTGAAGTAGGCAAGCATCCGGCGCGTCTTCTCACGTCCGGATCCCGCGAGCCTGTCGGCCATGTCCTTGAGGGCGCGGATGTCGCGGCGGTAAGCGTTGCGCATCGCCTCCTGAAAGGTGGTGCGGAAGTCGTCGTTCTCGCCTCCGGCCGCTGTCATGGCGAAAGCCGCGTTCAGATCGCCTTCGGAAAGACGCGCGATCATGTCGGCGTCGTCGGGTTCAAGGGCGCTCTCACGGCTAATGGCTTCTGCAATCTGCTGTTGGCTCAGACGCTTTAGATTGACCCTCTGGGTTCGGGAGAAGATTGTGGGAAGTATCTTCTGAGGCTCGTTGCTGACGAGGATGAAGCGTGTGTCTTCCCACGGTTCCTCGATGATCTTGAGGAGCTTGTTGGCCGCAGCTTCCTGCATACGCTCCGGAAGCCAGATAAGCATTATCTTGTAGCGTGCGGAGTAGTTGGAGAGTGAGAGCTTGCGGATGATCTCCACCGCCTCGTCAGCGTAGATCGTCGGCTGTGAGTTGCCGGCGTCAAGAAGAGTGAGCCAGCTGCCGAAGTCGGCGTAACGGTACTCGTCGAGGAAGCGGCGCCACTTGTCAATGTATTCGTCGCTGTAGCGCAGACCGTCGCGTTTGAGCACCGGAAAGACATAGTACATGTCGGCGTTGTTGTGCGACTGATGCTGGCGGCATGAGGGGCAGACTCCGCAGCTGTCGCCGTCGGGGGTGCGGTTGGTGCAATGGATATATTGCGCGAGGGCGCGTGCGAGGGCGAGTTTGCCGATGCCCGCGGGACCGGAAATCAGCAAAGCATGGGGCAGACGGTCGCTGTCCACGAGCTGGCGTAGCTGCTGTTTCTCTGCGTCGTGTCCCGGTATGTCGCTGAATCTCATGGGTCTTTAGGTTTGATGTGCGTCATGTTGCCTCGCTGCATAGGTCTTAGCCAACTGCAAATTTAGCAAAAAATCGGGATATTTCCGACTTAGAGGTTGTTTAATAATCATTGTTAATGACAGGGTGGTGTATTTTATGATTAA
>CABUIO010000034.1 GCA_902491625.1 uncultured Porphyromonadaceae bacterium | reverse complement strand
AGGTTTTTGCCTAAAAATCAGACGCCCCAAATTTAACGTTTATTTTGAAACAACCTCTTAATTCATTGAGGATGAACCGAGCAACGGCGTCGGTGTCGTTGGTTCCGATAACGGCTGTGGCAAACTCCTTGACCTCATCCTTGGCGTTGCCTACAGCCACAGCCTCGTCGGCGAGGCGCATCATCGGTATATCGTTGACGTTGTCGCCGAAAACGACAAGTCGGTCGGCGCCTACGTCAGAGGCGAGGCGCTCAAGAGCCGTAGCCTTGTTGACTTCGGCCGGAAACATCTCCAGCTCCCCTATTGTCTCGCCGTAAATGTCGTGATAGAACTGCGGAATGATGGATGCATCGTATTCTTTGCAGACTTTTGCGTACAGTCTTCGCGCAGGTTCAGTGGGCTGCATTCCGAAAAAGAGCATCGTACGACTCAGATCCGCAGGGAGTTGCGAATTGCCGTCCTCAGGAACATTGAAGATCTTGCATGGCGAAGAGCAGCGTTCGCTCATAAAGCTCCGTTCTATATCGTTCAGCGATCCGATATGATACACCTGAAGGATTCCGTCGTGATCAAGCGTATAGACGAACGCACCGAGTCCGCTCGCCTTCCATTCGGCCACAAGCCGGTGTGCGATGGATTCATCCATGAACCGTGGATTAGTAAGCCGCGAGGTGTTGAAATCGTAGAATGCTCCACCGGTCATCACGACTGCGGGCACACGCATGTCGACATTTTTGAGCAGAGTCACCACCGTGGCCGGCGTGCGTGCCGTAGCGACCGTGAACATCGCTCCGCGCGCAACCGCACCATTAAGCATCCGGACAGAAGCGTCGCTCACAATCGACGAACTGTTCAGCAACGTGCCGTCGAGATCACTGACAAATAAGGTTCGCATTTAGGCTAAGGTTTAGGCTAAGTTTGTATGGCTCTTCATTTTTAGACCCCATCCCGCAAAAAATGTCAATGCGGGGGTCGCAGACTTTAGATGATTTTTGCCATGCAGGTTCAGGAGCATAGTGGGCTATGTGACTGAACCAAAGGGCAAAAGGCATCAAAGGATGCGATGTATAACATCTTTTATGTGGTCTGTTGGAGGGGTGATATGTAAATTTGTTTAACATGTTCTTTATCTCTTGCCTCGATTCGGTGTCTTTCCGGTAAATTCCGCCAAGTCTCATCGGTCACGATGCCCGCATCGTTCCCTCTTCAACTTGCGTAATTTCCACGAAAATCCACCGCCCCTGCATTAGCATTTTTGGTGGGATGGGGTCTTATCACGGTATACTCGGCGTCGGTGACCTGTGCTTCGCCACGTCCGGAAAGCACATCGTCGACGCGCACGAACGTTTCTGTGCCGGTCAACTCAACCACGTCGTAATCCACATCTTCGCCATATTCCGGCGGAATGATGCGTCCTTTGCCACGACTCCTCCCACGGCTGCGGGTGCCATCGTTTCCGTAAGGATTACGTCTACGGCCACCGCTCGTGCCCGACATCTTCTTGCCTACGCCGGCAAGCCAGCGGTATATGCGGTAGAAGACGAGGCCCAACGCCAGCAGAGCTACCAGAAAAAATATGAATAGAACAGTCAGGAATGTTGTCATAATGCCGACTCTTTATCTTCGTGCCGTCCGAATGCACCCATGACATTGCCGGCCAGAGACAGCAGGATGTAAAGGCAGATCACGATAAGAAGTCCTGTCCAATGCCACAGGCACAGACCCACCACGGCGGCCAGCAGCAGCAGATAACGCATAAGGTTGCTTCCTTTGGGCGCATAGCTCTTGAACTTCAGCGACATCATGCTAAGCGGCGCTACCATGAGCAACGCTATGAAAGCGACACATCCCACGGCAGCGTAGGGATTGAAACCTGAAGGAGAGACCATGATGTCGGCGAGACCGATACAGAACAACGCGCACGAAGGTATGGGAAGTCCGCGGAACACGGTCGTCTGCGATGCGTCGACATTGAAACGTGCGAGGCGCAATGCTCCGCACACGGGGATCAGCATCGTCACCCATCTCATCCACAAAGGCGCCGGACTGGCCTCAAAGAGGTTGAACAGCAGCATCGCGGGCGCCACTCCGAACGTGACAAGATCGGAAAGCGAATCGAGATCGCCGCCGATAGGTGAATGGACATTGAGCAGACGCGCGGTGAAACCGTCGAAGAAGTCTGCCACAGCACCGCCCAGAATCAGTATGAACGCTGCCTGATAGCCATAGACGCCGCAGATCGTATCAAACGGCGAGAAAGCACAAGTGATCGCCAGACATCCGCACAGCAGATTCAGGCAAGTCACGGAATTGGGGATTATGCGTGTTATAATATTGGACATTACTATACAGGAATAAAACCGCCGAAGCCGACTTAAAGTTCGCGGCCTCAGACCGACCGTTTGAGCCGTCGGCGATAAAATTTGCGACGATGACGCGGCATTTCATCGGAATCTTCGTCGCCGCCTTCGTAGGCAGGAGTAAGGATTGCCTTGTCGGCAGGCTGCAGACGCGCGACAGGTGTGAGTCCGCCGCGGGTACAGTCTTTCAGATTCACAAGAATCTCGGCATCCACAGGCAGATATATGTCTACACGTGAGCCGAACTTTATGAAACCGAGATGATTGTCGATCACAGCAGCATCACCGCGACGTGCGTAGGTCACGATACGGCGTGCCATCGCGCCGGCGACCTGACGCACCGTAATGCGCTGGCCGTTAGGGCAGATTATACCGATGGTGCTCCTCTCGTTGAGTACACTCGCTTTCGGAAGATAAGCCGACAGGAAGCGTCCGCGGTGGTGCTTTACATACTCGACCTTGCCGTCGACCGGAAACCAGTTGGCATGGACATTGAGCGGACTCATGAAGACCGAGAGCTGAATGGCCTCGGCACGAAGATACTCCGGCTCAAACACTTTCTCGATAGCCACCACATGGCCGTCGACACTTGAGATCACCATATTCTCGCGCTCACCGCGATAGTTTCGCCTCGGCGAACGGAAGAAATTGAACACAAAGCCATAGAGCACGATAGAGATGCCGCTCAACACCGCCGGAATAGGCCCCGGCGGCAGGAACAGCCAAGCCAATCCATTGAGCATCAGCAGCACAATGAACAGCAGGATCAATATATTCGTACCTTCTCTATGTATCTTCATATCTAATGGCAAAAGCCTGAAAAAGCATTTAAAACTTAAACGCTCTCATTACATCTTGCAAAGATAACTAATCCGAGGCACACCCACAACCAATTTCGTCAAATTCGCGAATTAAGGGTATAGGAAAAGGGTTGCGCGGGGAGCGCAACCCTTTGAGGTGGGATGGCGGGGGATTCTTATTTCACGATCACTTTGGCGGTGCGGTCGGCGGCACGGACGATGTAGATGCCGTCGCCGGCTTCTACTGTCGCCGCTCCGCGGCCTGTCCATATCATTACGCCGTCGGTGGCGGCGATTGTCACGGCGTCGGTGTCTGCGACACCTTCGACGATGATTCTGCCGTCAGCTGTGCGGATGACGATTCCGTCGGCACCGACTGCGTCGACTCCTACGTATTCGCCTACTTTCGCGGCGTTGGATACTGCGGATTCACCGAGGTCATAGACCGCGCTAACATGGTAGGTGTGCTTGTTCTCGTCGGCCGTGGTGTCGAGGTAGGAAGGCTCTTTCACGGGTTCTTCGTTGACCTTCACGCCGTCGCGCCATACGTTGTAGCCGGCGTGTGTCATGTCGATGTGCTGTGCGTCGGCTGTGATGAAGGTGACGTCGTCCACACAGAACATGAGCTGATAGGCCGACACGCAGCGGATGGCGAGATATCGGGCGCCTTCAGGAAGGTTGACCTTGATCTCTGTCCAGCGCGGAGGTATGCCCTGATATCCGCCCAGCGACTTGAAGTCATTGAGCGATGTGCCGCTTGTGGAGTAGAGGAACTCGCAGCGGTCGCCGCCATAATAGTCGGTCATGGAGCGCACCCAGACGGAAGCTGTCTGCTCGATGCCCTTGAGCTCGGGCGAGATGAGCCAGTCGTCGTTTACGGAGCGGTCGTAGCAGTAGAGGGCGCCCATGAAGCCGCTGCCGGTGTGTGCCTGACCGAACATGGATGTGTTGTCGTCTGCATTGACACCTATGAACGCAGCTGTCGATTCGCCGGCCACGATGCCGGGGAATGTGCCGTCAGGAGCACCCGCTGTGCCGACAGGAGCTTTGTCTGCGTCGACGATTGTCCATCCGGTGTACTCCGTCTGTCCTGTCGTCACACCCTCGAAGCTCTCGGTGAATGTCTTCCAGGGGCGCGTGTCCATGTCGGGAGCTGTCCATGTGAGCTTCACGTCCTTACCCTCGCGTGCGGCCTCAAGATTTTCAGCCACCGGCCATTCGGGAAGAATGGCGTTGACACGCAGACGGCTCACGGCCTTGTTGTCGTCCGCAGCCTCGTCGTCTTCATAGTCCACGCGTGCGTCGTATGTCACGTGGCTGCTCTCGATGCGCGGATACAGATCCTTGAAGGTTGTCACGCCATGCGAACCGGCGGCGGCTGTCCCGACTTTCTCAGAAGCGATCTCCTCGCCGTCGCGCATGAGCACCACGGTGAAGTTGTCGGCTTTCTCGCGTGCGTTGACGTCGTAGGTCACGTTGAGAGTCATCTCCTCGCCCAATGCTGCCGAGGAGGGACCCTCGATATGCACGTTGTCGATGTTGCGGGCGAGCTGCGACTTGATCTCCATCTTGTCGACGGCCACTATCACGTGGCTGTTGATCGACGCCTTGTAGCCGAACTGCACAACCTTTCCGAGCCACGGAGTGAGGTCGTAGGTATGAAGTCTCCAGCCGTTTTCGTCGTCCGTAAGGGTGATTGTCTCCAGCACACGCCATGCACTTTCGTTCTCACCCTTGACCATAGGCTCGAGCGTGTTTGTGCAGTCTTTGAAATGGTAGGTATAGAATGAGAATGTCGGATTCACAAGTTTCTCCGGAACGGAGATATAGCCTGAATACATTTCGCCGGCCTGGTCCACATACTGGGAGAAATAGCTGAGGAATCCGTTGTCGAGATCCACGGAACGCAGATCGCCGAAGGAGTCATCGGAGTCGATCTCCCAAGCTCCATAGTTAGTAAGATTGCGTGTTGCCACGAAACTGTGGAGGTTGCCGTTTTCGACAGACTCCATGTAAGGCACATCATATGGCGTTCCGACAAGAACCTGATCCGACACGCTCCAGAGCTTGCTGATGCCCTGAGGAGTGATCGCCTTGACGCCGTACAGAACCATGCACTGCGGACCGGAGGTCACGTTGTCGGTGTATGTTGTCTCGCCGATGCTTTGGCTTACAAGTGTCTCCTCGCCGTTGACACTTCTCACAAGTGCGTAGACCACCTGGGGAAGGCCAAGTCCGTGGATATCCTGTTCTACGGGAGTCCACGAAACCACAACCTGACCGTCGGCCTCGCCTTTCTCTACACTGACGCTGACAACATCGGCCGGCACGTCGAATCCGACGAAGCATGAGGTAGTGAGCGGAGTGCCAGCACCGTCGTTGTTGTAGGGAGTCACGGTGTATTCGTTCACACCGGCGACAGCCTCCTTGTCGGTCCATGTCAGGGTCTCGCCTGTCATGGGGAGGTCTGCCACAGCCTCGTCACCCTTGCGGATCTCCACGCGTGTGAGCTGCGAGAGGCTCTGGCCGAGGAGGTTCTTCTTGGGAGCGCTGAACGATACTTTTGCTGAAAGGGCGCCGTCGGGAGCGGGAGTGGCCTTGAGATTGCCCACAGGTTCAGGAGCGCCGCCGAGCACGGGAGCCGAGATGTCAAGGTCGTCGAAGCAGAAAGCCACTCTGTTGTCCGGGCCGGTGACATGCAGGCCGATATAATAGTAGCCGTCCTGCTCGGGCACGAAGATCGTCTCGAACTTGTCGGGAGAGGACTGGGAAGAGGATGTCACCTGACAGTCAGACATGATGACGTTGGTCATGGCCTCGTGGCTGGCTTCCGTGCCGTAGAGGACCTCGAACTTGTCGGGAGAGGATGTCCTCATCCACATGCTCGCCTTGATGCTGAAACGATAGTAACGGTTGGCATAGAGATACACCTTCGGGGTGTAGAGATAGTTGTCGCGACCCTCGTTGGATCTGTAGCCCAGACGGAAGACCTTGCTGAAGATTCCCCAGTCATTGGGACCGGAAAGAGCCTCGGAGGTGAAACCGATCTTGTCGTCGTTGGAGTCGAAAGTGTTCTTATATGCCGGATAGATTGTGCCGATGAGGAGCGCGTTGGAGGTGCGCACATCGTTGCTCCTGATGCCGTTGTAGACAGCCTGAAGAGTGTAGCGGAAAATACCGCCTTTCTCCGGTTCGGGAAAAGCCTCGCTCAGGGTCGTCACACCGGGAGCGGTAAGGGTCTCCTTGCCGTCGGGAAGACGTGTGAGCAGATACTGCACCTTCGAGGCGTCGATATTGCCGCCGTTGAGGCCTGTGGCATTCGCAGCGCCCCAGTTGACGGTAAACGCCCCGTCGGAATATGCTATAGTGAAATCCCACCCGAGAGTCGGAACATCTTATCCGATGAAAGTCTTGTCTGATTTTGCTTTCGGGCTCGGGCCGACAGCATTGGTGCAATACACCTCGAAGACATAATTGTCGTTCTTGGCTACGGTGACTTCCTGCGTGGTCTCCGCGCCGTAGATCGTACGGCCCTCGCCTGCGGGCTCGCCGTTGGCGGTCACATAATAGAACAGATCCCCGTGGGAAGTATCACCTCCGTAGGTCTTTTCCGGCGCCTTGAAGATGACATTGCCTGTAAGGGATCCCTCTTCAAACTCGACACGCACGTCAGTCGGAGCGTCTGGAGCGTTGTCGTCGGCTGCCGGAGGCGCGATGTAGAGATTGACAAGCTGCACACGCTGCGCGAAGTCGTAGACCTTTGTGGCCTTGGCAGTTGCAGGATCAATGCGGTAAAGGGCAGAGCCGTCGTCGTTGCATGTCACGTAGACGATCTCGCCGCTCTTCGGGTCGAACGTGCCTGTAGTGCGGTAATAGCTCGCGCATCCGGTGTCGCCGATACGTGTGGCGTTGCCGGACTCCTTGTCGATGGAATAGAGAATACCGTCGGCATCGATGCCGTAGAACTGACCTTCGGTGTCGCACATAATGCCACGCCACGCGATTGTCACGTCGCAGATGTAGGTGCGCACGCCGGTCTTGGGGTCGATCTTCGACCACTGGGGCGTGGATGTCTGCGATCCGTAGGTGAGCGGAGCACACATGCCGTAGACAGCTTCTTCGATCGGATCAAAGGCTGAATCGTAGATCTCATAGCTGTTGTATGTTCCGTAAGGAGGATATGTGGGACCGGTCGTCGTCCATGTCTCGGTGTTGTATTTGAAGAGCATTAGAGATGTGCCGCCGGGATTGAAGCAATGGATCCAGTTCTCGGTGTCGTTCATGGCGCCTTTGTTTAAAAGTCCGTTCATGTTGACGACTCTTTCATAGGATGCCGGAGCAGCGCCCTGCAGAGGGATTGTGGTGACATAGCCGGGCGACTGTACAGTCAGACCCACATTGTAAACTCCGGCGTATGCCGTGCGCGAGGCCTTGGCATACTGCGGCGAGGCAGCCGCATCGTTCTGCCCCGAAGTCTGTTGAAGGCCTGTAGAGATGTCCGAGAGATTCGTCAGATTGACGTCGGCGGAGTTTGCCGGAAGCCATGTGCCTCCGATAGGCAGACTTTCCGGCACCGGAGCGGCATGAGGCACCATAGTGCTGACTTCCCGAGGCAGACTGCCGCCGGGAGGCAACGACTCGCCTTGCGTCTCAACCGGAATCGCCGGATAGGCGCACACTCCTGTCAGGAGCGCCGCCACAGCAAGTAGATAATGTTTCATAAAAGATTGTGTTGTTAGATAAAAGAATGTAGTCTCGTGTCGCCCGCGTTTACAAGCACTTACACCTGAAGCGCGAACTAAAATCGCATAAAAGTAGTAAAAAAAGTTTGAATCCGCCGCGCAACAAATGCAATTTTAACACAAATAATTTTCTAAACCCTGATAGACAGGAGGATAGACAGGAGAACAGGAGATATAGAAGATATGGAAGATAACTGCTTTTGGATTTACGACTTTTGCTTGGTGGCGGAGGTGAGGGAGAGGCGGGGGAAGGCGTCAATGAAGGAGCCCGGGGTGATGTTGATGATGTGGACACCTTTCTCGGCGGCGTAGGCGGCGATAGTGTGGTAGGCGGCAAAGGCGGTGTAGAGACTGCGCAGGATGTCGTGGAGACGGTAGCCGGCATATTCCGTGGCCACACGTGCGCGTTCTTTGTCGTTGTCGGCGTAGAAGTGAGGCTGTACGGAGACGACTCTGTTCTCGTCGTCGACGCTTAGCGTGCGGCTCCATGTGTGGTCGGCTCCGGCGAGGTAGATCATGCGGTAGCCGGCGGCGATGGACTGCATGATGGCGGGTATCATAACATTGCGAGGACGCGGCATGGCGGCTCCAAGGTCGTAGAGCAGATGGCGCCACCAGAGAAATCCCTCGCCGGGGGTGAGGTTGAAGAAGGATGTGAGGCGTCCGCTTCCCTGAGAGAGGAATCGGCAGACCATCGGATGCGTGCGGCGCGAGGCAGGGACATGAAGCGTCATGGGATGGCGCACGTCGCATATGTTGTCCCACAGAGTTGCGACATTGGGATCCTTGTCCACGGCATCGAAGAAGTGGGGATCGGCGAGGATGTAATGGCTCGGGGCAAGTGTCTTGAATTCAGGTGTGTTGGCCGCGAAATTGACGCACATCAGGTCGCGGCCTTTCAGAAAATCGGCATGTTCGTCGAGGAGCGAGCGCAGCGAGGGTCCGTTGCCGAGCACGACAAGTTCCTTTCCGGCAAGAATCCTTGCGGGTTTCTTGGGACGGCGCGAAAGGATGACGACTTTTGCGAGCGAAGCGGCAGAAGCTGCGGCGTCGGAGATGAAAGAGGAGAGTGTGTGTAGAAATGCCATATTTCAGAGATAGAGATAACGTTTGAGAAGCCTCAGCGGAGAGATTTTGAAGCCGTTGCTGCGCAGTGCGAGGTATTTGTCGCGGTTGTTGCCCCAGAGACGGCTGCTCCAGCGGCACGAGATTCCGTCGTCGGCCATCTCGACCATGTCGCGCGGCAGATAGACGGAGGAGACTTTTCCAAGCAGTAGCGCGCGGCAAAGCCAGTCGAAATCGCCGGAGATGCGGTAGCGCGTGCTGTAAAGGCCTATAGTATCGAAGAGTTCACGGCACACTATTACTGTGGGATGCGGCGGCATGAATCCGTCGAGTAGCAGCTGCGGACGGAAGCGGCTGCCGCTGTAGTATCTCACCCTGCACCCTCCGGTGTTTACATAATGCAGATCTCCATAGAGAAGATCCGCGCCGCTCTCCTCCAGCAGACGCACAGCCGAAGCGAGGATGTCAGGGCCGGAAAAAGAGTCGCTGCCGTGGAGCAGGGCGACATAACGGCCTGAAGAAGCCTCGATTCCGGCGTTGAGCGCTGCATAGACGCCTCCGCGCACATCTCGGAGGATTCGGACAGGGAACGACGCCTCGGCAGCATATTTCTCAACAGTTTCAAGTGTGCCGTCGGTGCTTCCGCCGTCGACGATGATGTGTTCCAGGCCTTTGCACTCCTGCGCGAGCATACTTCTCAAAGACGTGCCGACACGGCGGCGTTCGTCGAGCATCGGCGATACGACCGAGATAAGCGGAGTGTCGGAGGTGGGTTTCATTATCCTTTCAGGAAGATATATGCAGCTGCGAGGGCGCCGGCGAGCGCCACGGCGTAGACTGTGCAATAGATTGCGACCTCACGTTTCGGAACAAGATGCCGGCGTGCCGCCATCACGAACTGCAGCGACAAGGGGATCAGGGCGGGGATGAACGGCAGATAATAGCGCGCCACGGTGCCTCCGCTGAAATATGCCACCCCGAGATAGCATATCACCCACCAGAGCGCCCAGCGTCCCAGCGATCCGCGTGCGCGGCGGCGCCACAGACACAGTGCGAGATAGCCGATAGCAGCACCTCCGACCAGATACCAGAAAACGCTTAGATGCGCATACCAGACGAAACGTCCCTCGTCGGTGTCGCGGGTGAAATTCCATGGGAAGGGAGGAAAATATTGCGCCGCGGCGGCAAGAGGAAGCTTGGCGATCCTTTTCTCGGGTGTGGAGGTGAAGTAGCCGGGGATTAGGGTATTGTAGCGTTGGACAGTCTCGTAGCCGGCCATGTAGAATTCCAGACTCTCGCGCTGCGGCTCAACGGCACCGATAAGCGCCGCGTCGGAACAATAGCGGAAGCGGTTGCCTCCGACAACGACGGCTCCGGCGATGAGCGACAGATATATTGCTGCGTAGAGACGGCGTGTGGCGTCAGCCTTCTTGCGCATTTCAATTCGCGTGGCGGCGATCACGATTCCGGCGATGGCAAACCATCCCAAGGGACTCTTCACCATCATCAGCAGGAAACCGCCGGCGGCGGCAGCCAGAATGCCGGCGACGTCGAGCCGTCCCTTATAAAGCTTTGCGATGGCGAAAGCGAAGAGCGTGAATGAGAACGTGGCGCCTGTCTCTTTCAGCGGTGTCGTGGCATACCATATCACGGAGGCGACAGCTGCCGTCGCAGCTGCGGCACAGACGGCAATCCTGCGCCGGTTCCCCTCAAGAAGCGTCACGGCTATCCCGGAGGAAAGTGCGACAGTGCCGCAAAGCATCATTATGTTGAGGATCAGCAGTCCGCTGACGCCCGGACCAAACCGACCGACGGCAAATGAGGCTATGGCAGTGTAGCCGACATTTGTGCCGGGAAGGTACTGTCCAGTTGCCTTATGAAATACTATCCTCTGCCATTCCAGAGTGAAGTCGGAGGCTGTGCCGAACGCCGGCATCTCCCATGTGCCGGGAAACGAGCAATAGCCGCTCAGATTGACAGCCATGCCGATTCCGGCGACTGTCATCGCAGCTATGAGGATGTAGCCCAACGCGTCGCTCCAGGACTTGCGCAACGCCACGAAACAGCCGAGGAATGTGAGTCCGGAACAGATGGCATAGCAGACCGACACCTGAGCCAGATGCATCAGCAGGGAGTCGGCGCGGTGCTCCGTTCCGAGTCCGAAGGCTCCGGCAAGAGTCAGAGTCACGGCAATCCACCCGGCGATGAAAGCCATCGTCAGGCGGCTGCGCGATGTGTCGGCAAATCCTTTCGGCTGTGCTATAGGAATCATGGGCGGATCAGCCGATGCAGCTTCCGGGGGTGAGATTGCCCTCGGGGGTAACAAGTGTGAGCGAGCCGTCGGGATTCTCGGCGCTGAGAAGCATGCCCTGCGACTCGATACCTTTGAGTTTGCGCGGAGGGAAGTTGGCAATGAAGCAGACCTGCTTGCCGATCAGCTCCTCCGGAGTGTAATATTTAGCGATGCCGCTCACGATGGTACGCTTCTCCATGCCGTCGTCGATGAGGAAGCAGAGCAGCTTGTCGGCCTTCTTCACCTTGCTGCATTCCAGCACCTTGCCGACGCGGATGTCGAGTTTGGCGAAAGTGTCGAAATCGACAGGCTCCTTCACCGGTTCGGGCTTCCAGTTGGCGAGGAGGTTCTGGCGCTGCGCCTCGCGAAGCTTTTCGATCTGAGCCTCAACGACGTCATCCTCGATCTTCTCGAAGAGGAAGCCGGGATCCTTGATCTCAGTGCCTGCGGGCACGATATCGGTCAACCCGATCATGTCCCAGGTGACCTTGCCGAGCCCGAGAGCGTCGGAAAGTTTCTTGCTCATGAAAGGTGTGAACGGCTCGAAAGCGATAGCGATATTGGCACAGAGCTGGACGGCAAGGTTCAGGATGGTTGCCGTGCGTGCCATGTCGGTCTTAGCGACCTTCCACGGCTCGGACTCCTGCAGATAGCGGTTGCCGAGTCGGGCGATGTTCATGGCCTCCTTCAGGGCGTCGCGGAAATGGAATGTCTCAAGAGCCTCGTCAAGAGCCTTGCGTATTCCGGCAAGCTCGGCGATCATGTCGCGGTCGAGGTTGGTAAGTTCGGTCGTGGCGGGGACGGTGCCTCCGAAATATTTGTGACAGAGCACGATGGCGCGGTTGACGAAATTGCCGAGGATAGCCACAAGCTCGGAGTTATTACGTGTCTGGAAATCCTTCCAGGTGAAGTTGTTGTCCTTAGTCTCGGGAGCGTTTGCGGTGAGGACGTAGCGCAGCACGTCCTGTTTGCCGGGAAGCTCGCGCAGATATTCGTGTAGCCATACAGCCCAGTTCTTGGATGTGGAGATCTTGTTGTCCTCCAGATTCAGGAACTCGTTGGCTGGCACGTTGTCGGGGAGATTGTAGCTTCCCTCGGCCATCAGCATCGAGGGGAAGACGATGCAGTGGAACACGATGTTGTCCTTGCCGATGAAGTGGATCATGCGTGTTTCGGGATCCTTCCACCATTTCTCCCAGTCATCGGGCAGCAGTTCGCGGGTGTTGGAGATATAGCCGATCGGGGCGTCGAACCAGACATACATCACCTTGCCTTCTGTGCCCTCTATGGGCAGAGGCACACCCCAGTCAAGGTCGCGGCTCACGGCACGCGGCTGCAGACCGAGGTCAAGCCACGACTTGCACTGGCCGTAGACATTGCTCTTCCACTCCTTGTGGTCTTCAAGAATCCATTTTTCAAGTTTCTTCTGCCACTTGTCGAGGGGGAGATACCAGTGCTTGGTCTCCTTAAGCACAGGCTCGTTGCCGGTGATGGCCGACTTCGGGTTGATGAGGTCGGTGGCGTTAAGCGAAGTGCCGCACTTTTCGCACTGGTCGCCGTAGGCTCCCTCGGCGCCGCAATGAGGACACGTGCCGGTAACGTAGCGGTCGGCAAGGAACTGTCCGGCCTCCTCGTCGTAGAGCTGCATGGAAGTCTTCTCCACAAACTCGCCCTTGTCGTAGAGCGTCTTGAAGAATTCCGTCGCCGTCTTGGCATGGATATCGGAAGTAGTGCGGCTGTAGATGTCGAAACTGATGCCTAACTCCTCGAAAGAGTCCTTGATTATCTTGTGATAGCGGTCCACTATGTCCTGTGGAGTCACCCCTTCCTTGCGTGCCTTGATGGTGATAGGCACACCATGCTCGTCGCTGCCTCCGACGAGAAGCACCTCCTCCCCTTTCATGCGTTTGAAGCGGGCGTAGATGTCGGCCGGAACGTAGACTCCGGCAAGATGGCCGATATGCACGGGACCATTGGCGTATGGCAGCGCGGTGGTGATAAGTGTCCTCTTGAATTCCATAAAGTTGTATTGCAGTTAAGTAACTCTTAAAAATTAGTTAACAGTAAAAACCAGTTTATGTAACTCACATTTCTGATACATTCTTGCTCGCCTTTTTGGCGCTTTAGCCGTTCTCGCTCAGTCATGTAGCCCGCTACACTCCTTCGCTCTTCCGGCTAAATCCCTCAAAAATACTTCGCAATCATGTATCATCTAATTTTTGCGAGTTACTTATGCTGTTGAATTAACGATTGCGTCGCCGCCCTTACCGGGCGGCACACTCTAAACTGCAAAGTTAATACTTTTCCGCGGAATACACCAAATCGCCTGAATAGGCCGCAGTAAAGTTTGTTGGATATATTCTTTATTCTAAAGTCGGGTATTTAAATAGTAAAGGTAATCACCTCCCCTACATATAAACGTAAGAATTAACAAACAATAAAAAAAGTCGTACCTTTCGGTACGACTCTGTTGTCTTACCAGGATTCGAACCTGGACAAACAGAACCAAAAACTGTTGTGCTACCATTACACCATAAGACAATCCTGTCGTCTTCCAGACTGCGTCCATCCTTGTCGCTGTAAGGGCGTTTCGTATCGCTCTTGCTATGACGCTTGCGTGTGGCACTATCTGCGGAAGCGATGGCAAAGTTAGATATTTTTCGCGATTCCTGCAAACTTCCCTTTCTGATTTTTTACAATCCTTAACGGAACCGGGGGCATCGAGAAGTTTTTAGGAAGGGGAACAACTTTAAGGGCGCGATAGGTGTTATATATTTGTGATTTCGCTCGTGTGTGGCTCTGCTGTGTGATGCCGGTCGTTTTCTCCGGCTTCGCTGCGGTGCGCGGACATGAGTGTCGAGTCGTTTATAAGGTCAGTCCTTTATGACCTGTTGCTAATTGAAAATTTAATAAACGGAAATATATTATGGATAAATTGAGTTATGCATGGGGCATGGCTATCGGTCAGCAGCTTCATGGTATGGGTGTCAATGATATTGACATCGAGAGTTTTGCGGATGCCGTTAAGGCTGTCTTCAACCGCGAGGAGCCCAAGATGAAGCCTGACGAGGCTCAGAAGCTTATCAATGAGTATCTCACGAAGCTTCAGGGTAAGCTTGAGGCAGCAGCACGCGAGGCCGGCGAGAAGTTCCTTTCCGAGAACAAGCAGAAGCCGGAGGTCAAGGAAACGGCCAGCGGCCTTCAGTATGTCGTTGAGAAAGAGGGTACGGGCGCACAGCCTACAGCTGCCGACGAGGTGACTGTCCACTATACCGGCAAACTGCTCGACGGCACTGTATTCGATTCTTCCGTCAACCGTGGCGAGCCGGCCACTTTCCCTCTCAACCGTGTGATTCCGGGATGGACCGAGGGTGTGCAGCTTATGAAGGAGGGCGCGAAGTATACATTCTTCATCCCCAGCGATCTCGCATACGGCGCTCAGGGTGTGCCCAACGCCATCCCTCCCCACAGCACTCTGATCTTCGAGGTGGAGCTTATCAAGGTCATCAAGAAATAATTCTGCTTTAGTATGACACGTAAGAACCTGATTTACATAAGTGCGGCTTTGGCTGTCGCGGGTCTTGCCGTGAGCTCCTGCTCCAAGGACAAGGCAGCCTCCGACACTGCGGCCGAGGAAACTCTGGAGCTGACAGAGACCACTACAGACGGCGATAAGATCGAGATGACGGAGATCAAGGCTACCGAGAATGCCGACGGTACGGTGGAGATCGACAATACACTTCCCGAAGAGGTCGTGACTCCCGACGCATCTAAGAATGCTTCTGCGGACGGATATGTCACCACTCCTTCCGGACTGAAATACAAGGTCGTGAAGAAGGGCAGCGGCGCACATCCCACAGCCACGAGCACCGTGAGTGTGAAATACACCGGCAAGCTTCAGAACGGCACAGTCTTTGATTCTACTGACAAGAACGGCGGCCAGCCGATCTCGTTCCCGCTCAACTGCGTGATTCCGGGCTGGACCGAGGGTCTGCAGCTGATGCAGCCGGGCGCTGTCTATGAGTTTGTGATTCCCTCGAATCTTGCCTATGGTCCGCAGGGTGTGCCGGGTGCCATTCCGCCCAATGCCACTCTTATCTTTGATGTGGAACTTATCAGCGTGAATTGATGAGACGCAATCTACAATACTTTGCAGCTGCCGCCGTTATTATGGCGGTGGCTTGTTCTTCATGTAAGGGTAGGTACGCCGACGCGACGCCCAATGGCGAGACCGTGGAGGTCAATGTCGTCGAGACCGCTACTGCGGCCGACACCGGCACCGACGGCGCTGTGCGCCAGTTTGTCCCGGCGCAGGATGCTCCGGTTGTCACCGAGGTTTCAGTAGTTTCGGAAGAAAAATCCGAGAAATGAGATAAATCAATTTGTAACAACATATTATCAAAATGAAAACAAAGACTATTTTGACCGCCGCTCTCTGCGCGCTTGTGCTTGTGGGCTGTGGCAAGAAAGGTGCCGACAAGTTCAACGAGGTAAAGCTTGATGGCAAAGCTTCGACAAACGATTCGATCGGGTATTATCTGGGCGAGCAGATGGCTCTTCAGCGTGTGCAGATGGCTCAGTCCGATACTCTTCTGAAATCCGCTGAGGCTCAGGCCAAATACGATGAAGGCTTCTATGCCGGACTTGAGGCCATGATGGGCGATGACAAGGCATTCAACGCCGGATTCATCAATGGCGTCACCCTCGCCGGCCAGCTCCTTGAGCAGGGCGAGGCTTTGAACGAGAAATTCGACATCGCCGCCGTTGCCAGCGGTTATGCCGCTTCATTTGACAAGAACGGAAAAGCTGTGAACAAGCTTCAGGAGAAGGCTACGGCCAATCAGGGCAAGCTGATGACCATGATGCAGCAGCTCCAGGGTAAAGCCATGAAGAAGCAGGCAGACGAGGCTATCAAGAAGACTGCGCCTGCAAAAAAGAAACTCGATGCCGAGGCCAAGAAGGCCGGCTACACTAAGACCAACGGCTTTTATGTCAAGACTGTTGCCTCCGGCAATGGCACAAAGCTTAAGAATGGCGACAACATCACGGCTGTCATCGGTTTTTCGGATGCTGCGGGCAACCAGATCTTCCCTGCCAATCCTATCGGTCAGACTGTAGGCACAGGCGCTACTTATTCCCCTGCCATCGACGCTCTCCAGACCTCTCTGGAGATGAACGGCAAGTATCTCATCATGGGTACGGTCGATCAGCTTTTCGCTCCCGATATGGCTGCTCAGGCCATCATGAGCGGTCAGGTGGATCCCACCCAGCTCTATGTGATCGACTATGAGATCGCTCCCGCCGCCGACATCAACGTGGCTGCTCCCGCTCCCGCTGCTGTCAAGTAAATTGCCAACTTATATCGTAATCATATGCGGATGCCTGGAGTCAACACTCCGGGCATCCGGTTTGTTATAACGGTGTCGGTTTATCCGGCTCAATGTTTAGAGGTTGTTTAATAATCATTGTTAATGACAGGGTGGTGTATTTTATGATTAA
>CABUIO010000033.1 GCA_902491625.1 uncultured Porphyromonadaceae bacterium | reverse complement strand
AATCCGCTCCAAAATTCTCGACCCTGTCGTTAACAAGCATTATTAAACAACCTCTTAAGTAACTCTTAAATTAATAAAAAAGACTTGCCTGAAATGTGAAACAGGCAAGTCTGTGCGGGTGCGTTATGGTTTGGTTGGTCAGTACTGAGCCGAGTAGGCGCGTCCGAAGCGCTGTCGGGCTTCGCGGTCAAGTTCCTCGCGGAATTGCGGTGCGGCGAGGCCTATGAGGGCTTTGGCACGCTGGATGAGATTCTTGCCGCGCAGGTTGGCTATGCCGTATTCCGTCACGATGTATTCGGCGGCGAAACGTGTCGTGACGACTCCCGCGCCGGGCGTGAGGTGTGCCTTGATCTTGTTGTGGCCTTTGGAGGATGTGGCGAGCATGGCGATGAAGGATTTGCCACCTTCGCTGATGTTGGCCCCTGTGACGAAGTCGTGCTGTCCTCCTACGCCGGAAAATATGCGGTCGCCTATGGAGTCGGCGCAGATCTGTCCGGTAAGGTCTATCTCAAGGCATGAGTTGATGGACATGACGGCAGGATTGGCGCCTATAATGGCGGGATTGTTGGTCCATGCGACGTCGCGGAAGATGATCTGCGGGTTGTGGTCCATATAATCGTAGAGTCTGCGAGAACCAAGTGCGAGCGACGCGACACTTTTTCCGGGGAGTATCTTCTTGCGGCTGTTGTTGATGATTCCTTCGCTGAGCAGCGGTAGCACTCCGTCGGTCATGGCTTCGGTGTGGAGACCGAGGTCGCGGTGATCGCGCAGGGCGGCTATGACGGCGTTGGGGATGCCTCCGACGCCGATCTGGAGTGTGGCGCCGTCGGGAATCTCCTGCGCGATAAACCGGCCTATGCGGCGTTCAGCCTCGGAGGGCGACGGTGTGGGAACCTCCACGAGCGGATCGTCGACCCTAACGGCTGCGGCGAGACGGCTCACATGGACGATGGGGTCGCCGTTGGAGAAGGGCATGTTGGGGTTGATCTGGGCAATGATGGTGCGTCCGCATTCTACGGCGGAACAGGCGACGTCGCCGCCTACGCCGAAGCTGACGTAGCCGTGGCTGTCGGGCAGGGAGCAGTTGAGGAGCACGACGTCAAGAGGCCAGTAGCCTCGCCGGAAAAGGTCGGGAACGTCGCCGAGGAAACGCGGAGTCACGGATCCGTTGCCGTCGGCTATCCATTGGCGGACGTTGTTGCTGACGAAGAAGGAGTCGACGAAGAAACTCTCTTCCATCCCTTCGCGGCAGATCGGCGCGGGATCTTTGGAGACGCTGAAACCGGTGTAGAAAGTGACGCCGCGGAGTTCACCGCTGCGGGCTGCGATGGCGCGCAGGAGTGTGTCGGGCACGGAGGTGGAGCCTTGCACGTAGATGCGGTCGCCGCTCTTTACGAGGCGTGCGGCATCGTCGGCACTCATCCATTTAATGCTGTTTTCGCTGCTGTTCATCGTGGAAATTCTTTAGACGGCGATCGAGATCCTGAAATGTCTTGTCGTCGGAAATCATTGAGACGCAGATGCGCAGACCTTCCTGACGCGAGCCTGTGGAGGGCAGCGAGATGGCGCTGACGCCGTGGCGTAGCAGTTCCTGCTGGAGTTCGGCGGAGGTGAGGTCGCCGTAGCCGGCGGTGAAGAAGAATCCGTCGGCGATGTGGCGTCCGTCGGCGTCGCGGTCGTAGATGATGTGGAATCCGTTGTCGGTGAAGATCTTCTTGGTGAGGGCGGCACGGCGGGCGTATTCATGGCAGTCTGCCACGAAGTCGATGGTGCCGTCGGCAGCCGCGTCGAGCATAGCCGCAAAGGCTCGCTGGGCGGAGTGTGAGGTGCCTGATGAGAGGGCGTAGAGCACTCCGAAGACGTAGGCGTCGCCTAAGCGCGGTATGCCGAAGAAGCTTTTCAGTCCCTCGTAGCTGCGCGAATAGAGCGCGGGGGAGAAGCATGCCATGGCGATTCGCTGTCCGGCGTAGCTGAATATCTTCGAGGCAGAGACGAAGAGGATATAGTTGTCGGTATAGTGTGCAACGGTCGGGACATAGGGAGGCATGAAGGGCTTGCCTGCGTAGACGCGGAAATCCATGCCGAGGTAGGCGAGGTCTTCCATTATGATGACGTCGTTGGCAGTGGCTTCCTCGCCGAGGATGCGCAATTCGTCTTCCGTGAGGTTGATCCACGCGGGATTGTTGGGGTTGCAGTAGATGATGGCTGCGACTCGTCCGTCGGCAAGCATCTCGCGGAGTTTGTCGCGCAGAGCCTCGCCGCGGTAGTCGTAGATGTCGAAAGAGCGTTCCTTGAGTCCGAGCAGATGCGCCTGGCTGCGCTGTGCGGGGAATCCGGGGTTGATGAAGAGGATGGTGTCGCGTTCGCCGGGGGCACACTCCTTAAGGAGATTCATTACAGAGAAAGTGCCCTGCATCGACCCGACGGTGGGGACGATCGTAGCACCCTCGCCGAGGTCAATATCGAGGAAGGCCTTGAGGAAGCGTGCTCCGGCTTTCTTGAGCTGCGGAACGCCTCCGATGTCGGGATATTTGTTGGCGACACCTTCGAGGAGGCTTTGGCACTCGGCCTGCACGCCTGTGGGTGACGCTTCAAGGCCGGGGTTTCCGATCTCCAGGTGTACGAATTCTTCTTCGGCGAGTTCACCGAGAATCTGTGCGAGATGGCAGATCTGGCGTATGGTGGCGCGGGATATGTCGGTGATGGAAAGGTCTGACATGACCTTTGCGAGCTGTTGCTGTGATAGAGGGAACATGGCTGGTCGGTGTCAGGCTTTCATTATTTCGAGAGCCTTCTGCATTCCTGCGTTGAAGGCCTTGATATTGCTCTCTACGATTGCGTCTCCCTTGGCGGCGAAGACAGCGCGTATGGCGGCTTCGATCTTGTCGGCGTCGATACCTGTCAGAGGCGTGCAGGCTCCGAGGAGCACCATGTTGGATGCGCGGGGATTGGCCACCTCACGTGCCATCTCCTCCATGTCGAAGGCTATGGTGTGAGGCCATTGCGAGAGTTCGTCGAGTATGACTCCGGTCTCGGGGTAGTCGGGGATGTTGTTGAAGGGAGCTGTCGAGGTGACGATCCATCCCTCGGTGCTGAGGGAGGGGACGTAGCGGAGGGCTTCCATCGGTTCGAGGGAGACGATGATGTCGGCGGCTCCGGTGGGGATGAGGTCGCTTGCTATGGGGGATGAGCTGATGCGCAGGTTGGACTGCACGTCGCCTCCTCGCTGTGACATGCCGTGGACTTCGGCCTGCTTGATGTTAAGGTCTTCCTGCATTGCAGCACGTCCGAGGATTGTGGCGATGGTGAGGATGCCCTGTCCTCCGACGCCGGCGAGTATTATATCGGTCTTCATGGTTGATGAGTCAGTTATATTATATATGGATGTTGGAGTGGCTTTTTCGGGGGTTATGCCTTAGCGGCTTCCTTTGCAGCCTTGGCTTTCTGTGCGGCGTGACGGCGGGCTGTCTGGATGCATTCGCGGCGGGAGACGATGACGGAGAGGCCGGGATGGTTGAATTCCTCGGTGAAGAGGGCTTTCATCTCCTCGAAGTTGCGCGGCAGGGAGTCGATGGTGCGCACGTGGGCGGGATCGGCCCCGAGACCGAGACATATCTCTTCGAGCTTGCCTGTGCCCTGGCTGTCCTGTCCGCCGGTCATTCCGGTGGTGAGGTTGTCGCTGATGATGACGGTCATGGGAGTGTTCTCGTTGATGGCGTCGAGGAGTCCGGTCATGCCGCTGTGGGTGAAGGTGCTGTCGCCGATGATCGCTACTGCCGGATGCTGTCCGGCGTCGGCGGCTCCCTTGGCCATGGTGACGGACGCGCCCATGTCGACGCAGGTATCGATGGCGTTGTAGGGAGCGAGCCAGCCGAGGGTGTAGCAGCCTATGTCGCCGAATACCTTAGGAGAGGGATATGCTTCGAGGGCGGCGTTGAGTGCGGCGTAGACGTCGCGGTGTCCGCATCCCTGGCAGAGCTGCGGGGGACGGCGTTTCACGGTCTCGCTGACGGGACGTGTCTCGTGGGCGGCGAGTCCGAGGGCTGCACGGACATTGTCGGGATTGAGCTCGCCGGTGCGCGGCAGTGTGCCGTCAAGACGTCCGTGGACTGGCACCGGTGCTCCGAGAAGGCCGAGAAGGTTCTGCTCGATGAGGGGCTGGCCGTCTTCTATGACAAGGAGGGAGTCGCACTCACCGGCCATCTTGCGGAGCATGGCTGTGGGGAGGGGATATTGCGAGATCTTGAGCACAGGATGCGGAGCGCCGTCGGGGTAGTTCTCCATCAGATAGTTATAGCCGATGCCGCTGGCGATGATGCCGACCGACTTGTCGGCGCCGTCGGTGTAGCGGTTGAAGGGGGAGTTCTCGGAGTCAGCCTCGAAAAGCTTGTATTCCTCGACGAGGGTGGCGTAGCGGCGGCGGCTGTTGGCCGGCATGAGCACCCACTGCTGCGGATTGGCTGGATAGTGGAGTTCGTTCTGGGGGCGAGGTTCCGTGGTGCGCACCTGAGCGCGGGAGTGGGCGAGGCGTGTCACCATGCGCATGAGCACCGGAATGCCGCGGCGTTCGGAGAGGTCGAAGGCGTAGGCCATCATGTCGTAAGCCTCCTGCTGCGAGGAGGGCTCAAGTGCGGGCATGAGGGCGAAGGATGCGTAGAAGCGCGAGTCCTGTTCGTTCTGGGAGGAGTGCATGGAGGGATCGTCGGCCGCAACCACGACCATGCCGCCGTTGGCACCAGTCATGGCTGAGTTGACGAAACCGTCGGCCGCCACGTTCATGCCCACATGCTTCATGCACACCAGCGAGCGGCGTCCGCAGAAAGACATGCCGAGGGCTTCTTCGAGTGCTGTTTTCTCGTTGGTGCTCCAATGGCTGTGGATGGCGCGCTGACGTGCCAGAGGGTTCATCTGGATGAATTCGGTGATTTCTGTAGAGGGCGTGCCGGGATAGGCATAGACGCCGGAAAGGCCGGCATTGATGGCTCCGAGTGCGAGGGCTTCGTCGCCGAGAAGAAGTAATTTCTCGTCCATAGATATATATGTATCAGATTTAGGTTGTCAGTTGGCTTTTTCACTGTATGGAGTCGGCCTTTGCGGGGCTCCGCCGATAGCGTTGCCGTGCAGGGTCTTATCCGTGGTGCAAATGTAGAGAATTATTTTTGTATTTCAAAGCGCGGACTTGTTTTTTTCTTTCCCGGATGCGGCGGGAGAGGGAAAGAAAAGGTTTTGCAGGTGGAGCTTTCTTTGCTATCTTTGTGGTGTCGCAGAGGTCGGAAATGGGACGGCCGTAATACTGCGTGTTGAAATTTCCATAGCTAAAATTTCATCCGTATGGAGGAGCTTAAGGATAGAATGATGAAATTGTGGAAGGACACTTTCGGTGATCCGTATGAGTATATCCGGATGGTGTTCGATACTTATTTTATTGAAGAAAATGTTGAAACTGTTGAAGACGAAGAAGGACGGTTGATTTCCTCCCTTCTGGGAGTGCCTTATCGTTTCTTTCACTGCGGAGTTGAAACCTCATGTGGCAGCCATGACGGTTATATGAAAGGGATGTATCTGTGCGGTCTTGCAACTGTTCAGGATATGAGAAGAAAAGGACTGATGAAGAAACTGATGCGGAGGTTTGAAGAACGAGCAGCCGGAAATGATTATGATTTCAGTTTCCTGATACCCGCAGATGAACGGCTGAGGAATTATTACAGCAGTATGGGATACGTGTCTTTACCGGGGAAGTTTGAATTTTCAGTCAGATTTGACGGAAAGATGATTCGATGGGACAGAGATACCGGGAAGTGGATCTATAAGCACGGACATGTTGAGCGTGATATTGAAAATATTGATGGGAAGTTTTATGTTTGGTTTGACGATGTTGGAAGATTGTTTGTGTCTGAATTGAAAATATCGGAGTCTGAGTTTGAAGCGTTGATTGAATGCGAAAACGGCGTAAATGTTGAGGAAAACAAACTGCGGACACTTCGGGAATGCCATCGGTTCCTGGTCTCGGAGGAGGCCAGTCGTCCCGGACTGTCCATTATGCACAGTTGGCGCGATTTTATTGCCGCCGTAAGGGATGTGACTATTGCAGGAGGAAAAGTTTTGGTGCTTCAAGCGGCTGATTTTAAACCTTTTGCACTGATGTTTTGTTATAACAGTAGAGAAGCGGAAAGTATTGATATACGATTTTCCGCCGCACGAACAGAGGATTGCGCGGCTTTGCTGCTTTTCTACTTGAAATTATGTTGCTTCCCGGATGTGGAAAGAGCCACATTGGCGGTTCCGGCCGACTTCTGCGGAGGTGCTTTCTCTCCCGAGCTTGTCACATCACTCTCGGATGCCTCTCTTGAGGATGGAAACGGCGTGACGATCTCACTCCAAGTGGATCCTTATCCGAGTCCGGTTGAGTACGGCATGATGAAATGGCTTAAAGACCCCAGGACGCCGATTATTCCGAACGAGGGTAGAGGAGAGGTTGCAATCCGTAATTCTCAGCGAGTTGACGATCATGAAAACTATTGCATATTGTCAGATAAGAATTCTAAACAGTTTGCAAATGATGTTTCTAATCCTGTTTGTAAACAAAAAGAAGGAGATAAACCTGTATTTAAAGAAAGAAAAAACAGTGATCTGAAAGACCCTGAAAATTGCAAACGTAACCCGAACGATGATGTGAAGACAGAAGAAGCGCTCTGTAAGGGTAAAAATCGACCGGAGTGCTCTCGAAACGTTGAAGATTCACCTGAATTTGTCTTTGGCGAATCTTCAACTGCAAATCAGGCAGAAACGCAGGGTTATCCGAAGTGTCTCAACATCTCCCTGATGCTCGACTGAGAAATAAGACCGATGGGGCAGTGTGACTGAATATACTGCACTACTTCCCCGAGAATCTTCTTTCCGGCTTCTACAGAAACGGTTTTTGTCGGATTCAAGGCAGAAAAGCGATAAAATCTGTCTTTCTGAATTTTCCAGCTCTAAATCCTGTGAGTTTGAAAATAGGATTAAATTGGTGTCTATCAGATGTTTAATGGTGAAAGATACTGATTTTGACGCCCTGAGACTGCGACGGATGATCCTTGTCTTTACGAGTGGCGGAAAAGAACCATTCTTGGAGAGTTGAGATCCTGAAATTTTCGTCAGTCAGATTTTTCCGGATTTTAAGAGGGGAGAGGTTGGATAAGCTGAAAAAATCCATTGGTCAAAAAAGAACCTCCCTGTCATAGCCGATTCACCATACGAAGACCGAAACCTCACACAGGGAAGCAAAAGGCATAAATACCGAAAAACTCACAACTTTCGACAATACATAATCGTAAATATTTCAGAAACAAAACTGTCTGAGTTTGTAAAGTGATATTCTTGTCAAATACAAATTTGTAGCCACGAATAGTTTCTGGATGTAAAATCGGTGTGTTAAATTGTTTTAACACACGACGTAATGTTGTGTTATGTTGTTAGTTACGTCCAATACTTACATATTCTGATTAAGCATAACGGCGATATCGGGCCAGTTTGCCCCGATATTGAGCTGTGTGTATGTGTAAGTCGCTATGTGATAGTATGCTACCTCCAAACCATGTTGTGAAACTCCAAAACTGTGATTTGCAAATACACAGATGTAAACAGATACGAACTATAATGACGTTTGCAAATAGCAATATTGTTTACGAAAAATAATTGCACATTTGAGAATTTATGATTACATTTGCACAATATAAGTTGCAAATCAGAATTTCAGAATATGAACGACTCATCAGCTGCCATTCGTCTAAAACACTTCCTCGAATTTACCGGCCTGACCAATTCCCAGTTTGCCGATAAGTGTGGCATACCTCGCCCCACACTCTCGCAGCTTCTTTCGGGTCGAAACAAGAAGTTGAGTGATCAGGTGCTCCGTCCGATCCATCTTCATTTCCCTGATTTGTCGCTCGTATGGCTGATGTTTGGCGAAGGTGAGATGCTCATCGGAGGCGATAATACCGCAAAGTCTGCGGATCTTTCTACTCCCAATGGTGTAGATGACACTGCTCCGGACAAAGACAGTGATTCGATGTTCGACACCAGCGGTTTTTCCGATGACAATGATTCCGCTGCATTAAGTGCCTCAAATACATCGAAAAGCGTTGGTAATCTGTCAGATAGGTCAGCAATCCATCATGAATCAAATGGTTCATGGGATGGATCGGGACGCATGGAGGCAAACGAAGAGGAGGAAGCGGTATATCGCCGCACACCGCCACGCGGCTACCGTCACGAGAGAACCGACCCCCTCGCCTCCCCTCGGAAGGTGCGCAGCATCATGGTCTATTACGACGACAACACCTACGAAACCTTCTATCCCGGCGAAACACTCCCCGGCTACATCTAATCCTCACTTTACCGGAGTTGCACTAAGTGCTATTTAACGCCATGAGAAGCGCACTTTCCCGCCGACTCTCGACCGATGATTCTAAACTCGATTCTCAGAGGGTTGAAATCGTCTGATTTTGCAATTAAGGCACTGAGAGTGTGTGTCTTTGCTGTGGATTCTTTTTGTTGAAATAATGCTCCTGAAAATTTGAAGAGGGTAAATTCGGCTGTTTGAGGTGTTTTTCGGGATGGTTAAGACTACCTTACCTCTAACATTGACACTACACCTCCATCTTTACATACTTCAATTCAGCTTCCTTTCAAACAATTTATTCATCATGTTGATTTTTGCTGAATAAATCTATTTCCTCTACATTATGTTGTTATTGAATAGTTGACTGTAGTGTGTTTGAAGAGGTTTTAAATTATGATTTGAGTGATAGTTGAACCGAGTTCTTATATTGCTAGTGTAAAATTTAAGTGTTAAAAACGCTGTTGTTATATTATCATCGTTTGGATGATATGTGAATGCGATATTGAGTGTGTGTATTATAGCTGTGATGATGTGTTATGGCTGAAATATTGAATCTTGATCAGCTTTGTTTTTGCTGTTGCAATATCCTAAAAGTTGATGTATTGCATGAACTTCAATACTGAAAAATAGAAGCTTTCATAACTTATTTCACACCTCATTCACAGGTAAATTTACCCTGTTGAATGTCGGTCGGTTTGCCTGATAAGGAGATTTTTTGTAATTTTGCGGATTAAAGGATAAGTGGCTTTACGGCAGAGATGCGACAGCTCTGTGACCTTTCCGCAGGACGCAGCTACACCTTAATATATATAGCGCCTCACGGCAAAGCGCCCTCACGGCAAAACGCTCCAAGGCGTAGTGCCTCACGGCAAACTGCGGAAGCCCTACAGCAGAGCAAAGCGTAAAGCCCGACAGAAGAAGAGACAACCAACAAGACAATGAAAACCAACGTAGCAGTATTTTTTGGCGGACGCAGTGTCGAACACGAGATTTCAGTGATCTCCGCACTGCAGGCCATCAACGCATTCGACAGCGAAAAATATAACATCATTCCGGTCTACATCTCCAAGAAAGGACGCTGGTACACCGGCGACGACCTGCTCAACATCCGTAACTTCAAGGACATGGACGCCCTCACCGGACGACTCACGGAAGTGTTCATGCGACCTGAATACGGCGACTACAACCTCTACAGCGCCCGCACTTCCGCCTTCTCCAAGCGCAACAAGGTAGTGGCCGAACTCCACGTCGTCATCCCCGTGCTCCACGGCACCAACGGCGAGGACGGCGTCTTCGAGGGACTGCTCGACACCATCGGCATTCCCTACGCCGGATGCAACACCCTCTCCTCAGCCAACGGCATGGACAAGATCACCATGAAGATGATCCTCCGCAGCGAAGGCCTTCCCGTCGTCGACTACGTCTGGTTCACCGACAAGCAATGGTATTCCGACCGCGACGCCATGGTGGCGAAGGTAGAGGAAAAGCTCACGTATCCCGTCATCGTCAAGCCAGCCAACCTCGGCTCCAGCGTCGGCATCAGCAAAGCCGCCGACCGCGAATCGCTTATCGCCGCCCTCGACAACGCCGCACGCTTCTCCCAGCGCCTCATCGTAGAACACATGATCGCCGACCTCAAGGAGATCAACTGCTCCGTGCTCGGCGACGCCGACGACCATCAGTCAAGCGTCTGCGAGGAGCCTGTCCGCAGCGGCGACTTCCTTAGCTACGAAGACAAATACATGGGCGGCTCCCCCTCCAAAGGCGCACCCGCAGGCGGAGGAATGCAGTCCAGCGAACGCCGTGTGCCCGCCGACCTCCCCCAGGAGACAAGCGAACGCATACGCCACCTGGCAGGAGAGACCTTCCGCGTCCTCTCATGCCACGGAGTCAGCCGCATCGACGTCATGATCGACGGAAAGGACGGAGGCATCTACATCAACGAGATCAACACCATCCCCGGCTCGCTCTCCTACTACCTCTGGGAAGCATCCGGCATCTCCTTCCCCAAGCTCATGGACACCCTCGTGCAGCTCGCCCTGCGCCGCAAACGCGACATCGACCGCAAGACCTTCACCTACGACCGCAACATCTTCACCCTCACCGGAGGAGCCAAAGGCGGCATGAAATTCCATAAGTAAACCTCACTCCATCAACCAACATCCGAAAAAAAGACCCCTCGATATGAAGTTTCAGGAATACAACGGCCAGCTCTCACTGCCCAACATCAACACCTCAATGCTCGCCCTCTGGGATGCCGACGACCTCTTCCACCGCTCCATGAGCGAGCGTGAGGGATGTCCTTCGTTCGTCTTCTACGAAGGCCCTCCATCCGCCAACGGAATGCCCGGCATCCACCACGTCATGGCCCGCACCATCAAAGACATCTTCTGCCGCTACAAGACCATGAAAGGCTACCAGGTGCGCCGCAAGGCCGGATGGGACACCCACGGCCTCCCCGTAGAGCTCGGCGTCGAGAAGACCCTCGGAATCACCAAAGAGGACATCGGCAAGAAGATTTCCGTCGACGACTACAACGCCGCCTGCCGCCGCGAGGTCATGAAATACACCAAGGAGTGGACCGACCTCACCCACCTCATGGGCTACTGGGTGGATCTTGAGAACCCCTACATCACTTACGACGGACGCTATATGGAGTCTGTATGGTGGCTTCTCCGCCAGTTATACGACAAAGGACTCCTTTATAAAGGCTACACCATCCAGCCCTATTCCCCCGCCGCCGGCACCGGACTATCCTCCCACGAGCTTAACCAGCCCGGCTGCTACCGCGACGTCAAGGACCTGACAGCCACCGCGCTGTTCCGCATCCTTGAGCCCAAAGGCGCGATGGAGGGGTGGGGCACACCCTATTTCGCAGCATGGACCACCACACCCTGGACACTTCCATCCAACACCGCGCTCTGCGTCGGTCCCTCGATCGGCTACGTAGTCGTACGCACCTACAATCCCTACACCGCCGAGAAGATCACCATCGTCATGGCCGAGGCACGCCTCGACGCCTACTTCCGTCCCGAAGGCAAGGATGCCGACATGGAAAGCTTCAGCAAGGGTGACAAGATAGTTCCCTGGCGTGTCGTGGAGCATCTGAAGGCCGACGACCTCGTCGGCATGCGCTATGCACAGCTGATGCCGTGGGTGAAACCTATTGAGAAGATCACTCCCCAGACTCCCGCATACGCGAAAGAGGCCGCCGAGGCACATCCCGATCGTTGCTTCACCGTCGGCAAGGACCGTTTCGTGGAACTCGCCGACAACGCCTTCCGCGTCATCCCCGGCGACTATGTCACCACCGAAGACGGTACCGGCATCGTACACATCGCCCCCACATTCGGCGCCGACGACGCCAAGGTAGCCCGCGCCGCAGGCATACCGCCCCTCTTCATGGTCGACCGCCACGGCGACACACGCCCCATGGTCGATCTCCGCGGACGTTTCTATCTGATTTCCGATCTCGCCCCCGAATTCGTCGAGAAATGCGTCGACCGGGAGCTTTACTCCAAATATCAGGGTGAATATGTCAAGAACGCCTACGATCCCCGCTTCAACGCCGATGGAAAATACGACGCCGACGCAGCCGCCAAGGCCGAGGATCTCAACGTGCGCCTCTGCATGGAGATGAAGCAGACCGGCGAGGCCATCAGGATCGAGAAGCATGTCCACAACTATCCCCATTGCTGGCGTACCGACAAGCCTGTGATATACTATCCACTCGACAGCTGGTTCATCCGCACCACCGCCCTGCGCGAGCGCCTCATGGAGCTCAACGAAGGTATCAAGTGGAAACCCGCCTCGACCGGCAGCGGACGTTTCGGCAAATGGCTTGAGAACCTTCAGGACTGGAACCTCTCCCGCTCCCGCTACTGGGGCACTCCCTTGCCCATATGGCGCACCGAAGACGGCACCGAGGAGATCTGCATCGGCTCCTACGAGGAACTTTCGCAGCAGATCGACCGTGCTGTCGAGGCCGGCGTGATGACCTTCAATCCGCTCGCCGATGCCGGATTTAAGCCCGGCGTGATGACCGCGGAGAACTACGAAAAGATCGACATGCACCGTCCCTACGTCGACGAAATCGTGCTCGTCAGCCCCTCGGGACGCCCCATGCGCCGTCAGGAAGACCTCATCGACGTCTGGTTCGACTCCGGTGCCATGCCCTACGCCCAGATCCACTATCCCTTCGAGAACAAGGAAGCCTTCGACAAGCGCGAGGTCTATCCCGCCGACTTCATCGCCGAAGGAGTGGACCAGACACGCGGATGGTTCTTCACCCTCCACGCCATCGCCGGAATGGTCTTCGACACCGTCTCCTACAAAGCCGTCATCTCCAACGGCCTCGTCCTGGACCGCAACGGCAACAAGATGTCGAAACGTCTGGGCAACGCCGTCAACCCCTTCGACAACCTACGCAAATACGGCGCCGACCCCGTGCGCTGGTACATGATCGAGAACTCCCAGCCCTGGGACAACCTCAAATACGACGAGGCAGCCGTGCAGGAGACCTCCCGCAAACTCTTCTCCACACTCTTCAACACCTACAAGTTCTTCGCCCTTTACGCCAACATCGACGGCTTCACGGGCTGCGAGCCTCAGGTGCCCTTCGCGGAGCGTCCCCGCATCGACCGCTGGATCCTCTCCCTGCTCAACACCCTCATCAAGGAGGTAGACGCCGCCCTCGACGACTACGAGCCCACACGCGCCGCACGCGCCATCTCCGCCTTCGTCGGCGACAACCTCTCCAACTGGTACGTGCGCCTCAACCGCAAGCGCTTCTGGGCCGGAGCGATGGACACCGACAAACTCTCCGCCTACCAGACCCTCTACACCTGCCTGCGCACCGTCGCGCAGCTCATGGCGCCCTTCGCGCCCTTCTACGCCGACCGCCTCTACGCCGACCTCACCGCCCCCTGCGGTGGCAAAGACTACGAGAGCGTCCATCTCAGCCTCTTCCCCGTCGCCGACGAGAGCATGATCGATCCCGACCTCGAAGAGCAGATGCGGCTCGCCCAGAACATCACATCCTCCGTCCTCGCCCTGCGCCGCAAAGTCAACATCAAGGTGCGTCAGCCCCTGCAGACCCTCCTCGTGCCCGTCAGCAGCGACCGCCAGCGCGCCATGGTCGAAGCCATGTCGGCCCTCATCGCCGCCGAAGTCAACGTCAAGGAAATCAAGATCGTCGACAACGAGCAGAGCGGCCTCGTCAAGCGTGTCAAGGCCGACTTCAAGCGCCTCGGCCCCCGCTACGGCAAGATCATGAAGCAGCTCGGAGCCGCCATCAGGGAGATGAGTCAGCAGCAGATCGCCCGGCTTGAAGCCGACGGCAGCATCACATTCGACAACCTCGAAGGAGCACCGACCGTAACCACCGACGACGTCGAGATCATGGCCGAGGACATCCCCGGATGGCTCGTCTCCTCCGGCAGCGCCATAACCGTGGCCCTCGACGTCGAACCCTCCGACGAACTCAAAGCCGAGGGACTCGCACGCGAACTCGTCAACCGCATCCAGAACATACGCAAATCCAGCGGTTTCGAGATCACCGACAAAGTCACAGTGAACATCTGCGGCGACGAGAGTGTTAAGAATGCGATAGCACTGTTCGGCGACTACATGTCCGGCCAGGTGCTTGCAACAGAGCTGACATTCGACGACGCTCTCACCCCCGAAGCCCCGCAGGCACAGGCAATCGACATCGACGGCCTCGGCGTGACCGTGCGCGTAGTGAAGACAGACACTAAGAGGTCGTTTAATAATGCTTGTTAACGACAGGGTCGAGAATTTTGGAGCTGATTTATTCCTGAGTTGAAGGAGCATAGCGGGCTATGTGACTGAAACGAAGGGATAAAGACGCCCGAAAGTCTCGGGACAACCTTTGAAATCAGAAGATGCATCAGTAATACAATATTCTTAAGAAATTTAAGAATTGCCTTATCATGGTGTCTTTTATGTTAATGCGCGTTTATTCGTCGGTCATTATGCCCGCATAACTCCCTCCTCATAAACAGCACCTTAATCATAAAATACACCACCCTGTCATTAACAATGATTATTAAACAACCTCTAAGAAACAGTAATCACTCTAATTCCTAAAAAATGAGCGAGACCAAAAGATATTCAGACGACGAACTTGAGGAAATCCGCCAGCTCATCCTCAGCAAGCTTGAAAAAGCCGAAAACGAATACCGCATGCTCGTGGGCAGCGTCAACAACGACTCCGGCAACGGCGTCGACGACACGTCACCCACATTCAAGGCTCTCGAAGAGGGTGCCAACACCTACGGCAAGGAGACCAACGCACGCCTCGCGCAGCGTCAGGCCGACTACATCGCCAAGCTACGTCAGGCCCTCGTGCGCATCGACAACAAGACCTACGGCATCTGCCGCGTCACCGGCGAGCTGATCCCCAAGGGCCGGCTCATGGCCGTACCCCACGCGACCCTCTCCGTCGAGGCCAAGAACAGATAACAGTTTTAGAAATGAGAAACAGAAAAGGCCTGTTGGCTATGGTCATCATCCTTCTGGTGATCATAGCCGACCAGACCCTCAAGATCTGGATAAAGACCCGGTTCTACCTCGGAGAGGACTATCCCCTGACCTCCTGGTTCCATCTCCGCTTCATCGAAAACAACGGCATGGCCTTCGGCCTGGAGCTGTGGAACAAATATCTCCTCACCTTCGGGCGCATCCTCGCCGTCGGATTCTTTATCTGGTACATAGTCAAGGCATCGCGCATCCGCAACCTCCGCACCGGATTCATGGTCTCCGCAGCCATGATCGCCGCCGGAGCCGCCGGCAACATTTTCGACTGCGTCTTCTACGGCGTCATCTTCAACAACCCCATGCCCCCCGAAGTCGCCACCATGTTCCCCGCCGCCGGAGGCTACGCGTCGTGGTTTGAAGGCAAGGTCGTCGACATGCTCTACTTCCCCCTCTTCACCATCGACATCGGCGGCTCGCAGTGGGAATTCTTCCAGTACATCTTCAACATCGCCGACGCCTCCATCTGCGTCGGAGTCTTCCTCCTCGCCCTCTTCTACAGCCGCGACCTCGCCCTGAGCTGGCACACCATCTTCCCCTCGCGCAAGAAAGGGGACAAGGGCAGCGACGGCAACGGTCCCGCCGCCGGCAACGAAGAGAAAACCACCGCACCCTCCCTCCCCGAAAAGCGATGAACACCACCGGGCAGACATATCCGCGCACCATCCGCCGCATCCACCCCGCAAGGACGATCGCGGCGGCTGCCGTGTCCCTGCTCCTGCTCTCCGCCCCCTCCTGCGGACGCCGCCCCTCCGACGTCCTCCCCGACGACGAGATGGCATCCCTCCTCGCCGACATGTACAAGGCCGAAGCCTACGTCAGCTCCGACCCCGACTACGCCCTCAACGACTCCATGAGGATAGTGCTCCGACAGACCGTCCTCGCCGAGCACCACGCCACCGAAGCCGACTTCAACCGTTCCCTCGACTGGTACGGCCACAACATCGACCGCCTCGGCGACATCTACGAGGAAGTGGAAACCCGCCTCGACAACGAAGCCAAGACGCCCTCCGGAGGGGAGAAGGACAAAGGCTCAAAGCCCACGCTCTGGGAAGGGGAGACCCGCGTCGCCCTCACACCCTCCCGGGGCACCAACCGTTTCAGCTTCGACATCGACGGCAAGCGCCTGGGCAAGACCGACAGCGAGATTGTCTGGGAATTCACACTCCCCGTGCTCCCCGGCCGCATAGCCACCTTCATCGGTGCCGACTATTCCGACGGCACCGGCGACTACCGGGCCGTAACCGCCACCACACGCGGCGACGTGCAGATCACCCTGCCGCTCAAACAAGACAGGCGGCCTGTCCGCGTCTTCGGACAAGCCACCTACATTCCCGTGCAGCGCGAGACAGTCTTCGTCGACAGCATACGCCTCATAGCACGTCCGGCGCGCACCCCCGGCTATATGCCCATGACCGCCGACTGACCCTCCCGGGCAAGCCTCACGCCCCCATACGCTTCAGAGCACGCTGCACCCGCGAATACGACAGACACATCTCCTTGGCGATACTTTCTATGGAATGTCCTTCCTTGCGCAGGATCGCTATGCGCTCCTCCTCCAGCGCCCTGGTCTCCGGATCCTTCTTCTTCAGGTGCTTATACTCCGGCTCCTTGCCGCGGCACGCGAACCTCACGAACGATCCCTCCTTCACGATCTCGCACGTCAGCACACTCTCCGAAGTGTATGTGAACTCCGACGCCCTCACCTTCAGCTGTTTCAGATAGCGCAGCGACGCATCGCGCGCACTCTGTCCGATAGCGAACACCGAATCGAAGAAATTAAACAGACGTTTCGACCCCGCAAGCTCGTTCTGCGTCAGCGGCAGATTAAGAGGTCGTTTAATAATGCTTGTTAACGACAGGGTCGGGAATTTTGGAGCGGATTTATTCCTGAGTTGAAGGAGCATAGCGGGCTATGTGACTGAAACGAAGGGATAAAGACGCCCAAAAGTCTCGGAACATCCCTTGAAATCAGAAGATGCATCAGTAATACAATACTCTTAAGAAATTTAAGAATTGCCTTATCATGGTGTCTTTTATGTTAATGCGCGTTTATTCGTCGGTCATTATGCCCGCATAACTCCCTCCTCATAAACAGCACCTTAATCATAAAATACACCACCCTGTCATTAACAATGATTATTAAACGACCTCTAAGATCGCGCTTAGGAGTGTGGCCGATAACCATCATCGACACCCCCGTGGCCGACTGTATCTCCTTGAGCTGCCGCATCAGGCGTCCCGCCGCATCCCCCTGCTCGCTCTGCGTGCACACGAACCCCAGATTGTCGATGATCACCACCCGCGCATTGTGGAGCGTGATCTGACGACGGATCTGCGCGATAAGCACCGTCTCGAAATCCTGACTGTCGCGGATCTTCGACGGATTCATCTCCATGCGCATGAACCCCTCCGGAAAACAGTACATCTGTCCCTTCTCATCCGTGTAGCGGCGCTGAAACAGCTTGCTGCTCATCTCGAAATCAAAATAGAGGATACGGTCGCGGCGAGCCACATCGCGGGCTATCTGCACCGCCAGGATGCTCTTGCCCGCATTGCTGTCCGCAAACAGACAGCACAGCTCACCCTCGTTCCAGAACTCATGCCACAGCTGCGAGGGATCCGGCTCCGCCGAAGCCTCCTCCATCCAGTCGTTGGCCGACTTGCAGATGAAAAGGTCGTCCAAATCCTCATCCTCAACGTCCCCCTCGGCGGAAATCTGCGGACTCATCGGCTCCTCCGTCGCCGGGGAAGCCTGTAGGGGAGAGGTCTCGGCATCCTTCTCCTCTTTCTTCTCCGCCTCCTCGGCAGCCTCTCGCTCCTTGTGAAGGCGGATGCTCTCCGAACGGAACTCATGGTAACGCCTGGCGTCGTAAGGCGAACCCGCGCCGATGATACCCACAGGATTGTTCACCGGATGAAACGGTGCTAAAAAAGGTCTTTTCATAACGATATGGATTTTTAAGATGATTAAGATGCCGCAAAGATAATGCAGATATTTCGTCTGTGCAAATATTTAGCGCACAAAATTCGCCTGATACAATAAAAGCATACCGTCTCAATAAATAGCTGCAAAAATCCGATTATTCACTACTATTCACAATTATTCACTCTAAACAGCTTGTTTACAGCGTTTTAATCCCTCTGTTCAGATTATTCACTTTAGGAGGGGTACCCTCAAATGAATAATCTGCCTTTAGGAACGGAGCCAGGTCCTGACGTAGGGCTGCACCATGGTGCAGCCGCCACACCACAATAATTTTATTGTCAAGGGGATACAAACGATATAAGGCCTGTAAGGCCGAAACAATAATAG
>CABUIO010000032.1 GCA_902491625.1 uncultured Porphyromonadaceae bacterium | reverse complement strand
TACCGTGTATCACGGATATCGGTTAGCCCCTGCCACGGACTTTTGCCGCTGTCCCAATTTTTTGAGGTGAATTTGCACGCCAGAACGAAATTTTTTGAGGGTGTCAGCACATCAACAACCGTAGCCTCGCATCTCCGAAGCTCTTTCCCGGAGAGAGCCTCTTCCCACGGTTCCGCTGCGCTTCACCGTGGGTTAATCATGGCTCCAGCGCTCCGCGCTTTTGACACAGGTCCGGCTGCGGTTGGCAATACGGCCGAACCTCCGGTCCGGCGCTTTTGACACAATTTCGACACAAGGATATGTTCGGATCGACACAGTTTCGACATAAAGTTGGGTTGGGTCGCCCCCTACAGGGCTTTTGTTCAGATAGATACGCAAAACCCGGAGCTTGGGCGCTCCGAGCTATTATCGTGTCGGCCTTGGCAGGCCTTTCCATCTGAGGCGGTTCTTATAGTCGTGGTCTACTCCCACGTTCTGGCGTGATTCTTTTCGGTTTCTTAGCGGGATATGGTGACGGAACCGTCGGGATGGTAGTAGAAGTTGCCGATCAGGCTGCTTGTCTTTTTGTTTTTGTTCTTATTGTTGCCGAAGGAGAAATCATCGTCGTCATCATCGTTGTCGGAGGTGTCTTCATCTCCGGTCATTATGGCGATCATGAGTGTCTGGGCGTCGCGTACTATCACGATGAGCATCGGAGGCTCGTTGCCTTTTGCCGGAAGGAACCATGAGGAGCGTTCCGCGTGTCCGGAACGTGTGCGCATCAGCAGACGCATCTGTGAATTACGTTTGCGGAAGGCCTCGAACTCGTCAAGACCGATTTTGGTGGCGGCCTGGGAATTGGAATTGAGTATCACTACGGAGGTTATGTCGCCGATACATTCTTCCGCAAGGCTGCGTGTCTGCATGGAGATCAGCTGGATGCCTGCGAGCGATTCGTAGGCTTCGGTGCCGAGATAGCGCATGTCGACGTCGCTGCGTTCGGCAAAATTCGGAACGATTTTCTCGTAGAAGTTTTCCTGTGCGCTCAGGGATGGTGCAAATAAAATGGCGATGGCCGCGATTGCACTGAGAGCGGTCGTGCGGAGGATAGATAGAGTCTTCATATTGTCGGTAAAGGTTTGTTGTCAAAATTTATTTTCATATTGGCCGGAATGGTGACGGCGGAGGAATATGATGCGTTGATGTCGTCCATAAGTTCCAGTGTCGTCGCGTAGTCTTCCTGCACAGTGGTGAGGATGTCTGCGAGGAGCTGCATTGTTTCGGCGTCTTCTGCTCTCTGGCGGCGGAGGACTTCGGCGATGCGTGTCGTGTCGGCAATACATTCCTTCACAGCATCGGTGCGGACCGATGCGATCACGGTGCGGCTATGGGCGCGGACTTTCGACGTCACAATCTTAGGCGCGGAAGCCACGATGTCGAGTGTGTCGGCCGCAAGCCTGATGATGCGCTCCGGAATGGTGTCGCATGTCGAAGCGGACGCGGTGAGGTGAGGTGCGGGAGCGGAGGTCGGTGTCGTGGAGGAATCCCGGTTTCCGAAACCGATGAATAGGATGCAGGCGAGGCATGCGGCGGCGAGAGACGCCCCCAAGGCTACGCTCCATCTGCTGTAGCGGCGCCGATGGTGCGTCGGAAGGGCGGCTAAGGTGCGAGAGAGGTTCTCGCGGCTCTTTTCGCGTGCGGCGTCGTGGCGCGGCATGGAATGGAGCGCGAGGATCATGTCGCGGTCGGGGAGGAACTCTCCGGGCAGATCGTCGGTTTCGGACAGCAGACGGAGCAGCTGTTGCATCCCGTTGTCGGAGATGGTCGCCTCGTAGTAGCTGTCGAGAAGCCTTTTTATGGTCGTTATGTTGCTGTCGGTCGTCATTGTCAACTGTTTAGGAGAGTAAACATATTTTTTATCTGTCGGCGTGCGCGGGAGAGGAGCTGTCGCACGTTGGGTTCAGAGAGTCCGGTCAGAAGGGCGGTGCGTGCGATGTCGCATCCTTCATTCGCCGTGAGCCTGATCACGATGCGCTGGTTATCCGGGAGAGAGTCGATGATTCTGCTGAGGACTCGTTGTGTCTCGTCAAGAATCAGGGTGTCGTCCGATGCTCCGGAATCCCTTAGCTCCCTGTCGGGGATGTCGTCGGAAGGTTTCCGGCGCGAGATCATCGTGATGGCAGTCGTGCGGAGCGCCTTGAAGCAGTAGGCCTGGGCTTCGGGAGGCTTCTCCGGTATATTCTCCCGCAGTTTCCATAGCTTCATCATCGCCTCCTGGACGGCGTCTGCGGCATCGTCGGCACTTCCGGTCATGGCGAACGCCAGACGGTGCATGTCGTCGTGCATCGGGGCGACGGTGGCTATGAACTGCTCACGGGTCATTTGCCTTTGCTTGAGCTTCCGGCTTCGGAATCCGCCTCGATGCTGGCGGCGGTCTTCTTCACCTGTGCTTTCAAGCCGCCGAAACGGTAGCTTATGCTTGCGCCCCAATACCACTGCGGAAAGCGGAATGTGTTTGTGTAGCGCAGGGTCTCACTCGTCTGTGTATAACTGTTCTCTCTATAGATCGGCAGGAACGTGTTGGCGTTTAGGCTGACAGTGAGCGCGTCTTCTGCAAGGAAAGAGCGGGAGATGCCCAGGCCGTAGTAATAGCCTGACTGTCCTTTGCTCTGGAGATCCTGCCATGGCGACCAGAATCCGCCCCAGCCCGAGAGACGTATCTTGCAGGGGAATTTGTAGTCGGCGTTGAGTGAGAGATGATGCTGCCAATACTGTTTAGATCGGTGGAGCAATTCGGAGTCAGCTTTGAGCCAGAAGCGGCTGATGCCGTAGTAAAGGTTGACACTTAGATCCGTCACGGGACTCCACGACATGGTCGTCTCAAGTTCGAGGTATTGCGATTTGCCCACGTTGGCGTAAGTGGTGTTCTTCACTCCCTCGTACATGAAGATGATGTCGGTGATGGAGTTGGACTCGTACATATAGTTGAGCTTCACCTCGCCCGAGAGCGGATGGTCGTAGTTTGAGTAGGAGAGGGAGATGTTGTGCATCTTTTCGCTCTTGAGATCCGGATTGCCGTAAGTGATCTCACCCTCGGTCATGCGGTTGACGTAAGGATTGAGCACCCCGAGCGAGGGACGCGAGATGCGCATCTGGTATGCCAGGCGAAAGTTGGAGGCGTCTGTGAGGTTGTAGGTAACGGACGCGTTGGGAACCGCGTCGTTGAGGTTGGAGGTGAAGTCGGTGGCGTTGCCGTCGGGATAGCGCATTCCCATGCGGGTATGTTCGTAGCGCAGTCCCAAACGTCCTTTCAGTTTGCTGAAGGTGAGGTTGGCCGAGACGTATGCCGCCATGATGTCGCGGAACTGGTTGGCTCGCATGTCGGTGCCGTCCCTGGACGCCAGTTCGTCGCGGGTCATTCCGTAAAGGCCTTCGGAATGGTTGTGGTTGCGGAAGAAGGTGCCTTTGGCTCCGGCCTCGAAGGTGATCCACTTGGCGAAGGGATTGGCATAGTCGATCTGCGCGATGTGGGTGTCGGAGAATCCTTTGGATAGCGAACAGGAATAGATGTAGTCGAGGGCAGAGTAATTTTCCTCGTCGTAGGTCTCCATCAGGTAGTCGCTGTCGTCGCCGTTGTTGGAATAGGAATAGGAGAGGACAAGATTGTGGGCACCCTCGGCGCCGAATGTGTGCTGATAGGAAGCCATCACGGAGCCGCTGCGCCAATTGCCCTCCTGTTTCAGCGCGTGGCGTTTGTAGCTCCAGAGGCGGTTGCCGTCAATGTCGGTGCCCACGGTCGTCTCTGTGAAGGGATTGCCCCAGCCGTTCAGGCCGAGATTGCCGGAGAGGGTGAAGAGGTTGAGGGTGTCAGGTTCCCACGAGGTGTTGAGGCGGATGCCTGTGTAATCATAGTTGTTCATGCGCAGGCGCTGATTGGTGGTGCGCCGGAAAAGTTCTCCGGCCTTGGAGGCGAGGAGATTCTCGTCTTCCGATTTTGAATTGGCGTAGCGGTGTATGAGATGGCCGTTATTGTAGCTGACGCTTAGGTCGGCGGTCACATTCTTTACTTTCGTGCGTGCGCCGACGTATGCTCCGATGCCCTGAGCTCCGGTCCAGAGGTTGGTGTTGACCATGAAGCCTTCAAGTCTCTGGCGCGTGAGAGTGACGATATTTAGTATACCGCCTATGCCCTCGGCCTCATATTTGGCTCCGGGATCGGAGATGACCTCGATCTTCTTGATAGAGGACGCCGGCATGGCCTTAAGAATCTGTTTCACATCGCCCTGCATGGTGGGATCCTCGCGTCCGTTGAGGAAAATCTTGAAACTCGACTGGCCGTTGACCTTGATGTTGTCGTCGGCATCGACACTCACCCCGGGCACCTTGCGCAGGATGTCCATCACGGGCGAGCTTTGCGCCTGAGGATCTTCCTCGACGTTGTAGGTGAGTTTGGCGCCGTCGCTTTCGACGAGTTTCTTTTTAGCTATGACAACAAATTCGTCGAGAGTCTCGACGTCGGTGCTCACGGAATCTGTCGGCGCCACGCCCGCGGCAGCCCTCGCGGTGGAGTCGGCTGCCGCAATCGGCGAGGCCTCCGATCGAGCCGGAGCTATCATTAGAATTGAGATCACTGTCAGAAGTGTGGTGTATAGTCGCATACGGATGATAAATAACTGTTCTATTATTTTAAACTCGGCAATCGCGGATTTGTGACACACATGGACGAAAAATTTTTGTTTTTCCGCGGAAATGATTACCTTTGCAGTCGGTAAGACATCGATGCCGATTGGCGCGACGTGTCAGATCCAGGCTGCAGAAATGGTGGAATGGTAGACACGAAAGACTTAAAATCTTTTGGGACGGAAGTCCCGTGTGGGTTCAAGTCCCACTTTCTGTACTAATTTTATCTGCTCGGCTGCCAACCTTCGGGGTTGTGCAGCCGTTTTCCTTAAGATCTTTAAAGTCCTTAACGACTTTAAGGACTTTAAGGATTCTGAAGACTTTAAAATTACCAATTTCGCTATTATGAAGACAATACCGGTATTGCTGCTTGCCGGATACCTCGGCAGCGGAAAGACTACTCTCCTTAACCGAATCCTCAACAACTCCGAAGGCATACGCTTTGCCGTGATCGTCAATGACATCGGCGAGGTGAACATCGACGCCTCGCTTATCGAGAAGGGCGGAGTGGTCGGCGGAACCGACAATGCCGACAGTCTCGTGGCGTTGCAGAACGGCTGCATCTGCTGCACGCTGAAGATGGATCTCGTCAATCAGCTCGCCGACCTCGTGAAGACAGGAAAGTTCGATTATATTGTCATCGAGGCCAGCGGCATCTGCGAGCCTGAGCCTATCGCCCGCACGATCGCCTCCATACCCTCGATGGGACTCGAAGGTATCGATCCCGACTCCATCAGGCTCGACTGCATCGTCAGCGTGGTGGACACACTGCGTCTGAAAGAGGAGTTTGATTCCGGACGTCGTCTCGACCGTCATAAGGTCGAAGAGGAAGATATCGAGAATCTCGTCATCCAGCAGATTGAATTCTGCAACATAGTGCTTCTCAACAAGATCGATGAAGTTAGCGCGGCTGATGCCGCCGACATCCGTGCCGTGGTAAAGGCTTTGCAGCCCGATGCGGAGATCATCGACACAAATTATTGCGACGTGCCGCTTGGCCGTCTGCTCGACACACATCTATTCGACTACGAGAAGGTGGCCACTTCCGCCACTTGGGTGAAGGAGATCGAAAAACCTCTCGACGAGGAGCAGCATGAGGAGGAGCATCACTATGAGTGCCACCACGAAGGCCACGAACATGACCACGAGGAGCATGAGCATCATTGCCACCATCATCATCACCACCACGATCATGAGGAGGGTGAAGCCGAGGAGTACGGCATCGGCACCTTCGTCTACTATGCGCGCCGTCCGTTCAGCCTCGACAGATTCGACTATTTCGTGGCAAGCAGATGGCCCCGGGAGATTATCCGCGCCAAAGGCGTATGCTATTTCGCCGAGAACACCGACATGTCCTACCTCTTCGAGCAGGCAGGCTCGCAGAAGAAACTCACCGAGGCCGGGCAATGGTATGCCACGGCGCCGGAGGAGGATCTGATGGTGATGATGGCGCGTGATCCCGGACTGATGCGCGACTGGGACGAGAAATATGGCGACAGGATGCAGAAGCTCGTCTTCATAGGCCGCGACATGGACAGGAAAGCCATTACCGAGGCCCTCGATTCCTGTCTCACCGACTGGAATAAGTAATCATCTGTCGGGGTGTTGTTCGAGCCACGCCCCGGCAGCCTCGCAGAGCTTCGAATACCATTCCTCCCCGAACCGCGCCGTCAGCGGCTGCCGGAGAAACTGATATGCCCGGATGCCCTTGCGGCGTCCGAGTACTTCGGCGCACTTGCAGATTTTCCATCGGTGGAGGTTGACAGCCGTGAATCCGTCGTATTCCTTGAGTCGCACAGGATAAAGATGGCAGCTCTGCGGCTTGCAGAAGCCGGTGGTGCGTCCCTCGCGAAAGGCTTTCTCCAGCGCGCAGAGGCAGACGCCTCCGGGAGCATAGGTGGTGAAGACGCAGTCGCGACCGTCGACAATGGAGGTGACGAGGTCGCCGTCCTCGTCGTAGTAGGCCGGTCCCTGTTCCTCAAGCACGCGCTGTGCCGCCGGAGTGAGGTCATCCCAGACCGCCGGAGTCAGTTCCTGCAGTTTTTCGTATTCTTCCGCAGTGATGGGCGCGCCGGCGTCACCCTCGATGCAGCATTCGCCGTGGCAGCTGTCGAGGTCGCAGCAGAAATAGCGCTCTATGAGGTCGAGCGAGACAAGTGTATCGTCTATCTGAAGCATTTTAAAGAGATGTCGTGATAATGGTGTCGGCCACAAGCCTGTCGGCACGGGAGCCATGCTTGCGCACAAACACCTGAATGCGGTATTCGTTGATGGTCTCGGCCTTGTTCCCCTCGATGAGCGAAGGCTCGGGATCTCCTTTGCAGTCGCGCGGAACGGCCACATAGCGGTAGTTGTAGCTTCCCTGCTTGAGCGGAACGGTGGCACGGTAGAGATGGCTGTCGGCGTCGTAACGCATCTGATACTCAGGGAGCGCGAGATGGCCTGTGAACTCTCCGTCGAGATATATGTCGGCATTCATCACCTGAGGAAAATCGAGTGTGAAATGAGTGTCGACATAGTCGGCACCGAGGTCTGAATCGGTCGAGTTGTATTCCCTTATCTTGAAGCGGCCGAACTGCGTGCGGTCGTAGGTGTAAGGCTTGTCGGCTCTCCCCTCGTCGGGAGTCAGATATGCCTGATAGCGGTCGCCGCGGTAGCGGGTGGAGTCTGTGTGGAGTCCCGGATAGTCGGCTCTTACAGTCTCGAAACGGCGCCATTCGTTGCCTGAAGGGAATATGAGGTCTGTGTTGTGGCTGTAGACAATCCGCGAAGGCTCCACGCGGAGGGGAGTGGAAGTAAGCACACGCGATTGCGGCACTCCGTTCTGCTCCACGGCAATGATCAGCTCGGAGAAAGGATCGATGCCCTGAAGGGTTCTTGTGTCGAGTGCTATGTCGAGCTGCTGCACCGTTCCGTCGCTCCCGCGGTCCGTGTGTATGGAGGCTTCGGCGTCTACGGCCACGATACCCTCGTTTACGGAGAAACGCGCCTGAAGCAGTGTTTCCTCGGGATCATCCTCCGGATAGACCTTCAGCAGATAGTTGCCGCTCGCAAGCGGCTGCATCCCTTCCGAAGGGATCGTGATGCGGTAGTTCACATATTGCTGAAATGTCGTGCGCGAGTATCCGAAATCCTCTACGTCGGCCTTATTGAACCCCGAAACATATTCGCTGTCAAGCAACTGCGAGGGCTTCCAGTCGGCGTTGCAGTGGTAGAGGCTGTAGCAGAGGTAGGAGCGGTCAGTGGTGAATTCGTCGAAACTAACCGTGATGCGGTCGTCTCCTCCGAGCGTAATGACCGGAGCTGAGAGGAAATTGTCAGGATTTTCCACTTTCAGAGTGTGGAATTCCGGAGATATGATGCGCTGCCGGGTGTCCTCCTGCTGCGCGTGGCAGACGAGAGCGGACAGAACCGTGAGACCGAGCAATAGGAACGTCTGCCTCATTTGGAGAGGAGATAATCGTGGTAGATGCGTATGCCATTTTCGATAATGTCGTTGCAGGGCATACCTGTGCCGGGCGCCTTAAGCTCGCGGCACTCCACGCTTCCGCATGCTTTCTCAAACTCCTCGCCGAGATGCTTCACGACCTTATAGACCGCCGGCTTGCCTTTTACGGCGTCTTCGGCGCTGAAGCCTTCCAGAATCGTCATGGCGGAGAGGACGCCGCAGACGCGCTGCATTCCGCCGAAACCGCCGCCGAAGCCGCAGGCGAGTCTCAGCGCCACATCCTGCGGAAGTTGAAGCACGTCGGGGAAAGCCGACACCACGGCCTGAGCGCAGTTATAGCCTTTCTTGCGTCCCTCCATGGCGAGTTCAATGCGTTTGTTGATATCAAGATTCATATTTTGCTGTATATGTGATTTTAACGTTTGGGTTTTACCATTTTATCGGCTCCCGGCCGTGGCGCGCGAGATATTCGTTGGCGGCGTTGAAATGGCCGTTGCCGAAGAATCCCCGGTAGGCTGACAGAGGCGAAGGGTGGGGCGATGTCAGCACCAGATGGCGCGTGCGGTCAATGCGGGCGCCTTTTCTGGCGGCGTCGGATCCCCATAGCAGGAAAACGAGATTGTCGCGCCGGTCGTTGAGCAGCTGCACCACACTGTCCGTGAACTGTTCCCAGCCGAATCCGTAGTGCGACCTCGGTCTGTGGGGCGCCACTGTTAGAGTGGCGTTGAGCAGCAGCACTCCCTGACGCGCCCAACGGCTAAGATCGCCGTCCGGCGGCATCGGCGCTCCTGTCTCGGCGCTGACCTCCTTGAAGATGTTGACAAGTGAAGGCGGCATAGGCACACCGCTGCCAACGGAGAAACATAGGCCGTTGGCCTGCCCGGGACCGTGGTATGGATCCTGGCCGATGATGACGACCTTCACTTTGTCGAAAGGTGTGTTGTCGAAAGCCGCGAAGATATTTCCCGGCGCAGGATAAGCCTCGCCCGAAGTGTATGCCTCGCGCACCTTTGTCGCCAGTTCGCGGAAATAAGGTTTGTTGAACTCCTCGGCAAGCTCGCGCTTCCAGCTGTCGTTGATACGTACCTGCATGATTTGCGTTGTTTGCCACAAAAGTAACCAAATTTGCCGATTCCCGCAAACATGCTTTTTGATTTTTGGTTATCTTCAGAGTTTAGGTTTGCATATGAAGGATATTATAAATATCTTTGTGCGGAAAACTCTTGTGAGGGATGTCATCTGATATCGAAATATCTACAAATATCGAATTGGACATAAACTTATATTATTTATTTACCAAAAAATCAAGAAGCAATGAAAAAGATTCTTTTAATCGTTGTCGCATGTCTGGCAATCACACTGACGGCATGCAGTGATTCACCCGCCAAGCGCGTTGACAAGATGAAGGCCATGTATGACGAGATGTATGAAATGGCTGAAAAATATGGCGTTGATAACGACTCTGTCTTGAACAAGTTTAGCGAAATAGAGAATTTCAATGCCACTGAAATAATCAAGGACTATCCGGAATGGAGTCAGGAGGAACGCGATTACTATGCCAAGATCAACGGAGAGTGCGTGATGAATCCTCTTTACCTCAAGATCGCTTCCGCATCTTCCGAGCAAAAATCCAACGATTCCGATTTCGGCAAGCGTCCCGAAGACAGCGACCTCGAAAAAGCCGTGGATCAGGCCAAGGATGCTGCCAGTCAGGCTAAGGATGCCGCAGGCAATGCCGTAGACGAAGCCAAGAACGCCGCAGACAATGCCAAGAATGCCGCAGACAACGCCATTGATAAGGTCAAGGGCGCGGCGAAAGATCTTTGATCCTCGGATGGATCAGACACCAAATGGCTGCACGGCTCTTGTTTTAGTGCCGTGCAGCCGCTTTTTCGAAGACGACTTACGGCAGATATTTTGTCATAAAGTAAATTTGTTGTATCTTTGCAACGTCTTCGGAGAATTTATCGGATGAAACATTTCCAGGCATCTCCGGAGTCAAAAGAGCGCCTATAGTTCAATGGATAGAATAAAGGATTCCGGTTCCTTCGATTAGGGTTCGACTCCCTATGGGCGTACTATAGTGAGGATTCTCAAAACGTGTACTCTCTAAAAAGGACATCCTGAACAAAGTACGGTAAGAATTGTTAAACAGACAGGTGCGGAACTGATCCGCCCCTGTTGTTTTATATCATCCATACATCTCCTTTCCTCCATATTGCCATGAACGATAACGAAGACATACGGCATGGAATTCCCGATGCCACCGAGTCCGGGCATCAACCTGTGGAAGCGCCGTCTGCCGCTCCGGTCGCTGTCGGGGGAGCGGAGGATGCATCGTCCAAGGAAAATGCACCGAAGGGGAGGAAGCCGAAGAAGCATCTTATCCGGCCGACGTGGTTGCGGCGCACGGTCAAGATCCTATTCTGGCTGATCGTGGCTTTGATTCTGCTTCCGTTTACTATATACATTCCTCCCGTTCAGAGTCTTCTGAAAAATGTGGCGTGCAGTCAGGTTAAGAAATCCACCGGCATGGACGTGTCCATCGAACGTTTCCGTCTCGGCTTTCCGCTGGATGTCAGGCTGGAGAAACTTCTCGTGCTCGACGAACACCGCGACACGATGGTGAGAGCGGGATCGCTTGTCGCTGATGTCAAGCTGATGCCTCTGCTTAAGGGCAATCTTGAGCTTAATGACGTGGAACTCCGCGAGGGCTATTACCGCATGGTCAACAAGGATTCGTCGATGTATCTCACAATCGACGCGGGCTTCCTGAAGGTTGACGGCGGCAGTTCCATGAATCTGAAGTCGCAGGGTCTCAATCTGATAAATCCGGTTCTCCGCGACGCACGGATTGACCTTGTGATGGATGTCTGGAAGGCTAAGCCCGACACTGTGAAGGAGCCTTCCACAATGGTGATCCGGTCCGGCAACATCACGCTGGAGAATGTGAGCTACGGCATGAAGATGCGTCCTTACATCGCCGACCTCAACGCGCTTTTCAAGAAGGCCACGGTGAAGGATCTTGTGGTAGATCTTAAAAATTCCAAATTGTCGGTCGGCAGTGTCAAGGCCAATGGAGGTGATGTGGTCTACACCACTCCGACTCCCGAATATGTGCGCACGCATCCGGCTCCGGTCGACACGATCTCGCCTCCGTCGCCTCCCTTTGTCGTGGAACTCGGCGAGGTGGATCTCAAAGGTTTCCATGCGCTCTACAACACAGAGGGCGTGAAGCCGGCAGCAGGATTTGATGCTGCATATATCGAGGTGAAAGACCTCGACATCAGCTTGCGCGATTTCTACAACTGCGCCTCGACGGTGCGTTTGCCGATAGCATCACTGAAAGGTAGCGAGCGCAGCGGCATCAATGTGCAGTCGGCCAGCGGCACCGTGGCGATCGACTCGCTTGGCATCGCCTTGCAGACTTTCGCCGTGTCCACTGATGTCTCGAAGCTCGACTTCGACGCGCAGCTGAGCTACGACATGATGGATCTTAAGCCCGAAGGCTCGCTTTCGGTCAAAGGAGGAGGTTATCTCGGGCTGGCAGATCTGGGCAATTACATGCCGTCGCTGAAAAGCACGCTGCTCTTCGTGCCCGCGTCCAGCGTCGGTCTGGACATAGATGTGGAGGGCACTCTCGGAGCCTTGACAGTCAATAATCTCGGCGTCGATCTTCCCGGCGTGATGCATGTCAACGCGGGAGGTTTCGTGCAGAACGCGCTCGACTTTGACCGTCTGAAGGCGCTGCTCGACATCGAGGGCGCGTTGAAAAACGCCTCCCCCGTCAATAAATATCTGAACAAAATGGGTGTCAGGCTCCCTCGCTTCTCTCTTAAAGGGAAGGTCGGCGCCGATGCAGGTACATATACCGCAGACCTGAACCTTAAATCCCCGGAAGGAAACATTGCTCTCGACGGCACGGTCAGTCTCTCCGCTGAGCGATATGACGCCGATGTCGAGGTGCACAGTCTCGATGTGGCGGCTCTTATGCCGTCATTGGGGGTGGGGGTGGTCGACGGCAAGGTCTATGCCGTCGGCTCAGGTTTCAATCCTACGCTTCCGAAGGCCAGAACCCACATCGAGGCCGACATCAACCGAGCCGACTACGGCGGATTCTCCTATGGCCCGCTGACTCTTGACGCCGATGTCGAGAACTCGATATATGAGGTCGCGCTTGCCTCCACCAACAAGGATATGGATCTCGATCTTAATGCCCGGGGCACGATGCGCAACGGCACATACGACATAGATGCCACGACCGAGATCCATCATCTTGACCTTAAAGCCATGGGGCTGATGGATTCCGTGTGTGCCGGCAGCGGTTTTATTTCCCTGAACGGCACAGCCAATCCCGACAAGATGCTTTTCGATCTCGACATGGCTGTGCGCGACATCGACTGGGCCTATGGATCCGAGCGTCTACTCCTTCCACATGCTGCCGACGCATCTTTTCTTGCCACGGCCGACAGCACATCCCTTCGAGTGAAGGGCTATGATCTTGATCTCGCTTTTGACGCGCCGGTGGCAATGGGTGATCTTATGGGCGACTTCATGGACGCGTCCTCCGGAATTTCGCAACAGATTGACTCCAAGAACTTCGATTTCGCCGCACTGCACACCGACCTTCCCAAGTTCCGGCTGACCGCTCTTGTGGGCGGAAAGGGGGTCGTGCGTCAGTTTGTGGAGCCTACGGGCTATTCTTTCGACACGTTGACCATGACTCTCGACAACGGCGACATCATTGACGGCGACATCATGCTTGCAGGGCTTAACACCGGCAAGCTTCTCATCGACTCCGTAAAGGTGGCGCTCCGCCAGAAGGAGAGCCGCCTCAACTACCGCGTGGGAATCACCAATCTTCCTCCCAACCTCACGGAATTTGCAAATGTCACTCTATCGGGCTATCTGGAGGGGAACCGAGCCTCGCTCGCCCTGCGGCAGCGCAATGCCAAAAACGAGGAGGGCTACCGTCTCGGTCTCACCGCCGCATACGCCGACTCCGTTCTATCGCTCCATTTCACGCCCCTCAACGCAACCATCGGCTACAAGCCCTGGATCATCAGCGACGACAACTATGTGCAGATCGGCCCCGGCAAGATCATACGCTCGTCGCTTGAGGCCAGCAGCCTCGGCAGCAGCATCTCCCTGCAGTCCGGCATGACCGACAAAAACGACAATTATCTGGATGTGGCCATTAAGAATCTCGACATCGAGGATTTCCTGCAGATGTCCGCTTTCGCACCCCCTCTCACCGGACGTCTGAACACCGATCTGCATCTCGAATTGCGTAAGCGCGGCGTAATCGGCAACGGCAATCTGACCCTTGACGAATTCTACTACGATAAAGTGCGTGTGGGCGATATCGGCGCAGATTTCCGCGCCGGATCAAATCTTGCCAACGTCACCGGCGGCAAGATTGATTTCTCCCTTGACGGCGAACATATCATGGCACTGCGCGGTTTCACACGTGCCGATTCCGTTACGGGAGCCAACACCACAAAGCTGACCCTCGATCTCGACACATTCCCGCTCAGGATGCTCAATCCCTTCATCGGTGCCGACATGGCGCAGCTCAAGGGCGCGCTCAACGGCTCGCTCGCGCTTTCCGGCTCCCTTACGGCGCCTGTGCTGAACGGCGATCTCCGCACCACCGGAGTGTCCGTCTATATCCCGATGGCCGGCAGCAGCATCCACATCGCGGACGGCGAGGCGCTCAATGTGGTCGACAATCTTCTGACGCTTGACAATATCCGCCTCACCGGAGCCAACGACAATCCGCTGACGCTCAGCGGCAGTGTCGATGCCCGCAATTTCTCCGACATCCTTCTTGATTTAGCGCTCAGCGGACGCAATGTCGTGCTCGTGGACAACGACCGGCGTGCCCGCAGCGACATCTTCGGCAAGCTCGCGGTCAATCTCGACGCGACCGTCAGAGGCTCCATGAAGCGTCTCTCCATCGGCGCCAACCTCTCGATCCTCTCCTCGACCAACATAACCTACGTTCTCGGCACCGATGCCTCCACGCTTGAGCGCCAGAACACGACTGACGTCGTGAAGTTCGTACAGTTCAACGACACGACGCAGGTCGCCGTGGCCGACAGTGTGCCTCCCTCGATGCTTATGGACATCAATGCCTCGCTCAACATCGTCAACGGCGCCCAGTTCACGGTCAATCTCAACACCTCCGGCACCAACCGCGCGCGTCTGCTCCCCAACGGCACCCTCAACTACACCCAGAGCTTCATGGGCGACAGACGCCTTAACGGACAGCTCAACATCCCTTCCGGCCAGGTGCGCTACACTCCGCCGCTGATGACCGAGAAAGTGTTTGACTTCCTCCCCGAGAGCTATGTCAGCTGGTCGGGCAACATGATGAATCCGACTCTGCACCTCCTTGCGCGGGATCATCTCAAGGCCAACGTGCAGCAGCAAGGATCCAACTCAAGGCTAATCTATTTCGACGTCGGACTCTCCGTGCTCGGCACGCTCAGCGCCCCCAAGGTGACGTTTGACCTCTCGACCGACGACGACATCACCGTCCACAACGAGCTCCTCTCCATGACGCCCGAACAGCGCAGCAACGAGGCCATGAACCTCCTGCTCTACAACACCTACACGGGCCCCGGCGTCACTGCGTCGTCGAATCTGTCGGGCAATCCGCTCTACGGATTCCTCACCGGCCAGCTCAATTCCTGGGCGGCACGCACGATCCGCGGCGTTGATCTCTCGTTCGGTATCGACCAGTACAAGAACACCTATGAGGGGGAGACCTCGACCGCCACGAGCTATTCATATCAGGTCTCCAAGTCGCTCTTCGACAACCGATTCAAGATCGTGGTCGGCGGCAACTACACCACCAACGCCAATGCCGACGAGAATTTCGTGCAGAACCTCATCAGCGACATCTCTTTCGAATACATGCTCAAGCAGACCAACACCATGAGCATCTACATGCGTCTTTTCCGCCACACCGGATGGGAGAGTATCCTCGAAGGCGAGATCACCGAGACCGGCGTCGGTTTCGTGATGAAGCGCAAGCTCGACAATCTCCTGCAGCTCTTCCGATTCCGCCGGAAAAAGAAGGCTCCGGAAGCGGCTCCCGCCGATTCTGTCCCGAAAGAAACGCCTGTGGCGACCGATACGATCGTAAAATAGCAATACCCGACAATGCGTAGATCCACACATAGAAATATATCCCTCGCCACCTTTCCTGCGGCGCTCCTTGCGGTCTTCGTGGCTGCGGCATTCCTTGTGGCCTGCTCTACCACAAAGAAGATTCCCGACGGAGAGATCCTATACACGGGAGTGAAGAAATTCAACATCAATCCGACAGGTGAGGAGAAGCTTCCGGACGCTATGGTGGCCGATCTCAAGGAGGCCATCAACGTGAAGCCCAATAATCCGATGCCTTTCCTGTCGCCCTACGTGCGCACACCCTTCCCCATCGGCCTTTGGGTCTACAACAACTGGAGCGACTCTTCAAAGGGCATAAAGGGATGGCTCTACCGCAATCTCGTCTCGCAGCCTGTGCTCGTGAGCGACGTGCGGCCGGAACTGCGCACGAAGATGATGGAGAGTATCCTCGACAACAACGGCTATTTCGGTTCCACTGTCAGCTACGATCTTCTTGTCGACAAAAAGAACTCCAAGAAGGCTCGCATCAGCTACACCGCAGATGTCAGCAGTCCATATCTGATCGATTCTGTCATCTATCTCAACCGTCCGGAGTCGTCGGTGTGCAACTTCATCGATTCCCTTTCGCGACAGAGCGAATATCTCAGGCCCGGTGAGCGCTTCTGCACCGACTCGCTCGTCGCTGTCCGCACACGTATCGCCAACCGTCTCCGCAACCGCGGCTACTACTATTTCCAGCCCGAATACATCGAGTTTCTTGCCGACTCAACCATCACGCCGCACGCCGTGGCGCTAAAGCTCACTCTCGCCGACAACATGCCGTCGATCGCTTCCGTGCCTTTCAAGACCGGAAAGGTCACGGTTCATCTTCTCCGCCGCAGCCGCCGCAATCCCGGCACGCCCGACACCATCGACTCGGAAAAATGCCGCGTCATAGTGATGCGTCCGCAGAAACTGCGCGAGAACCTCATCCCTTCGTGCATCACTTTCCGCAAGGACAGGCTTTTCTCCGTGCGCAACATGGACCGCACGCAGAACCGTCTGGCGCGTCTCGGCATCTTCAGTGCCATCGAAATGCAGGTGACACCCTCCGACACCGCATTCTTCGGCGGCGATCCCACGCTCGACGTCGACATCACATGCCGCTACGACCGCCCTATGGAGGCCTCCCTGGAGGTGAACGCCACCTCCAAGTCCAACAGCTACATCGGCCCCGGACTCAGTTTCGGCGTCACCAACCGCAACCTTTTCGGCGGCGGAGAGCAGCTGAACGTCACTCTCGACGCATCCTACGAATGGCAGACAGGACACGGACGTAGCTCCATCTTCAACAGCTATGAGTTCGGCCTCAACTCCACGCTCTCGTTCCCGCGTCTGCTGGCTCCGAAATTCATCCCGCGCACCCAGCGCGAGCTTAACTGGACGCGCATCAGCCTCAGTGGCAAACTCCTCAACCGCCCCCACTATTTCAAGATGATGCAGTTCAACACCGGCCTCAGCTACGAATGGCGTCCCTCGCGCAACGTCGTAAACAGTCTGACCCCCTTCAAGCTCACATACACAAAGCTACTGAAAACCACCCACGAGTTCGACTCCATCATGTCGGCCAATCCTGCAATCGCCGAGAGTTTCAAGAGCCAGTTCATTCCGCAGCTGAGCTATACCTACACCCTCGACAAATATCTTGAGAGGGCGAAGATGAACAACATCAATTTCACCTTTACCGTCACCGAGGCCGGAAATGTCTTCGACGGCATCTACAAGCTTTGCGGCGCCAAAGGTGAAAAGAAACTTTTCGGCACGCCTTTCTCGCAGTTCGTTAAGGGTCAGGCGCAGCTCGTCTATTCCCGCCGTCTGTTCGGTCGTGGCTCCGACCACTGGCTCGTCAGCCGTGTCCTTATCGGTGCCGCCCACGCCTACGGCAACAGCAAGGTGGTGCCGTATTCCGAACAGTTCTACATCGGCGGCGCCAACTCCATCCGTGCCTTCACCGTGCGGAGCATCGGTCCCGGAAGCTATCGTGTGCCCGAGGATCAGGTCAACGGCTATTTCGATCAGACCGGTACGTTCAAATTTGAGCTTAACACCGAATATCGTTTCCCGATTGTCAGCATCATTCATGGCGCCGTCTTCCTCGACGCCGGAAACATATGGCTGCTGCGCGACGATCCTATGCGTCCCGGCGGACAGCTCAAAGCCAACACCTTCCTGCGCGACATCGCGCTCGGCACAGGCATAGGACTGCGTTTCGACATTCAGATGATAGTCATCAGAGGCGACCTCGGCTACGGACTCCACACACCTTACACCAACGGCACGCCCCACTACTTCAACGTGCGTTTCAAGGACGCCTTCGCGTTTCATCTCGCCATCGGCTATCCCTTCTGACGTGCGATTGCTACGTGATTGTTAGAGGTCGTCAAGCCAACGGCGATCGGGCTTCTGCGTTTTCTGCGAATTGGAACGCTCTTTCCGGCTCTTTTTTGTGGATTTTCCCGCGCTTTTGCGCTTTTCGTGCCTGTCGGGAAAGATGGTGTCCTTTCCCGCATGACTGTGGTTTCTGTCGGCCGGAGGCGCGGCGGACAGAATCGTGAATTCGGAAGGGTGTGGCGCATCGTAGCCAAGCTTCTCCGCCGCCGTGCGCGAACGCCACACGGAGACCGCGATGATCGCCACGCATATCAGTGCGAGTAACAGCAAACCATATCTCTGCGACTTCTGCATTACTGTCTTGGTGTGTGTTTCTTGCGATAAACAATCGAGATGGAGACTACCGCAGCAGCTGCCGCCGCTCCGGCGAAGTCCGCGAGCATGTCGGCCGGTTCAAACGATCTGCCAAGGCGCATGGCGAGTTGCAGATATTCGATTCCGATGCCCGCAAGTGTGGCCGCCGCAGCAACGATCCACGGCGTCATCAGTCCTTCATGTCTTTTCTTTTCGCGCAATACGACGCCGAGGTCGAAACATCCGCAGAGTGTCAGCGCTCCGAACATCACGGCGTGCACGACCTTGTCCGCGCCGGGAAACATAGGCACGTCGAGGTCTCCGGCCGGAGCGGGCGAGAGTGTGGCCCAAAGTATCGCCGCAAGGCACACTCCTGTGCTCACCCACGCCGGAATCAACCTTATGTAATGGCTTATCTTTTTCACGAGCTACAAAGATATATAAAAAATACGATTTTTTTTGACTACCTTTGTGGATTGAACAACAAATCAATGATATGAGAAGTTACGTCACACTCGCTATGCTTGCCGTCCTGGTTTTCGCCATGAACTCCTGCGGCAAACCGAAGGCTGTCAGGGAGCTTGCCTCCAAGGTCGAGGCCACTAATGAAAAATGCCCCATGCACAGCGATTTCGGCGTGTTGAGTTCCGTTGAATATGACGAGGAAAACAATGTCGTCAGATTCCTTTACGAGGTCAACGCAGAGGAACTCGGTGCTGATCTCAGCGTCCTGCGCCGCAATATAAATCTTCTGCACGACAAAATGCTCCTTTTTATCGTGGATCCCCGCACCAAAGGGATTGTGGAGGATATCTCCTCGGCCGACGCCACGATGGTGATCGTCTACAAGGACACTTCCGCCTCCGAAGAGCTGGAGATGTGGTTCTCGCCTTCGGAGCTTAAGAATGCGCTTGCAAATCCTTTAAGCGACCGGGAAAGGTCGGCGAAACTGCTCGAATACGAGGTGAATATGGGCAAAGCGAACTGTCCGGTTGAGGTCGATGAGGTGACGACACTTGTGGATGTCCGAGACGACGGCAGGAATCTGATCTATTCCTATAGTCTTGACGACAGAGAATTTGATATGTCGAGTCTCGATTATGACGGTTTTAAAAAGTCTTTGCTTGCCGACACCCGCCGGATTCCGGCAATGAGAGAGGTGGTCCGTCTGCTGAAAGAGAACGGAAGAGGTCTGGTCTACAGCTATCATGGAGACAACAGCGGTAAGACTATGGAGATCACATTTACTACTTCCGAACTGTGATCAGGGATAATGATGAGTCGGGATTACACCCTTCTCGGCTCGGAGTGCCGGTGATGGTGCTCCACGTGCGTGAGGGCTACGAGGCGAGAGCCGTTTCTGTCGAGGCGATGCTCGCCCGACTCGGCATAGAGTTCAGCTATGTGCTGGAGGGGGACATTCCCGACCTTGACGAGGCCACGGTCAGCCGCAATTTCTCCGGCGCCATGCGGCGCGTTACCGGCGAAACATCCTGCGCGATGAAGCATCTGCTCGCTTACCGCAGAATCCTCGACTCCGGACTTCCCGGCGCCCTGATTCTGGAAGACGACATAGCGTTGAAACGTAAATTCCCCGCCTTTTTCGCGAAGTGCATGGGCGAGGCGGAGTCGCGTGGAATCGGCGACATGCTGATCTCTTTCGAGGACACGAGCATGCAGTTCGTCCGGGGAAGCCAACGGTGCAAAGGCATGCGTGTCTATGCCGCTCAGCGCGACCGCTACGCCGGATGTTACTACATTACAGCCGGCGTGGCGAGTCTGATTCTCGACTATGTCGACGCCCACGGATGTCATTTGCCAATCGACCGATTCCACACCTTCCTGATAAAAGAAGCGGGATTGCCATACTACTGGACGCATCCGACCGTAGCTACGCAGGGGAGTAAAAACGGAAAGTTCGGCTCCTCCATTTCGATGCGCGACGCGCACCGTCAACTCTACATGAATCTCACTTATCCCTTGAAAAAAGCCTATAAGAAACTGCTCTACAGACTCCGCTGAGGTGTTAAATATGTTTAAAAACATGTTCTTGGCTTGACAGAGCCTTTCGTAAGCATTATCTTTGTGCCGTTTTTCATGGTATTAGATTTTAAGGTTAATATTGATTGGTTGTCGCGACGACAATCAATTTTTTTGTTTTTGTACCTTCCCTTTCCCACGATTGGAACATATCCCACAAAAAAATAGACCGGAAATCTGGTTTTGGGGCGATTATAATACTCCCCGATTTTCAGACAGTCACAAAGATGGTGGCATGAGGAAAAAT
>CABUIO010000031.1 GCA_902491625.1 uncultured Porphyromonadaceae bacterium | reverse complement strand
GGCTCGTCCGATTGCCTTAAGTTCCTTCGCGGGCATTTCAGCGTAGGAGAGATCAGAAACCTCAAATTCTTCGGATGCAATGCTGAAGCTATTCTTCTCAGCGACAGCAATGTCAGTCCTCAGTACACTCGCAGGATCGAAACTCTCACGCAACGGAGCTATGTCCATTCCTGCAGCTTTCTCTTCGCCCGATGATGCCGGCTCCATGTCGGAAGCCTCGAAAATCGGCGGGGATGCCAATGTGATGGCGACTGCCGTCAGCAGTCCTCCACCATAGACAAAAAGACGTCTGTTAAATCTCATCTGATAGACTTTTAGATTAATATTAGGTGATGTATTATACACTGATATTAAAAGAAGAATTCATCTCTAAATTTATTCAGCGCGATAAAATTACTAATTTGGTTTGAGACATGCAACAGCTCTCTTAATATTTTTTTACACGACAAGACAAAATAAAAAATAAGAGGAACACCAAAGAAATTGCCTCAGATCAGCCACTATAGCAAAATACCCCATGCCGACGGCATGGGGTTATAAAGGATCGGCAGCTTCGCCGAATTGCTGAGACAGCGTCCGTGTACCGGCTATTTGACTTTCAGCACGGCTTTGGAGACGTGGCTGCTGTCGGAGCCTGTCATGATCTCGAAGTCGCCCGGTTCGAGCACGAAGTCGAGGTCGTGGTTGTAGTATTTCAGCATGTCGGGCGTGATGGTGAATGTGACGGTGCGGCTCTCGCCCGGTTCAAGGGCGATCTTCTCGAAGCCTTTCAGCTCCTTGACGGGACGTGTCGACTCGGACATGAGGTCGCGGATATAGAGCTGCACAACTTCTTTTCCGGCGACTTTGCCGCTGTTGGTCACGGTCACGGAGGCCGTAACGTCGCCGTCAGCCGTCATCTCGGGTGCGGAGAGTGTCACAGGCGAATAGTCGAAAGTAGTATACGAAAGTCCGTAGCCGAAAGGATATAGAGGAGCATTGGGAATGTCCTGATAGTTGCTGCGAAATTTGATGTAGGGCATATTCTCCGGCATCGGACGTCCGGTGTTCTTCTGATTGTAGTTGACCGGAATCTGACCGATGTGGTAAGGGAAGCTTACGGGAAGTTTGCCGGAAGGATTGACCCTGCCGGAAAGCACGTCGGCTATGGCATCACCGGCCTCGCTGCCCGCGAACCAGACATTGAGGATGGCATCGACGTTCTCCTCCTCCCATGTCAGCACGAGCGGACGTCCGGTGAAGAGCACAAGCACGACAGGCTTACCGGTGGCGACAAGTTCCTTAAGAAGTTCCTGCTGGGGCTCGGGAATAACGATGTTGGCACGCGAGGCACCCTCTCCCGACATCTCGGAAAGCTCTCCCATCGCGGCCACGATGACGTCGCAGTTATCGGCAAGTGTCAGGGCCTGCTGACGCATCTCCCCGGCGCTGCGTCCGTCGCGATCAAGAGATCCGCCGGGAGAGAGCTTGCGCTCCAGCTCGTCGTCGGATAGCACATTGCAACCCTTGGCGAAGGAGACTCTGTCGCCAAAGACAGCCTTAAGGCCTGAGAAAAGGCTCACGGGCTTGCGCTGCGAATCGGGAACGCTCCACATGCCGGGCATGTTGGCGGCGGAGTCACCCAAAGGACCGATAAGAGCTATCTTCTCGTTTCCTTTCAGAGGCAGGACGTTGTCCTGATTCTTCAGAAGTACCATGCACTCTGCGGAGAGCATACGCGCTGCATTGCGGTTTTCGGCGCTGTAGACCTCCTTCTTCTCTCGTTTCGAATCGCAGTATTTGTAGGGGTCGTCGAAGAGTCCGAGCTTGTATTTCGCCTCAAGGACACGGCGGCAGGCATTGTCAATCTGCTCCTGTGTGACCTTTCCCTCGGCGAGAGATTTTGCGAGAGTGTTGTTGAAGGCCTCGGAAACCATGTCCATGTCGCATCCTGCATCAAGAGCGCGGGCGGCGACTGTGGCATAATCGCCGATGCCATGAGCGATCATCTCGGCGATGCCGGTGTAGTCGGTCACGACGAGTCCGTCGTAGCCCCACTGCCTGCGCAACACGTCGTCGATCAGATATCTGTTGGCTGTCGCGGGGATGCCCTCGAATTCATTGAACGAGGCCATGAAACTTCCGACCCCGGCCTCAGCGGCTGCTTTGTAAGGAAGCATGTACTCGTTCATCATGCGCTGGCGGCTCATGTCGACGGTGTTGTAGTCGCGTCCGGCCTCGGGAGCGCCGTAGAGAGCGTAGTGCTTCACACAGGCGAGCACACTCTCGGGATCGGTGAGCGATTCGCCCTGATAGCCCTTGATCATGGCTTTTGCGATCTCGCCGCCGAGGTATGGATCCTCGCCTGCGCCCTCGGCGATACGTCCCCAGCGGGGATCGCGGCAGACGTCGACCATAGGTGAATAGACCCAGCCGATGCCGGCGGCGGAAGCCTCCCTGCCGGAAATACGTGCCATCTCCTCTATTGCGTTGCGATCCCAGGAGGAAGCTTGTGCGAGCGGAATGGGAAATGTAGTCTCGTAGCCGTGGATGACATCGAGTCCGAAGATGAGAGGTATGCCGAGACGGCTCTCTTTCACAGCAATATCCTGCATGGCACGGATGGCATCGGTGCCTTTCACACCGAACACGCCTCCGGTGCGTCCTTTACGGATGTTATCGGCCACATTCTCGGATCGTGCGTCGCCGGTAAGGATGCCGCTCACAGGAAGATTGAGCTGTCCGATCTTCTCCTCAAGAGTCATTTTCGACATCAGGTCGGCGATGAACGCATCCATCTCGGCCTGAGTATGCTGCGGAAGAGTATTCTTTTTGGATTTGGCCTCGGTCTTAGCCTTGACCTTCTTCGCGGGCTTCCCTGCGCTATAGGCGGGAAGCGTCACCACCGCCGCCGAAGCAAGCAGTGTGGCAAGTAAGAATTTTCGAATTAACATAGTGTAGGTTTGTGTTGTAGTGTAGATTGTCAATGTAATGTCGGAGAGCCGCGGACGTTTGCCGCGACCCTCCGGATGGATGTCTTATTTCACCTTGACCTGAAGACGGTCATAGGCGCGGTCGGCTTTAGCGCGCGCTTCCTCCACGGTGTCGGCGGTGGCGAGGATCACGCCCATGCGGCGGTGTCCCTTCACTCCGGGTTTGCCGAAAATGCGCAGCTGTGTGCCGGGCTCGGCGAGCACCTCTTCAAGATTGCACATGTCGACCTCGTCGGTATCACCTTCCACGACGATAGCTTTGGAGGCGGAAGGGCCGTAGAAGCGAATGGAGGGAACAGGGAGTCCGAGAAGAGCGCGTGCATGGAGCGCAAACTCGCTCATGTCCTGCGAAATCATCGTCACCATGCCGGTGTCGTGCGGGCGCGGCGAGACTTCGCTGAAAATGATGTGGTCGTCCTTGACAAACATCTCGACGCCGAAGATGCCGTAGCCGCCGAGGGCGTCGGTTATCTTGCGTGCTACCTCCTGCGCTTCCCTGAGGGCCTGCGGCGCCATCGGCTGCGGCTGCCAGGAGACACGATAGTCGCCATCGACCTGAATGTGGCCTATAGGTTCGCAAAATGTAGTGCCGGAGACACTGCGCACGGTGAGGAGCGTTATCTCATAGTCGAAATCGACAAAAGCCTCGACGATGACGCGTCCGGCTCCGGCGCGGCCGCCCTCCTGAGCCTCGTGCCATGCCTTCTCAATATCTTCAGGGCGACGAATGACACTCTGACCGTGTCCGCTGGAACTCATGATCGGTTTCACGACGCAAGGGATGCCGATTGTCTCGACCGCAGCCTTGAACTCCTCGAAATCGGATGCGAAACGATAAGGGGAAGTGGGAAGGCCGAGATCCTCGGCAGCAAGACGCCGTATGCCCTCGCGGTTCATGGTCAGCAGAGCCGCAGTGGCCGTCGGGGTGACATTGAATCCCTCTTTCTCCATAGCGACAAGCTCCGGAGTGGCGATAGCCTCAACTTCTGGAATGATATGATCGGGACGTTCCTTCTCTATGATGTCGCGGAGAGCTTTGCCGTCAAGCATGTCGACAACGTGACAGCGATGAGCGACCTGCATGGCCGGAGCGTCGGCATAGCGGTCGACAGCCACAGTCTCCACATTATAACGTTGCAACTCGATAGCAACCTCCTTGCCAAGCTCGCCGCTGCCAAGAAGCATCGCTTTCTTTCCGCTCGGTTTCTTTACAGAACCAATATGTGCCATTTACGTGTACGATTGATTAGGTTGAAAATAAGTAACTCTTAAAAATTAGTTAATGGTTAAACAGTTGACGTAACTCACATTTCTGACACATCCCTGCTTGTCTATTTGGCGCTTTAGCCGTTCTCGCTCAGTCATGTAGCCCGCTACACTCCTTCGCCCCCGGCTAAATCCCTCAAAAATCCTTCGCATTTATGTCTCATCTAATTTTTGCGAGTTACTTAGAATGCAAATTTACGCAAATAATCCGAAAGTGCGAAATTCCATAACTTCAACTCTGTGCCTTCAACCGTTCATCGTTCAACCGTTCGATATTACAAGTCCCAACAGTGATGCCAAAGCACTGTCCAATTTCCAAAGATTTCCATTGTAGAAAAGGCTGCACCGTCATGTTGATGGTGCAGCCTTTTGGTTTTTCGTATCAGTAAATATCTGTCGGATCAGCGGCCTCCGCCAAGCGACTGGTAAAGATTGATCACAGCGGCAACCTTAGAGTGCCAGCAGTTGATCGAGCCGAGCTGGGCGGAAAGGAGTCCCTGCTGCGCGTTCAGCACCTCAAGATATGTGGACTGCCCGAGAGTGAGGAGTTCCTGAGTATATTCCACCGATTTCTCAAGCTCGCCGACCTGCTTGTCGAGGAGCGCCTGCTTGCTGTTGTTGGTGTTGTAGGAAACCAAGGCGTCGCTCACTTCGGCACTGGCGTTGAGCACTGAATACCGGAAGTTGTTGAGTGCCTGCTCCTGCTGTGCCTTGGCAGCTTTGAGGGATGCAATGTTCTGACCGCGTGAGAAGATAGGTGCGGTCAGCGAACCGGCGAGCTGGATGAACCATTTTCCGGGATTCTTGACCATCGAACCGAGGAGATTTGTGAATCCTCCTTGAGCGGAAATCACAATCGAGGGATAGAAGGCGGCACGTGCAGAATTGGTGGCGTAGTATGCCGTGGCAAAATCCATCTCGGCTGCGTGAACGTCGGGACGCGTGGCGAGATAGTACATCGGCACGCCCTCAGTCGCGAACGAGGGTGCGCTGAACTCCATTCGGTTGGTGACATCCCACTCTCGCGGATACTCGTTGAGCAGAAGCGAGAGGGTATTGTTCATCTGGCGGATGGATGACTTGATGTCGGGTATGGAGGCAAGGATGGAATAGTAGTTGGCCCTTGTCTGCACAACTGCGGCCTCGTTGACACGTCCGGCCTGCTTCATCAGCTCCATCGACTCCACCTGTTCCTTCCAGAGTATCGCAGTGCGCTGGCTGAGATCGAGCTGAAGATTGAGAGCCACGATGCTGTAGTAAACGTTGGCTACGGAAGCGACGATCTGCGACCTTACAGCCTTCTCATAGTCCTTGGCCATCTCAACGGACATCTGGGCGCCGCGCTTGCGGTTTAGAATCTTGCCGAAGGCATCGATCTCCCAGCTTGCGGAGAGAGGCAAGGTGTAGGACCAGTCCATGTGTGAGCCGCCATAGCTTGCAGATCCGCCGTTGGGCGTAAATGCAAGCGAGGGGAAATAACTCAGCTTGGCTCCCAGCAACTGTGCCTGTGCGATCTCGACATTGAGGCGCGCATTGTTCAGATCCTTGTTGTTCTGAAGCGCCTTGTCGATGTAGTTGCGCAGGAAGGGATCGTTGAAGACCTCGCGCCAGCTCAGGTTGCCGAGCGCCGTGCTGTCCTGAGTCATCTGAGTGGCCTTGGCATAATCGGAGATGATAGGAGTCTCCGCGGGCAACTCATATTTCTTGTAGATGCCGCAGCCCCCGAGAGTAAGAAGGAGCGGCACTACAAGCATTGATTTATATATGAATCTCATATTCAAGAGAGTGTTTGAATTTACGTTTCAATTTCTGTTAAGCATTCTCGTCGTCCGTCGGGATGTTGTCGGTATGCTTGATGGAATACTGCTCCAGCTCGGCGCTGACACCGCTGTTGTTCTCGTCGTCCCACTTCATGGGCGATACCCACTCATGGAGTTTCTGGAAGACCACGAAGAGCGCGGGCACGATGAAGATCTGGAGAATCATACCGATAAGCATACCACCGATGGCACCCGAGCCGAGAGCCTCGTTACCGTTGGCGCCGGCACCGTGGGCGAACATCATGGGAAGCAGACCGATGATGAGGGCGAGCGACGTCATGAGGATAGGACGCAGACGTGCTGCGGCACCCTGGATCGCAGCGTTGGCGATGCTCATGCCCGTTCGACGGCGTTCAAGCGCGAACTCGACGATAAGGATGGCGTTCTTTGCCAACAGACCCATAAGCATGATTAGCGCGATCTGGAGATAGATGTTGTTGTCGATGCCCATCATCTGAGCAAAGATGAAGGAGCCCATAAGTCCGAAAGGCACGGAGAGGATAACCGCCAGAGGGAGGAAGTAGCTCTCGTATTGCGCGGACAGAAGCAGATAGACGAAGAGGAGCACAAGCGCGAAGACGTAGCCCGTCGAGCCGGAGGATGTCGTGGCCTCCTCACGTGTCAGACCGGAGTATTCGAAGCCGAATCCTGTGGGCAGCGTCTGGGCAGCCACCTCTTCGACAGCCTTGATACAGTCGCCGGAGGAGACGCCGGGGGCGGGGTTACCGGTGATGCTGATGGAGGTGTACATGTTGAATCGGCTGATCACATCGGGACCGTAGACACGCGTAAGCTTCACGAAGTTGCTTATCGGAGCCATCTCCGATCCGTTGCGCACCTTGATCTGGTTGAGCGTCTCGGGATCGACACGAGCCTCGGGCGTCGCCTGCATCATGACACGGTAGAGCTTGCCGAAGCGGTTGAAGTTGGAGATGTACATACCGCCGTAGTACCCCTGCAGGGTCGAGAGGATAGCGTTCTGTGTCAGTCCGGCCTGCTTCACCTTGGCGACGTCGATGTCGATAAGATACTGGGGGAATGAGGGATTGAAGGTAGAATATGCCATCTGAACCTCCGGGCGGGCATTAAGCGCGGCGATGAACTGCTGATAAACCTGGAAGAACTGGTTGAGGTCGCCGCCGGTCTTGTCCTGTAGCTGAACCTCGAAACCGTTGGTTGCGGAATAACCGGTGATCATAGGAGGCTTGAAGAACATGACACGTCCGTCTTTCACGACCTGCCCGGTCATCATGAAGAGTTTGCCGAGCACGGCGTCTGCCGTCGAGTTGTCCCCCTTACGTTCGTCCCAGTGCTTGAGCTTGATGATAAACGAGCCGTAGGAGTTACCCTGACCGCCGAGGAACGAATAGCCAGTGATGGCGGTCGTGACCTCGACCTCGGGGATCTGGCGGGCGATAGCGTCCACACGCTTCATGACCTCGTGGGTCTGTTCGCGCGAAGTTCCCGGCGGCATGTCGACAACGCCCATGATCGTACCTGTGTCCTCCTCGGGAACGAGTCCTGTAGGCGTGATCATCATCAGCCAGACGAGCACTACAATGCCGCCTGCAGTGATGATGCCGCTTATGATCTTATGGCCGACGAAGAAATGAACACCTTTATTATAGATCTTTTGCAGACGTGCGAAACCGATGTTGAATCCGTCAAGGAAACGGCGACGGAACATTCCGTAGAGAGCGATGACCGCCGTACAGGCAGAAATGACAAGATGAGTCCTGTCGCCGTCAGTGTACCATCCCAACACGAGGAAGACGATAGCTCCGACCAGGAAGAGAGAAGTCACGACCGGGGGAAGGTCGAATCCGAAACGACGCTTGGCTGTCTCCTTTAACGCCGCACCGGCAGCAGAATAGGCATCGCCAAGGCGCTGCTTGAGGGAAGCCTCCTCCTCGCCCTCGCTCTTATGGGGCTTAAGGAAAATGGCACAGAGCGCAGGGGAAAGGGTAAGGGCGTTGATGGCCGAAAGACCGATGGCCATAGCCATGGTCAGACCGAACTGACGGTAGAACACGCCGGAAGTGCCACCCATGAACGACACGGGAATGAACACAAGCATCATCACGAGAGTGATGGAGATAAGGGCCGAGGTGATCTCGCCCATGGCGTCGATTGCAGCCTGACGCGACGATTTGTAGCCTTGGTCGAGCTTGGCGTGAACAGCCTCGACCACCACAATCGCATCATCGACCACAATCGCGATCGCAAGAACCAGTGCCGAAAGGGTAAGAAGGTTGATGGAGAATCCGAAGATCTTCATCAGGAAGAATGTACCTATAAGAGCCACCGGAATGGCAATCACGGGAATAAGCGTGGAGCGCATGTCCTGCAGGAAGATGAACACCACGAGGAACACGAGTATGAACGCCTCGATGAGAGTCTTGATAACCTCATGGATAGAGGCATAGAGGAAGTCGTTGACATTGAGCGAGGTGCCGATGACAAGTCCCTCGGGAGCCTCTTTCTGTGCCTGATCGAGAAGCTTGAGGATATCATTGATGACCTGAGTGGCGTTTGAACCGGCCGACTGGAAGATGATGGCGGCGCATCCGGTGTGTCCGTTGATCTCGGCATTGAAGCCGTAGGAAAGACGTCCCAGCTCAACCTTGGCCACATCGCCGAGACGGAGGATCTGGCCGTCGTCGGTGGCACGGATGACGATGTCCTCAAACTCCTGCTCGGTCTCCAGACGTCCTTTGTAACGCATCACATACTGGAAGCTCTGATCGCCGCTTTCACCGAACTGACCGGGAGCCGCCTCGATGTTCTGTTCCGCAAGCGCGGCGGTGACGTCGGAAGGCATAAGGCCGTACTGCGCCATGACGTCAGGCTTGAGCCAGATACGCATGGAATAGTCAGCACCCATCACCATGGCATCGCCCACACCCGAGACACGCTTGATCTCGGGAATCAGGTTGATGGCCATATAGTTCTCGATAAAGCTGTCGGAGTATCTGTTGTCCTTGCCGTAGAGCGTGATTACAAGGAGCATTGAGCTCTGACGCTTCTGGGTGATCACACCGACCTGATTGACCTCCGAAGGCAGGAAACCGGTGGCTTTCGACACACGGTTCTGGACATCGACAGCGGCCATGTCGGGGTCTGTGCCCTGCTTGAAATAGACGCTGATGGTCGCGGATCCGTTGTTGGCTGCCTGAGATTTCATGTATGTCATGTTCTCGGCGCCGTTGATCTGCTCCTCGAGAGGTGCGATCACAGACTTCAGCACAGACTCGGCGTTGGCACCGGTGTAAGTTGTCTGCACACTGATGGTGGGAGGCGCAATATCAGGATATTGCTCGATCGGCAGGCTCACAAGACCCAGAATACCGAAGATCACGATGAAGATCGAGATCACGGTCGAGAGTACCGGCCTGTTAATAAATGTTGCTATCTTCATTGTTTAGCGAACTATTGTCTTTTCTTGAATTGAAGTTCCGAATCACACATTATTTGGCCTGCATTGCCGCTGCGGACGGATCGTAGGCTTTAGGCTTGATGGACATGCCTTCCTTAGCCGAAACGCCGACACCTTCCACAAGCACTTTGTCGCCCGGCTTAAGTCCTTCAGTCACGAGATAGTTCTTGCCGTCAGACATTGGCGAAACCTTGATATTGGTGCTGACAAGCTTGGAGCTGTCGCCGCTGACAACGAAGACATACTTCATGTCCTGAATTTCAAATGTAGCTTTCTGAGGAATGGCTATGACATCGTTCATGATGTTGGGGATAAGCACTTTGGCTGTACTACCGCTGCGAAGGACTCCGTTGGGGTTAGGGAAAAGTGCCTTCACGCGTGCGCTACCGGTGCGAGTGTCTGTGACACCACTGACAGACGTGATTTTTCCGGCAAGAGGATAAATGCTGCCGTCTGCAAGCTGAAGCTGAACCGGAGGCATGGCCGAGATGGCCTGCTGGATCGAGCTGCTGTTGGTCATTGTGAGAAGCTCCTTTTCTGTCAGCGAGAAATAAGCCTCCATGTCGGCCGTAGTGGAAAGAACGGTCAGCATGCTCTGAGGCGTCACGTAAGCGCCGACCTTGAAGTCGATTGTGCCGACAACACCCGATGCGGGAGCCGTTACCTTGGAATATGAAAGATTCTTGTTAGCGGAAGCGAGCTGAGCCTGTGCGGCGCGGACGGATGCCTGTGCCTGATTGAGCTGAGCCTTGGACATGTTCAGCTGATCGACCGTGATCTGATAGGCAGAGGCACTGATGATATTCTTTTCAAGAAGGAGTTTATTATTGTTCACATTGGTCTGAGCTGTATTGACAGCAGCCTGGGCCGAAACGACACCGGCCTGAGCCTGAAGCACCTGGCTCTGGGCAGCGTCGACGGCAGCCTGAAGAGTCACCGCATCAATGATGAAGAGCACCTGACCTTTGGAAACGTGCTGTCCGTCCTCGACAAGCACCTGAGTGATCTGCCCGGTGATCTGGGGACGGATCTCCACATCGTTCTCACCAACCAATGTGGCAGGATAGGATCTGTCGATCGTCGCATTCTCGGAGCCTACTGTCAACACAGCGAGCTCGGGAACCTGACCCTGCTGCATGGCAGCGGCATCGTCGGTTTTCTTGCAGGATGCGAATGTGAGCACACAGAGAGCCAACATAGCAGTCGGCCGAATTAACTTCTTATATTCCATGTTCTTTCGAATTTGTTATTATTCTTCAAATATATACCTAACAACTTTAAAACATAATAAAGTTCATTGGTTGTTCCAGACAACACATCGCGCAAAGTTAACAAAAAATCGGGAAAGAGACCGCACGTCCCTTTCCCGATTGTTAAAATACCTACTATTGACTTATAAAATCTGACTTATTGACCAACGGAAATCCGTCAGTTCCAGGCGTCGGATGTCCCGGGCTATTTCACTCTGAACCAATAACCCGCCGAAATCAGGACACCCAGACTGTTGGCGCTGCTGAATGTCTCCGTCCTTCCGGTCTTAACGACATTGCCCAATCCGTAGTAGAACCGTCCTTCAAGGGTGATGGAATTGCGGGAATTGATAAAGAACTCTCCGCCGATTCCGGCCGTAATGCCGAAATCGAGCTTTTTCTGCCCTTTAAGGTTATATTGTGCTATCTGTCTGTCTTTCAAAGGAAAACCGGGAACTGATTCCGGATTGCGATAGTCGAAATTGGAGCTTGTGCTCTCCCCAACCATCAGACCGATCTGCGGTCCCGCGTTGAAGAAGAAGTGTGCTCGGCTGCTTCCGAAATAGATATGCGCCAGAACAGGCAGCTCAATATAGTTGAGGGTGCGTCGATAGCTGAAAGGATCTTCCTCGAAGTTCTCTTCCCAGCCACGCTGCACGAAATTCAGCTCACCGATAATTCCGAAATGATTCTCCTCAATGTAGCGCACGGTGAATCCGGCATGTGCGCCGATGGGCATTTTCTGCCTGACGCTCGGATGGAAAGCCACTCTGGAAAAGCCGATGCCACCCTTTGCGCCGACAAAAAGATTGCCTTCATAGTGCGTCTGGCCGAGTGCCGGAACCACACTGCTTAAAATCGTGGCCGCAACGATAAGAAATGTTCTGAATCCTTTCATTTTAATATCCTGTGCCGGTCACTCCTCCGGGAGCATAGTGCATCCAGTAAAGGAGCTTGTTAACAAGTCCGGAATGTGCGGACTCTCTCCGGAAATCAAAATCCATCTCCAGACCGCGAGGCACGTTGACGTGTAGGTTGAAATCGCCGTTGTTGTCAAGCATCGAGGAGATGAAATATCGCGCTATGTCGTAGCCCATGGCTGCATAAGGGGGATAGGACACGACAGGTTCCACATTGTAGACCTTCTTAAACAGCGAGATAAAGTTCTGATATGGCACCGAATCACCGTAATAGTAGAAACGCGAGGGAATATATGTGTCACATTCCCTTAGCTGAGATTGCAGTTTATCAGCATAGACAATCCACGTGGGACGTCCGATAAGCGAAACTTCGAGATCCGGATAAGACTTCCGGAAGGATTCGACAGCCTGAAGCGTCGAGCTGACAGCGTTTTGCGATCCGGCGCCGCTGACGATAACGTAGCCTTTGCCTCCCGCTGGCTCAAGTGTCTTGAGCGCGCCTAAAGATGCGAGATTGTCAAAGGGAATTCCGGCTTTTTTCAGTTTCGTCTTGAAAAGCGCTGCGAAGCTGTCGCTCTCGCCCGCAGGCTCGTCGACAAAGAGGATGACGCAGTTTTTGAACAGTTTGAACATATTGTCTGCAATCTTCTCGTTCATCATCGCAGAAGGCTGGAGCACCTGAAAGACCTCGTCGTTTGAAGTGTATGCCTCGCTTTTGGCGTCAAAGACATTCACGAGTCCGATGCCGTTCTGATCGGCATATGAGATTAAATCCTCGGGAAACGATTTCTCGAATGTAGCGACAATGAGGTCGGGACGGTTGCTCTTTACCTCGCTCATGTAGGAAGAAGCAAGCCGGTCGTCTGTGACATCAACCACCTGGACTCCGATCTTCTTCCCTTCATTGTCAGACTCATTGACTCCGAGCAGGAATCCGCGCAGAAACTCCCTGTCGCGTTTCAAATCGGAAGACGAGGTGGATGTAAGCACCAAGATGTCAAAGGCGTTGCCATTGTTTCGCTCAGGCTTCCCGAAGTCGGAAACCTCGCGGTAAATCTCACTGCGTCCTTCGGAAGTAGCCTCGCGGGGATCGGTGAAGACCACATCCTTCCATTCGCTGTGATTCATATACTGAGGGACGACAATCTTCTTGCCTTTCTTCAGTTCAGAGACTCCGGGATTGGCCTCGCGCAGTTCCGCAACAGTGATATTGTTGGCAGCGGCCACGGACTCGAACGTATCCTCCTTTTTAATCTTGTAGGAGATCTCGCCGGTCTTCACGCGCGTATGTATGGTGACATTGTGATGATCCTGCTCCTTGCTTCCGGGAAGGAGATCAATGACAAGACCTTCGGGAAACCACGACTCGGACACGCCTCGGTTGAGGAAGTATATGTCGCGCACCGTGGTGTCGAAATTGGAAGCCACGATCTGCGCGTTGTCGCCCGGCTGTATGGTGTATTCCATCAGCATGTTCTTATCAAGCCCGACCAAAGGATTGCGTACCGAGACGCCGCTGTACGGATCCTCGCCTTTTTTCGTTTCGCTTACTGAAACTGCCGCAGGCTCAGTCTTAGCGCTGACAGAGGGTGCAGCCTTCGCGGGTTCAGTCTTGTCTCTATCCTTGAAACGTCCTGCCACAGATTCCGACACCTTTCCGGATTGCTCCGTTGCAAACGCTGATTGATCAGGCTTTGCGGAACCGTCACCGTCAAGCGCGGCATAGTCGATGACGATTACATCACCCTTGTTAATCCCCTTACGAGCCGAGGGATTCTGTGCATAAAGCTGCTCCGTGGTCACGTCGAGATACTTCGCGATCTCGTAGGGATTAGAGGAGTTCGTGACAGTATACTCGACCTTGAATTTTCGCTTCTTTCCCGAAGGAGTGAAGGTTTCGGAACTGTCCGCTTCCTTTTCCACAGAGAGTTTATCGTTGGGATATATAAGCTTGTCGCCACGACGCAATTTCTCGGTCGCGCCGGGATTGAGGGCGTCGAGAAGATCGTAGTCCCAGCCCATGAGCTTGGCGATGCCGTAGAGGCTTTCGCCGTCCTTGACCTGATATTGATAATAGCTGACGCCATCGCGCACGACCGTGGGCAAAGTCACGACGTTGTTGTCAGCACAGACTTCAAGTCCGACTCCGCACGCAAGGAGACAGGAGATAAGAATATGCCTTAATCGCATAGTGAAATTAATTTACAAAATTATTTCGCTGCCATCATATTGGCGCCGGAAGCCGTGATGGCCTGATAGGCAGTGACACCTTCCTCGCTCACCTCAACGGTAGTCGTGCCACCGTCGGGTGTGATCATCTGCACGTGCTTGTCGTCGATGAACGTCATGAAAGGTACCTTCTTGTCGCCGTCGACAACCGACCATGTCTGTGTGCGCGCATCGAAATCGAGTCGCACCTTGTCGCCGTTTCCTGTGTTGACGATGTCGTAGCCTTTGCCGTCGCATTTCACGAGGTAATTGCCGTTTTCAGTCTTTACGACCTTGGTGTAGGCTTCCACGGGATTGTTGCCGCTCCAGAACTCGATCGAGTTGATCACCAGAAGGTCGGCAAGCGCTGTCACTTCATAGACCGGAAGGATCCAGAATGCGAGGAAGACAAGTTCGTTGACGAATTTAGAGCCTATCTGGTTGTTCCAGCTGAGCACCTTGCCGGTAAGGGCAAAACGTCCGATACAGGAGCTGAAAAGCATCGAGCCTGCCAACGCAAGCACAAGGGCAACTGTGAAGTTTCTTTTTTTCATAATTTTCAATATTTTACTGTGTAATTGATATTCTTTCAGACAGGCGCGTGCGCCTTGTAATAGTCATAGGTGCGAAGTACACGATCCACGTATGAAACCGTCTCCTTGGCATGGAAATAGCCGTGTCGAACCACAGGATCGGTGTAATACTCCTGACGCGACTTCATCAGCAGGGCGTCGCGCACATTGGAGTCCCACACCTGATTGTCCATACCGTATTTTCCGGCAAGTGCGATGGCGTCAAGGATGTGGCCTTGTCCGGCATTGTAGGAGGCGAGCACGAATTTCAGGCGCTCATCGGGAGAGGGAACCTTCTTGCGGAGAAGATCGTCGAGTATCTTGAAAATCCTGACGCACGTGGCTATGTTGCGCTCCGGATCGCGTATCTGCGACGCCGGCAAACCGTTGAGCGCTGCGGTGCGGGGCATTATCTGCATCACTCCGGCGGCTCCGGCCCACGATGTGGCGGAATTGTCGAAGCGGCTCTCCTCGTAGGCCACGGCAGCCAGCAGACGCCAGTCCCAGTCGATGGAGGGCGCATACTTGCGGAAAAAAGCGTCATACTGCGAGATCGTGGTAGCATCCATCATCCTCACGCCGGTGGAACCCGCGCCGGAAGAACCGACGGCAATGCCGTCATCATCATCGAAAGGATTCTTCGCCATCTCGAAATAGCGGCGATGGATCTCCTTGACCTCGTTGTTGTCGCCGATAGTGCGGCTCCATTTGTCGATACTGTTGGCAAGAACCTCGTTGTCTTTCGCCACAGCCCACGCCGACTTCTGCTCCAGACTGACGGCCACACTCACATCTATATTGTGATAATATGTCTTTTCAAGCGAGGCGATGTCGCCGTCGACCACAGTAAAAGGGACCTCACCCTGAGCCACCATCTCCACAAGATCGTGGGCCACGAGCGTGTCGGAAGCGAGAGCATGGATATTGATGCCGCCACCGACCTCCTCATTGAGGTTTTCAAGGCGCTGGCAATATTTCGTGCCGGTCTCGACATAGACGTCACGACCGACAAGTCCGGTCACGTTGTCGACATAACCGTCGCCGCTCTCCCTGGCGTTTTTCTGCACAAGCACCTGAGCCGTGACATTGACAGGACCGCAGAAGCGCACCTGATTTTTGAAATCGGAAGTCATCGGCACGCGACAAGCCAAAAGGTCGATCTTCCCGCTGTCAAGCATTTCCACGAGAGTGTGGAAGCTCGGAGCCACGACAAGCTTCATGGGAAGGGAATGCGACTCTGCGTATTGCTTCACCATGTCGTATTCGTAGCCCATAGGCTCGTCGCGATAGATGAAATATGTCGTCGGACTGTACAATGTCCCCACGCGCAGTGTGTCGGGCATCGAGGCCACCGGCGTCTGCGTCTCCTTCTGCTGAGAAGGGCCTCCGCATGATGCTGCGAGCAGACACATTAATATGACTGCCGGTATCAAACATGATATGCGGAACATCCGCCCTGCCATCGGTTCCTTCCGGGGATTTAAGATTTAATAGGTATATTCGAATTCGCCCTTGTCACTCTTGATTGTGAGGAGCTTGCCGTTGCCGTCGGAAGCCTCGACACGGCCTACGATCTGAGCTTCGATGCCGAACTCCTTCGATATGGCTATGATGTCGCCGGCAATCTCGCGGGGTACGTAGAATTCGAATCTGTGACCCATGTTGAAGACTCTGTACATCTCCTTCCACTCTGTCCCGCTCTCCTTCTGAATGAGACTGAAGAGCGGAGGCACGGGGAAGAGGTTGTCTTTCACCACATGCTTCGTGTCGTCGATAAAATGTAGAATCTTGGTCTGTGCGCCGCCGCTGCAATGAATCATGCCGTGGATTCTGTCGCGGTATTTCTCCAGCACGCGTTTCACTACAGGCGCGTATGTGCGCGTGGGCGAGAGCACGAGTTTGCCGGCATCTATGGGCGAACCCTCCACTGCGTCGGTCAGACGGCAGCTTCCGGAATATTTCAGATCCTCCGGCACTGCAGGATCGCAGCTTTCGGGGAATTTCTCAAGCAGATATTTGGCGAAGACGTCATGGCGTGCGGAGGTCAGTCCGTTGCTGCCCATGCCGCCGTTGTATTCGGTCTCGTAGACCGACTGTCCGTAGGAAGCGAGACCAACGATAACGTCGCCGGGAGCGATATTGCTGTTGTCGACCACATCCTTGCGGCGCATGCGGCAGCAGACCGTGCTGTCGACAATTATTGTACGCACAAGGTCGCCGACATCGGCAGTCTCTCCGCCGGTGGAGACGATGTTGACACCGTGCTCGCGAAGCTCGGCGAGCAGCTCCTCTGTACCGTTGATTATGGCTGCAATCACCTCGCCCGGAATAAGCTTCTTGTTGCGTCCGATGGTGGACGAGAGCAGGATTCCGTCGGTTGCTCCCACGCATAGAAGATCGTCAATGTTCATTATCAGGGCGTCCTGAGCTATGCCTTTCCAGACACTCATGTCGCCGGTCTCCTTCCAATACATGTAGGCGAGACTTGACTTGGTTCCGGCGCCGTCGGCGTGCATCACATTACACCACTCGGGATCACCTCCGAGCACATCCGGAATTATCTTGCAGAAGGCTCCCGGATAAAGACCTTTGTCTACGTTCTTGATTGCAGCGTGCACATCTTCCTTGACGGCCGATACGCCGCGACGATCATAGCGATTGCTGTCCATTGTTTTTGAAGTTGATTATGAACCGCAAAGTTAACACTTTTTTTCGACAGGGAGGGCGACTCAGCGCCCTCCCTGTCTTTTATAGTCTGTCACTTAGTGGTTTTTTTCGTTGTCTTGCCCTTGGATACCGACGTTTTCGCAGAGCTGCGACGTTTCCTGACGACACGGAGCACCTGCGCCGTCCTCGCGGGAAGATACATCTTCAGCCATCCCTTGCCCGCAGGCTTATAGAGGGGATCGTGCTGCGTGAAGTGATGGATTTTGTCGTCGATATTGCCGAATCCGCCGAAGGCCTCGCTGTCGCTGTCAAGCACGACCTCATATTCCCCTTCGGGTGCCAGGAAGCCGTAGTCGGTAAAGGACTGCACAGGACTGAAATTGAAGACGAACACAAGATCACCGCGCTTGAAGGCCAGCACCTGATCGTCATCTTTTTCCCACAGTTTCTCGATGGGCATGGCCTGGAAATTGTATTCGCCGGCCACAAGCTCGATCATTCGGTTGTCCCAGCCGTTAAGATACTTGTATTTCAGGTCTTCGCGATCCACAAGACTCCACTGGCGGCGGGCATACTTGTAGCTCCAGCCGTTGCCCTCGCGCGGGAAATCGATCCACTCCGGATGCCCCCACTCATTACCCATGAAGTTGAGATAGCCGCCGTTGATCGTGGCGAGCGTCACGAGGCGGATCATCTTGTGGAGAGCCATTCCGCGCTCCACTGTGTAGTTGTTGTCACCTACCATCATGTGCCAGTACATCTCCTTGTCGATAAGGCGGAAAATGATGGTCTTGTCGCCGACAAGCGCCTGGTCGTGGCTTTCGGCGTAGCTGATTGTCTTCTCGTCGGCGCGGCGGTTGGTAAGCTCCCAGAATATGGAGGTAGGCTTCCAGTCCTCGTCCTTCTTCTCCTTGATGGTCTTGATCCAATAGTCGGGAATACCCATCGCCATGCGGTAGTCGAAACCGATGCCGCCGTCGGCGAAGGGGAGCGCGAGTCCGGGCATTCCGCTCATCTCCTCGGCTATGGTGATGGCGTGCCGATTGACGTCGTGGATAAGGATATTGGCCAGCGTCAGATATGTGATGGCGTTGGTGTCCTGAGCGCCGTCGTAGTAGTCGCCGTAGGATCCGAACGCCTTGCCCAGACCGTGGTCATAGTAGAGCATCGAGGTGACGCCGTCGAAACGGAATCCGTCGAAACGGAATTCCTCAAGCCAGTATTTGCAGTTGGATAGTAGGAAATGTATCACGGAGTTTTTGCCGTAATCGAAGCAAAGGCTGTCCCAGGCGGGATGCTCGCCGCGGTCGCCGGGATAGAAATATGTGTCGCGGCATCCGTCAATGCTTCCAAGACCCTCCACCACATTCTTCACGGCGTGGGAGTGCACGATGTCCATGATCACGGCGATGCCGAGCGCGTGGGCCTCGTCGATAAGGCGGCGAAGGTCGTCGGGTGTACCGAAGCGCGACGAGGGCGCGTAGAAGCTCGACACATGGTAGCCGAAGGATCCGTAATAAGGGTGTTCCTGAATGGCCATTATCTGGATGGCGTTGTAGCCGTCCTTGGCGATGCGCGGCAATATCTGAGTACGGAATTCCTCGTAGCTGCCGACGCCCTCCTTCTCCTGCGCCATGCCGATGTGGCATTCATAGATGAGAAGAGGCTTCACGTCGGGGCGGAAATTCTTAATCTTGAATTCATAAGGCTCGGCGGGATCGTAGACCTCGGCGGAGAAGATGTGGGTCTTCTCATCCTGCACTACACGTGTCGCATACGCGGGGATGCGCTCTCCCTCTCCCCCTTCCCAGCGCACGAGCATCTTGAAGAGGTCGCCGTTCTTGAGCACGTCGGCCTCAAGGTGCAGCTCCCATGCGCCGTCGCCGAGTGCGGTGAGACGGTTTTCCGGAAGTGCTTTCCAGTCGGAGAAGGTACCTATGAGATATATCTCTGTAGCGTTGGGTGCGAACTCCCTGAACACCCAGTTGCCTTTGCGGTCGCGGTGAAGGCCGAAATAATTATAGGCGTTGGCGAAACGCTTGAGTGAACCGCCGGTGTTGGCAGTCAGTTCGTTGAGTTTTCGCAGGACATCTTCATGACGTCCCTCTATGGCGGCGGCGTATGGCTCCAGCCAGCTGTCGGTCCGCAGTATAGCTAATTTTTTATCCATCGGTTTTTCTTATGCTTGTTTTCGGACGATGTGTCCGCACCGCCCGTATTGTACATTTCTATCACGCTTTAAGACCCCATCCCACAAAAAATATTAATGCAGGGGTCGCAGGCTTTAGATGATTTTTGCCATGCAGGTTCAGGAGCATAGCGGACTATGTGACTGAACCAAAGGGTAAAAAGCATCAAAGGATGCGATGCATTACATCATATATGTGGTTTATTAACGGGGTGATATGTAAATTTGTTTAACATGTTTTTTGTCTCTTACCCATTGTCCGGTGTCTTTTCGGTTAATTCCGCCAAGTCTCATCGGTCGTGTAGCTCGCTACACTCCCTCTTCAACTTGCGGAATTTCCTCGAAAATCCACCGCCCCTGCATTAACATTTTTTGCGGGATGGGGTCTAAAGATACAACATTTTTGCCGACTGACAAAGCAAAAAAATGTCATTTCGTGTGAATAGATCTACATGTAAGCATGCAACACTCTGTAAAACAGCCATTAACACCTACCTCATCTCTCATGCGAGATATGCTCCTCGCGAGCCTTCTCTATCGCCTCCTCGTGGCCGCTGAGAGCCGCGAAGGGAGCAAACTGCGCCGCTCTGGAGCGCATTGGCATCCGCGGATGTATATTGCTGACATGATGCTCCATACCGATGATGTCGCCATATTTCTGTTCTGCCTCGTTCATGCTTTGTGTCCTCCTATCTGGTTGTTGCGTTCGCGTTGGGTGGCGCCGTCGGAATAGTTGAATCCGCGCAGTATCGCGTTCTTGCCGAACTTGTTCTTTATGTCGAGAATTGCCTCCTGACGCCTGCGCTCGCGTTCAAGTTCGCGGACAGCCGCCTTGGCCTCACGCCTTTTCTCCTCAATGTCGTCGAAAAGGCTGAGCTGCTGCGGGAGTGCGGGATGTGCGGTGCCACCATCGCGGCACAGTCGGTTGATGGAAATCGTGATACGGCGCACCATAAGGGCCCGATCTACGATTCGGTCGTAAAGTTCCGTCAGTTTCTCGATCAGTATACGACAGGAGGAGGTGGGAAAATCCATGTTGGCGGTGCCGTGGGCATGGCGCGGCACACGGCGTCCGTAGCGGTCTATGCCGACGCGACCGGAATATCCGGACTGCTGCGCTACTGCGTCGTAGCCAATGTGTAGCACTACCTGATCGGTGGCGAGACATTTCTCCACGAGTTCGAGAGAAATGCTGTCGGTCATCTCCAGCATCACGTTGCGGGCCTGGGCGAACGTGTATGGGCGGCTGAGCACCTGACCGCTGCTTATGGAGTGTGTCTCCGGCTCGTAGGCCTTGACATGCTCCATCGTGACAGGCTCCCACCCCCAGGCATGGTCGATCAGAAGCTCGGCATTGACGCCGAAAAGGTCATAAAGCGTCTGTTCACGGCGCAGTGAGAAACGCGCCACGTCGCCCATAGTGTTAAGTCCCAGACATTTGAGCCGATAGGCTGTGCCGTGGCCCACACGCCAGAAATCCGTCAGGGGTTCGTGACACCATAACAGGCGCCGATACGACATCTCGTCGAGTTCGGCTATGCGTACGCCGTCCTTGTCGGGCGGCATCTTCTTGGCCACGATGTCCATGGCGATCTTGCAGAGATACATGTTGGTACCGATTCCGGCCGTGGCGGTGATTCCGGTGACAGCAAGAACCTCGCGGATAAGCCTGATGGTCAGCTCGTGGGCGGTTAGTCCGTAGAAGCCGAGATAGTCCGTGGCGTCGATAAACACCTCGTCGACAGAGTATACATGGATGTCTTCGGGAGCGATGTAGCGCAGATAGACCTCATAGACCCTGCGGCTGTAGTCCAGATAGAGAGCCATGCGCGGAGGCACCACATAGAAATCGACCGCCAATTCGGGATGCGCTGCCAGCTCGCGACCGGAACACGACTTGCCCGATTTGCCTCGGTGGAGGTTCACCTCCCCGACCCTGCGCACGACTTCGAAGAATCGCGGACGTCCGCCGGTGCCGAAGCTCTTCAGCGCCGGAGACACGGCGAGACAGATAGTCTTGTCGGTGCGGCTCGCATCAGCCACGACAAGACAGACGTCAAGAGCGTCGTAGCCGTGCTCGACACACTCCACCGACGCATAGAACGATTTCAGATCAATGGCAATATAGACTCGATCCTTTCCCACATTACAAAGTTAGCACTTTTTCCGGTTCCTCTTTGCGCTTCAAAAAATTTATCACTATTTTTGCCCTAAGAAACATAAGAGGGTGTTTAAAAATAAACGTTAAATTTGAGGCGGCTGATTTTTAGGCAAAAACTTTTAAGTCGCAGGAGCATAGCGGGCTATGTGACTAAGACGCGAAAGGTTTTTGACAAAAAGCAGACGCGGCAACGCTAACATTTACTTCAACCTCTCCATAACTTCAAAAAAAATTAACAGACAGAGTAACATCAAAAATATCAGAGGCTCCGTTCCTGTCGGCGTATTTTGCCTTTTGGTTCAGACACATAGCCTGCTATGCTCCCTCACCTGCAAGACAAAATCCACTCGACATGAACGACCCCAAATTAACGTTTATTT
>CABUIO010000030.1 GCA_902491625.1 uncultured Porphyromonadaceae bacterium | reverse complement strand
AATGGAATCAGCCCTAATTTATCTTACCTCAAAAAATTTTATCGGACAGCAATATAAAGGAATATAATCTGCGCAAAGCCGAATATTTCCATGCCGACACCGTGGCGAAATACCGCCGTCTCGGCAAGCCTCTTCCCGAATACGAAAGGACTCTCAGCTACATCCATACCTATGACGTCAAAGGCCGCAAAACAGTGAAAGAGGATCCGATCCTTGAGAGAAAGACCGTGAACAGCTATAATCCCAATATAAGAAACTGTATGTTGGCTGAGGTTTCCGACACATATTTCAAAGGAGAACTCTCCCGACGTTATGCCTTCAACATCGGAGCCGACGGTATTCCGGTCTCGGCCAAAGCCACTGACGGATCCGGAAAAACAATCTTCACGGAGACCTTTACTGCAACACGCGACGGCAACAAGACAAACGTAAGGTGCGAACACGTCAACGCAGACGGAACTGTTTCAATACAGAACCTTGTGCTGCGACCGGACCATTCCATCTACTCTCTGGCTATTGAAGAAGGACAGAAGAGACAGAAATTCCGGTTCAACGAAGACGAGCTGCCGGTTGAAATCAGCATTGAATCCCCCTATCAGACAATACATCAGGTGATTGTACTTTCTCCTGACAAACAAGTTTCCTATGCCGTTGCACCCGACGGATCCCATAAGCTTGTCAGGCAAGCCTTGCTTGACAAAAACGGCAATCCATACGAAATCGACCGTTATGACGACAACGGCAACCTTGTGGAAATCACATCGTTCATTTACAAATACGATAATCAGGGCAACTGGATCAAGCGCTCCAAGTTCGTCAACAGCAACTCCGCATCCGAAATCATAGAACGCGAAATCACTTACTACTGAGAACAGTAGGGAAAAGTCACTTTTACATTCGGCGTTGGGATTTACCTGAATTTTTGCGTAGATCTCGACGCCGAAATTTTTGCTTTCGCAGTGCAGGCCTTTACATCGGCATTGTAGCTGAGTGTCTAAGAAGCTACTCAATCACAATGCAACAATTTATTATCATTTATGAAATATCCCTGAAATGTCATGATCGTAATTTTACATCGTAAAACAGAAAGATCAATGCATATTCAGGAAAAGATAGACAGAATAAAAGAAATCTTACTTTGGATTTATCTCACGGCACTCTGTGCAGGAACTGTCTATGCTATCTGTACGGGACAGGGAACAAAAAATCCCGGAGAAATTCTCCGGGAGGGGCAACAAAAAGAATCTCAAGTAGAAGACGATCACTCGATTTTAATAAGCACGTATTTCTGAGTGCCAAGTCCTAATTCTTCGGCGTAGTCGAGAAGATGCGTGCCGTTGCGCTCTGCTATACGCTCTTCCAAATGAATCTTGCCGTGATCCGGAGAATTGTGAACGGCATCCACGCACGCCCGGTCGAGAGCAACCGGATCAAGGGAAGCGAAAATGCCAATATCCGCCATCTGTACAGGCGCGGGATGAGCCACGCAATCGCAGTCAACGGAAAGGTTGTTGGCGACTGAGATATAAAGAATTCTGTCGCCGGCATGGTCGATGATTGCTTTCGATGATTCAGCCATTGATTCAAGGAAATCATCCTGTGCGGCACGATCATCCCACCAGTTGTCGGCATCGTGATTTTTGCCTGCCGTATGCACCCACGCCTTGCCGCCACTTGACTGCATTCCGATTGCCATATTCTTCAACGCTCCACCGAATCCGCCGCTGGGATGGCCTTTGAAATGCGACAGTACTATAGTAAAGTCATAGTCCAGCCAGTTCTTGCCGATATAGGCGAAGTTGAGATGCCTGCCTCCTTTGACCGGCAAAGCAGTCTCGCCCTCACTATCCATTATGTATATCGGAGCTATTGCAGTAAATCCATGATCTTTGGCTGTTTTCAGGTGATCGGAGGAATGACGTCTTGAACTCTGATATGCGGTGTTGCACTCCACAAACGTCGCGTTCAACCCTTGCACAAGAGGAGCAATCAGTTCCGGAGAGAGATGATTGGGATTGCCGCTCTCGCCGAAAGAAAGTTTCACGCACACCTTTCCTGTGGCACGACGGTCGAGCGCGTCATAAATCTTCAGGAGATTTTCAGGAGTAATATCCTTGATGAAATACACTGTGGCGACAGAATCCGAGGTAGCCGGAGCAACTTGCTGGGATTTTGCATTGACTGAAGAGAATAAGGCCATAACTGCCGTCGCTAAATAAATCAGCTTATTCATTGTTATCATTTAAGATGAGTCGGTTAAGTCTTTGTGCATGGGCTTTGGCGCGTCCTTGAAATGTGGCGAGTTGTTCCCCGTCAGTGTTTCCGGCAATCATCATGCCGCCGGAGAACACATAACCGCCCCATTCCATCTGGCAGTGGTTGGGGATTCCGGCGAATGGCGGCATCAGGTCGTCGATTGTCATTTTCTGCACACCGTAACGGCTATACATATCCGCTGAACCTCCTGCTGTGAATGAGGCGATGAGCCGTTTGCCTTTCAGCTTGTCGCCTCCATGTCCGTATGCGAAGCCGTAAGCCAGCACTTCCTCCATCCACTTGTGCATGACAGAGGGGCAGCTATACCACATGATCGGAAACTGAAGTATGATTGTGTCGGCATCGAGCAGTTTCTTCTGTTCTGCCACCACATCTATATTGCCGTCGGGATAAAGTTCCGTTATGTTGCTTATCTCCGTATCGGGATTGATGCGCGTGAATTCCTTTATGATAGCTCTGTTGGCTACCGAGTCTTTCCAATATGGATGACCCACTATCATTGTTATCTTATTCATCGGTCGTGTCTTAAAGTTATTTTTTATTCCGGACAAGGTATCGCATAGATGCGTTTTACCTCCTCCACTTTATTATAATCGAATATCAGCGGTTTACGACTGTCCAATCCGGCTATCAGAGAGATTTCACCTTCTGAAAGAATAAAATCAAAAATCTCAGAATTCTCAACAACACGCTCATATCTGACTGATTTAGGAATTACAATCACACCTCGTTGTACGTTCCAGCGAAGTATGACCTGACCGACTGTTTTTCCATGAGTATGTGCAATATCGCGTAACAGAGGATTACTGAAAATTTCATTCTTTCCCTCGGCAAACGGGGCCCATGCCTCCAGTTGAATACCGTTTTCTCTGCATAATGCCAACATTCCTGTCTGTTGGGTAAACGGATGGCATTCCACCTGATTCACCATTGGTTTGACTTCTGATGAAAGGCAGAGGTCGGTTAGATGTGCCTCGGAAAAATTGCAGACACCGATGCTGCGGATGCGACCTTCATGGTAAAGTCGTTCCATCGCACGCCAAGTCCCGGCAACATCTCCGTAAGGCATATGAATAAGGTATAAGTCGAGATAATTCTGTCCGAGTCGTTTGAGAGAGTTTTCAAACGCCTTCATCGTGCGGTCATAACCCATCTGACTTGTCCACACTTTGGTCGTGAGAAAAATCTCACGCCTGTCGATGCCGGATTCATTTATAGCCTGCCCTACCGCTCCCTCATTGTCATAGACAGAAGCTGTATCGACAAGCCGGTAACCGGTTTTAAGCGCACATCTGACAGCTTCAAGGCATTGAGCCGCATCAGGAATCTGGAAAACACCAAATCCCTCGATAGGCATCAATACCCCATTGTTAAGTTTTACCTTAGGAGCATTCATTTCTCTGTGGTTTCTGTATCGTCTGCCCAAACTTTCTTGGCGAGATTGAACGCCGCCCACGCCTTGGGCCATCCGGCATAAAAGGCTATGTGAGTTATGATTTCGGCAGCCTCGCTGCGGGTTATGCCGTTCTTCTTAGCTTCCTGAAGATGGTAAGTCAGCGAGTTGTCGGTTATTCCTTGCGATATGAGCGAGGTGATTGTCACGAGGCTACGGTCACGCAATGATAGTAAGTCATTGCGGCTCCATACTTCCCCGAAAAGTATATCGTCGTTGAGATGGGCGAATTCAGGAGCGAAATCGCCGAGCTGCTGCCTTCCGGCAGTCTGAATAATTTTCTGTGCCATATTGTTTTGCGTTTTGATATAATTTATAATTTTATTGGATGGGTTAAGTTCATTTTGGTCAAGAAGTTGGAGTGTTTTGACCATGTGGAGTGTTCCTTGTTTATATTTCTGGAAGTGGGCCGATGCTATATGTGAACGATATGCTTCCTGAGAGGCATACGTTTCAAGAATCGTTATGTTACAAGGATTCTCCTTTTCCTGCAAGGCATACATCGTAAGCACTCCGGGTTCTGTACGCAAGGATATTTCGCCAACTTCGGCTGCAAACTTCATATACTCGTCAAGATATGCAGGATCAACCTCTACTTTCGACAAACGGATTATACCATCGGCAAACATTGGCAGCTTTGCGCACATTGTCGGTTCGTTTTCTGCTCTTGTTGACAATCCGTATTCCTCATCTGTCACGGAGCGCAACTGTACGACATGACCATCAAAGGAATGTTCTGTTACTGTCATGCAAACCAACGCCTTATCGGGAGTCGCACCATTCCAGTGGCGTACATTGGCTTTGGAAACAATCACATCTCCTTTTTTTATGACACGTTTTTCTTGACCTTCTTCCTGATAGTAGCCTTCTCCGTCAAGTACCAGCAATGTCTGTTCGGCATTGGGATGGTAATGCCAGAAGTTACGACTGCCGGGTGAGAAATGGAAATGGGTTATCATGGCGTTTCCTCCATCCTTCAATATTGACAGATGCACTTCTCCGGTATTACACTCCGCAGATGCTATGTTTTCAGCCGGGAAAATAAGTTTATTCTGTTCCATATCATAACGGGTAGCTGCCTGGATATTCAATGTCAGGATTGACAATACGATAAACAGAGTTACTTTTGTTCTCATATAACTTTAGATCCTTTTTATAAACTTCGCCGGAACACCTCCAACAACTGTATCCGGCGCAACATCTTTCGTAACAACAGCACCTGCCGCAACAACGGCATTGTCGCCGAGTGTCACACCCTGCAATATGGTGGCGTTTGAACCGACCCAGACATTTTTGCCCAATACGATTGGAGCGGGGCGTGTGGTCTTACGTCGTTCCGGTTTCAGTTCGTGATTGAGGGTGGCGAAAACTACATTATGGCCTATCTGACAACCGTCGCCGATGGTCACGCCGCCATGATCCTGAAAATGGCAGCAGGCATTGATGAACACTCCTTCCCCGATATTGATATTCTTTCCATAATCGGTATAGAATGGCGGAAATACACGGAGCGAGGAAGGCACTTTGTAGCCGAACAGTTCAGACAGCAGTTCTCTTACTTCGTCGGGTGTACGGTAAGCCGTGTTCAGCAAGAAAGTGATGCGTCTGGCCTCATTGCTCATCTTATCCATGAATCCATGAATATTTTCTGTGTCAAGGGTTCCTCCGGTTCGGACAAACTCCTTAAAATCTTCTTTCGTCATATCGTTTATCTTTCAGGTAGTTTCAACCACAAAATTAGACCGTCTTTTGAAAACGATGCATCCAATTTCTTGGCAATCCTTATCAAAAACTTGGAAATGTTTCCTGAATCTTCACGGATAATTCGTAAATTTGCGTCTGACAATCAGATACATGCCGATGCCTAAAATTCTCAATGTCAACAAGACTTCCGATTTCAGCGGATATCACGGACTCACAGACCGACATCCGCTGATTACGGTCATAGACTTTTCTAAAATCTCGCCCATCCGCCACAGCCTTAACAGATATGGCGTTTATGGCGTGTTTGTGCAGGATAACAATGATCTTGACCTGACCTACGGCTGCGGTAAATACGATTATAAGGACGGTTCGCTGATATGTGTCGCTCCGGGACAGATAGGAGGTAAAGAGGAAAACGGTGAGAGAGTTTCGATCGGAGGATGGGCAATGCTTTTTCATCCGGATCTCATCAGGGGCACCCAGCTCGAAAAGAAGATCAAGGGCTATTCATTCTTCGACTACAGCGTCAATGAGGCTCTGCACATGAATGAAATGGAGCATGGAATTGTCGTGTCGATACTTCAAAGAATAAAATCGGAAACAGAGGCTCCATATGATGATTTCCAAAATGACATACTGGTGAGTTATATCTCTCTTCTTATCAAATATTGTCAAAGATTCTACAACCGCCAGTTCATGACACGAAAACTCTCCAATAACGACATCCTTGCAAGATTCGACAGTTTCCTGCATGGATATTTTGCCGATAATCTCCAGATGAAGAATGGACTCCCTACAGTAAATATATGTGCGGAGCATCTATGCCTGTCGGCCAACTATTTCAGCGATCTGATAAAAAAGATGACCGGCGAGAGTCCGGGACGGCATCTACGCCGGTTCATTATCCGACAGATCAAGAATGAACTTGCTTCAGGCATAAGTGTGGCAGAAACAGCCTACAAACTCGGCTTTGAGTATCCGGCACATCTCAGCCGTATGTTTAAAAATTGTGAGGGAATGACTCCCTCACAATACATAGATTCCATCAAAAAAAAATAGTCGGCCAGTCTACTTGTATTTGGCGTAGATCTCGACACCGAGTTTCTTGGCCTTGGCGATACAGGCCTTGTCCTTGGCGTTGATGCCGTATTTCTCGGCGGGAGGTATCACCACCTTTGTTCCGGGCTTGATGCGGTCAGGATGGCCGAGAATGGCCTTGTTCTCCTCATATATATATGGCCATAGATGGTAGCTGCCGTAATGGTCGCGTGCCATAGTGGTGAGGAAACGAGTTTTGGAGATCGTGTCATATACAGGTTTCTCCTTGGTTTTGTCGGAAGGTTGCGTCGGTACCTCGGCTCTGTTCTCGATGTCCTCTTTCTCAACGCTCACTTCAGCAACAGCGTCTGCTTCCTCCGTAGCTTTAGCCTCTACTTTCTGAGCATGCGCCTCAGGCTTGGGTTCCGGAACTGTGTTGGAAACGATTTTTGCCGGTGTGGCATTCTCGACCTTTGCCGAAGGACGTCCGAGTATGCTGTCGAAACTCTCAGGTGCGAAACGATACCAGCACCACAGTCCTCCCAACACGGCGAACATGCAGGCTAATCCGATAAGGAATCCCGGAAGGAATCCTCCGCGATGTTCCCGACGACGCTGCGATTTAAGGTTCGTCTCATTATCGAAATCATCATCTTCTTCCTCAACATCTGGAGTTGGAATCGTACATGAAGGTCGGGAAGCGACTTCTTTCGGAACTTTCTCCTCTTTTATCTCTACATGCGCATCAGGTTCCGGTTTAGGCTCAGGTTCCAATTCTGATGCCTCAACAGGCTTATTCTCTTCCTCAACCGTAGCCGTAACAACCTCTTCAATGGTCTTTTCCGTTATCTCTTCCGCGTCTGTAGTCGGTTTATCTTCGGAAGTAAGGACAGATTCTTCCGAAACGGCATCGACAGTCTCTTGAGCGGCGGCATCGAGTTCCTCCTCGGAAATGTCGTCGGACAGCTCCACGGCTTCGAACGCCGCGAAAGGTGCATTGACCTTCTCGGCAAGGGATTTCTCAGGTGTGAAAACCGCACGGCGATGGCCGGGGATCAGCATACGTTTACCGGTAGTCACGTCCACACTTTCGCGCGGCTCGATTCCCACGGGCTTGAACGTGCCGAGTCCCTTCACCTTCACACTGTCGCCTGCTGAAATTGTCTCGGCTATGATGTCGAAATAGCTCTTGATGCGGCTTTCGGCCTCGGCAGCCGGAATATTGCAGATCTCCGCCAGACGTTCGGCAAGAGATGCGAGAGTCACTTTCCTGTTCATAGATCCTGATCCTCCTGAATTTCTGACGGTGACGACGATACGGATTCGTTGAGGCGTTGCTTAAGCAGCGCCGAAGGCTTGAACGACATCACGATCTTGGGTGGAATAAGCAGCCTCTTGCCGTAGCTCGACGGCACCGCCATAATGCGTTCCATCTTCTTTTTTGTCTCAAAACTGCCGAATCCGGGAATTACTACCGAGTCGCCCTCAACGCAGATGTCGGCAACTGCATTGCCGAGAGCATCCGCAAGAAGCGCCGCCTCTTTCCGCGTCACGCCCGAACGTCGTGCCAATGTGTCGATAAAGGTCTTGTTGTCCATAGAGCCACAAAATTAATAAAATTTGCCGACACTTCCTCCCAAAGCCTCATTTGAATTTTTTGTTGAAATATTTTGTATGTCACAATTCTTTTGACTACCTTTGAGCACTCAAATCACCCGAGGACGCCGAATTCCAACGCGGTGCGCGACGTCTGCGGGGCATGATACAAAACGCGAAACTAACTGATTCTAAACCATGTAAAATAATAATTCGACAATGGAAATACCCTTTGCAGAATCTTGGAAAATCAAGATGGTCGAGCCGCTCAGGCTCAGCACACGCGAACAGAGAGAGGAATGGATTCGCCAGTGCCACTACAATGTCTTCATGCTTCACGCCGATCAGGTCTACATCGACTGCATCACCGATTCCGGCACAGGCGCCATGAGCGACACACAGTGGGCTGCCATGATGACCGGCGACGAGAGCTATGCCGGAGCGTCCTCCTTCTTCCGCCTCAAGGAGACAATCTCACGCATCACAGGCTTCGAGTATGTGCTTCCCACCCATCAGGGTCGTGCCGCTGAAAACGTGCTGTTCAGCTATCTGGTGCATGAGGGCGACGTCGTCCCCGGCAACTCCCATTTCGACACTACCAAGGGTCACATCGAGAGCCGCAAGGCCACAGCCGTGGACTGCACCATCGACGAGGCCCGCGACACCCAGCTGATCCATCCCTTCAAGGGCAACGTGGATCTCGCCAAGCTCGAGAAAGTACTTAAGGAGCAGGGCGACAAGGTGCCTTTCGTCATCGTCACCATCACCAACAACACCGCCGGAGGACAGCCCGTTTCGATGCAGAACCTTCGTGAGGTCAGCGCCCTATGCGGCCGCTACAACAAGCCCCTCATATTCGACAGCGCACGTTTCGCCGAGAACGCCTACTTCATCAAGACACGCGAGGAAGGCTACGCCGACAAGACAATCAAGGAGATCTGCCGCGAGATGTTCTCGCTGGCCGACGGCATGACGATGTCGGCCAAGAAAGACGGTCTGGTCAACATGGGCGGTTTCATCGCCACGAGCCACGAGGAATGGTATGAGGGCGCGAAGTCCTATTGCATCTGCTTCGAAGGCTTCGTCACCTACGGCGGCATGAACGGCCGCGACATGGACGCCCTCGCCGTCGGTCTCGACGAGAACACCGATTTCGACATGCTCAACACACGCATCCGTCAGGTGCAGTATCTCGCCTCAAAACTCGACGAGTACGGAATCCCCTATCAGCGTCCCGCCGGTGGCCACGCCATCTTCCTGGATGCCGACAAGATCCTCACACACGTCCCCAAAGAGGAATTCCCGGCGCAGACCCTTACCGTGGAACTGTACCTTGAGGCAGGCGTGCGCGGCTGCGAGATCGGCTATATCCTTGCCGACCGCGATCCCGTCACGAGGGAGAACCGCTTCGGCGGCATGGACTTCCTGCGCCTCTGCATCCCGCGCCGCGTCTACACCGACAACCACATCAACGTGATCGCGGCCGCCATCAAAAATGTCTACGACCGCCGCGAAAGCATCACACGCGGTCTCAAGATCGTCTGGGAAGCGCCGCTGCTCCGCCACTTCACCGTGAAACTCGCTCCGGCCGACTGATCCGGCTGCGCATACATAGATAGCGGGACGCCCTCTTGGGCATCCCGCTCTTTTTCTTCATCATCTTTTGAGATTACATCGGAATCATCGGAACGCTCGTACTTGAATAGCTGTAGGCATCCATCGCTTCGGAGGGCGCGCCCTTTGAGGTGAAACACCCCTTGCGGTAGCCGTTCCAGTCGTTATAGCACTGAGGTTCCCAATACAGAAGTCCGAGGTAGCGGTTATTGTCGATCTCCTCCGAGAGACGGAAGCACTGCGAAAGGAAATCCTTGCATTGCGTCACATAGCTGTTGCCCATGCCGACCTCACAGAGCATCACGTCCTTGTCATAGCGATTGATGACGTAGAGCATCGTGCTCTTGCACTGCTGCACCATCTGCGCGTAGTTCGTCGGCTCGGGATAGAGCGACATGCCAACGATGTCGTAGCGTGCGTTGTAGCGTTTGAGGATGTCGAGATTCCACTGGAAAAGGCTCTGGTTTTCTCCGCTTTGGATATGGACGATGACTTTTGCGTCCGGACACACGGCTTTCACAGCGTCATAGCCTGCGGAAATCATGTCGGCATATCCCTTTGGATTCTCGTCAGCCTTTCCATTGGGCCAAAGCATTCCGTTGCCGGTTTCGTTACCGACCTGAACCCACTTGGGTGTCACGCCCGCGTCCTTAAGTTTGCCGAGCACGTCCTTGGTGTATTCTGCCAAGGTCACGCACAACTGGTCGGCGTTCTGCCCCTGCCATGCCTTCGGCATAGTCTGGCTTCCGGGATCCGCCCAGGTGTCCGAGTAATGGAAATCTATCATCACGTCCATTCCGGCCGCCACGGCACGCTTTGCCTTGGCGATAACATCGTCCGTGCCACAGTATTTGTTGGCAGGATCCACCCAAACACGCAGACGGATGGCGTTGACATGTTTGTTCTTCAGGATGTCGAAGCAGTCCCCCTCGCGACCATCGTCGTAATAGAATTTCACTCCTCTGGCTTCCATCTCGGTAAGCCAGCTCACATCCGCACCTTTGCAGAGCCTGAACGCTTCGGGAGCATCCGCAGTGTCGCCGTCGCCTGAGACATCGCCCGAGGCATCTGAAGAAACGCCTCCGTCGCCGTCATCGCGCATAGGCTCGTCGGAACTGCAGGAAGCGAGTCCGAACATAGGCAGCAATGCTGCAATAAACAATAAGTTCTTTATTTTCATCATGGTATTGCGTTTTCTCAGTCATTGAATCGGTTGAGCAATCCGCCGTAGGCATCGATACGTCTGTCGCGCAGGAAAGGCCACCAGCGGCGCACCTGTTCGCAGCGTCCGAGGTCTATCTCCACGACTTTCAGTACTTCGCGGTCGGAAGCGGCGCGGAACAGGAACTCACCCTGCGGACCGGCCACAAAACTGTCGCCCCAGAACTGAATGCCGTTAGTACGTTCCGAAGGATCCTTCTCATGGCCTGTGCGGTTGACGGTTACGACAGGGAGTCCGTTTGCCACGGCATGTCCGCGCTGCACGGTCACCCACGCCTCGAGCTGCCTCTCCTTCTCCTCCTTTGTGTCGGTGGATTCCCAGCCGATGGCCGTGGGATAGATGAGCATTTCGGCGCCGGAGAGAGCCATGAGCCGCGCGGCCTCCGGATACCACTGATCCCAGCAGACAAGCACGCCGAGACATCCGATAGACGTATCGATCGGACGGAAGCCGAGGTCTCCGGGGGTGAAATAAAATTTCTCGTAGTATGCAGGATCGTCGGGAATGTGCATCTTGCGGTATTTGCCCGCGATGCTGCCGTCGGAGTCGATGACGACAGAGGTGTTGTGGTAGAGTCCTGCGGCACGGCGCTCGAACATGGAAGTGACTAGCACTACCCTCTTCTCCCGCGCGACTTCGCGATAGTCAGCCACAAAATCCTCCAACGTGCTTCCGATATCGAAATTATCGACATTCTCCTCCTGACAGAAATAGAGGGAATCATGGAGTTCGGAAAGAACGACAAGCTCCGCACCCTGAAGAGCGAGACATTTCACCGCTTCAAGATTCTTGCGGCGGTTGGAGGCGATGTCGGAAGTATATGATTGCTGGCATATGCCGACTTTAAGTTTCTTGGTCATAAGCATTTTTAAGATTTAAGAACGGATTCCGCAGGGATCTGCATGGTGGCGCAATGGAGAGAGCCGTGCTGCCGGATGAGAGCGCGGCAGTCAACACTGACAACTTCGCGGTCGGGATATGCGACCTTGACGAGCTTGCGGGCAAGCTCATCCTTGCGCGGCTGCGCGTAGGAAGGTACGAGCACAGCGTTGTCCGTCACGAGATAATTGCAATAAGTGGCCGGAAGCCGGTGGCCGTCATCCTCGTCGTGGATCGCGTCAGGAAGAGGCAGCTCGATAAGATTGAACTGCTCGCCGGAAAGCGTGCGGAAACGCAGAAGCTGATCCTTCATCGCGGCAAGCTCGACGTAGTGGCTGTCGTCGGGGTCGGAACATCCGGTATATAGTATGGTGTCTTCGGGACAGAGACGTGCCAAGGTGTCGATATGGCTGTCCGTGTCGTCCCCTTCGAGAGCGCCGTGGTCGAGCCAAAGGATATGGTCGGCACCGAAAAGTGCGTTGAGATGAGCGGCAACTTCATCCTTTGAGAGTCCGCCATTGCGGTTGGGAGAGCAAAGACAGCGCGTGGTCGTGAGGATGGTGCCCTTGCCGTCGCTCTCGATCGAGCCGCCCTCAATCTCGTAGCCGCGGCAGTTATGGTATTTGAGCGAGAAAAGTCTGTCGGCCTCGTGCAGACGCAGAGTCGCGAGATTGTCATTGTCGGCAGCGAATTTCAGTCCCCAGCCGTTGAATCCGCAGTCGAGCGCGGCGAGACGCAATCGCCCCGATCGCCGCGAAAGCTCGGAGACAGTGAGAGGTCCATAGTCGCGCACCCAAGTGTCGTTGAGCGGCACCTCCACATAGCGGATGTTTCGCTGGTCAACATCCTGAAGCACCTCCAGAGCTTTGGCGACATCCTGCGCAAGCACCGTGACATTGCTTCCGGTGGCTACGAGAGCCTCAACAATCCGACGGTAGCATTCGTGGATCTCCGGCAGCATGTAGCTCCAGTCCATCGACTCATCCGGCAACGAGACAATGACACCCTGCTGAGCCGCCCATTCCGCCGGAAGACGGCGCAGGCGTCGGCGTTGTGTGTCAGAAATCATAGTTCTCGGCCTCCTCCTCTAAAGAATCCATGCGCAGATTGTTGCGGTCGTTAAACTCCTCGGCATATGTCAGAAATCCCCGGCGCGGCGAGAGATCCTGCTCCCGGCACCATTCGCGATAAGCCTTGCGAAGCTCCGGATCATCGACACACATGCGGCTGAACTCGCTGTCAGCCATGTCGATAACGTCAAACTGACTCAGCAACGATTCGAAAATCTTATATAAATCGTACATCTTTTGACTCAAATTATCACGATAAACTCAATCGTCGTGATCTTCAAATACTCTTATTGGCAGTAAAATTAATAACTGTAGAGATAGTCCGCAAGGTTTTTAACAATTATTTCGATTCCACCCCTCAAAAGTAACTATATCGAACCGTCCTTCTCCCGAACAAGGGGAACAAACCTTTTCAAACCATCAATAACCATTCCTTCGAACCATTGGGAACCATGACGAACAAAACCGCGCCAGCGGTTGCCTATTGTTGATAGCCGATGGATGAGCGCAGCGAATCCGTCGGAAATGATCCGCCCTCATATACAACCATTCATGGTTGCTTAACGCATAGGAGAAGCCTCAGTCCGGTTGACTGCAATCTTGTTAACCCCATACAGAGTCCGGGGAGACATCCAAGAAGGCTGCACAACGCCGGAGGTGTTGTACGCGATGGAAGCATACGCTCCGCCAAGGCATCTCCGAAGCCTTTCCCCTCCTCAAGACGCTATCACCGCGCTCGCGTCAGCCGATGCTACGCCAAGCGCATGTCGCGAAGGACGTGCGGATCCCATGATCATAAGATTGTTCGATATTGTTCCCCTTGTTCGCAAAACATGGTTCGAAAAAAGCCCGAAGCGGTGAGGCTCCGGGCTATTATATCGAGGTTTCCTCTCAGTTATTTCACGTGGTGGATGGGGTTATTTCTTCTGGAGGATGTAGGTGCGGTAAGGTGCGGTGAGACCTTTGAGGCGACCGTTCTTGACTTTGAATTCCTTGCCGTAGACTACGTCGCGGTAGGTGCCGTTGGGGAGTCCGGTGGGAAGGTCTACGTGGTTGGCGAGAGAGGAGATGTTGACTACTGCCGCTCCTTTTTTGCCTCGGTTCACGAGAAGTACCTGTCCGTTCTCGCTCTTCTGAAGATCCTCTTTTTGGCCTTTCATGGCCTGACGGAACTTGTTGACAGCTGCAACCTCGGGATGGAAGAATTCGTCGTTGCCACGTGCGCCGAGCACGTTGTTGCCGTAGAAGTTGTCGCGGGTGCTTCCGGCAGGGCGCGAGAAGAAGAGCGGTGTGCCGTTCTGGCGTGCGGTGATGAAGACCCAGCCGGTACGGATCTGGTCGTCGGTGAGCGACGCGCTCTCATGGGCGTTGCAGTAGGTGTCGTGGCTCTCGACCCAAGTGGTCAGATACTCCGGAGCGGCCTCGTGGCGCCAGTCTTTAAGGTCGATGTCCTTGGCTGTACCCTTCTCGAGAGCCTCGCGGAGATGCCAGCCGTAGCCCGATGCTGTCTGTCCGAAATAGTCGGCATATTCCTTCTCGGGAACGTTCTTGTCCTGAAGTACTTCGCCGTAGACGAAAAGATCGTCGTAAGGTACGGCGAGCTTCACGCCTTTCACAGCCTTGCGGCCTGTGGCAACGTCCCAGAAGTCGTTCTCGTTCACGCCGGATGCAGCATCTACAGGATCGGAATGAACACCGATATGCTTTGCGGTGTCATAGCGGAAACCCTTCACGCCCAGCGAAAGGAGGTCGTTGACGAACTGCATGTAGTATTTCTGGAAATCGGGATTCTCGGTGTTGACGTCGGGAAGATTGCCGCTACCCCAGAGTGTGCACTGCAGGCGGTCGTTGTAGTCCTGCACGCCTCGTAGGCCGTCGCTGTGATATAGTTTGTCGCGTCCGCCGGCGGCGTTCACTAGGTCGTCGCTGACGAGATCGATGTCAAACGCGGTGTGGTTGGGGAGCACGTCGACGATCACCTTCACGCCATATTTATTGGCGGAGTCCATCATGGCGACCATCTGCTCGCGCGAGCCGACGATGTTGTTGCCGATCTTCCAGTCGGTGGGCTGATAGTAGTGATACCAGTTGCCCTCCTTGCCTTTGTCGTCGAAGATCTTCTTGTTGCCCCCTTCGGGAGAGAAGCATGACTGTACCGGCGAGGTCTGAATCATGGTGAATCCGGCGTCGGCGATACGCTTCATGTTTTTGCCGATCTCAGGGAAATTCCAGCTCCAGACGTGGAGGATTGTCTCTTCGTTGGTAGCGTCGGGATGGCGGGTGATTCGATCCTTCGCCATGCCTGCGACAGGCGCCGTAACGGCGGCTGCGAGGAGGATTGCTGCGAGTTTGTTCATGTGTGGTGAGATATTGTGTTTATTAGTTTGTTATTATGGGCCATATAGGGCATATAGGGCTTATACGGCCTATAATTGAAATCACATCGCCTTGAAGGACATGTCGAGACCCTTGACTGAATGGGTCAGCGCGCCGACGGAGATGAAATCTACGCCGGCCTCGCCATAATCGCGTAGTGTCTCGTAGGTGATGCCGCCCGAGGATTCGGTCTCGCAGCGGCCGCCGACGAGCTTCACGGCCTCACGGGTAAGCTCGGGAGTGAAGTTGTCGAACATGATGCGGTCGGCGCCTCCGGCCTCGAACACGGTGCGGATGTCGTCGAGCGAACGCACCTCGATCTCGATCTTCATGTCTTTCAGTCCTTTCGCGGCGCAGTAGTCGCGCGCGGCCTTGAGCGCCTGAGGAATACCTCCGGCGAAGTCGATATGATTGTCCTTTATGAGGATCATGTCGAAAAGGCCGATACGATGGTTCATGCCTCCGCCCGTCTTGACGGCCTCCTTCTCCAGCATACGCATTCCGGGAGTAGTCTTGCGGGTGTCAAGCACCTTAGTGTGCAGACCTTCGAGACGCTGCTGATAGCGATGGGTCATAGTCGCCACGCCGCTCATGCGCTGCATGATATTGAGCATCGTGCGCTCGGCCACGAGCAGTGAACGCACGCTGCCTTCGACTGTGAACGCCACGTCGCCGGGCTTGACGGCACTTCCGTCGGCAATGAAGACTTCCATCTTAAGATCCGGATCAGTCTTGGCCAACACCTTGCGTGCAATTTCGACGCCCGAAAGTATGCCCTCCTCCTTGATGAGAAGACGCGACTTGCCGCGTGCGTCGGCAGGTATGGTGGAGAGAGTCGTATGGTCGCCGTCGCCGACATCCTCGGCAAAGGCCAGATTCAGAAGCTCGTCGATGAGTTCGTCCTTGGTTTTCATGATTAGGTATTTTTGAGTTATATTTGCAGCGGAAAAGATCATCCGCAATCAGCAAACAAAGTTAACAAAAAAGATGGACATACGACTTCTGACCGTTGGAAAAACTTCCGTAAAATTTGTAAAGGAAGGCATCGAGGAATACAGCGGCCGACTTCGCCACTACATCGGCTTCGGCATAGACTGCGTGGCCGACATACGCAACACACGCAAAATGACCGAACAGCAACAGAAGGAAGCCGAAGGCAAGATGCTCCTTGGCGAACTCACGGCGTCAGACTTCGTGGTCCTTCTCGACGAGCACGGAGCGGAATACACTTCACCGCAGTTTGCCTCATGGCTGGAAAAGCGCATGGCTTCGGGCTATAAGAGGATAGTCTTCATAGTCGGCGGACCTTACGGATTCTCCCCGGCAGTCTACGAACGCGCCAACACCAGACTCTCCCTCTCGCAGATGACCTTTCCCCACGAGCTCGTGCGCCTCTTCTTCACCGAGCAGCTATATCGCGCCTTCACCATCCTCCGCGGCGAGCCCTACCACCACGTCTGACCAAAATGAGCCGCAGCCATTGGCAAGGCTGCAGCTCATCCGGATACTTTTCGGGGCGAGTGTTGTTTACTCGTCGCTGTCGATGCGGTCTTTCTCTTTTGCAGGATTGCTGTAGTAGAGCTTATCCTCGAGATATTCCTGCGTGGCGATAAGAGTGGGTTTGGGGAGACGCTCGTAGAAACGTGAAATCTCGATCTGCTCGCGGTTCTCGGACACCTCCTCAAGATTGTCGGTGGAGGCGAATTCCTGAAGTTTCTTTTCGAGATCCTTCTTCATCTCGATAGCGATCTGGTTGGCACGTTTTCCGATAATGCACACTGTCTCGTAGACGTTGCCGGTGGGTTCGGCCAATGCCATCATGTCGCGTGTGACAGTGTTGGTGGGTGCGTTTGTCTTCTTGTAGTCCATTATATATAATGCTTTATCGATAATTCAAAATTGCAGACTCAGAGGGGCAGCTCACTCCTTGAGGTAGCGGCGGGCGATCTTGAGGATATTGTCGGCTTCCTCCTTGTTGGGTCCGTCGGGATAGTTGTTGATGAAAGAGTAGTATTCGTCGACCACGTCGCGGAATCGCTCCTCCTTACGTTCCGTGACGCTCTGGCGTGCTTCCTGAAACTTGGATTTTAGTTTCAGCATCTCCAGCTCCTCGCGATATTTGCTGTAGGGATACATCTTGAGGGCGTTGTCGGCCACGATGATGGCGCTGAGATAGTTGTCGCCCATGTAGTCGCCGAGGTTGTAATATAGCTGCGCGGTCTGAAGCTCCTTGAGAGTGAGCTTGTCCTGAAGCTCAAACATGGCGTTCTGGGCAGTCTGCGCCTTCTCACTGCGTGGAAAGTAGTCGAGGAATCCCTGAAGCTCCTCGATACCCTTGACCGTCACGGACTGGTCGAGCTGAGGATCGGGGGAATCGAGATAATAGCCGTAGCCGCAGTAGAATCTGGCAAGCTCGGTGTATTTTCCCTTGGGATAGCGCGAATAGTATGTCTTGAAATATACTCCGGAGTTGAGATAGTCCTTGTTCTGATAGTAACTCATGGCAAGGAGATAGAGCGCTTCCTCACCTTTCGAGCCACCTTTGAGAGGAGTAATGAGATCGGTGAGCAGAGTCGAGGCCTGGACATATTTGCCGTTCTCGTAAGCTCTCTTGGCATAATCAAAACGATAATCGAGATCCTTACTCTTGAGTACACGCGAATATTCCGTGCAGGAAGTGGCGCCTAACAGGACAAGGAGTAGCGATATCAGATGTATTCTTTTCATCGGCAATGCACATTTGCGGACGCAAAGTTAATAAAATAAATCCGTTCGAAGAGCCAATTTAACAAATATTTTGGCTAACTTTACGCCGAAAATTGCGCGGACAAATTCCGCATCGGCGCGATTCAGGCTTAACAATCATATCCTCAGCCGTTTGACCGTCCTTCAATCAAGTAGCAGCAATTTTAAGATGTCAAAAGATCAACCTTCAGGTATCAACAGATTCGTTAACAGACACCCGATCATCATCAATGTAGTGATCATCGCGATTGTCGCCGTCTTAGGGCTTCTGATAGCCTATCTCAGCCTGACACTTTTCACCAAGCACGGACAGAAACGTCAGGTGCCGAACGTGGTGGGCATAACCTACACCGAAGCGATCGAGAAGCTCCACGACGCGGGATTCAAGATCGAGATACGCGACTCGCTGTATCTGGACAATGTCAAGCCAGGATATGTGGTGGAGCAGTATCCCGACGCCCTGAGCATGGTCAAACCCCAACGCAAGGTCTTTCTCTACATCAACGCCGTCTATCCTAAGCAGATGGTGATCGATCCCTCGTCGGACCATCCCGGCTCCCCGGCGCTTGCGGGCTACAGCGTGCGCCAGTCGATGGCGATGCTCGAGGAGGCCGGATTCAAGAACGTGAAGATTGTCTACAAGCGCGGCGATACCGACCGCGTAGTGAGGGTGCTGGCCAACGGCAAGATGGTCAAGGTCATGGAAAAAGTGCCAGTGAATGCCTCAATCACACTGGAAGTCTACGACAACAGCGGCATGGCGCTCGTCGACTCGATTCAGGCCAACAGGCTTTGGGAGGAACGTCAGCAGGAACTTGAACAGGACATGTCCGAGCACCCGGAGAAATATGCCGAAGAGGAGCCTGAAACAGACTTCTCACCTTCTGCCGAGGAGCCGGAGATTGAGGAAGAATTCATTGAATATTGATGGAAGCCTCCGGTCAGGAATCCCGCGAGAAACCGCTCAGCATCGCAACGGAAGATGAGCTTTGCGACCCAATGCCTGTCATCGTCACTGACGACGGCAGGGAACTATACGAGCATTTCCGTTTCGAGGCAGACAAGGGACAGGCGCTCGTGAGGGTCGACAAGTTTCTTGTCGACCGGATGGAGCGCACCTCGCGCAACAGGATCCAGAACGCCGCCGACGCCGGATGTCTGCTCGTGAACGGCAAGCCGGCGAAGTCAAGCTACAAGGTGAAGCCGCTCGATGTCGTGAGCATCGTGATGGACCGCCCGCGCTATGAGTTCGAGATCGTGGCGCAAGACATTCCTCTCGACATAGTCTACGAAGATGATTACGTGCTGGTCGTCAACAAACCTGCGGGCATGGTCGTGCATCCCGGCCACGGCAATTACGACGGCACTCTTGTCAACGCCCTCGCGTGGCATTTCCGCAACGATCCGGACTACGACGTGACCGATCCGCGCCTCGGCCTCGTACACCGCATCGACAAGGACACCTCCGGACTCCTTGTGGTGGCAAAGACTCCGGATGCCAAGACAGATCTTGGCCGACAGTTCTTCAACAAGACGACACGGCGCGAATATCTCGCTCTCGTCTGGGGAAATTTCGATAATGACGAAGGCACGATCGAGGGCAACATCATGCGCAACCCGAAGGACAAGCTCCAGATGTGCGTGACGTCCGACCCGACGCTTGGAAAGCACGCGGTGACACATTATAAGGTGATGGAGCGTTTCGGCTATGTCACATTAGTGAAATGCATTCTGGAGACCGGACGCACGCATCAGATACGTGTGCACATGCGCCACATCGGCCATCCGCTGTTCAGCGACGCAAGATACGGCGGCGACAGGATTCTGAAAGGAACGACCGCAGCCAAGTACAAACAGTTTGTGGAGAACTGTTTTGAGGTGTGTCCGCGTCAGGCACTCCATGCGCGCACACTGGGTTTCCGCCATCCCCATACCGGCGAAGAGATGGACTTCGAGGCTCCGATCCCTGCCGACCTCGACACACTCCTCTCCAAATGGCGCGATTACGCCGCCTCCATCTGATCCCCTTGTATTTCAAACCATCATTAACCATTTTTCACAAACCATGATGAACCATTTTTTGTCGAACCATGGGAAATGGTTGTCAATGGATAAAATTATGGTTAACGATGGTTTGAAAAGATTGTTGGGTTGCGATATGATCAGAAGTGGGAGGCGCGTTTGTAGAGGATAAGGCCGATGATGAGATAGACGACGTTGGGAATCCACATGGCAAGTCGCGGCGACGTGGCGCCCGAGACAGCAAACGATGACGTGACGGTGGAAAACAGAATGTAGGTGAAGCTCAGCACCAGTCCGATACCGATATTGATTCCCATGCCGTTCTTGACCTTGCGGGCAGAGAGCGACATGCCGATGAGCGTCAGGATGAAAGCGGCACCAGTCATGGCGTAGCGACGTTCTTTCTCGATCTCAAACTGCGTGATATTTGCCACACCGCGGGCCTTCTGCTGCTGGATATAGACAGTAAGTTCGGGAGTGGTGAGTCGTTCCTGATCGTTCTTGGAAACGAGGAAATCACGCGGTTCGATAGGGATGACCGTGTCGAGCTGCTTCCCCTGCTTTATCTGTTCACGCATTCCTTTGAGGTCGCGTATGGTGTAGTCGTGGACAGTCCAGCGATGGAGCGTGTCGTATTTCAGCGACCGTGCGGTGAGACGCGAGACAAGAGTCATTCCGTCGTATTTGTCGAGGGTGAAGGTCGTGCCTGTCTTGGTCTTGGCGTCGTAATGGCCGATATAGCCGACCTCGTTTTTTGCAACGAGAAACTGGATGTTGACACCTTCCACAACCTTCTTGTTCTTGACGTATTTAGTGGTGTAGTCGATTCGCTTGGAGTTGGTCGGCGGAATCATGTAGTTGCCGAGATAGAAGGTCAGCCCGGCGATCACGGCGGCTCCGAGCATGTATGGCACCAACAGACGACGGAAACTCACTCCGCTCGCCATGATGGCTATGATCTCGGAATGAGACGCCATCTTGGAGGTGAAGAAGATCACGGCGATGAAAACGAAGAGCGGTGAGAACTGATTGGCGAAATATGGCAGAAAGCTGAAGAAATAGTCGAAGATGGTCTCAGAGAGCGGCGCACGAAGGAATGCGTCGAGTTTCTCGTTTATGTCGAACATGACGACGATGGCGAGAATCAGAATGATCGAGAAGAAATATGTGCCGAGAAACTGACGCAGGATGTAAAGGTCGAGCACAGTCGGGAAAGGATGCCATCCTCTCCGTCTGCCGTGTTTGATCTTCCTGACCGTCTCTTTATTTACTTCCTCTGACATGACTATGCTTCCTGTGCGTTCGGGCTGTTACAGTCGCTGCGTGAGGCGCGACACCATCTCGCGCTTCCATGGAGCGAAGTCTCCCGCGATGATATGTTTGCGAGCCTCGCCGACGAGCCATAGATAAAACGCGAGGTTGTGGATAGAGGCTATCTGCATGGCGAGGAGTTCGTTGGCCACGAACAGATGGCGCACGTAGGCCTTGCTATAGACATGATCGACCCAGGCACTACCCTCCTCGTCGAGTTCCGAAAAATCGTCGGCCCATTTGAGGTTGCGCATGTTCATGATGCCGCGGCTCGTGAAAAGCATGCCGTTGCGTCCGTTGCGCGTCGGCATTACGCAGTCCATCATGTCTACACCGCGGTCAATCGCCTCAAGGATGTTGACAGGTGTACCCACGCCCATGAGGTATCGGGGCTTGTCTTTAGGTAATATCTCGTTGACAACCTCGATCATCTCATACATCTGCTCCACAGGCTCGCCGACCGCAAGACCACCGATGGCGTTGCCGTCAGCGCCGAGTTCCGCAACTCTTTGCGCTGCTTCCCTTCGCAGTTCCGGATAGACGCAGCCCTGCACTATGGGAAAGAAACACTGGCGGTAACCATAGAGTCCTTCGGTTGACCTGAAGCGATCCCAGCCACGCTGCAGCCAACGCATGGTCAGGTCGAGCGACTTGCGGGCGTAGTTAAAGTCTGCCGTGCCGGGAGTGCATTCGTCGAGAGCCATCATTATGTCGGCGCCGATGACACGCTGCGTGTCGACCACATTCTCCGGCGTGAATAGATGCTTGCTGCCGTCGATGTGGCTGCGAAATGTCACACCCTCGTCTTTCAGCTTGCGGTTGGCCGAGAGCGAGAACACCTGGAAACCTCCGCTGTCGGTCAGTATGGATCGTTCCCAGCCGTTGAATCGGTGAAGGCCTCCGGCCTTGCGCAGGATCTCCAGTCCCGGACGCAGATAAAGATGGTAGGTGTTGCCAAGAATTATCTGAGCCTTAATGTCGTCGCGCAGTTCACGCTGGTGCACGGCCTTTACGCTTCCCACGGTGCCTACAGGCATGAAGATGGGGGTCTCGATAGTGCCGTGATCGGTAGTGATAAGTCCGGCGCGTGCCGATGTGTCGGGAGCGGTAGCCTCTACTTTATAATCCATACGCAGCTTAGTTCTTTTCGCACTGCAAAGTTAGTGAAAAAATCGGTATCTGCATCTTCCGTTCTCCTATAAGACGTAAAACGCCCGGCAGCGTCATGGCTGTCGGGCGTACTCATCCATTTCTGCGTGGGTTTTATCGTTTCAGGATCTTCTGTCCGCCGACGATGTAGATGCCGGGCTCGAGGCGCATATAGTCTTCGAGAGAACATCCTTTCTTGACCAACGTGCCGTTGATGCTGTAGATGTCGGGGCGATTACCGCTGTCACTCCATATCATGTAGACTCCGGAGAGTGCGTTGAGTTTGCAGGTCGCCTTCAGGTCGCTGCCGTCGGTAGTGGCTGCGATGATGTCGCACTCGCCGCTGCCGAGCACCTTGACATGCCCTTTGTCGTCAACGGTGGCTATCGTATCGTCACTGCTGCTCCATGCCACAGTCTTGTCGGTGGCGTCGTCGGGAAGCACGGTGGCCACGAGGTCGAATTCGACACCTTCGACGGTTGTCATATTATACTTGTCAAGATATATAACTGTGGCAAGCGTAGGCACTACAGCAACTTTGCATATAGCCTTGATCGCGGGGTTGGCCTTGACGCTCACCGTGATCTCAGCCTCGCCGAGGGCGATGGCGGTCACGAGTCCGTTGGCGTCGACTGTCGCGATCGAAGCGTCAGAGGTCGCCCAAACTACCTCGGTGTCGGTGCTCTCATCGGGAAGAATTGCTGCTGCGAGCTGAGCGGTCTCCCCTACCTTAAGATCGACCTTCTCCTCGTTTAGCTCAATGCCTGTTGCAGGCTGGAGGACGGTCACTTTGAGTGTGGCACTCTTGCCGCTTGTCGTGGTGACGGTGATGATGGCTTCTCCGGCCTTGACTGCCGTAACCTTGCCGGTGGCGTCGACGGTGGCGATAGCCTCGTCGCTACTCGTCCATGTCAGGGAGTCGGTGGAGTCGTCGGGAGTGACCGTAACCTTGATCTCCCTGCTGTCGGGAACGTTGATCACGAGTGTGTCGCCCTCGATGCCGGAGGCCGCGTAGTCGATCGCGATGCCGAGCGCGGGCTGAAGGACGGTCACTTTGAGTGTGGCACTCTTGCCGCTTGTCGTCGTCACAGTGATTG
>CABUIO010000029.1 GCA_902491625.1 uncultured Porphyromonadaceae bacterium | reverse complement strand
TTCGGCGTTCGAGCCATGCTTTATACAATCATCTGAGTTTTATCGGACAGCAATAATTAAAAAACAGTTTAATTCAGGACATCGTTAACAAGAGGCGTTATGCCCATCATCTTGTAGTAGAGAAGCGTAGGAAACTTACTCATGAATGCAAGAGGCTGGCTTAGCTGTCTCCACGCTATACGGCGTGGAGCTGTATATTCCACATCTGCATTCAAAGGTTTTCCTACCACCTTCTACTTAAGGCGTGGCATAGCAGCCCACGCCTCTTCCGTTTTTATGGTCGATAGGGCTGTGCGACCACACAAAACACGTTTTTTACGTATGAAAAAATCATTTTAATTTGTGCGGTACTGATTGGAGGTTCCGCATTGTGTATCCCGGCTGTCAATGCCACACCAATAGCAGCAACAGCCTCAGCGGCATCAAATGAACTCCCTGAAGATGCTACATCAATAACTGTTTATAAAGTTGTGCAGGTCGGGGGCAATGCATGGTCAAAAAGCCCCAAAAGCGCATATTACAGCAGTTCGACCAACTGCATTTACGTAACGGAAGGCAGAAGAGTGAATCAGCCTTATACTGTAAGCGAGAACCGCGCCTACGGCCAGGAAAACGATGGGCGTGGAGAATTCCGCTACACTGCGGGAGGCTATTACTTCGACTTGTGATAAGTAACTCTTAAAAATTAGTTAATGTTAAAATGGTTGATGTAACTCACATTTCTGACACATCCTTGCTCGTCTTTTTGGCGCTTTAGCCGTTGTCGCTCAGTCATGTAGCCCGCTACACTCCTTCGCTCCACCGGCTAAATCATTCAAAAATACTTCGCAATTATGTATCATCTAATTTTTGCGAGTTACTTAACACATAGCACATACTGAGATGAAGAAGTTTCTATTGCTTTTAGTCCTGGCCATTACATGTTTTGCCGCACACGCAGAAGATAACAATGCATACGTTTCAAATGTAGAGCACTATTCCGACAAAGTCGTAGTGACGATCAGTGCGAAAAGCGGGGCTCTTGACAAATACCCTGACGGATTTATGGTCGACGTTCGTCCGGCCAATCAAATCTTTGACCTGTTTCTTTCCACGAGCAGAAGCTCGAAATCCGTACGCCTGACAAAGTCAGATCCTTCTGCCAAGGTAACATTCTGGTGTGATGAAGACTACACCGGAAAGAAAGCTTGTGGCAGGAATGAATTTGTAATAAAATCAAGACTTTAGACTGTTAAAAACGTAATCGTCTACAATTTCGAGGCGGTTCTTCCGAAAGCATACGGAGGAACCGCTGTTATTTTCATGGCTACATGCGCCCTTTGTCGGAGTAGCTGTAGTATTCGGTGTTGTGGTTGGTGACGATGACGTGGTCGATCAGACGGATGTCGAGCGTAGCGCAGGCTTCCTTGCATTTGCGTGTGAGCTGATCGTCCTGCGTACTGGGTTCGCGGGTGCCGGATGGATGGTTGTGGCAGATGGCTACGGATGTGGCGTTCTCCAGCAGCGCCTCGCGCAGCAGAAGCCTGACGTCGAACACAGTAGAAGACATACCTCCTTTGGACATCTGCATGCATTTTACGCATTCGTGGCGACGGTTGAGCAGTAATGCCCAGATTTCTTCGTGGGTGAGATTCCCGATACGCGGACGCATGAGCCTGAATATGTCAGCAGAAGACAGCACGCGGGGATTAGGCGCCGGCTCCTCGCTGTTGTAGCGGCGGATCAGCTCCATCACAGCCTCGACCTGCAAAGCCTTGAGACGTCCCATTCCCTTGATATTGAGCAGCTCGGCACGCGAGCGACGTTCCAGACGCGTGAGCATGCCGTCGTTGTCGCGCATCATGTCGCGGCAAAGCTCCGTGATCGGCTTGCCGACGATGCCTGTGCGCAGGATCAGCGCCCATAGATCGGCCACTGAGAGCACGCCGACTCCATATTTCTCCGCACGCTCTCTCGGAGTGTCGTCGGAGTCCATATCCTTGATTTTCAGGAAACGCGGGCGCGCCTCTTCTGCGATGTCAATTTTCTCTTCTTTCATTTTCCCCGACGCATTTCAATCTCCTGTTTCTCGTCGCGGCCATTGCGCAGCAGAATCTTCCATACAAAAGCCCGGATGAAGCCGGTGCCGTAGCCCCAGAGCTGTATCACACTGGCCAGCACGGCCTTGCATCCGATCGTGAAGCTGCGCGTCGACACGATGGCCGAGATCCAGACCGCCAGCAGATAGAGGGCAAGAGGGAGGATCCAAAGCCAGCTGAAAAGGATCGCAAGAATGACCATCACGACATTCGACACCACAAAAAGCGCCGGAAGAGTGTGGACAGGCTTCAGGGAGTCGGGATAGAGCAGCCGGAGCGTGATGCGCGACATGCCGAAGACATGCACCTGACGCCAGAATTTCTTCCAGCCGAGGCGTCGCTTGTGGTAGACCACGACGTCGCGGAACAGCGTTATGCCATAGCCGTTCAGCCTGATGCGCGTGCTCATGTCGATATCCTCGCTGAACATCTCGCGGAATCCGCCCACGCTCTCGTAGACCTCGCGCGAAAAGCCCATATTGAAGGTTCTGGGTACGAACTTTTCGAGCTGCACCTTGCCGCCGCGTATTCCGCCGGTAGTGAGAAACGATGTCATGGAATAGTTGATTGCCTTCTGCGTGGATGTAAAGGAGCTATGGGCAGCGTCGGGGCCTCCGAAACAGTCGGTATAATTCGTTGACAGCGCTTTGCGCAGACTCGCGATGTAATCTGTCGGAAGCACGCAGTCGGAGTCCACGAAAATAAAATATGACCCGCGCGCGCGATCCATGCCGTGGTTGCGGGCGATGCTCCTCCCCTCGTTCTCCTTATAATAGTAGCTCACGTCAAGCCCTTCGGCGACAAAGCGTTCGCACACCTCACGGCACGGCACAGTCGAACCGTCCTCCACGACCACAGCCTCGAAGCCTTTGTCAGTCTGAGCGGCCATGGATTGCAGAAGGTCGGCCATCTCGTCGGGACGGTTGTAGACCGGCACGATGATGGAAAAAAGGATTTCGCCGCGCGCAGCGGATTCAGCACTCTTGGAAGGCATCTCTTTATAAAGAAGAAAGGAGCGGGCTGAAAAGCTCCGCTCCTCTTGATGAGTATTTAAGTCTGGAGCCGATCGTCCTAATGGAGGATCAGGCTTTTACACGGCCGACGTAGGAGCCGTCGCGGGTGTCGACTTCGATAAGCTCGCCTTCGTTGATGAAGAGAGGCACACGCACTGTGGCGCCGGTCTCGACTGTTGCGGGTTTGAGGGTATTTGTGGCGGTATCGCCCTTGAGGCCCGGCTCGGTGTAAGTGATCTTGAGCACAGTCTTCATAGGCATCTCGGCATAGAGCACGGTGTCGGTAGTTGCGTCGCTGACAACCTCCACAGTGTCGCCCTCCTTCATGTAGTCGGCGCCTGTGACGAGTTCCTTGTTGATGGGGATCTGCTCGAAAGTCTCGTTGTTCATGAAGATGTCGTCGCCACCCTCGCTGTAGAGGTACTGGTAGGGACGGCGCTCCACACGCACATCCTCAAGCTTCTCGCCGATGTTGAAGCGGCGCTCGATGACACGGCCGTCGACCACATCCTTGAGCTTGGTGCGCATGAAGGTGTTGCCTTTGCCGGGCTTTACGTGAAGAAACTCGATGCAGAAATACAGACGGTTGTCCATGCGGATGCATGTGCCGTTCTTGATGTCTTGAGCGTTGATCATAATGCTGTTTGTAATGTATGCTGTGATTGTTATGTTCGTGGGCTGAGGCAACCTTCTATCATCCACACAGATGACCGTGGCAGCCAATGCGGCTGCAAAGTTAACAAAAAATCAGCAAATTGAAAATCCGGCCGTCGCAAAAAAACTCTGAAAAATGTTTGGTGGTGTGAGAATTGTTTGGTAATTTTGCACGCTGAAAGCCGAGACGAGACATCGCGGCCTGTCGCCATGTCGTGCCGCTCCCGGCCGTAACATTCTCATAGCCAACTAACAAAAACGCTCATACTACAATGAAAAGAACCTTTCAACCCTCCAACCGCCGCAGAGTAAACAAGCACGGTTTCCGCGAGAGAATGGCCACAAAGGACGGCCGCAAAGTCATCAACCGTCGTCGCGCCAAAGGTCGCAAATCGCTTAGCGTCAGCGATCACATCGCAAGCAAATAATTCATTCCCTCCCACTTTTTTGCCGCCAAGCTCTAAAGAGTGCAGGCAAACCCCTTATCCCTTCCGGCACAGCGGCGCCCGAAGGGTTTTCTTTATTGCCGACAGGAGGACGCCAATCCGGCTGTAGCCTCCGGTCATCCTCCCTCCGGCAAACAATCCTCTCCCCTCTCGCGTTCTATTATCAACAATCCACAGTTATTATCATATCAAAATGGCAAAGAAAGCTATCCTCGTCATTCTCGACGGCTGGGGCATCGGCAAACACAACAAGGCCGACGCCATCTACAACACCCCGACACCTTATCTCGACTCCCTCAACGCAAAATATCCCCACTCGGAGCTTCAGGCTTCCGGTGAGAATGTCGGTCTACCCGACGGTCAGATGGGCAATTCCGAAGTCGGCCACCTCAACATCGGCGCCGGACGTGTCGTATATCAGGATCTCGTGAAGATCAATCGCGCCATTGCCGACAAGTCGATCCTCAAGAACAAGGAGATCATCAGCGCATTCAGCTACGCCCGCGACAACAACAAGCCCCTTCATCTCATGGGTCTTGTCAGCACCGGCGGCGTCCACAGCTCGCTCAACCACGTGTTCGCCCTCTGCGACATCGCCAAGGAGTACGGCCTCAAGGAGGTCTACATCCACTGCTTCATGGACGGCCGCGACACCGACCCCAAGTCGGGTGCCGGATTCGTCAAGGAGCTTGAGGATCACTGCGCAAAGAGCGCCGGAAAGATCGCTTCCGTGATCGGCCGCTACTACGCCATGGACCGCGACCACCGCTGGGACCGCCTCAAAGAGGCATACGACCTTCTCGTCAACGGTGAGGGCAAGCCCGCGACCGACATGGTGAAGGCCATCGAGGAGAGCTATGCCGAGGGTGTCACCGACGAGTTCATCAAGCCGATCGTCAACTCCACATTCGACGGCACCATCAAGCCCGACGACTGCGTCATCTTCTTCAACTACCGCAACGACCGCGCCAAGGAGCTTACCGAGGTGCTCACGCAGAAAGAGGAGGACGGCATGAAGCCTGTTCCCGGACTTCAGTATTATTGCATGACCCCCTACGACTCCTCGTTCAAGGGCGTTCACATCCTTTTCGACAAAGAGGACGTCACCAACACTTTGGCCGAATACCTTTCCAAGAACGGCAAGAAGCAGCTCCACATCGCAGAGACCGAGAAATATGCCCACGTGACATTCTTCCTCAACGGCGGACGCGAGGCTGCCTTCGAGGGCGAGGACCGCATCCTTGTGGCATCTCCCAAAGTAGCCACCTACGACCTCAAGCCCGAGATGAGCGCCTACGAGGTAAAGGACAAGCTTGTCGCAGCCATCGATACCGAGAAATATGACTTCATCGTCGTCAACTTCGCCAACGGCGACATGGTAGGCCACACCGGCGTCTACTCCGCCATCCAGAAAGCTGTCGAGACCATCGACAACTGCGTCCACGACGTTATCGAGGCTGCAAAAGCCCACGGCTACGACGCCATCATCATCGCCGACCACGGCAACGCCGACAACGCTGTCAATGCCGACGGCACACCCAACACCGCCCACTCGCTCAACCCGGTGCCCTTCATCTTCGTGAGCGACGACGCGAAGGCAACAGTAGAGAACGGACGCCTTGCCGACGTCGCACCCTCCATCCTCCACATCATGGGACTTCCCCAGCCCTCCGAGATGACCGGCCACGACCTCATCAAGGACTGATCCGAGATACATAGTTAAATCATAACGAACCCCACGCACCATTCCGGCCGCGTGGGGTTTCTCTTTCCCGCATCACGGCAAACGTCTCCACGAGGCAAAGCAACCGATGGCGCGGTTGCTTTGCCGGTAGCCGATGGATTCGTCATATTTTCAATACTTTATGGGCTACTTGGTGGAATCAAAAGCGGGACAGGCCGAAGGTCTGTCTGTGTTGCCAACCGCGGCCTTCAGGCCGTGGACAGGCTGCCATATAAGATAACGCGTCGCGGAGCGATGCGTATGTGGTAAAGTCTCTACCGCACGACGTCGCTCCGCGACTAATTTTCCGGGGTGATCTCCTTCCACGGCCTGAAGGCCGCGGTTGGCAATACAACCGAACCTCCGGTCCGGCGCTTTTGACTCAGTTTTCAGGCGACGAAAGGCCTGCCAAGGCCGAGGTGATAATAGCCCGGAGCGGTCAAGCTCCGGGAAAGAGGACAATATGAGGAAAAAGGAGGTCTGTAGGACCGACCCGAAAAAGTTGCGGTCGTTAAGTGACATGTGCCGCGTCAGCGGCAAAAGATGTTAGCCTATGGTGAGGCGCGCGTCAGCCGCCGTTACCATAGGTTTTTATGTGTTCTCCATTTATAGCGCTGCGTAGCTGCGCCGCAATCCGGGCTGAAGTTGCGCAGCTACGCAGCGCAAATTATGTTTTTTCGCGCCCACCTATGGTTTCGGCGGCTGACGCGCGCCTCACCACAGGCTAAGATCCGGCTGCCGCTGACGCGGCGCCCATGCTGCGGCCGCAACGCAGAAACCGAGTTGTGGGTGTGACGCGGCGGGCGCAAAATTTTCCGTCCCTACATGGTCGTGGGGTTGGCGTGGTTAAGCAATTCCGCAAGGGGTTGTGGGTCATGGCGGTTATTTGCGGTGGAAGAGGCGCAGGAGTTCGCCGAGGAGGAGTACGGGGGAGGTGCCGGCGATTATCAGCAGCCAGTCCAGGGGCGCAAGGGGCCTGACGTTGAAGAATTGTCCGCCTATCTGCACGATAAGGATCTGTCCGATGAGTATCACGGCGGCAATGAGTACGAAGCCTCCGCAGCCCTTGAAGTGGAAAGCGCTCCTTCCGGTGGCAAAGGCGCGGGCGTTGAACATGTTCCAGAATTGCAGGAAGACGAAGATGGTGAAGAACACCGAGAGTTCGTAGCTGTTCAGTCCGGAATCGACGCCGAATGCGGCTGTCGGAATCTGCGACAGAGAGCGGATGTCCACGTGGTCAAGGTAGTAAAGTATCGAAATCAGTATGGCGAAGAAGAAGAGGCCTACGCCAATTATTGAGCGCCACATATCCCTGCTGATTATGAACGCGGTACGCGAGCGCGGTTTGTCGGCCATCACACTCCTTGTCGGAGGTAGCGAGGCAAGCGCCATGGCGGCGAAAGTATCCATGATAAGGTTCACCCAAAGCATCTGCGTGACTGTAAGGGGGGATTCGGTGCCCATGAAGGCGCCGCACATCACGACGAGACACGCCACTACATTGACGGTCATCTGGAATAGGATGAAGCGCTGGATGTTGCGGTAGAGCGATCGTCCCCACATCACGGCGCGGCCTATGGATGCGAACGAGTTGTCGATGATGGTTATGTCCGAAGCTTCCTTGGCAACCGATGTGCCGTCGCCCATCGAGAGGCCGACCTGCGCGGCCTTGAGCGCGGGAGCGTCGTTGGTGCCGTCGCCGGTCACGGCCACTACCTCGCCGTCGCGCTGCAGAGCCTCTACAAGGCGTTTCTTGTCCATCGGACGTGCGCGGGCAATAATCTTAAGCTGCGGGGCGCGCAGCTCCAGTTCCTTGTCCGACATGGCTTCGATCTCCTGACCTGTTGCAAGATTGCTGTCGTTGTCCACGGCATCGTTCCAGAGTCCGATCTGGCGTCCGATCTCGCGGGCGGTGCCGGGAGTGTCGCCGGTCACGATCTTTACGCCGATTCCCGCGCCTGTCACCTCTGCCACGGCGTCAGGCACGTCAGGTCTCACCGGATCGCTGATGGCAGCGACACCGACGAAGCGGAATCCCCCTTTGAGGTCACGCATGTCGCCGACACTCTCCGGCGATTCGCCGGGAGCAAGTTCACGGTAAGCGAAACCGAGGGTACGCATGGCCTGAGCCTGATAACCTGCGAGGAGAGCGTCGATCTCGGGACGTGTCAGACCTGATGTATCGTTGCAGAGGGAATAAACGATCTCCGGCGCTCCTTTCAGGAAGATGATGTCGCGATTGCTTTCGGAGTCATGGACGAGAGTGGCCATGTATTTCCGCTCTGTGGAAAAAGGGAGTTCCTTGAGTGCGGCCATGCGCCGACGAATCTCGCGGTAGTCCTCGCCTCTATGCAGCAGCCAGAGCAGGAGCGCTCCCTCGGTGGGATTGCCCACGACCTCCGGTTTGTCGGGGTCGGTGTAATCGAGTTGCGCCGTACTGTTGGCGGCCATTCCTCCGGCGATTATGTCGTCGGAAGGATCGCCGAAGAAGTCGACATGGCTCACCTGCATCCGGTTCTGCGTCAGCGTGCCGGTCTTGTCGGTGCATATCACGGTTGTGGCGCCCATCGTCTCGCAGGCGTGGAGTTTGCGGACAAGGTTGTTGGTACGGAGCATCCTGCGCATCGAGTAGGCGAGCGAGAGTGTGACAGCCATCGGAAGACCTTCGGGCACAGCCACGACGATAAGCGTCACGGCGATCATCACAGTCTGGAGGAAATAGGCAGCGAAACTCATCCAGTCAAACGGAGCGTCGAGGAAATACATCAGCAGACGCCCGAAAATGACGATGCCTCCGACGATATATGAGATGTAGGATATGAGCTTGCCAAGGCGTTCGAGCTGAATGCCGAGAGGTGTCTTGACATTGTCGTCGATCTGCGCCGCGCGATAGACCTTGCCGCATTCCGCCTCGTCGCCGACGCGGTCCACGCGCATGACGCCGTGACCTTCCATCACCTTAGTGCCGCGCAGCACGCGGTCTGAGGGATATGTAGCGTCGCTGTCAAACTCCGCCTCCACGGTCGTCTTGTGAGCCATCGGTTCGCCGGTGAGAGTTGATTCGTCGACACTCAGCCTCACGGCCTCCAGCAGATTGCCGTCGGCGGGAATCTCCTGGCCTGTATTCAGTATGACGATGTCGCCCACGACGACATCCTTTCGCGGAATTGTCGTGATATTGCCGTCGCGCATCACCTCGACAAGCTCGTCGTCGGTGACGCGGTTGAGTATCTCAAACTCTTTCTCCGCCTTCACCTCGAAAATAAAACCGAGTCCGGTAGCGAGGAGTATGGCGATGAAGATGCCGACAGGCTCGAAGAACACGGCAGCTCCCTCGCGGAGACCCCAGTATTCGTAGCAGGAGATGCCGATGGAGAGGACGCCCGCGATCATGAGCACTATGATGAGAGGGTCGCTGAATTTTTGCAGAAAACGGCGCCACAGCGGCGTGCGCGGCGGCGGGGTCAGAACGTTGGCACCATGGAGTCTGCAGCTTTCCTCCACCTCGGCAGAGGTCAGTCCGGGCAAATAGTCAGAATGTGACATATCGTTTTTTAGAGACTGTTAAAAACAGAAAACGCCGGGCGGAAAAGGATTGTTTTCCGCCCGGCGTCGTATTTGGCACTTGTAACAAAAATTTAATAAATGATCTTCACGACCTTGCCCTGCAGACGGACAATGTAGACTCCGCGCGAGGGAAGCCTGCAGCTGCCCTTGGCTCCGAGAGCCACAGCGGTACCGTCGAGAGCGATGACGTCGAAGGAAACCTCGGGGTCGGTGCTGTAAAGCGTGCCTTCCGCCACGTAGAGACCGCGGATCGCGCTGTCGTCTTCAACACCCTCGATGCCGGACTGCCCGGTAGTGGTGAATTCGGCTGTGTTGGACTTCACGCCGGCCTTCTCGCCGTCGTGAGCCTTGACGTAAGCTACGTATGCGGTTTTCACGTCGAGGCCTGTCACCTTTGTTCTTGTAGCGTCAACCGCAAAGTCATCATACTGACCGACAGGAGTGTCGGTATAGTCACCGGCAAAGTTGATCTTGATGTCGTCGATGAAGATGCGTGTGCCGTCGGCGTTGCGGACTGTCACGACCAGGCCGTGGACACCCTCGGGAAGATTGTCGACAGAGACAGTCTTTCCGGCTGTCGTGATATTGTCGACTGTAGCGACAGGAGTGAGCGATCCGGTGGAGGTCACGGAATAGAACGACAGACCCACGGGCTTGTCGGCCGATTTGCGGCACCAGAACTGAACAGACTCGATATCCTTTTCCGCATAGTCAGCCGTGCGGAGATAGTCGTCGCCATAAGAGAGATAGAACGAAGGGGCAGCCTGCCCATAGTTGCCGGCCTGTGAGCTGTAGACGCCTACGGATGTCCATCCTTCAGGCATTTTGGGTGTGCCTGAGAAGTCCACCGTCAGACTCTCGGTCGAAGCTTTCTGTTCGCGGGTTGCAACGGTCAGAAGGTAATGGTCGGCACCGTCGACAGCTGTCCAGGCGAGCACGGCGTCGTTGCCATTGATGTCGCTGACATTGAGACTGGTCTTTGTCTCGGCCACAGTCTCGCCGCCGCTGAGCACACTGACACTGTAGGGTTCGGAGAGATTGCCGGTAGTCTCGCGATATGTCTTTACGGTGTAGTTTGTCAGCGGGCTGACACCCTCGACTGTAAACGCGTTGCCGGAAGCGACGCGGCGCAGGGTGTAGTTCTCCAGAGGCTTGGTGGTGAATCGGTCGTCCTCCTCGTCGTAGCTTGTAGACTCGACGCTGAGCAGAAGCACTTCACCGCCGTTGCCTTTGCCGCGGAAAGCGCCGCCGTTATCCTTGAAAGTGAGAGTGAACGAGTCGCTGCCGATGGACTCAACGTTAGTGTAGGGAGTGGTACAGATATAGTCGGATTCCTCGTTCATGCCTTCGCCCACGCGGAAAGAGATGATGCCGTCGGCCTCCTCGATGATATTTGTAATCCCGAGCTGCGACTTGGCGCCGTTCTTGTTCTTGAATGCGGGTACGGAGGAAGCAGAGAATTCGGTTACGCCCTCCAGTCCGGGGAATGTGTCGCCGTCCATGTCGGCGTCGCTTGCGCTGCCGTCAGCCTCCACGATGTCGATGCACTGGTCATTGGGATCGTCGTTGACAACGTTATCAGTCCATTTGTCGGCCTTGTAGTCGATATGCCATACGAGCATGCCGTGAGCGGGGGTAGTGACGTCGTTGCCCACGGGCTGGCGGTTCTCGAAGAGGAAATATTCGGTGGGACGCGATTTGTCGATGGTCATTTTGTAGAAATTACCGCCATCGGAAAGGCCACGCATACGGATATCCTCATCCTTGCTGATCTCGAAAGGCTTTCCCCACTCAAGGGCATAGCGTTCGTAACTCGAATAGACGGGCGGAGTGCGGCTGTTGTTGTTATAGGAGCCATGATCCATAAGCGAATATTCGCCGGGCGTGTGGGCACTGGAATAGCTTGTGGCGTAAAGGTCGGGCAGACCGAGCACATGGCTGAACTCGTGGCAGAAAGTTCCGATGCCGGTCATCTGGCCACGGCCGTTCAGTTCGTTGGAGCAGGCATAATGGCCGATCAGGACCCCGTCATGCTCGACGTTTCCGGCACCCGCATAGCGGATGTCCCATGAATGGGGCCAGACAGTGTTGGAGGCACCGCCGTCAGCCTCGCCGTAGCCGGCATAGAACACATAGATATTGTCAACCACACCGTCGCCGTCGCGGTCATATTGCGAAAAGTCGATCTCGGCGTCGAGGATACTGCATGCGTCGATCACCATCTGCTCCGGATGCTGGTCGTTGCCGTAGTAGTCGTCGCCGCCGTAATAGCTTACGTTGCGCGGAAGCTTCACAGGACCATAGACGTCGAACGAGGGACGGAATATGCTACGGCTTGACTCAACGAAATAGTCGTAGGCTGATCCGGTGCAGTCAAAATTGCTGTAGCCTGGCTGCTGGAGCATATTCTGCATCTCGGCGTGCGGATCAGAACTGAAAGTCCACCCCTTGTCGGCAAAACTGACGAGGATCACCAGAACCTTCTGATCGCCCTCGGCAGGAAACGCACGCAGGAAATGTCCGTCGCTGTTGTCCCACTGCGGATTGAAGGAAGCCTTTTGGGCGCGTGTCCGCGAAGGAGACAGACGTTCATTACGGTATTGCGTGCGCGGCGAAGCGATCTCGACCTTCTTGCGCAAATTGTCAAACGCTACCTTTCCGCTCACGTTTGAAAGGCGTGCGCGGTAGCCCGCATCGCGGTCGCCGACATTGAGTGCGGGCATGTCGGTAGGCTCGCCCACGTTGTCCACGATACGATACCAGCCGTCGGTCATGTCCTTGACTATATAGCCGTCGGAGGTCTCATAATAATGGAAATATTCGTCGCCACGGAGTGTCAGAGTCACCTTCGTGCCGTCAGGCTGTTCGATCTCGATTGGCACGGGGCGTGCCGGAACCGCGAGTGCGGATCCGATGCCAAGGACTGACACCATTGCCAGACCGGCAAATCGTGAGATGTTATGCTTCATATTCTTCGCTGTGTTTGTTAATTTTTATAATCCGATCGGTTCTGCCATCTTCCGTAAGACTGCAAGGTCATAGCTCCGGCGGCAATACCGCTTATTGAAAGGTCTGTCTCGCAAAGATAGTAAATAATTTGTGCAAAGACCATATTTCAACTCCTAAAAAAATGTTAAGCGAAAAATTATCGCCGTGAATCCCTGTGAATCCCTGTGAACGTTGTCTCTTTTTTCCGTGACACCACACTTTTTTACAAGTTTTTTTTCTATCTTTGCAATCGGCGACCAAACGCCATCACCTCAATGGGACAATTCACACCTTTTACACTTAATCTTCGCGGCCGCCTGATCACATTTCGCGAGCCGACGGTCATGGGCATCATCAACGTGACGCCCGATTCGTTTTATGCGGCAAGCCGCACATCTTCGGACTATGTGGCCTCTAAGGCCGCGCGGATGCTCGACGAGGGCGCTCGCATCATCGACCTCGGCGGCTACAGCACACGTCCCGGAGCCGCGGCAGTGACTTCCGACGAGGAGTGGGGACGCCTCGCGAAGGCTCTTGAGGCGATCAGGAGACTCCTCCCCGATGCCATAGTGAGCATCGACACATTCCGCGCCGACGTGGCCCGCAGATGTGTCGAACAGTTCGGAGCCGACATCATCAACGACATTTCGGGAGGCGACCTCGATCCGGAGATGTTCGCCACTGTTGCCGAACTCCATGTCCCATACGTGCTGATGCACACGCGCGGCACTCCGGCGACGATGCAGTCGATGTGCAGCTATTCCGACGTGACGGCGGAGGTCATCTCCGACCTTGCTTTCAAAGACGCCGAATTGCGGCGCCTCGGCGTCTGCGACGTCATCATAGATCCCGGATTCGGATTCGCAAAGGATACGGCGCAGAATTTCGAAATGCTCGACAGACTGGAGATGTTCGCGGAGCTGCACCGTCCGCTGCTCGTGGGCATCTCGCGCAAGTCGATGATATGCCGTACCCTCGGGTGCACCCCGGCCGAGGCGCTCAACGGAACGACGGCGCTCAACACCATAGCGCTGATGAAGGGCGCCCACATACTCCGCGTCCACGACGTGCGTCAGGCCGCCGAGGCGGTCAGCCTCGTGGAAGCCACACGCAATCCCGACCAATAACCGATAACTATCAAAAACCTAAAACGACTGTGCTCGAATTCGGAATCAAAGACATACTCGACATTCTGGTCGTGGCGTTCCTGCTCTTCTACTTCTACAAGCTGATGAAGAAGAGCGGCACTCTTCCCATCTTCATCGGTGTCATAGCATTTATCGTGGCCTGGATTTTCGCCTCCGAGATCTTCAACATGAGGCTCACCGGCACCATCCTCGACAAGTTCATGGCTATCGGCCTCATCATCCTTGTGATTCTCTTTCAGGATCCTATCCGGCGGTTCCTCATAGAGCTGGGTTCCCGGGGACGCTGGGAGGGCCTCAGCCACATTTTCCGCCACGAAAAGAAAAAGGCTGACAACGCCCTGATAATGCCGATCGTTTATGCGTGCATGAGCATGGCCAAGAGCAAGACCGGAGCGCTGATCGTGCTGCAGCGCAAGATGCCGCTGTCGGACTATGAAAAGACCGGCGACATGATCGACGCCGACATCAACATGCGCCTGATCGAAAATATCTTCTTCAAGAATTCCCCTCTCCACGACGGCGCCCTGATCATCGCCGGCGGGCGCCTCAAGGCCGCGGGATGCATCCTCCCGGTGAGCCACGACATGAACATCTCCAAAAGCCTCGGACTGCGCCACCGCGCCGCGCTCGGTCTCTCGCAGGTCAGCGACGCCGTGTGCGTGATCGTGAGCGAGGAGACAGGCAATATCTCCATAGCCGTCGACGGGCTGCTCCACGTCAAGGTCACGACCTCAGAGCTTGAGCATGAGCTTTCCGCCGCCGTGACGGTCTGATCAGTCGAGGTGAAGCGGCGTGAGCCACGGCTTCACAGGACGCCTTCCGGGATTGACGAAAATGCGCAGACCGCCGGGATGCACCTTCACGTGAATGTCATGTCCCAGCATCTTCGGTTCGCCGTCGATATGCACAGGATCGAGATCCTCGCGGTGTATCACGGCCTCTTTCACCCTAAGTCTTTTCAGGCTTCCCGATTCCCGCAGGGAGCCGGCCATAAGCCCCACTCCCATCCGGGCATAGTCCAGCAGATTGGTCTTCTCCACTATGGAGATGTCCATCATGCCGTCTGCCATGCTCGCTGCGGGAGCTATGTAGGCGTTGTTGCCGAACTGCGAGGCGTTGCAGACGGAAAGGAGCATGGCGTAGGTGTATCGGTCCCCCTCCTCAGTGGTTATGGTGTAGTGGCGGGGAGAATACTGACGGAATTCCTCGATGGCGCTCCTTACGTAGGTGCTCAGTCCCCTGCTCTTCTTTTGGGAGAAGCGATAGGCAACGGCGGCGTCGAATCCGATTCCGAAGACGCAGAAGAAAGGATGACCGTCGGCCTCACACCAGTCGCAGGCGCGGATGTCGCGGTGGAGAAGGATGTCTACGGCCTTCATCGGATCACAGGGAATGCCCAGGTGGCGCGCCAGTCCGTTGCCGCTGCCGTTGGGCAATATGCCTAATGCGGTGTCTGTGTCCTTCAGAGCAGACGCCACTTCGTTGACGGTGCCGTCGCCTCCACAGGCTATCACGGCTTCCTCGCCGTGTTCCGCTGCCTCCCGCGCGATCTCGAACGCATGGCCGCCATATTCGGTGAGCTTCACCCTGACGTCTTCAAGCCCGAGCGCCTGCATCTTGTTGAGCAGCATACGCGGCAGATTCAGATTGTGGCGTGTTCCCGATATTGGATTGACTATAAGAATCATAGATAGGTATTCGCTCTTTAGTCGGTCAATCGGCCGACCCGCAAAATTACAACTTTTTTCACAAACAGCCAATCATGACTGACGGCAGTGGACGTATTTAAAGAAAAGGATGCGCCTCACTTTTTCGCGCACGACCTCCGGCGGAAGCATGCCCGACTCAACTGCCTCGCGGATCTCGGCTATCGCATCGTCGGTATCGGCGGGCGCGACGAGTATGTCGGCTCCGGCGAGAAGCGCCCTGACGTAGCGGCTATGCTCACCTTCCCCGGAACCGGCGGCGTCGAGCGCCTTCATGTTCATGCCGTCGGAAAACACGAGTCCGTCATATCCCAACTCGCCACGCAGGATGTCTCCGACCACAACCGGCGACAAGGTGGCGGGACGCACCACGCTGTCTATCGCGGGCATATAGACGTGTCCGGTCATTATGGCACCCAAGTCGAGTCCGATGTATCGGCGGAACGGTTCAAAATCGCGGCGGAGAATGGTCTCGCGGCTTTCGTTCACGACCGGGAGGGTTCGATGGCTGTCGGCGTTCGTGGCTCCGAGTCCGGGAAAATGCTTCGCCACCGGGAGCACGCCGCCATCGGCGAGTCCCCGCGCGAATGCACATCCCTTGTCGGCCACGGCGGCAGGATCGCCGCCGTAGCTTCGTGCGTACATGACGCTCCCTTCGCCACAGCTCACATCGAGCACCGGCGCGAAGACAACGTTGAGTCCGAGACGCCGTGCACCGAGTCCCACGTCGCGGCCATAGTCGTATAGCGTGTCGTCGGAAGCGTCTCCCAGGCGGTAGTTTTTGGGATATTCGGGCGTACCTTCAAGCCTCATGGCAAGTCCCCACTCGGCGTCGATGGCCATGAAGAGCGGTATCCGCGCCGTGCTCCCGAGCGTATCGGCAAGAAGTCGCATCGAGAGTGTGTCGCCGCGCAACCACACGATACCGCCGACACGGTCGTCCATCACGTATCGCAGTGTCTGCCGCAACGTGGCGGCGTCGGCGGAGGTGAAGCTTGCCGGAATGACGAGTTGCCCGACGAGATCGGCCGTGTCCATAGTCATGAGCACGGAGTCAGCCCATGCCGACGCCTCGGCACTGAAGTCGCTGATTTCGTGGTGTGACACTTCTGCGCGGCTGCTGTCGGCCGAGGAGCTGCCCTCCTTCCCCGCACACGCAAGGAGGGAGAGTGCAGTCGCAAGGAGGACTGCCGGTGCCGATATGCCGCCACGTAGCGTCATGGTCTGTTATGGAGTATGTTGCGCCTCGACTATGCGGCTCTCGTCAGAGAGTCCGAGAGGCACTCCCTGGGCGTTGTGCTCGACCACATAGCGCATCACCGGGGCGCACATCTCCTTGTCGTCGCTCCAGACGAGTTCGCCGGCCTTGAAGGAGTCCATGTAGTCGCTCCCTTTGCCGAGATAGTCGATGGTGGTGACATAATAGTCGCGCTCAGGGTCGATCGGTGCGCCGGAGATGGTGATGCCCTCGACCTCGCCGGTCGTCGGCGACACGGCGATCACACATTCACCGCTCACCCCTATCCCCTTCTGTTTCACGGCCTGGCGCAGCAGGGCGTCGAGTTGCCGTCCGCTGAATTTCATTATCCAGAAACGGTTGGGGAAGGGAAACGCGGAGTAGATCTGGCCCTCGGTGACGACTCCGGCGCTCAGGGGGCGACGCACGCCGCCGCTGTTCATGATGCCGAGGTCGCTGCGCAGCGGAAGCCGGCCTCCGTCACCTTTGAGGGAGTCGAGCACGAGCGAGCCATACCACTGCGCGATGTCGCTTATCATGTTGGTGGCGCCGACAGACTCGGCGTATTTCTTTGAGTTCATCATGTCGTGTGCCGCCATGCCGACAGGACGCGCATTGACGGAATCTACATGATGCTTGTAAGGCTTCAGGAACTCAACGATGCGGCGGTCATAGCGCTTGGGATCCACGCCCTTCACGTCGATGAGGCTGTACTTGGATTTCGACGGATCGGAAAGGTCAATGTCTATCTTGCCCAACTTCTCGCCGTAGCGCCCGGTCTGTGCCACGAGCACCTCCTTGCCGTCGAGATTACGGAACCGCGATGGCAAAGCATCGGACGCCGCAGGGTCGACGAGCGTGTGGGAATGGCCGCCGATGATGATGTCGATGTTGCGCGTGTTGGCCGCCACCATCGGATCGGTCGTCAGCTCCGGATTGTCGTTGTTCTCGTAGCCGATATGGCTCACGGCCACGATCACGTCGCATTTCTCCTTGTCGCGCAGATAGTCAGCCGTAGCATTTGCCGCCTCGATGATGTCGGTAAACTTCATGCCGTCGTAGTTCCCAGGCGAGATGATACCGTAGGGATCGAGGTTCAGACCTAAGAAACCGACCTTCTTGCCGCCGATCTTCTTGATGTAGTACGGACGGAATACGCCGCGCAGCTTCGTGTCGCTGAAATCATAGTTCGACGACAGCTTCACCGACTTGGTGTAGGGATAGAACGCTGCTATCGAATCCAGACCGTTGTCAAACTCATGGTTGCCGAGGATCTGGATGTCGTAGCCCATCAGATCCATGAGCGGATACTCCACCTTGCCGCCGAAAAGCTTGAAATAGAGCGGACCCTGCACGATGTCGCCCGCATCCACGAGCATCACGTTCTTCTCCGCACGGCGCACGCTGTCCACGATCGCCTTGCGCTGCAGCACGCCCCCCACGCCATTGACATCGTCGATATTCGAATGCGTGTCATTCGTGTGGAGTATCACTAAATGTTGCGCAGCCGCCGACAGAGCGACCATCGCCAGAACAAAAAAAACAATCTTTCTCATCTCCGTAATAAAAAGTCGCGGTTAACGTCGCAAATATAATCAAAAAATTTCATCCATCGACAACCATTTTTTGAACCATGGGGAACAATCTTTTCGAACTATCAGAACACACAAACATCGGAGCATGACAGGCCGGAGGTCTGCCTGTATTGCCAACCGAGTCCGAATATATAAGATAATAGGGTGTTCTGCAACACCCTCCGACACGACAACACCACGGCGCTGAGAAAAACCGCGCCAGCGGTTTCTTCATTGATAGCCGACGGATTCGCTGTGCTCATCCGTCGGAAAGGATCCCTCTAGATCCACAACCCCTTGCGGGTTGCTTCACCGCGCCAACCACACACGCCCGACACGACAACGCCACGACGCGGAAAGGCGGATGTAGCATCGGAGCGTCGGCAGACGCGATATTATGATTAACGCCATGTGAAGCTTTGGCAGAAGCGAGCATAGTGAAGATGTGCAGACATCGACAAAGCAATCGTCATTGCGGTTTCCCGCCGCGACGACGCAGTATATAAATTGTTCCTCATTGTTCTTAATTGTTCACAAAAAATGGTTCCCAATGGTTTGAAAAGATGGTTATCGATGGTTTGAAAAAGATTGTTCGTCATTGTTCCCCTTGTTCGAAATTACCGGCGTTTCAAAAATAATTTGCGCGGTTGCGATTTTTTCGCTATCTTTGCCGCCGAATTACGCAATCGCTGGCAAGACACAGGTGCTTGCTATGTTGCCGATTTAAAACAACCAATCTAAACATTACCAAAGCAATGGACTTAATGCAAGTAGCCGAGCAGGCCTTTGCCACCCACAAAGAGCATCCTGCATTCAACCCCGGCGACACAATCACGGTAAGCTACCGTATCAAAGAGGGTAACAAGGAGCGTATCCAGCAGTATCGCGGCGTTGTAATCCGCATCAACGGCGAGGGCGACAAGAAGCGTTTCACAGTGCGCAAGATCTCCGACGGCATCGGTGTCGAGCGTATCTTCCCTCTTGAGTCTCCGTTCATCGACTCCATCACTGTAAACAAATACGGTAAAGTGCGTCGCGCCAAACTTTACTACCTGCGCAACCTCACAGGTAAGAAGGCTCGTATCAAGGAGCGCCACGTCAAGAAGACCGAAGCCTAAGCGTCCGGTTTTCCCGTTTTATCCTACACAAGCACCTCCGGACCGCAGGCTCCTCGAAGCCGACGCCGGAGGTGCTTCACATTTTAATAACTTAGATTATGAAAAAATCGCTTTTATTTTCATTTCTATTCGCTTTCGTGGCACTGACTTTTCTCCCCTCATGCAACGAGGAGAGCGACCACTCCGCCGACAAACGCATCACCGAGAACCTTCCCGGATTTTGGGAACTGCACGACTCCCAGAAAGATGAAGATGGCAATCTCACCATCTCCCGCGACGTTAAGTTCTATTTCACATCCTCTAATTTCTCTGTCGAGATCGTCAGAAAGACTCTGTCGAAGACGACTTCCTACAGCGTGCGCGGCACATGGAACGTAAAGAACGAGATCCTCCAGCTCCGCTACGACATCAATTCACTTACCACCCTGGGTTATTCCTCACAGGAAATAACCGCGCTTAAGAATAATTTCAGCGACAACAATGCCATGCTCGATGACCTTAAGGACAATCCCCAGGCCTACGGCATGCCGATCGAGCTTTCGCGTCCGAGCAACACCTCGGGCATGATGAAGCTCACCAAGAGCTACGACTTCGCAGGAACCTACAATCTCTCCACCGGCACCATCCCCGGCTGACAACAACAATCGCCGGGCTGAAAATCCGGCCATCTTGAGCAAACAATCGCCGGGCTGAAAGTCCGGCCATCTTGAGCAAACAATCGCCGGGCTGAAAGTCCGGCCATCTTGAGCAAACAATCGCCGGGCTGAAAGTCCGGCCATCTTGAGCAAACAATCGCCGGGCTGAAAGTCCGGCCGTATTGCCAACCGCGGCCTTCAGGCCGTGGAAGCAAATATCCTCTTGGAATGAGTCGCGGAGCGACGTCGTGCGGTAAAGACACCACCACCCACGCATCGCTCCGCGACGTTTTCTATACCACGGTTTCAAGTTTCAAATAATTTTATATCTTTGCAACATTAAAAACTTTACCGCTATGAAAAGAATCATCCTCACCCTCGGCATCTTCGCCCTCACGCTCTCTCCCGCAGCAGTGCCTGACACCGCAGCTTCCGCCAAAACCGCAAAAGCGCAGCAGACCAACGCCGTTGCCGACGAGAACGGCAACATCAACTGCATCGACTGCAAAGGTTGCAAGAACTGCACAAACTGCGTCGGCTGCACAAACTGTAACAACTGCAGCAACTGCGCCGACTGCAAAAACTGCAATAATTGCGCCAACTGCCAGTCGTGCGTCAGCTGCATGAATTCGACAAAATGCGCTGACGACAGGAACTGCAACAACTGCGCTCTATGCAACTCGTGTGTCGGATGCAACAACTCCAAAGCCTGCATCGACTGCATAGACAGCAAGAACTGCGACAACTGCGCGAGCAGTACGAATTGCAACAACTGCAGTTCATGTTCCGACTGCAAAAGCTGTTCCAACTGCCATAAATGTATCTCATGCTCCGACTGCCGTAACTGCACCACCTGTGCCGACTGTCAGAATTGCAGCAACTGCACCGCCTGCACGTCCTGCAATAACTGCAGCAACTGCAAGGGGCTCAAGAACATGAAGAATGTGAAGAAAGGTCAGAAAGTCTGCAAGAAACAGGCTAAGAAAGGCTGAGAAATATCAGGAAAGGCTGAGAAACATAGCCGTAAGCACTGAAAAGAGCAGCAGATTGCAGGCCGTCATGCCCAACAGCGGATTGAGCGCCGCGCCTGTCCTGCGCCGCAGCGTGCGCCACAGCGCCACGTGGATGCACAGATACAGCAGCGGAATCGCCCACGCGCCGCTCCGCAAACCCTCGGCCCAGACTTTCCATGTCAGCGCCATGGCGACGAAGCCGCTCATCAGGTAAACGCCCGACATAGCCTTGCGCCCTAAGATCACGACCGTAGTGTGTTTCCCCACACTGCGGTCGTCGTCCATGTCGCGGTAGTTGTTGACCACAAGGACATTGGAGGCTAACAGTCCCACTGCCGCGGCACATCCCCACGTCACCCACGGATCCCCGACCGTGCCCGAGGTAACGAAGCATGTCAGCGTCACCGGGACAAGTCCGAAGAAGATGACGACGGCGATGTCGCCAAGTCCGTGATGCGAGAGCGGGAAAGGCCCCGCGCTGTATGCGATAGCGAAGACGGCTATGGCGATGCCGGGGATCAGCAGCCAATAGCATTGCAGTGTGAACATCATGGCAAGACCGACGCCGCATGCGGCCACAAGGGTCGCTATCGTGGCGGCAAGCATGGCGTGCGGTGTGATGTCCCCCTCCGTGACGCCGCGGCGGAATCCCTCGCGTCCTTTCTTGTCGAGTCCGTTGCGGAAGTCGAAGTATTCATTGCCGAAATTGGAGGCGATCTGCGCCAGCACGGCGATAAGCATACACGCTGTCGCAGGCCACCACCGGAAGGTTCCGGTCGCGGCGGCACACCCCCATCCCATTATCACGCCGGCAACGCCGGCAGGCAGCGTGCGGAGGCGCATGGCTTCAATCCATGGTGTCATTTTCTTCTTTATTTTATTTCCTGCGCATGGCGAAGAAATCGCGCATGATCTGTGCGGCGTCGTCGGCCATCAGACCCTCCACGACCTCGGTACGGGGATGCAGCGGCGAGCGCTCTCCCTGATACAGACGGTAGCCGCGTTTGTCGTCCGATGCGCCGTAGACAAGGCGCCCGAGCTGCGACCAGCCGATGGCTCCGGCACACATGATGCAGGGTTCGAGTGTCACATACAATGTGCAGTCATTCAGGTATTTCCCGCTCAAAGCCTCGGCAGCGGCGGTAATGGCGAGCATCTCGGCATGAGCTGTCACGTCGTTGAGACGCTGCGTCTGGTTATGTGCGCGTGCCAGCAGTCGGTTTCCGGCAGCGACGACGGCGCCTACCGGCACCTCCCCCTCCTCGAAAGCCATATGCGCCTCATCGAGGGCTATCGCCATGAACCGGCTGTCGGGATCAGTCATCTGTAGCATCGCGGGATCATTTATACATTTGGTCGGCTATCTCCTCCAGATGTTTCTTCACATCCTGCATCAGCCACGCCGGAGTGCTGGTGGCGCCGCAGACACCTATCGTGGCGGCGTCGCAGATCCATTCGGGATCGATGTCGGATGCTTTCTCCACAAGGTAGCTGCGGTCGTTGACGCTGCGGCATTCCTCGTATAGGGCACGGCCGTTGCTGCTCTTGCGACCACACACAAAGATCACGACCTCATGGTTTTCGGCAAACTGGCGGATCTTGGGCATACGGTTGGCCACCTGACGGCAGATAGTGTCGAAATAGCGGAACGATCCGGCCTTCTTCCTCCGCTTTATCTCCTCGATGATCTCGCCGAATCCGCCCAGCGGCTTCGTGGTCTGGGAGTAAAGAAGGATGTCGCGGCTCAGGTCGACCTTCTCAAGATCAGCCACGCTCTGCACAACGACAGCCTCGCCGTTGGTCTGCGCGACGAGGCCGTTGACCTCGGCGTGTCCGTTCTTGCCGTAGATGACGATCTGGGTGCTGCTCCCCTCGCGCTTGATCCCGTCGTAGGCCGACTTGATGCGCCGCTGGAGCATCAGCACCACCGGACACGTGGCGTCGATGACCTCTATATTGTTGCGCTCGGCAAGAGCGTAGGTGGACGGCGGCTCGCCGTGGGCACGGAGAAGCACCTTCACGCCGTGAAGGCGCTCCATATCGTCGTGGTTGATGGTCACGAGGCCACGGTTGCCCAGACGCTCCACTTCCGAAGAGTTGTGGACGATGTCGCCGAGACAGTAGAGCTTGCCGCTCACGTCAAGCTCGGCCTCAGCCTTGCGGATCGCCGTGACGACTCCGTTGCAGAATCCCGAGCCTGCATCTATCTCTATGAAGGGACGGTTGCCTTTCATCGCGCTCCGGCTTTACTGTTGAAGATGCGCATCAGCTCCTCCTCCTGCTCTTCGCGCGTGAGGGTGCCGTTGTCGAGCACGACGGCATCGTCGGCTTTGCGCAGAGGCGACACCTCGCGGTTCATGTCGATCTCGTCACGCTGAACGACATTGGCATACACATCTTCATACGGCACCTCCTGACCCTTCTCCTTCAGCTCAAGCCAGCGGCGGCGTGCCCTCACCTCGGCAGAAGCCTCCACGAACACCTTCATCTCGGCATCGGGGAAGACGGTTGTGCCGATGTCGCGGCCATCCATCACGATTCCCTTTTCCCGGCCGAGTTCCTTCTGGCGACGCACGAGATCCTCGCGCAAGGCTCCGATGGCGGCCACAGGGCTGACATGCGAGCTGACCTCAAGGGTGCGGATCGGCTCCTCGACATCCTCGCCGTTGAGGGAAATGTGAGCCTTCTCCCACTCCGGAGAAGTGCGGAATTCGAGTTTCACCTCCGGCAGCGCGGCCACAAGAGCCGCCGCGTCGACATTGCCGGCGGCGTCGATCATGCCGTGCCGCATGGCGTAAAGAGTCACGGCGCGATACATCGCGCCACTGTCGACATAGATATATCCCAGACGGCGGGCAAGTGCCTTTGCCATCGTGCTCTTGCCGCACGACGAATAGCCGTCGATCGCTATCACTATCTTTTCCATAATTTATCTGCGGAGAAGTTCCGCTATGTCCGATGAAATGTTTATCATGATTTCGGAGCCGCTCTTGTGTGGCATCGCATACGCCACGCCGAAGCCCCAGGATTTGACCTTGAATCCGGCGCCCACGGAGAAGCCCGACAGGAAATTGCGCTTGTAGGTAGCCATGTCAGTGCGCATCTTGTGGTTGTAGCCAAAGCCGAGATAGAACTTGTCCGATGGCTTGTATTGCAGGCCGAAAACGAGATGACGCATCAGGTTGCTCACGAAACTGTCCTTCAGCTTGTCCGGCTCGGCACTGTTCTCGTCGTGCGTGTAGTACGGCAGCTTCCAGCGGTTCAGATGCCACGCCGTCAGCGAGAAAGCGAACCCCGACGAACCTATGCCCTGCGTCCATCCCAGCTGGATGTCAAACGGCAGCCGGTTGTAAGCCTCGTCGAAACGCTTCACCTGACCGCCCATGTTCTTCAGCACCAGCGAAAGCGACGTGTCATGGTCGCCGTCATAGTAATTAAGACCTAAGTCGGCCGCAAAGGCAAGCGCCGAGTAATGTTCGTAGCTCGACACGATCATCTTGATGTTGATGCCGCCACGCAGCTTGTCGTTGAAATCGTGCGAATAGAGGCCGCTGAGCTCTATGTCCTTCGGATGAAAAGTGCCGTCAGTCACGCCCCACTCGTCCGCACGCGTAAATGCGCCGTAATCCATATACTGTATACCGCATGCCCACGCCGCACGGCTTCCGTGAGCCATGCCGTAACGCAGCCCGGCGAAATTGCCCGACCCCATGTAATGCATATAGTTGAACGCCGCCTGCATCCCGATCTCCGGACCGATAAGCGCCGGATTCTGGTCTGCGAGCGTCACGTCAGTATCGATCGTCGAGATATTCACACCGCCCAGACTGAAAGCCTGCACCGACGTCGGAATCTCCAGAAACGAATACGCCGACGTCGACGAACCGGCCGAGCTGTCGCCGGAAGCGCACATCCACGCCGGAACCGCCGCACAGCAGACGACAGCCGCCGCCCGCAGCACACCGAACCAACGTCCCGACGCACCGCGCCAACGTCCTGCCGAGGCAGCCCGACGTCCCATGCAAGCTCTTATAGATCCAAACATACCCATATAACGCAACCCTCTCCCCAAAAATTGTTCCTCCATAGATTGTTCCCCATTGTTCCCCAAAAGATGGTTAATAATGGTTCTTCATTGTTCCTCATAGTTCTTCATTGTTCGAAAAAAATAATGGTTCCCAATGGTTCGCAAAAGATGGTTATCGATGGTTTGAAAGATAGGTGGTTTTAAAACAACCTATTTTTTAGGTCTCCCTCAGAATCTACAATTCGTCAATTTCTAGTTGCAGTAGATTGAGGAAACGGGCGGCATGGGCACCGTCCATCTGAGTGTGGTGGAACTGGAACGATACCCTCAAATATGTCTTGAACCATTTTTTACGATAACTTCCCCAGATCATAAAGGGATTGTTGAAGACGCCGCTATACATCCCGACAGCTCCGTCAATATCATATCCTGCCAACGCTGAAGTTCCGATTACCATGCTGTCTGCGATGTCGTGATTCTCGCATGTCTCAGCGACTTGTCGTGTCAAACGCAGATAATCTGCATTGAATTTTGAAAGGCTGTCGGAAAAAGGAATGTCGCATGAACTGACCTCTCCTTCGCTGTTGGCGACGATGGTATTGACTGCTATTGAGTCGTAGCGCATCATTTTCTCGCCCACCGGCAACATGTAAAATTCCTTCACCTGACTCGCGGCTTTGCCTATGCACCAGCACATCAGCATATTGAATTTAGAGGTTGTTTAATAATGCTTGTTAACGACAGGGTCGAGAATTTTGGAGCGTATTTATTCCTGAGTTGAAGGAGCATAGCGGGCTATGTGACTGAAACAAAGGGATA
>CABUIO010000028.1 GCA_902491625.1 uncultured Porphyromonadaceae bacterium | reverse complement strand
AATTGAAAAAGGCAACGTAAGCGTACCGGTCAACTTACCTTTACTACCGTCGCTAAAAGCAAACTCCTTGATAGATGTAACATCATATACACCATCTGATGTCTGGATGTAGGATGGGATACTCAGATTATTAAAAGTACTGAAATCAGCCTGCAATCCCCACACCTTTGCCTCTTTCTTCTCATCATCAAGAGAATACGTCAAGGGATAGATATGAACCATCTTAAGTTGTGCGAAGGCCTGTGGGGCGATCAGCGGCAGGAGAAAGAGCAATGCCGTCAAAAGACGCCACACGCTCCGCGCTCCCAAAAATTTCAATGGGATGTAATTGTTAAACATGTTGTAATTAATTTATTGTTTGTTGGTTAGTTAAGTTGTTTTTACTAATTACGACAAATAAAAAAGCGCGAGGTCATACTGATTTGTCCATTCCGCATTCAGAGGCCTTCGCATTGCCCATCGTAGTAGAACGGACAGTTTGCAGAGGCCTCACGCGGAATATGAAAGCATGTCCGATGGCCGGCACTCCCGCGCCGACACAGACATTAGTGTCATATCCACCCAAGACGTCTACTTCTGTCTCTGTTTCCTGACTACGATATAGAAAGTTGCGAAGTTTCTGAACGTCAAGAAAAGAGCGTCAAGTAAACGCTTCTTAATATTTTAAACCCGCCACACAACTGCCCGCAAACGGGCCTCTGCTGTGCGTTCGGCACCGCAAAATTACATCATTTCAAGATATTGCACAACATTCCGAAAAATATTTTATTGCATTTCATATCTTTTTCTGGAATTTTCAGGTTGCAAGGACGATACGACGTTTTTTTCATTTTTCAGACGCGGGATGGTAGGAGGAAAGGCCTTTGTCGCGGCCCGAGAGGATAAAGATGACGGAATAAATGCCGAGGAGAACGAGAGTGAGTGACTGTGCTGCCCAGACCAGCATGGAGAATGCCGTGGCTTCGGTCCGCTCCACGCCGAAAAGTGAAAGCCCGAAGATGATGGCCAGGTTCCAGGGTCCGAGTCCGCCGTTGCTGGGTATGGCCATCGAGATCGTAGAGAAGACAAATGCCACAAGCGCCGGCATAAGCCCGAATGCGCTGTGGGGCTGATGCACAAGAGCATCGGTGAAAGGAAAGGCGAAGAAGCAGACATAGACCTGAAGGAAATAGCAAACCCAGATGCCAAGGGTATAGATCAGGAAACGACCTTTATGCCGCATTGAGGCAAGCGCCTTGAAGCCTTGCCAGCATTTATCGAGCGACCCTTCTGTCTCGCGGATGATTTTCAGTCTGCCAAAGAAATGAAATATACTCCACAGCACTCCGGCTATGAGAAATATGGAACACCACAGCAAGGGTTTGTCGACAATGTCCGCTACATCGCGTCCTATGGAGTAGCGTGTTGCAAATTCCTCGATATCGGCCGAAGTCAATATGAAGGTCATCGCTATCAGACAGAGAACCGTGAGACCGTCGCACGCACGGTCGCCGAGAAGGGAACCGAGCACTTTTGAGAACGGAGCCCTTGCTGTACGTGCTATATAGAGCGGACGCCACACCTCGCCGAGTTTCGGCACGACGAGATTCAGGGAGTAGTTGCCGAAGACGGCGACGCACCTCACTCCTATCGGCGTGTCGATGCCTGCGGCCGAAAGCTGCATTCCCCAACGGTATCCGCGGATGATATGGGAAAAGACAGTCAGGGCCATCATCAGGAGTATCCACCAATAGTTCACTCCATGTCGGATAATGTCCATCATCTGTTGGAAATCCACTTTCCGGAAAAGCCAGACGATAAGCAAAACGCTACAGGCCATAGGAAGCCCGTAGCGTATGATGTATTTAATCCATGTTGTCAGTCTCTTCCTCATAGCGTCGTGCGGATGAATGCGTTTATACCTAACTAACATCCGCTTCGGCGCAAAGGTTGAGATGCTGGCTCGGTATCAGTAAAAGAAAGTGAATCCGGCGGACAACGGCGTGAATTCAGGTCCGCGTTCTTTCTTGAAAACCTTCATCGGAGAATACTTGCAATAGAGAGCGACGAAAGGACAGAACTGCACTGTAGCCTTGAAATCGACCGTAAATCGGTTGATCTCGCCGGAGCATTTCTGGAATGTCTCGAACTTCTTTCCCTCAGTGTCGGTGTAGTGGCTCTTGAGGCTTCCGTAGGTGTTGACATTCATTATCACGGCAAGTCCGACCTTGGCGTAGCTGTTGAAGGTGTGGACATAGCTGACAGGAAATTGCAGACCGAAGGTCTTGAGGCGCGAATCGACAGGATTCTGTCCCTCTTCCCAGCCTTCGACCTTCACGACCTTGTCGCGAAGCATGAAACGCTGTGAGTCAGTCATCCTGTAGTTGCGCCAGTCCACGCCGATGCCTATGGCGAGCATGTCGCGGTGGCCGGGAAGATGCCACTGGAAACTCAGGATCTGGTCGAGCGAGAATTCCATGCTCTTTCCCATCTCCTGCCCCATGCCCCGGGGAGCGTCGAGAGCCTTGACGAAACCGACGGAAAATCCTGAAAAACCGATCGAGAAATTATGGCGGCTGAAAATCGTCGCAGGATTGGTGTATGTGCGTTCTACGGCATATGTCGTGCCCTCGGCGTAAGGATAGACGTAGGCTGTGGCCTCGCCATTTTCCGGTTTCACGTCAATGGTGAGCCCATCTTCATCCTGACTGACCACAATGTCTGCATTGCGGACATCGAGTACCGTGTCTACTGGCTCCTCAACAGCAGGAGCCGCACTCAGCACTGCCGCTGACGAAATGGCAAATAATGATGTCAATAATCTCTTCTTCATAATCTTTTTTCGTTAGAAATTGAGATTGATACCGGTGGAAAGCATAGACATGCGCGGCCCGTAATAATGCGTCATGGCGTCCATGGGCGAGAACTTGACATAGGCGCCTATGACGCCGGGGATGCCAACGGTCGCGAAGACATCGGGCGTGAAGAATCTCTGGTGCAGATTGTCAATGTCGCTCTTCACTGTCATGTCGCCTGTTTTCCAGCGGCTCTGTCCTTTGGCTGCGACATTGAGGTTCAGCAGAACACCGAAACTGAATCCGAAATCGCCGCCGACCTTCTGAGTCAGCAGGAAGGGAAACTGCAACTGCCAGAACTGCATCGTGGCGGAAGGATCATGACTGTCCTCCGGAATTCCGGTAAGCGTCAGCGTGTTGCCTGACTTACCGAACACAAAGTCATTGGAAGCCGTCAACGTTCGGTAGCAGAAACCGAAACCGGCAGACAGCGTTGTGGCGCCTTTGTTGGGAGTGTAGCCGAATCCGATGACCTCACCTATGGCTATTTCCCATCCCGCCTTCAGATCCTTACCGGGACCAACCGGCATATTGACACCGGCGTAGATGTTTTTAAAGAAACGCATTGCCGTTGCAGAACCGACGCGGATGTTGCCGGCAAAAGGCACGTCGATGCCGATTTTCTCCTTTTTGACGCCGACACTGTCCACACGCGGTTCAAGGCCATAACGATAGTAATAGTTCCGGTCACTGCCGCTGCCGTTGACTGTCAGCACTACCCTGTCACCCTGCTTCGTAATGACAGCGCGGTTGGCATCAGATATGACTGCAATAGTGTCCGTCCATTCCACCGCACTTACGGTTGCGCCTACGGTCACGTCTTCCGGCTCCTCAGGAGCCTCGACAACCGCGTTCTGCGCGAACACAGCCGATGGCAACAGACATAACAAAGATAATAAACTCTTCATGTCAAACTTCATTTGATTCTCATTCAAAAATTGCTCTGCCCATACGTTAGAGGCCGACAAAGTTACTGATTTTTTTAGAACTTTTTTCAATCCTACGCATTTATTATATTATACCATCCAATAACCAAAACCATCAGGCTCATGGCATCACACTTAAGAAAGATACTGACAATCATTCTGTTGTCCCTTTGCTGTTTCGGCTCAGCAGCTGCTATTCCGAATTTTCAGAACGAGAAACTGAGCTACGTCATTTCCTATAAATGGGGCATCATTCAGAAGGATGCAGCCAAGGCAACCCTTACCCTGACGGCTCGCCCCAAGACATATGAAATAAAGCTTGCCGCAGCAACACTGCCATGGGCGGACAAGATTTTTTGCGTCCGCGACACTCTCCAGTCGTGGATATCTCGTACCACCAACCTTCCTATCAAATACATCAAGACAACCCATGAGAACGGCCGATACAACAAAGATGTGCTGTCCTACTCCTACAACGGCAACAGCGTGACCGGCACATGCAACCGCACCAAGATAGTTAACGGCAAACGCAAAAACAGTGTCTACAAGGCCACTGTCAAAGGTGTGACCTACGACATGTTAAGCATTTTCTACTATATCCGCACACTTAATTTCCCGGCAATGACTCCGGGCAAGACCATCAGGGTCAACATCCTGTCGGGATCTTCGCCTGAAATACTTACCATAAATTACCGAGGTACGGACACCGCGCAGATGCCTGACGGCAAAAGCTATAAATGCTACCACATACAGTTCACGTTCACAACCGACAGAGGCACCTCCGTCTCCGCTCCTATGGACACATGGATCACCACAGACAGCCGACGCATCCCCGTGAAGCTCATAGGCACACTCCCGATCGGCAAGGTCAGAGCATTCCTGACCGGCGTCTCGGCATAGTGGTTGCGAACCATCATTAGATTTATTTAACATATATTAACAAGGCCAAATAAAACATTTGGTCCTCTGTCATGTTAAAAAGAGTGAAGATGCCGCTACAAAGACAATAGCGGTTTTCTTCGGCTACCATACAAAGACCAACCGCTGCCGTGCGGCAGCGGAAAGAGACAATGGTCGGCGAGACGAGAACAGGGAATGTAAGGCCGGACTCAAGAGACGCGAGTACCACGTAAGGCCTCGGCGCCGACTCAGAAGATCTAAGCATGGCGTATTGCCCACGAGGGCTGATATGCCGTTCGGTTTACACTATTGGATGCGTGCCTCAGACGTCCGATGACGTCACACGCCTCTACGATGCGATAACCGGACATGCCTCATCCTCACGACAAGATTATTGCAGGCCATCCGCAGGCAACAACGTGCCGCAGACGTAGCGCTCCGCGATAGTCAATGCGATGTACAGATTACAATTTCTGTCGCACTGCGGCGGAACTTTTAAGATGGAGATGCATTTATGCGACAATTAAAGATTACAAAATCAATAACTAACCGAGACAGCGCCTCACTTGACAAGTATCTTCAGGAGATCGGACGCGAAGAGCTGATTTCTCCGGCCGAAGAGGTTGAGCTTGCCCAACGCATCAAGAAAGGCGACCGTGCGGCTCTTGAAAAACTCACCAAAGCCAATCTGCGTTTCGTGGTGTCGGTTGCAAAACAGTATCAGAATCAGGGACTGAGCCTCCCCGACCTCATTGACGAAGGAAACCTCGGACTGATACGCGCCGCCCAGAAGTTTGACGAGACACGCGGCTTCAAGTTCATCTCCTACGCCGTGTGGTGGATCCGCCAGTCGATTCTCCAGGCGCTGGCCGAGCAGTCGCGCATCGTGCGTCTGCCGCTCAATCAGGTCGGATCACTCAACAAGATAAGCAAGGAACTCAGCAAATTCGAGCAGGAGAACGAGCGCCGTCCGTCGGCCGAGGAGCTTGCCGAACGCCTCGACATTCCTGTGGAAAAGATAGCCGACACCCTTAAGGTGAGCGGACGCCATGTCTCCATGGACGCTCCGTTTCAGGACGGAGAGGAGAACTCGCTTCTCGACGTGCTCCCCAACGACGACAGCCCCATGGCTGATCAGTCGCTCAATCAGGAGTCACTCTCCAAGGAAGTGGATCGTGCGCTCAAGCAGCTATACGACCGCGAGCGCGAGATCATCAAGATGTTCTTCGGCATCGGATGTCAGGAGATGACCCTTGAGGAAATCGGTGCCAAATTTGACCTCACAAGAGAGCGTGTGCGCCAGATCAAGGAGAAAGCCATCCGTCGTCTGAAGGGACAGAAAAGCAAACTCCTCCAGAGTTACCTCGGAGAATAAGCATATCCAATGAAATTATGAAGGATTTTCTCCACCGACTGACTGTTGCGCTGCTGTTGTCCGCTCTCTTCACGGCAATCCCTCTGAAAGCCGACACCTCTCCACAGAGCACAGACGACGACAGCCTCTTCCCCGAGCTTAACCGTCCGCTCAGCCTCTCGCACTTCACGTGGGGTGTGGATGTCGGCTCCTCAATCGACCTTGGCGGCAACGACATGTCTACATTCGACGCAGAAGCCATGTTCGGCTACAAGAACAGCTTCTGGAAAGCTCTCGGAGTCGGAGCGGGAGTGCACAAGGCTTTTGGCAACGAATATACTTTCGTGCCGGTGTTCGCCCTCCTGCGCACATCCTTCCGCAACAAACCCTCGCTCTTCTTCCTCGACGCCCGCGCCGGCTACAGCTTCAACACCATTGCCGACACAGGCTCTCAGGGAGGATTGATATTCTCTCTCGGCGCCGGAATAAATCTCGCGCTCTACAAAGGGATCAACAGCCACATCATAGTGAGCTACAGCTACTACGGACTCCGGAAAGCCGAAGACGCAGCAGTTCCCTATAAAGGACATAACATCGACTACGCCATGCTCCGCATCGGTGTGAGCTTCTAAAAACAATATTTTCGACTATGCGACAATTAAAGATAGGTAAATCAATAACTTCCCGCGACCCGTCGCTCGACAAGTATCTTCAGGAAATCGGCCGAGAGGAACTTATCACTCCGGCCGAAGAGGTGGAGCTTGCCCAGCGAATCAGGGAAGGCGACCGAGCTGCACTTGAGAAACTCACAAAGGCAAATCTGCGCTTCGTCGTGTCCGTGGCAAAACAATACCAGAATCAGGGACTGAGTCTCCCCGACCTCATCAGCAGCGGCAACATCGGCCTGCTGCGCGCCGCCGAGAAATTCGACGAGACACGCGGCTTCAAATTCATCTCCTACGCCGTGTGGTGGATACGCCAGTCGATTCTTCAGGCGTTGGCCGAACAGTCGCGCATCGTGCGCCTGCCGCTCAATCAGGTCGGCTCCCTCAACAAGATCACCAAGGAGCTCAGCCGCTTCGAGCAGGAGAACGAGCGCCGTCCGTCGGCCGAGGAGCTTGCCGAACGCCTCGACATTCCGGTGGACAAGATCGCCGACACCCTCAAGGTGAGCGGACGCCATGTCTCCATGGACGCACCGTTTCAGGACGGCGAGGAGAACTCGCTTCTCGACGTGCTCCCCAATGACGACAGCCCCATGGCCGATCAGTCGCTCAATCAGGAGTCACTCTCCAAGGAAGTGGACCGTGCCCTAAAACAGCTTCAGGATCGTGAACGCGACATCCTGAAGATGTTCTTCGGAATCGGATGTCAGGAGATGACCCTTGAGGAGATCGGCGCACGCTTCGATCTCACACGCGAACGTGTACGCCAGATCAAGGAGAAGGCAATCCGTCGTCTCAAGAACCAGAAGAGCAAGCTCCTGCAGAGCTATCTCGGAGAATAAGATTTTTTCGGATACCGCCGGCGGCGTCGCATCATCAGTTTTGCGACGTCGCCGTGCGTTTTGCAGGATCTACATATCCGGCCGGAGCTGGCTGCGGCACATCTGTCATGAAAGGATAAGGAAGACCATAGACCTTCGAGGTGTCCTTGCCGGTCTCGAGATAGCCCTCGTTGACAGTGTCGCGTCCCGAAGGATTCTCGAAGACATAGAGATTGAATCGGTGGAGCATCACGGCCAGATGCTCGAAGATGGTCGACTGTATGGCCTCATATGCCGCCCAGGAAGATGTGTTGGTGAAACAGTAGATCTGCAAGGGGATGCCTGCGGCTGACTGCTCTCGGGTCTTTACGAAGCACGTGTCGTCGTGGGAGATATGGGGATTGGCGTCGAGATACATCTTCACGTATGCACGGAAAAGACCGAGATTGGTGTCGATCGTGCCGTCCACAAGATTTTCGGAATTGAACACATTTTCCACTTTCCCCTCGGCGGCCTGGCGCTGCTTGACGGTGATGTAGTCTTTCAGCATCGGTATCTTCTTCATCTCCTCAAGGTCTTCGGGCGTGAGCGGCTGCACAGTGTCGGCGTCAATGAGGTAGACGCGCTGAATCTGTCTGGTGTTGCTCATCTGCATGGATCTATAGTTAGTGAACGGCGAGGAAACAAGGCTGTAGGGAGGCACGGTCGTCACCGTCTTGTCCCAGTTGAGCACCTTCACCGAAGTGAGGTTGACACCTATGACCGTGCCGTTGGCGTTTGTGCCCTGCACGCTGATCCAGTCGCCCTCACGCAGCAGATCGTTTTCGGCAAGCTGCACACCGGCGACAAGTCCGAGGATGCTGTCCTTGAAGATAAGTGAAAGCACCGCGGCAAAAGCGCCGAGTCCCGCGAGAAGCGCGGCGGGAGATTTGTCGATGACGATGCAGACGGCTATGATCGTGGCGACGATCCAGACTATGCCTTTGAGGAGCTGCACGATGCCCTGCAGTGGGAGTCGCTTCTTGTTCTCGCGGATGTCGACATGCATCCAGAGCACAAAGACAAGGGCGTTGACCGACAGTGCCACAACGAAGCAGATATAGACCCACACGGTCTTGTAGAGGACCCGGATGAAGAAATCGTCGCTTACGAAAGCGAACTGCATCAGGATGAGAATGACTATCGGAGGGATGATTCGGCTCGCCTTAGAGAAGAAATTGGCGCTCCGCATCTCTTTCACGAGTGTGTTGCGTGTGGCTTCCGCAATCTTCCGGGCAGTGAAAAGGACAATCCATTTCGCCCCGGCGCCGATCAGGAACGCGATGGCTATCACCAGCGCGGCATAGCAAATCGACACCATCGTGGGATTGCCGTCAAGGCCGAAAACGGACAGTATGAACTTCACGATGTCAAGCAGCAGTGTGGCAAGAAAATGTGTGCTCTCGTTGGCAATTCGGGGCAGCTCGACGTTCTGGCTGAACGACCCTGTCGCTCCGTTGTGTTCTTCCGAAGTGGAACCGACAGCAAGAAGTATGCTCGAAAGTATTGAAGTAGACATAAGTAACTCTTAAAAATTAGTTAAGGGTTAAACAGTTTTCGCAACTCACATTTCTAACACATCCTTGCTCGCCTTTTTGGCGCTTTAGCCGTTCTCGCTCAGTCATGTAGCCCGCTACACTCCTTCGCTCTTCCGGCTAAATCACTCAAAAATTCTTCGCAATTATGTATCATCTAATTTTTGCGAGTTACTTAGCAATGGATGTTTACAAAAAATAACACACTCAGGCGCAGAAAAGTTACGTGACAAGAAAAATTCCGTTCCCCGGAAACATTGTCATCGTCGGGGAACGGAATCTGTATTGTCGCTGACAGCTTAATGCGTCGGATTACTTGAAGAGATACTGAGAGGATATGCTCTGGTTGTTGTGGATGCGACGGATTGTGTCGGCAAAGAGCTTGGCTACGGGAAGAACCGTGGCCTTGGTGTCCTCGTGTTCGTAGGGGATCGAGTCGGTGAAGATGATTTCCGTGAGTCCTGACGCCTCGACACGCTCGGTGGCGGGATCGCTCATCACGGCGTGTGAGCAGAGGGCACGCACAGATGTCGCGCCGTCCTGCATGAGAAGATCGGCGGCCTTTGTGATTGTACCGGCGGTGTCCACGATGTCATCGACGAGAATCACGTTCTTGCCCTTGACGTCGCCGATGACAGTGATCTTCTCGACAACATTGGCCTTCGCGCGCTGCTTGTGGCAGAGCACCAGAGGCACATCAAAATATTTGGCATAGGAGTTGGCACGCTTTGCACCGCCGACGTCGGGAGATGCAATGACCATGTCCTTGAGCTTAAGCGACTCGATGTAGGGGATGAAGATCGAGGAAGCGTAGAGATGGTCCACCGGGACGTCAAAGAATCCCTGAATCTGATCGGCATGGAGGTCCATCGTGATGAGACGGTCGATGCCGGCCACGCTGAGGAGATCGGCCACAAGCTTCGCGGCGATGCTGACCCTCGGCTTGTCCTTGCGGTCCTGACGAGCCCAGCCGAAGTAAGGGATTACCGCCACGATTGTGGCTGCCGACGCACGCTTGGCGGCATCGATCATCAGCAGAAGCTCCATGAGGTTGTCTGCATCGGGGAATGTGCTCTGCACAAGATAGACCTCGGCGCCACGGATCGACTCCTCGAAACAGACTTCAAACTCGCCGTCGGCAAATCGCTGAACATTCATTTTACCCAGCTCGATGCCAAGCTCCTTACAGATGGATTCACCAAGATAAAGCGATTTCGTACCAGCAAATACCTTGATAGGTGGAAGATTGTTGCTCATTGATATATTTTATGGTTAATTAGTTGCAATTCTGCCGGGCGCCTTTGTAGCGCTTTACGACTGCAAAGTTAAGTATTATTTTTTGAAAGTTCTTAATTTGTCATGGCGTAATTTCCAGACCACAGCATTGTGGGCGCCTACGGAGGTGACGAAAGGCTGCGTGCGCGACAAGCGCTTCTTCATCCTTTTACCTGTCAGCAGCTCGGTGCAGATCCCCTCCCCTTCGGTCATAGGGAGCAAATCAAATGCCTCGCCGGGGACATTGATCTTAAGCTGACAGTCATTGTCGCTGAAGTTGACGGCGATGAAGAGAGTCTCGTCGCCGTAGTGGCGCAGGAAGGCGAAATGACGGTGCGGATCGAAGTCGGGATTCTTCAGGTTGACATACATGAGGTCGAAGAACGAGCCTTCGCATATCGCCTTTTCGGCGTTGCAGAGATGGAGCACCTTGGAATAGACCGAACGCAGCCACCTTTCCTGCTCTGTGAGGAGCGCGCCGTCGGCTTTGCCTCCATTGTACCAGCGGCGTAGCGTGTTGAGACTCCAGTAGTCGAAGATGGTGGTACGGTGGTTGTCGCCCGCGAAGCCTTCATTGTCGAGGGCACGTTCGCCGAGTTCCTGAGCATAGTAAATCATCATGGGTCCGCGGTTGATCATTGCGCTTACCACAAGCGAGGGTATGACGAGCGATGGATTGCCGGCGTACTCAACAGATCCGAAACGCACCTCGTCGTGGTTCTCCAGGAAATTGAGCATCTTCTCTCCTATTCCCTCGACAGTCTGCCAGCATCCGGTGAGACGTGCGGCGGAGACGTTCCATATCTGCACACCCTTGAGCGTGTCGTAGAGGTTTACCTTGTCGTAGAGATAGTCGAAGCGTCCGTAGTCAAGGAAGGGACGGTACTGCGCCACGTCGTAGATCTCGCCGATGAAGATGACGTCGGGATAGTCCTTCTTCACCTCGCCGATAACCCAGTGCCAGAACTCCAGAGGAACCATAAAGACCATGTCGCAGCGGAATCCGTCGACACCCATTGCGGCCCAATAGCGCAGGACCGCAGCCATTTTGAGCCATGTGTCGGGGATAGGATCGAAATGGTCGGAGTTGTCGCCGTAGTCATGGCCGTAGTTGAGTTTCACAGTCTCGTACCAGTCATATTCGCCGGGGAAGGCCGTGAAGCAGTCGTTGCCCGTGGCCTTGGCGGGGAACTCGTAGTAGTCGCCGCAATCGAAGTGAGGGCAGAAGAGCTGGTTGGTGATGTAATAGTAGTTGTTGCCGGGAGCGAAGAACATTCCGGTGTCGTCGCCGTCACCGAAGTCGCGCACTCCTATGGGCGCCTTGTCGGAATGGTAGCGGCGAGCGGTGTGGTTGGGTACAAAGTCAATGATGGCTTTCATACCCGCCTTGTGTGTGCGGTCAACCAGCGCCTTGAATTCCTTGATACGGTTGTCGACGTCGCAGGCCAAGTCGGGATCCACGTCGAAATAATCCTTGATGGCGTAAGGCGACCCGGCCTTTCCTTTGACAATGTGAGGATTATCAGTCAGTATGCCGTGTGTGGAATAGTCGGTCTGAGTGGCATGTTCGACAATGCCGGTGTACCACATGCAGTTGACGCCTAAGTCGCGGACACTCTTGAGCACGCGGAGGGTGATGTCGTTCATTTTGCCGCAACCGTTCTGCCGGATCGTGCCTCCGGGCACGCAGTGGTCGTTGGCGTTGGTGAAAAGTCGTGGAAAGAGCTGGTAGATTATCAGTTTCTCCTGTCTGGACTGTTGCATTTATCTGAGTGATTAGGTTAGTTTTACTTCTGTTTCGGCACGGTGTCCGCGGGAGAGGCTACGGAATCCCTGACTTCCTTCGGTTTCCTGCGGCGGAAAAGCCCGGGGAGAAAACGGTTGAAATCGCGCTTGTAGACTATGCCGATGCCCTGCGTCGTGAGAGCGGAACGCAGGTAATAGTTCTGATCGTTGTAATGGTTGTAGGCTTTGAGCCGGAGCGTGCCCTTGGGGTTGAGCAGATATTCTATATCGAAATCACCCACAAAGGTCGTTGAAGAGGTCGCTCTGTCGCGGTAGCCGAGGTTGCCGTTGAAGATCAGGCGGTTGTTGAGCAACGTGGATGAGAGCGCGAGGTCGACCTCCATGTCCGAGAAGTCGCCCTTGCCGGTGCGGAACGATGGAGAGAAACTCCAGTTGTCCACGAGCTGCCCGAGGATGTTGCTGAGCTGCGTGGAGAGAGTCGCCGAGGCGAGCGAGGCCATCTCGTTGTTGCTTCCGTCACTGTTCATGTAGTCAGGGGTGTAGAAACGATTGAGCGCGAGCAGATAGACCATCTGCATGTTCATCATGTCGGAGGTGCTCACGATACTCCTCACCTTGCGGGCCACGTCCTGATTGAGCGTCGGGAGGTCGATGTCGAAGGTGATGTCAGGGCTCTGCATGTTGCCGGAGAGTTTCAGCAAAGCTTCCACGGGGACATTGTTGCGGTTGAGGTCGTTGTCTGTGGCAAACGATTTGTCGAGGTCGGTGAGCGAGGCGTTGACTCGGTAGGCGGCTGTAATATCGAGGCTTGCGTTGAGAGGATCGCCGGTGAAGGTGATGCGGCTCCCCTGACGGATGGTGAAATCACGCACGATCAGTTCCTGTAAGGTGAAGTTATAGCTTCCCTTGTCGATGGTGTATGTGCCGTAGAGTCCCATCTCACCCTCGCTGTTGTAGGTGAAGCGCAGGGCGCCGTCGCCGTAGGCACGTATCTTGTCGCCGGCGGCAGGATCCATGACGATGACGGCCTGGGCGTCGGGGGTGGCGGTGATGCGCAGATCCATGCGGTAGCGTGTCGGCACCTCGGCCTCCTGATGCACTTTCTTCTCGAATCGGCGCACGAAGTCAGGCACGGTGCCCTTCTGCGGTGCGAGAGCCTTCAGGCGCTCCTCCTCGGCTTCCTTGCGCCTGTCGGTGAATGTCAGGAACTGATAGTCCACGGCTTCCTCTGCATCGTCGATGACAAACGTGAACGTGGAGCCTTTGGTCGTGGTCATGTCCACAAGCACGTCGATGAAGCCAGGCACTCCGGTGATGCTTCCGCTGCCGTTGGCGTAGATGGTTCCGTACCACACCGGATTAAGCTTGGCGTTGGTGTCGTAGCAGAGGAAATTGCGGGCGTCGGTGATGGAGAACTTGAACGTGGGGTTGTGGAAATATTCATGGGAGACATAGCCGTTGAGTTTTGCGGTATGTCCCTCGCGGTCGTGGAGCGTGATGCCGTCGAGATGTATCTTTCCGGGAGTGAGCACCACGGTGTCTGTGGCAGTGTATTCAGTGTTGGTCACACCTATGCGCATCTTCACATTGTCGGCGAGCACCTTGCCGGTGAGGTTGATGTCCTTGAAGGATCCGTAGAGATGTGCGGAACCTGTGGCATGGCCTGTGATGTCGTCGCAGAAAGCGGCCATAAAAGGTTTCAGGAAACCGACATCAAGTCTGTCGGCATCGAAATTGAAACTCAGAGAGTCGCGCGTGAGCCAGATCGTGCCGTCGACGTCAGCGACCCTGTGCTTCTTCTCGTCAATGAGGGCTTTAAGGCGTACAGCCTTCTCGTCGTTCTCCCACCAGGAGCTGATCAGGGCGTCGCCGAGCACTGAATGGTTATAGGTGAGGCTCTTCACCTCCAGATTGTCGGTATAGAGCCGCGGATGCTTCGTGAAGAGTTCCGAGGCGCGTATCTGTCCCGTCGCATCGCCTCCGAACACCACATAGTTGATGTTTAAGCTGTCGAACACATAGTCGAGGTTAATGTCCTTGAGGTCGATCGTCAGCACATCGTCGGGAGAGTCGGAAGCCACACCGCTGATGAAGGCATATTGTCCCTGCCGGCTGACCTTGACATCCTTTACCTCAAGACGCCCGGGCAGATAGTCGAGGGAACCGCTGCCTACCTGCCATACGGTGTCGTTGACCTCAAAGGTCGAGGGATTGACATCGACGTGGATTCTGTTGCGGTCGGACCCGGTTCGGTCGAAAGTCGTGGAAAGCGAGATGTTGCCGCGATAGCTCTTGGTGCGGTCCATGAGCCATGCGAGGTCGGTGTCTATACGGTTGTCGGCGGCATTTGCCTCAAGCATCAGGGTGGTCAGTCCCTTGTTGCCGGGCAGACGTGTCGAGAGACTGAGGTTGCAGACATCGGCACCGTTGTCGAGAGTGAAGCTCAGTCCGGTGTCGCGGATAAGTTTGTCCTTGCCCTGCTGCAGATAAGGTATGCTGACATTCAGAACGGCTGTTCCCTCTTCCGAATTCATCTCGGCGTCGATGTCGAGATCCTCCAGGAGCGTCACCGGAAGCTTCACCTTACTCAGCAGAGGAGAGTCCTTGAAGAGCGTTAGATGGAGCTTGCAGTCCTGTACAGAGCTGACATTATGAAATTTCTCCGGGATGAGATCCGGCAGAGGCTTGCTCAGAAGAGCCAGGAACGAGGCCGGTAGTTTCGAGGGTGTGAAATTACCCTCGGCACGAGCCGAGAGATAGTCGCAGTCGAGCGTAAGGGTGTAAGGAAGTTCGGAACGGTCGCTTACGAGTGTGAGGTTGTCAAGATGCCATGCTCCGCGACGGGGATCGCTGTAGTCGACGTCGTAGGCCTCTATTATGCCGTCGGCATTGTCGATGCTGTTGCCGGTGAGGTTTGCGGTGATGAAGCCGGAGACATGTGTGTCCGCCATACCGGAGAGATTAAGGCGCGTAAGGTCGAGTTCGGAGATATCGGCCTCGACGGAAAGCCTCGAAGCGGCACCTCGGAGCAACGCTTCGCCACTTATATTGAATGCAAGTCCGGTGTCGTCGATTGAAGCCTCGCCGCGGTAGTCGTCGCCCTCCTTGACAAGATGTGCCTCAAGGTTGCGGTAAACGGCGCCTTTGACGATTAGAGAAGGTGCCACGGCATCTATGCTGCCGTTGAATTCCTTGCCGGACAGCGTGGCGTCAAGCGTGGCGTGCAGACGCACACTCTCCACAGGACTCTGAGGCACGACTTTCGCCACCGCAAGGTCGGATGTCGTGATCTCCCCTCTTATAGCCTTCACTCGACTGTCGAGACCTTCGACACTCCCTGTAAGCACGATGTCGCCTGCCGAAGTCGTAAGGACACCGTCACATTCCACAGCGGAACGACCGGCTGTAAGCGATGCGTTGAGTGTGATGTCACCCAAGGCACGGAGCATGGCGTTTGTATTCTGAGGCAAGGTGGAGAAATCGTCGATGATGCGGGTCATTTCAGCGCCCGAAACGTTGAGTCGGAGCAACGGCAGCCTGACACCGAAACTTTCAGACTTGGGATCCAGAGCATCTGTAATAAGACCTCGTAGAGAAAGTCCGAGTCCCGAGCCTGACCTGAGGTCGAGTTCCGAGACTCGCAGGTCGTTGCCGTTCTTCATCAGATCAAGGGTAAGCGTGTAGGTCTGGGTGTAGTGGCGGAGAGTGGGAACGAACGCACGGAAATCGGAAGGGGTGACGATGTTGTCCTTCAGGGTAATCTTCATGGGATCGCGCCTGAGTGCCGGCACGATGTCAGCGAAGCCGTTGTAACGCAGGGTCATGTCAGAGGGAGTGATCTCCGTGGAGGGTAGTCGCAGACTCAGATTATTGAAAGTAAGCTCACGGTCAGTGACATGGAATTTACCGGAAAGCGACTGCACGTCGAGACCGTGGATCTCGCTGAACGACAGGCGCCTGAGGTCTATGATGAAGTCGTTGTTGCGCACACGCGGAAGCCGCAGATCGGCGGCGAGATCGCTTATATTGAGGTGATTGAAGTCTATGCGGGACTTATCGGCTACGGCCGGACACCATGCACGATCGAAAGTGACGCTGCCGCGACGTATCACGATATTATTGAGGGCAAGGTCGAAGCGTGCAGGCTCCTTCTTAGGCTCCTTGGACTTGAAGCCGTCGATGATGAACTGGATGTTGAGCTGTCCGCCCTCCTTCTGCTGCACGATGTGAGCAACCGGAGAGATGACCTCGGCATAGGTTATCTGAACCTTCTGCTCCCTGATGAGTTTCCACAGATTGATTCCGGCCCCGACAGTCTGCGCACTAACCACAGCAGTGCCGTCGGGATAGATGAACCTGACGTCCGTGAGAACCACCTCGCTGAAGGGAGAGATGTCGATGTCGCCGATCTCAAGCCTTCCGCTGCTCCGCGCATTGAACTCACTCTCCATGACACCCTTTATCCACCGCTGCACCACAGGAAGCGACAGCGACACATACAGAGCAAGATAGAGCGTCGCCGCCAAAAGAAGCAGCGAGAACACTATGCTACGGAATACTTTATAGGTTTTCTTCATCGAGGCTCACACAGAGAATGTCGGGGATCCATGCCCCCGGCATTTCTCCGCAAAATTAATCAAAAAATCGCTTTGCAGTGCAAATTCTTATGATTAACTTTGCAGTGACCAACCGACCGGCGAGGGCAGCCGCGCCCCGATACACGCGTTCGCAGCTCCGCCTACATCGTCAAACGCCTACTTTTAGAGGTTGTTTCAAAATAAACGTTAAATTTGGGGCGGCTGATTTTTAGGCAAAAACCTTTTAAGTCGCAGGAGCATAGCGGGCTATGTGACTAAGACGCGAAAGGTTTTTGGCAAAAAGCAGACGAGGCAAGGCTAACATTTACTTCAACCTCTCAATAACTTCAAAAAAATTAACAGACAGAGTAACATCAAAAATATCAGAGGACTCGTTCCTGTCGGCGTATTTTGCCTTTTGGTTCAGTCACATAGCCCGCTATGCTCCTTCACCTGCAAGACAAAATCCACTCGACATGAACGACACCAAATTAACGTTTATTTTTAAACAGCCTCTTAATATGACAACACAGCCGGCTACAATCCTCGCCATAGAATCATCATGCGACGACACTTCCGCCGCCATCGTGCGCGACGGAATCCTACTGAGCAACGTCATCGCAAGCCAGAAAGTCCACGAAGCCTACGGTGGCGTCGTGCCCGAACTCGCTTCCCGATCCCATCAGCAGAACATCGTGCCTGTGGTCAGCGAGGCTGTCAGGCAGGCGGGAATCAACTACAGCGACATCTCGGCCATAGCATTCACACGCGGTCCCGGACTGCTCGGCTCCCTGATGGTCGGCGTCTCGTTCGCCAAAGGTCTCGCCGTGGCTCTCGGTGTGCCGGTCATAGACGTGAACCATCTCCATGCCCATCTTCTCTCCCACTTCATCCGCACGATCCCCGACGACGAAGTGCCCGAATTCCCCTACCTCGCGCTCCTCATCTCCGGAGGCAACTCCCAGATCGTGATCGTAAGGGGCTACAACGACATGGAGATCATCGGCCAGACAATCGACGATGCCGCAGGGGAAGCGTTCGACAAATGCGCCAAAGTGATGGGCCTCCCCTATCCCGGAGGCCCCCACATCGACCGTCTCGCGGCTGAGGGTGACCCGAATAAGTTCCGTTTCAGCAAGCCGCGCATTCCCGGACTTGACTACTCGTTCAGCGGCCTGAAGACATCGTTCCTCTACACCCTGCGTGACAACCTTGCCGCGGATCCAGATTTCATAGAACGAAACAAGGCAGACCTGGCCGCCTCCCTCCAGAAAACCATCATAGACATCCTCCTCGACAAACTCGCCAAGGCAGTGCGTCAGCATCCCGTGAAGCATCTTGCCATCGGCGGAGGTGTCTCGGCCAACTCCGGAGTGAGGTCTGCAGTAGAGAATTTCTGCATCAACCGAGGCATACGCCCCTGGATTCCCGCTCGCGTATTCACCACCGACAACGCCGCGATGGTGGCCATCGCAGCCTATTTCAAATATCTCGACAAATCATTCTGCGACCTCTCGATGCCTCCATTCGCAAGAGTCGAGGTCTGACCCCTCAAAACAACACACAACCCAACACCGATGACCGAAAAACAACGACATACGGAGACCCGAAACATCGTCATCTACGGCTACACTCGCCAGGATCTCGAAAACGTCCTCAAACATTTCAAGGACAGTCTCCCCGACTACATCACTCTCACCTCCCAGACAAAATCCGAATGCACCAACATCAGGCTCATCGGCAAATCGGAAGGTCTCGAGCTCCTGCGTTTCAACATGAACAAATACCACCGCACGCTTGCGACATTGTTCAATGAGGAGCTCCTCGACACCGAAGACCACACCATAAGCCAGATCCTCGGCAAGAAACTCCTGCAAAGCGACCTCACCGTCTCATCAGCCGAGAGCTGCACCGGAGGCAACATAGCACACAAAATCGTGGAGACATCAGGCAGCTCGGCCTACTTCCTCGGCAGCGTGGTCAGCTACAGCAACGAAGTCAAGGCGTCCGTCCTCGGCGTAGACCGCACCCTCATCGACCGCTACGGAGCCGTCAGCCGTCAGGTTGTCGAAGCGATGGTCAACGGCGTCTGCCGAATCATGCGCACCGACTGCGGAATCGCCACTTCCGGAATCGCCGGACCTCATGGAGGCACCCCTGCCAAACCGGTGGGCACCGTCTGGTTCGCCGTAAAGTACGGCGACAAGGTCGTCAGCGAAGTGCGCCAGTTCAAAGGGGAACGCAACGAAGTCATCGACTCCGCCACCAACCACGGCATGGTGATGCTTCTCCAGCTCCTCCGCGACAACTACACCGCCCCCGAATACGCCGGCGACGAATAGGCGACGAGTAAGCACCTAAAAATCTCCGCGAAAAAGCAGAGATTTATTTGTCTGTCAGAGAAAAAATTAGTAATTTTGCATCGGTTTTTATGGCACATCCTGTAAAGCCGCTGAGAATGATGCACTTAGCAGCGATATGAGAACTGAGATGGCGGCCTTAAAGACTAACAGATAAGTTAATTGCCAAATAATTAAACAAACAGCCATGTCAAAAAATTGTCAGATAACGGGCAGAAAGACTCAGACTGGCAACAATGTCAGCCACTCCAAGCGTCGCACAAAACGCAAATTCGAGTCCAATGTCTTTACAAAGAAATTCTACTGGGTTGAGGAAGACCTCTGGATTCAGCTCACCCTGTCCGCCCGCGGTCTCCGCACCATCAACAAGATAGGTCTCGATGCAGCCCTCAAAGAAGCCGAACGCAAAGGTTTCCTCGATTTCAAAGACATCGTAGTGTTATCAATGTAATCAACCATCCTCATCACTATGGCAAAGAAAGCTAAAGGCAACCGAGTGCAGGTGATACTCGAGTGCACCGAACATAAGAACAGCGGAATGCCCGGCACCTCCCGCTACATCACCACCAAGAACCGCAAGAATACGACTGAGAGACTGGAGCTGAAGAAATACAACCCCATCCTCAAGAAATATACCATCCACAAAGAAATCAAATAACACTCTTGACCCATGGCAAAAAAAACTGTCGCATCACTTCAGAAGGGTGAAGGACGCACCTACAGCAAAGTGATCAAGATGGAGAAATCTCCCAAGACCGGGGCTTATATCTTCAAAGAAGAGATGGTACCCAATGACGCTGTAAAAGACGCTCTCAAATAAGCTTAACAAGCACAAGTAGATAATATCGGTCTGTCGGCAACCCCGGCAGGCCTTTTCTTTGCGCCTATAGAGTCTATAGGCCCTATGGAACTTATAGGGCTATAGTACCGCCGAACCGATCGGCTTATAGGGACTACGGAGCGCATGGGGCCTGTAAGACGGATTGAGCCTGCGGGGATAAAATGAGGGCGGACCGCCGATGTCGTGATGACAGGGACGGTCCGCCTATTGCGGATGCCGACGCTACGGTCGGCTGTGGGATTGTTTCAGTGGTTACTTGGCGGCTTCTGCGGGTTGCTCGCCGTTGAGGACTACCTGAATGCGGCTCTTGCCGTCATAGAGGTTCTTCATGAATTTATTGAGATCGTCGAGAGTGATGCTTTCGATGACGGCTTTGCGCTCGATAGCATTCTTGTTTCCGAAGACGTTGTAGTCCTGAAGACCGGAGATCCAGTAGTTGTTCTTCTTGGAGTTGATGTCGGTCTGGTTAAGCTCGGCGCCCTTCACTTTGTTGAAGTTCTCCTCTGTGGCACCATCGGCAAACAGCTTGATCATCTCGTCGTAGGCACGCTTTGAGAGTTTCTCCTTGTCGGCTGCTCCGGTGAAGAATATGTAGTAAAGTGTCCAGTCCTTGGTGTAGGGGTTGATTGTGCTTCCGCACTGGGGCGAGTATGTTCCGCCCTCTTCCTCACGGAGAGTGTTGGTGTAGATGATGTCGAGGATGTCGGCTGTGAACTGGAGAAGGATTTCGTTGCGGAGAGTCACCTCCATGTCGTTGCCTGTGTATGCATTGAAGACCATCACCTGAGGCGACTGCATCTCGTGCTTGAAGTCGTCGGTGAACTGTCCCTTGCGGGTATAGACGTTGTAGTCGGTCTGGGAAGGCGTGAGCTTCTTGGGATTTGCGGGGAGAGAAGCAACATACTGCTCCAGGAGAGGCTTGAGAGTGGCCATGTCGACGTTGCCCACGAAATAGAAGGTATAGTCGGCGGCGTTGCTAACGCGACCCTTGTAGATCTCAAGCATCTTGTCGTAGTCGGCAGCCTCGAGCTGTTCCAGTGTGGGGAAACGCTGAGCGTAGGGATTGTCGTTATACCATCCGGCCTGCATGTGTTTCATCCAGACGATCTGCGGGTTCTTGTCGATATTGGCAAGATAAGTCTTGCTGTTTTCGAGTTCTGCCTTGTATTTTTCGTAGTCAGGGTTGACGCCGGTGAAATACATGTAGAGGATTTGCATGGCTGTCTCGATATCCTTTACAGAGGACTGGCCGTTGATGCCGCATGTGTTGTTGCCCATGCTGAATGACACGCTGAGGCTCTTGCCTGCAAGGTATTTGCTCATTTTAACGTTGTCGAAGTTGCCGAGTTTGGACAGCTCTATGGCGTCGTCGATCATTATCATGTTGGCGTCTTCCTTTCCACCGAAGAGCTTTTTGCCAAGAGGAGCCACGGCGTTGAACATAATTTCGTCAGCCTGGAAATCCGTGTCCTTGACATATACTTTCACGCCGTTGGAGAGTGTGAAGAGAGTAGCGTCGAAACCGGGCACCTTCTCCTCTTTCACGATCTTGCCCTTCTTGGGCATGGCGGGGATAAGGCCTTCTGTAATCACCTCGTCCACATAGGCCTCATACTGCTTGTTGAATGCCTTGTCCACGATGGCGAGCATAGCCTCCTTTTCAGGTACGGTGACACCTTCCTTCTGGGGAGAAAGCACCACGAGAACCTGATTTTCAGTGTCGAGCATTTCACTGACAACCTGATTTATGGCCTGCACGGGAATCATAGGAAGAATCTGCTGGATCATCTGCCATTCGGCCTCGATGCCGGGATACGGCTCATAGTCGGTGAAGTTGCTGATGATCTGTCTTGCGAGGGCTTCCGTGGTGGTTTTGTCGCGCTCGTTGTAGAATTTCTCATACATTGACTTCAGGTTGTCTTTGACGCGAGAAAGCTCGGAATCGGTGAATCCTGTCTTGCAGCTGCGCACGAGCTCTTCGAGGGCGGCGTTGAAAGCGGCTTCGGGGTCTGATTTGGGTATAACCGTAAGGTCAATCGCTTCCTGAGTCTTGCTCATGTAATACTGACCGAAGGATACACTTGACTGAGCAAACGGACAATCGGCCTTCTGAGCCATTTCATCAAGTCGGTTGTTGATCATCATGGCCACGATGTTAAGCATCAGGTCAGTCATATAATACTCCTGAGAGTTACGCATCTCCAGAGGAATACCCTCGTATTTGATGGAGAACATGATCTGCTGCACACCGAGCTCGGGATCCTCGAAGTGTGCGAAGATCGGCTCTTTGTTGCCGCTTACAACAGGATATTCGCGGGGAGCGGCGTTTGCGGGCATCTCGATCGGAGTGAACATCTCCTTCACTTTGGCTTCCATCGCATCGACGTCGAAGTCGCCGACGATAATAATGCCCTGCTGATCGGGACGATACCATTTCTCATAGTAGTCGCGCAGATCCTGATAGGGGAAATTCATCACTACTTCCATTGTGCCGATAGGCATGCGGGTGTACTGGTATTCCTTGTAAATCTGGGGAAGGATTGCAGTCCACATGCGTGTGGAGGCATTGTTGCGGGAGCGCCACTCTTCCTGGATTACTCCACGTTCAGCGTCGATTTCGGCATCTTCAAGCGAGAGGTCGCAGCTCCAGTCATGAAGCACAAGAAGGACGGAGTCCATCAGAGCAGCATCCGTTGTGGGGATGTTGTTGATGTTGTAGACCGTCTCGTCGAAGGATGTGTAGGCGTTGATGTCGGCACCAAAGCGTATACCCTTGCTCTGAAGATAGTTAAGCATGTTCTTGCCGGGGAAGTTCTTCGAGCCGTTGAAGGCCATATGCTCCAGGAAGTGGGCGAGGCCAAGCTGCTGGGGAGTCTCGAGGGTGGAGCCTACCTTCTGAGCGATGTAGAAGTTGGCACGCTCCTTCGGTTTCTCATTGTGGAGCAGATAGTAGTTCATGCCGTTAGGCAGAACGCCATGGCGCACCTTCGGGTCGAGCGGCATGGGAGTCGTCTGCGGCATCTGTGCCGACGCTCCGAATACGGTGGCGAGCAGCACAAGCACTAATGTAAGGTGTTTGATCATAATGAATATATTGGGTTAATAATGATATAGTCCCGTTGTCAGCTACCCTTGCGGCCACCATAGGTTCGTTAGCCTGAGGGATATGCGGTCTATCCTTGCAAAAGTAGGACTTTTTTTCTAAGTGGCAAAGGAATAATCGACGAAATATGCACGTTTTTCCGACGAAACGATGATTTCTGCCGATGTGAAGCCTCCGATAAACAAAGAAGCCGTACCTTCGGGAGGATACGGCTTCTGTTTCTGCGGTATATGACTGTCACTCGCTTTCGAGCGGGACAGCGTAGTAGCTTCGCTTGCCTGTAGAGTAATAGCCGGTGAGGAACATCACCTTCTCCGTGTCGTCGGCACGCATTATGGAGTTGTAGATGTATTCTACGTCGTCGACATTCCGGACGGGAGTGTCGTTGATGGTCATGATGATGAATCCGTCCTTGACGCCGGCATCCTTGAGAAGTCCGGACTTGAGCCCCTTGACCTGTACGCCGTAGTTGATGCCGAGGTTCTCCTTCAGTTCGTCGGTGAGGGGAGCGAAGGCGCATCCCAGCTCGGAGAAGTCGCTCTTCTTGACAATTTCGGTGTTGCCCTTGGCGTTGCGGAGCACAGCGGAGCGTGTGTAGCGTTTGTTGTCGCGGTAGTATGTCACGGAGATGGAGTCTCCGGGGCGGTAGCGGTTCATCTGCTCCGTGAGCTGACCTCCGGTATGGACGTCTGTGCCGTTGATAGCCGTGATGACGTCGCCTTCCTCAAGACCGAGTTCCTTGGCCGTGCTGCGAGGCTCCACGGAAGCCACATAGATTCCGGCGGAAGTGGCTGTGATGTCGTGCTCCTTTGCAAGCTTGGAGTCAAGTTCCTGATAGCGGATTCCGAGTACAGCGCGCTGGACACTTCCGTAGCTGCGTATGTCGGTGAGAATCTTCTTTACAATGGTGGTCGGGATGGCGAAGGAATAGCCGGTGTAGCTGCCGGTGTTGGAATAGATGGCGGCGTTGACTCCGATAAGCTCGCCATGAAGATTGACGAGGGCGCCACCGGAGTTACCGGGATTGAGCACGGCGTCAGTCTGGATGTAGGACTCCACGCCCATCCTGTTGACGTTGCCTCCAAGGCTGCGGGCCTTAGCCGACACGATGCCGGCGGTCACGGTGGAGTTGAAGCCGAAGGGATTGCCCACGGCAAGCACCCACTCGCCTATCTTGACGTCATCGCTGTTGCCGAAGGTGATGGGGGAAAGGCCCTTGACCTCTATCTTGATGAGCGCGAGGTCGGTCATCTCGTCGGTGCCGATAATGCGGGCCTCGTATGTCTTGTTGTCGTTAAGGAGCACTTCGAGCTTGTCGGCTCCGTCGACCACGTGGTTGTTGGTGACGATGTAGCCGTCGTCGGAGATGATGACGCCGGAACCGAGTCCTGCCTGCTGGAGGTCGGAATCATCCTTTTTGCCCGAATTGCGGTTGCGGCGCTGCGGCTGCTGACGCTGCTGAGGAGTGCCGAAGAAGAACTCAAAAGGATCCATCATGCCGCCGAAGGGATCCATATACTGCTGCTGGCGTGCGGAACGCGAGACGTAGCTCTTGATGCAGACCACTGAGTTGATTGTCTTTTCGGCCGCTTTGGTGAAATCGGTCTCGAACTGTGATGTCTGAGCCGTGCGGATGAATCCGTCGGACTCTCCGGCAGCCCATGCAGGGATGGAGCCTGCGGTCAGGAGAGTGGCGCAAAGTGCTAATTTCAAAGGTAATCTTGTCATGTCTTTTTAAGTAACTCTTAAAAATTAGTTAATGTTTTAACAGGTTAGTAACTCACTTTCTGACACATCCTTGCTCGTCTTTTTGGTGCTTTAGCCGTTCTCGCTCAGTCATGTAGCCCGCTACACTCCTTCGCTCCACCGGCTAAATCCCTCAAAAATCCTTCGCAATTATGTATCATCTAATTTTTGCGAGTTACTTATAGAAATGTAGTTGTTCTTACAGTTGTTCTTACGGATGATAGCATCAGGGGGGACTATAGCCGTAGAGGCGCTTCACGTCCCTCCTTTTTCCAAGATACGCGACAAGGCATCCGATTATTTTATCTCAGATGCCCTGCCGGTGTGTCATTTAAATATTTTTTATTAATCGGCGCCGTTGCTATAAATAATGTTAAACGGCAGACTTACGGCATAGACGCACTGCAGCCCAGCCGAGGTCAGTGCGTGTCTCCGCGACTTCGAAGCCGAGCATGGCGGCACGGCGGGCGATAAGCGGGATATCGGCCTCGTAAAAGCCGCTGAAAATGAGTTGGCCGGAGGCGTTGAGCGCTTTGACGTAGCTGTCCATGTCGGCGAGCACGATGTTGCGGTTGATGTTGGCGATGAGGAGATCTGCCCCATCCTCTCCGGCAGCCTCGGGAAGACTGGAGGCGTCACCATGGATAAGGCTGACACTGACACCGTTAAGCCGCACGTTGTCGAGAGCGTTGGCGTAGGCGTCGCCGTCAATCTCGATACCAACGGCTCTCGCGGCTCCACGCATCATGCAGAGGATGGCGAGGATGCCGGTACCTGTGCCCATGTCGATGACGTTCTTGCCCTCAAGATCCATGGAGAGCAGATAGCCGATGATGAGCGAAGTAGTGGAGTGATGGCCGGTGCCGAACGCCATCTTGGGGTCGATGACGATGTCATACTCGGCCTTAGGCACATCCTTGTGAAACGTGCTGTGGATCACACACCTGTCAGCAACCACGATCGGTTTGAAATAGTTCTTCTCCCACTCCTCGTTCCAGTCCTTGCCCTCGATAAAAGATGCTGATGGAGTAAGGCTTACCTGCATAGGGAAACCCTCAAGAGTCTCATTGAGTTCCTGAGGGCTGTAGTTTTCGGCAGGGATGTATGCCACGAGCGCATCCTCCTCCTGCACGAACGAATCGTAGCCTATTTCGGCAAGTATAGCGGCGAGCAGATCTGCGGCGTCTTCGCTGTATGGATTGATGCGGATTCTTACTTCCTGATAATCTGACATAGTTAGAGGCTGTTTAAAAATAAACGTTAATTTGGTGTCGTTCATGTCGAGTGGATTTTGTCTTGCAGGTGAAGGAGCATAGCGGGCTATGTGACTGAACCAAAAGGCAAAATACGCCGACAGGAACGAGTCCTCTGATATTTTTGATGTTACTCTGTCTGTTAATTTTTTTGAAGTTATTGAGAGGTTGAAGTAAGAGGTTGTTTAATAATGCTTGTTAACGACAGGGTCGAGAATTTTGGAGCGGA
>CABUIO010000027.1 GCA_902491625.1 uncultured Porphyromonadaceae bacterium | reverse complement strand
TTGTTCTGAAATTTATTTAAGTTTAAACCCCTGTCGAAAAACGGGGAGTACTATAGTTAACCTACACATATTGTAATCGTATATCATTTTCCACAATTTTGCGGAATCGATAAATTTGAGAACTTTATCAACCGGCTCTCCTATTGGTGGAAACGTCATGAGTAATGTCCCCCCTATTTCTTCAATAATAATATGAGGAATTTCATCTTTAACTTGTTGCCAAAATCTGTCAGCACAGACATCTCCTGTTACTAAAACACGACCATCACCATTTTCTCTGTTAAAAACATGATCATCAATCATTGCTGCTTCATAGGCTATAAGATACTTTATCTTTGGATGAGAAGAAGCAGCAGAAGTAACGTATTCTATAGAATTTCCTCCATATTCAACATAGTCATCTAAAAATACATCCAAATAATCTGCATCCTCCTGAGAAGTTGCTTCAACAAAATCCAAATATTTTCGATTGAAAGAAGCTTCTTTTTGATCCAACCTTCCACGTGTTGCCATATGCTTTTCTTCTATATAACTTTCCGGAAGAGTCTTCATGAAAAGAAGCAAATTATGCAAAGTCTTTTCCTTAAACCCATACTTACAGCCGGTTTCTGACTCGATATCCTTCACTATATCACTTACTTCTTTTTGAATACAAAGCATTGAAATATTATATATCAGCTCGACAGAATCGACCTCAGCAACCGGCGCTTCCGCTACACCATTATATAAATCTTGTACCTCAACGTCATCATTTCTACTACATCCGACAAAACAGAAGACAACAGCAATAATAAGAATGATTTTTTCATATTAAAAATTTTTAAGTTAAACATCATATTGTCAACGAAACTCAAATCATAATGGTTCAAAAAATTTACCGCAATCCAAGAAAGTGAAGTAGATAAGTAAGATGCCACAAATAACAACTGTAATATGACATCATCCGTACTCAAAGCTTCAGCGATCCGGAGACCATGGCTGCCACAATCTTCCAGTAGCTCCAAGAAAGTTAATTTAGATTAATTTTATATTAGTTTAAAATACTAAAGTTAAATTAAGTTAAATTCGGCGAAAATTTTTATGTTTTACAACAGTGTTTAAGAAAATGTTTGTACTTTTGCATCGAGTTTTTCATGGTATTAGATTTTAAGGTTAACACAATGGATTGGTTGTCGCGATGACAATCAATTTTTTTATGCCCTGAAGCCGAGAGCCAACGACCTTAAGGTCCTTAAAGTCCTTAACGACCTTAAAGACCTTAACGACTTTACCGGCTTTCAGGCCTGCGGGAGGGCGAAAACGGAAATTTTTCAGTAATTGTTTGTGGGTATTGCTAAAAATGGTTAATTTCGCAGACCATGACCGAGCGCGTCCGGAAATGTCCTCCGGAGGCAGCTTGGGACAGACACTTAAGCGAACATAGACATAACAGAAAACAATTTAATATCAACAATCAAAAAACCGTAATTCTATGTGGTTAACAAGCTCATCAGTAGGACGTAAGTTTGTGATGGCGCTTACCGGCGCCGCGCTCGTCCTATTCGTTACTTTTCACTGCGTGATGAACAGTGTTGCCATACTGTGGCCCACGGCTTACAACCTCGTGTGTGAGTTTCTGGGTGCCAACTGGTATGCCTTGGTAGCATCAGCCGGCCTTGCGGCACTGATCGTCATCCACATCATCTACGCCGTATGGCTGACGATACAGAACCGTCGGGCACGCGGCAACAACCGTTATGCGCTGACTTCGCGTCCCAAGAGCGTTGAATGGTCGTCGAAGAACATGCTCGTGCTGGGCATCGTGATTCTGGCCTTCATCGGCATCCACATGTGGCAGTTCTGGGCCAAGATGCAGCTCGCCGAGGTATGCGGCGAGGAGGGTCCCTTCCCGGCAGCCGCCGGCACACTCTTCCTCTCGATGGCCTTCGAGCAGGTATGGACAGTATGCGTCTATGTCGTCGCCTTCATCGCCCTGTGGTTCCATCTGACCCACGGATTCTGGTCGATGTTCCAGTCTGTGGGCTGGGACAGCACACGCTGGATTCCGCGTCTGAAATGCATCGGCTGGTGGTGGGCTTCCATCGTCTGCATCCTCTTCATCGCCGAGGCAGGCGTCTTCACCTATCGCGCCATGGACGGCTACTACTACAACAACGAGGCACTCCGCGCCCAGTATGCCGAGATGATCGGCGGCGAGCTCAACGAGTATGCCGAGTATGACCAGAAGGACATGTTCAACAGCGAGCTGTCGTTCGACCAGCTTGTCACCAACGTCAACGCCGAGCTTGGCGCCGTTTCCGATCCCGAGGCCAAGGCCGAGGAGCGCACTCCGCAGGCCGAGCTCTTCATCAAGAAGCTTGAGGCCGCACAGATCCACCTCAACAATATCCTCAATGGCGGCATCTGCACCGAGAACGCCACCTGCACCGCCACCAAGACCACATGCACAGGCGACAAAGCCAACTGCACCGGCGACGAGGCAACATGCCCCAACGCCAAGGGCGCGGCTGAAGTGACCGAAGGCGCAGCAGAAGTGGCTGAGGGTACGGCAGTAGTGACCGTGGACACCGATCCTACGGTCGAGGCCGTGGAAGAGACCGCAGTAATCGAAACTGAAAAACAGTAATCTCAAAGCGATATGGCAAATCAAATGGAAAACGTAAAAGTTATGAATCCGGCGGACAGCAAGATCCCCGAGGGTCCTGTCGCTGAGAAATGGACCAACTACAAGGCGCACCAGAAGCTGGTGAATCCGGCCAACAAGCGCCGCCTTGACATCATAGTCGTAGGTACCGGCCTCGCCGGCGCTTCGGCAGCCTCGTCGCTGGCCGAGATGGGCTTCAACGTGCTTAACTTCTGCATTCAGGACAGTCCGCGCCGCGCCCACTCCATCGCCGCACAGGGCGGTATCAACGCAGCGAAGAACTATCAGAACGACGGCGACAGCGTCTACCGTCTGTTCTACGACACCGTGAAGGGCGGCGACTACCGCGCCCGCGAGGCCAACGTCTATCGTCTGGCCGAGGTGTCCAACAACATCATCGACCAGTGCGTGGCCCAGGGCGTGCCTTTCGCACGTGAATACGGCGGTCTGCTCGCCAACCGCTCCTTTGGCGGCGCTCAGGTGAGCCGTACATTCTACGCCAAGGGCCAGACCGGCCAGCAGCTCCTCCTCGGAGCCTATTCGAGCCTCAACCGCCAGATCCAGCTCGGCAAGGTGAAGAGCTTCAACCGCTACGAGATGCACGACGTCGTGCTCATCAAGGACGCTGACGGCGTCGAGCGCGCACGCGGCATCATCGCCAAGAACCTCGTGACCGGCGAGTTCGAGCGTTTCGCCGCCCACGCAGTGGTTATCGCCACCGGCGGCTACGGCAACGCCTACTTCCTCTCCACCAACGCCATGGGCTGCAACTGCTCCGCCGCGATGGCCTGCTACCGCAAGGGAGCATACTTCGCCAATCCGGCCTACGTGCAGATCCACCCGACCTGCATCCCCGTGCACGGCGACAAGCAGTCAAAGCTTACCCTCATGTCGGAGTCGCTTCGCAACGACGGCCGCATCTGGGTGCCCAAGAACATCGAGGACGCCAAGAAGCTTCAGAAAGGCCAGATCAAGGGCAGCGACATCCCCGAGGAGAACCGCGACTACTATCTGGAGCGTCGCTATCCGGCGTTCGGTAACCTCGTGCCCCGCGACGTGGCATCGCGTGCCGCCAAGGAGCGCTGCGACCACGGCTTCGGCGTCAACAACACCGGCCTCGCCGTGTTCCTCGACTTCTCCGAAGCAATCAACCGTCTCGGCATCGACACAGTGCGCCAGCGCTACGGCAACCTCTTCGACATGTATGAGGAGATCACTGACGTCAATCCCGGCGAGCTCGCCTGCGAGATCAACGGCGTAAAATACTACAACCCGATGATGATCTTCCCCGCCATCCACTACACCATGGGCGGCATCTGGGTGGACTACGAGCTGCAGACCTCCATCAAGGGCCTGTTCGCCATCGGCGAGTGCAACTTCTCCGACCACGGCGCCAACCGCCTCGGCGCCTCCGCACTGATGCAGGGTCTGGCCGACGGCTACTTCGTGCTCCCCTACACCATCCAGAACTACCTGAGCGACCAGATCACCGTGCCCCGCTTCAGCACCGACACTCCCGAATTCGACGCCGCCGAGAAGAAGTGCCGCGAAGCCATGGACAAACTCATGAACATCAAGGGCAAGCGCTCCGTGGACAGCATCCACAAGGAGCTTGGCCACATCATGTGGGAATATGTCGGCATGGCACGCAACAAGGAAGGTCTCGAAAAGGCTCTCGTGATGCTCAAGGAGCTTCGTCAGACTTTCGAGAAAGACCTCTACATCCCCGGCACACAGAAGGGCATGAACGTCGAGCTTGACAAGGCATTCCGCCTGCGCGACTTCATCACCATGGGCGAGCTCGTGGCCTACGACGCGCTGAACCGCAACGAGAGCTGCGGCGGCCACTTCCGCGAGGAATACCAGACCGAGGAAGGCGAGGCAAAACGCGACGACGCCAACTACTTCTACGTGGGCTGCTGGAAATACGAAGGCAAGGACACCGAGGCGCCCGAGCTTATCAAGGAGCCGCTCCACTACGAGGCCATCAAGGTGCAGACACGAAACTATAAGTCATAAACCTCTCAAAGACCGATTAAGAAATGGAAGAAAATATAATGAAAGTAAACCTGAAGGTCTGGCGCCAGGCAGACCCCAAGGCAAAAGGTGGTTTCGTGACATATAGAGATGTCGAGACCACACCTGACACCTCATTCCTGGAGACACTCGACATCCTCAACGAGCGCCTCATCGAGGAGGGTCAGGAACCGATCGTATTCGACCACGACTGCCGCGAGGGCATCTGCGGCATGTGCTCGCTCTACATCAACGGCCATCCCCACGGACCCGCGACGGGAGCCACCACCTGCCAGCTCTACATGCGCCGCTTCGCCGACGGCGAGACAATCACCGTCGAGCCTTGGCGTTCCGCCGCCTTCCCGGTGATCAAGGACCTCATGGTCGACCGCAACGCCTTCGACAAGATTCAGCAGGCCGGCGGCTACGTATCTTTCAACTGCGGCGGCGCTCAGGATGCCAACGCAATTCCTATCAGCAAGGAAGCTGCCGACGAGGCCATGGACTCCGCCACCTGCATCGGCTGCGGCGCCTGCGTGGCAGCCTGCAAGAACGGCTCCGCGATGCTCTTCGTCAGCGCCAAGGTGAGCCAGTTCGCGCTCCTTCCGCAGGGTCAGGTAGAGGCTGACCGTCGCGTCCGCGCCATGGTCGCCAAGATGGACGAGCTCGGCTTCGGCAACTGCACCAACACCGGCGCATGCTCGGCCGAATGCCCCAAACAGATCAAGCTCTACAACATCGGCCGCATGAACCGTGGCTTCATCGCCGCCAAGTGCAAGCTCTGATTCAGAAGATTTAGAACTACAAGACAACCTTTTCAGGGGCGCTCTCACCGCGAGGGTGCCCCTGATCGCGTTTCGCACTTACAGGCCTTTCGTCGTCATAATATCGCCGCGGCGTCGGGCGCAAAATTTTGCGCCCACCAACCGAAACACAGAGCGGACATGTTGGGAGGGTGATTGACGGCACGTGTATGCCGTGTGGACGTGCGATCGCACTTGCGCCGCGCACGGCGTGGTGACACCGCGTCAGCGGTGGCGGGAGCTTAGCCTGCGGTGAGGCACGCGTCAGCCGCCGATACCGTAGGACAAAACGACATCCACAAACAAAATTACCGCGTAGCGGTAAAACATCTGCGACGCCGCTGTGGCGCAGCTACGCAGCGCATTTCATATATATATTGACGCTTTCCTATGGTTTCGGCGGCTGACGCACGCCTCACCATAGGCTATGATCCAATCGCCACTGACGCGGCTCCGCAAGGACAGGTGCTGTAGCGCCATGATGCCGAATACCTCTCGAGGCCTTTCGTCGTATGTCCCACGACAATACTACATACGCTACTCTACCCTCCAGACGTCGCGTCGTCAAAACCGCACAAAGTTTACTCTCGCTTCACAATCCATTCAGCTCCTGAAGGAGTTCCTGAAGGAGCAATTTCCCTATCCCATCTCCTTGATCGGCTGCTTTCTGATACCAGCGCTTCGCCTCATTCAGATCCTTCGCGACACCATTACCATTATGATACATTAACCCGAGATTGCATTGCGCACGGACATATCCTTGCTCCGCAGCCTTGCGGTACCATTTCATAGCCTCTGAATAATCCGTTGCGAAACCATAACATAAATGATACATATAGCCGAGTCTGTATTGCGCCTCTGCATTTCCCTGCTCGGCAGCCTTGCGGTACCATTTCGCAGCCTCGGAATAATCCTTTCTATCGTATGCAGCTTCACCTAAAGTGAACATCTGAGATGATGTGAGCCGTTCTTCGGTTGTCGGCTTGGATGTAGTTGGTTTGGGTTGCTGTTTCTTCGGCTGTTTATTAGATTGTTTATTAGCCGGAGCGGTGGTCTGATTCTTCGGTTTCTTGGGTCCGGTGATGATGTCCTGCGCATCGGCGCCTAAAGGAAGACAGAGAAGCATAGCCGCCAATATCATTCTGACTATAAGTTTCATAGCATGGATCTGATTTCGTTGTGACAAAGGTAATAATTGCCTACGGAATTCACAAATCCCAATCCGGGAATTTTGCCCCATCGGCGCGTGTGAAGCAGCGTGTGAAGCGGAAAGGCCTGTCGAGGCATATCCAACGGCAGCTCCAGAAAACGTTACGAGTGATATATAAAGCTTTATTGAAGCGAGCCGAATGCAACCTTTGGGTCGGTCTTACAGGCCCTATATATCAACCGATTGAAAATTTTTACGAAAAATTTATTGCGAAATTTCTTGACATTACGAATTAATTGCATTAACTTTGCACCGTGAACGAAATACTGCAGGACTTTCAGACACGACATTCCAATCTAATCCACTGATCTTAAAAATCTATTCCACCATGACTGATTACACTGAAACTTTCTCCGAAGCCAACGACAAAGCCGCCGAGCAGGAGTTCCCGGAAACCGCTAACGCAACCAGCGAAAATATTTCGCAGAAAGCAACCGAATCCGACGACGAAGCGAGCAACGAGACTCAGGAGGCTCCCAAGGGAGTGAACATCTCGCCCGAACAGCTCAGCGACATGCTCCACAAGGCCTACATGCGAGGCCGCAACGAGAACATCGAGGCGCGTATCGACACCGACTGTCAGACACGACCGCAGCGCAGCGTAGCCGGAGAACTCCTCGTCAAGGGGATCACGGGAGTGGCCAAGGCGATCTTCAATCCCGGACGCCGTTCCATCTGGCCCAAGCGCAGAGGCTGACATCCGCATCCCGACGGCTTGAAAGGCGCGACAGAAGGACTTGACCGACCCTCTATCCTTCACTCAACCAACACACTCCAAGCCTATGGACTATATCTTATTCATCTTTCTGATCCTTCAATTATTCATCACCTTAAAAATCAAGTTTTATGGCAAACTACGCAAACAACCTCATCCACAAAGACGCAGAAGAGTCAAGCGCCGTCACAGGCGTAAGCGCAATCCCCCTCACGACCGACGTGACGGAGGAAGCGGCTCCGGGACTCGTGACCTCAGCGATCGACGCCGCGATAGTAAAGATCCGTCCGATGGCGACGCCTCTGGACCAGATAAGCCGCATGGGCCATGTGCGCGCGGTGGACTCCATGGTCGTGGACTATTACTCGGTCGACAGCCGTCCCGGCTCCACAACACTGACACGCGTCAGCAACGGCAATGACGCTCCCGACGGCTACAAGGCCTACGTCGTGAAGCCCGCGGTGGCCGGCTGTCTGGAGGTGACCGACACCTTCATCACCGGCTCGCTGACACCCGACGAGACGGAGGGAGTGCCCGCCGACGCCGTGGGCTACGTGGCCGCAAAATCCGACACCGGCAACCTCACCGTCTACCTACCCGAGAGCGTCGTCCTCTCCGACAGCGACACCCTGATCCGCATGGGACGCGCCGCCACGCAGCTCGACGTGCAGTCGCCGCAGTTCAGCGCTCTGCCGGTGAAGAGCACCAACTTCTGCCAGATCTTCAAGATGCAGATCGAGCAATCGATCGTCATGAAGCTCAGCCACAAGGAGATAGGCTGGGATTTCAACGACCAGCAGGAGAGCGCCATCTACGACATGCGCCTGGGCATGGAGAAGCAGTTCCTTTTCGGCCGCAAGGCCAAGTTCTACGACAAGATCAAGGGTGAGAACGTGATGCTTACCGGCGGCATCTGGCATCAGACCGACAAGAACATCCGCGTCGATCTCAAGAACTTCGGCTCCGACGCCCTTGTCGACATGTTGCGCGCCGCCTTCACCGACAATGCCGGTTCGCGCCGCAAGGTGCTCATCGCCGGATCCGACCTCATCGCCGCCATCAACAAGATCGAGCACACCCACATCATCACCGCCCGCGACCAGGTGACCGCCTGGGGCATCGACTTCAGCGAGCTGCAGTCGAAATTCGGCAAGCTCTACGTGGTCTATTCCGATGTGTTCGACCTGATGGGTATGCCCGGCAACGGCATGGTGATCGATCCCGAGTACATCCAGAAGCATGTATTCATCCCCTTCAACGCCGAGAGCCTCGACCTCCGCGGCAGCGGCCAGCGCAACACCGAAGCGCTCGTGCTCACCGAGGCAAGCTGCCTCACCCTGCGCTACCCCGAGGCACACGCCCGCGTGATCGGCGCCTAACATCCATCAAGCCATCCATCCATCAGGATTCCCGACTTCCGACGAGGTCGGGAATCCGCTTCAAACACACCTATAAACTATGCTCACATCTTACACCCTTCGCGAGATGAAGGAGCTGTGGCGACGGCGGCTGGGGCTGCTCACCGACGATTGCGGCTGTGTCGTGACACGCCACGACGGCACCTCACTCGACGCCCTCATCACCGATTCCATCCGCTCATGGTATGCCGGCCTGCTCGTCCGGGAAGATCCGTCGCTCCTCCCCTCGCGCGATCTCACATCCGAGATCATCGCCATAAGCCGTCCATCCTACAACTGCATCCAACTCACCCTCCCCGACCGCGGTGTGCGTCTGCTCTCCGTGCAGCTGACCGACTGGCCCGCACCCCTGGGACGTTTCGTCGCCCCCGACTCCCCCGAGGCACTGCGTCAGAGCAGTCCGAGACTTGCCGCCACACCGCGACGTCCCGTCGCAGTCCTCGCCGGACGCACGCTGCGTCTTTACGGACTCGACCGCTCCGACACCTCGGACACACCGACAACGCCGGAAGGATTGCTGCACAGCCACGTCCGGAGTCTACTCATGGTCGCCGCACCCCAGGAGAGCGACACCTTCACGCTCCATCAGTCTCTTCTATCAACTATCCCTACAAATATCTGATCCACCATGAACTACGATAAAGAACTTCTTCGTCTCGTGAGGCGCAGTTGGGAGGATGCCTCTCCGCTGCGCTCCACTCGCCGACGTCTCAAGGCGTTCGCCTACGGCCGCCAGTGGGGAGACACCACCGTAGCACCCGACGGCCGACGTCTCACCGAAGCGCAACGTGCCCGCGAGGAGGGACGCACGCCCATAACCAACAATATCATACGCCGCATGATCAAGAGCATCATCGGCCATTACAGCCATCTGTCACCCGCGACGACAGAGAGCGACAATGCCGGGGGAAACGCCACATTGCGTCCGCTCTGCGAACGCGACGCCCGCACTCTTGAGGAGCTGCTGATCTCCGGCTGCGCGATCCAGTATGTAGACCCTGAAAGCGGCGACGTCGACAACATATCGCCCGACAGATTCATCTTTCGGCGTTTCTCGCGTTCCGACGCCTCTGACTGCACCCTTATCGGCTGTCTGCGCGACATGCCGCTCGACGACGTCCTCATGCGCTACTCCGGACGTTCTCCCGAGCGTGCCGTCGAGCTGCGCGACGCCTACCGCAACGCCGACAGCGGCGCCTCACCTTTCCCGATGCTCTCCGAGGCGACCGCCAACGACCTCAACACCGCCTCGCTCCCCGGCACAGTGCGCGTCATCGAGGTGTGGCACCGCCGTTGCGTGGACCTTCTCCGTATCCATGATCCCCTGACCGCCGACTACACCATGGCCGAGACTTCGCGTCTCGACACTCTGCGCCGTCTCAACAAACGCCGCGAGCGTCAGGGTCAGCCGCCACTTTCCATCACTTACGACATCGCGCAGGCGTGGGAAGGGACATGGCTCACACCCGACGGCGCCATACTCGACCGCTGCGTGGCGCCGCGCCATCCTTTCGCCGTGCGGTTCTACCCGATGATCGACGGCGAAGTGCACTCCGCCGTCGAGGATGTCGTAGACCAGCAGAAACTTGTCAACCGCCTCGTCAGCACCCTCGACCAGATCATCGCAGCCTCCGCCAAGGGTGTGCTCCTCTACCCCGCCGACCAGCTACCCGACGGATTCACATGGAAGGACGTGCGCCGCATCTGGAGCAACCCTTCGGGCATACTCCCCTTCAAACGCACCTCGCGCACCCTGATACCGCATCAGGTCAGCAACGCCGGCAACTCCTCCGGCGCCACCGAACTCCTGCGCACCCAGCTCCAGCTCTTCGACGAGATCTCCGGCGCCACCTCCTCGTTCCGCTCGCGCCTCTCGGCCAACGCCGGCGAAGGAGTGCTTCGCGCCGAGATGGAGAACGCCCTCATCTCCATGCTCGACATCCTAAACACTTTTCAGGAATTTCTTCAATCACGCGACAAGCTCGTGCAAACAACAATCCGGTCATGACACTTTCCACACTCCACATATCACCACGCCAGAAAGGGCGTGAATTTTTCACATCTCAGGCACCTGTCGCCGCTTCCGGCGACGGCGCCGTCATCTGCCACAATCTGCGCAGCCGCGCCGAAAACCTCCTCGAATATGCCGCGCCACCGGCCAAGACAGCCACTATAGCAGGATTGCCGATTATCGCCGACCACCGGGGCGACGGCTACTACATGCTCCGTCAGGAAGATGACGGCTCCATAATCGTCGACGGTTTCCTCGACCTCCTCACCGACAGCTACACAACCCTCAACGTCAACCTCGGCGAAGCGGAGGGCATTGTCATCCAAGCCGCGGCGGCAGGACGTTTCGTGGTGCTCCGCTACGACAACGACACCCTCGGCTACATCATCTTCGACCCTCTCGCACGCAGCTACACCCTCCTGGGCGGAATACCGCAGTTTCCCGATGTTAAGGCATCTCCCGTCGAGGAACAGCAGCTCACCGAGAGTGTGGAGGCTGTGAAATTCCGCACTCCGCAGAGCGACATCCGCACCGGCGTGGACACCGACGCCGCCAAAGCCATCGGATCGGCTCTCGGCGAGGCATGGCAGCGGCTGAGGCGTCGCGCTGCGGAGAGCGGACTCTGGCTGCAGCCGGTCATCGTGAGGATCGCTTACCGCCTCGCCGACGGATCGCTGCTCCATGTCTCCGAGCCGCAGAAAGTGGAAATGCCGTGGCAGTGCGGCGGCAGAGTCGCCATGCTTCCGGTCACCGGCTCCGACGGCGCCGCCACCGGTACCTCGCCATCTTCGATGTCGGCCATCGGCTACCGGATTTCGCTCGACCCCGAGACCATCGACACCGGAGTCTGGAGCGGCGTCATTGCTTCTGTCGAGCTGTGGATTACGGAAGACACCGATCCGGTGGACTACAGCGCGCAGACCAACGTGGCCGCCATGACTATCGAACATGTCGTGCGCCTTGTCGCACAGCTCAACATGCGTCCCGAAGCCTCGCTCGACGCCGCGCTTGCCGCCTCTCCCTGCGGAGTACTGAAATCTTGGACGCCGGGGACAGCCGCAGGGGTGTTCTCACCACGTCCCGACATCCTCTTCAACCTTGACGCCGAGGTCGTAGCGTCGGGGGAGATGCCTCATTCGGGAGTATGCTGCATCATGGCCCACGACGGTTTCCTGCACATCGCCACATCCGACTCCCTGCTGACATGTCAGCGCGGCAATCCCTTCCTTACAGCCGGAGCGACGCCCGGCGACTGGAGCGGTGTCATAGCCATGAAGCCTCAGATCTGGGGCGGGGGTGCCTACACAAGGCAGATAATATATGTGGCTACATCCGGCGGCGTGGCTGCACTTGCCCACGACATTTCGGGACGCCACACCAACTGCCGCACGATCTGCGTCAACTATCCGCGCTCGGCCGATTTCATGGCTTCGGCCGACGATTGCGTCTATATGCTGCTTGACGACGGGTCGCTGACACGCTTCTCCGGCACACGTGCCGAGAAGATAATTACCGGAATAAGCGGCTGCCGCGCCATCTGTTTCAGCCGCCGTTTCAGCGAATTGCGTCTGCTGCCGGAGAGTGTGGCGGGACATTGCGTGGTGATCGGTGCCGGAGGACTCCGCGACGTCACCACGCGCGAACGTGTCGAGGCACGACCGATTCCCGGCGCGGAAAGTCTCCTCATGCACCCTTACGAAAACGGCCTCGTCGACATCCTTTCCCTCTCGCGCGAGATGAAGCCCGACGACGCCGAAGCCCCGCTTTGCCGATGGCTCGGAGCGGTCAGGATGCCGGAGTCGCAGACGATGTGGCGCGTGCTTGAGTGCGGTCTCGGCGGCAGCGACATCGACGCACGCTTCCAGTTCGGTCAGGCGTCACCCATACCTGACGGCGATCCGGCGCCTCAGACACTCACGGAGATGCATCTTCGCGGCGAGCCACAGGGACTTCTCCGGTTCAACATACGCCCCGGAGCCACGCAGCGCGGCGTCCTCGCCACACGCGGCGCATGGCACGCCGACATTTACGGACGTCTGCGCAGCATATGGCATCTCAAACTCCAAATTCCGAAAGCATGCTGACCCTGACAGAATACTCCGAAAATTTCGAGGCATGGTGCGCCGACTGCGTTATGATCCACGACAAGCTCACCGGACAAAGCGTTCCTTTCCGCCTAAACGCGCCTCAACGCCGCGTGGCCGCCATCATGGAGACGCAGCGGCGCGCCGGGAAACCGATACGCATCATCATGCTAAAGGCACGCCAGTGGGGCGGAAGCACCCTGACACAGATCTACATGGCGTGGCTGCAGATCGTGCGCCACAAGGGATGGCACTCGCTGATCTGCAGCCATGTCAAGGATGCCTCGGCCAACATCCGCGGCATGTATTCACATCTGCTGCGCAACTATCCCGAGGAACTGCGCGGATCGGTCATCGACCCGAAGAAATGGGTCTTCGCTCCCTTCGAGCGGAGTTCCAACGTGTGCCACATCCCGGCACGCGACTGCCGGGTCGCCGTGACTTCGGCCTACGCTCCCGACGCCGTGAGAGGTTCCAGTTTCCAGATGGCGCATCTCAGCGAAGTGGCCTTCTGGGCTGATGGCGATTCGGAAGCGGCCGAGAGGATTGTGCGCACCGTGGGCGGCTCCGTGCCGATGGAGAAGGAGACCGTAGTGGTGATGGAATCGACTGCCGACGGCACCGACAACTACTTCCATCGCGAGTGGCAGCGTGCGGTAAAGGGTGAGAGCGACAAGACGCCGGTGTTCGTCCCGTGGCACGAGATCGAAATCTATACCATGACCCTGACGGAGGATGAGCGAAAGGCGTGGCCCGCACGTTTCGACGACTACGAGCTTGCGCTGCTCCACAAGACCGGACTTCCGGTGGAGAAGGTGGCGTGGTATCACTGCAAGAGGCGCGAATATGCCACCCACGAACAGATGATGGCGGAGTATCCCTCCACCCCGGCCGAGGCGTTCGCCCACGCCGGGACGCCGTGGCTCACTCCTGCTGAATCGTCGCGGCTCGCCGCCGTCGGGGAGCTGCCTCGGGAAGCGGACGCGGAGGAGACGGCGGTCATCCTGCTCGTCCCCCGGCAACGCGGCGGAGAGTCGAATATCGCCGTTGCCCGGCGCTATATCTCCGGAGATGTCGCGGTCTGCAGCACGCAGACCGTGACCGACGACACGACCGAGGCCATAGACGCATTGGAGTCAATGGCCAAAAGTCTGGGAGCGCAATGCTGCGTCGTGCGTTTCGCCGACAGCGACATTTCAGCGCGTTGGCTCGATCGCGTGCTCGACAACCGCAAACTCCGCTGCCTACCGCCGCTGCAAGGCTCTGAGACTGCTGACGAGGAAGCGCTATCACTCACCCTCACACCTCAGGCGCTCGCGGAACTGCACGACGGATGGCATGAGCTCCTCATGCAGGGTTCATGGATCGAGACCGACGAAACGTCGTTGAAAAAGCTCAAGGAAACCAAGGCGTCGAAAGGGTACAGCACTCCGGAGGTCATCCTGCGTCTCGCAGCAGCAGGGGCATTGTCCTCTCCGACGTCGCCACAGCTCAGGCCGGAAGATTTTTTCTGATATATATTTCATTTCGGACGCGCAAGCATCGCGTCCAGTTTCGCCACGATATACGACGGCTGGATGCCGCGGAGGCAATGCCAGTCGCCGCGTCGGCACGGTTTGTTGCCGAACACCGAGCAGGGACGGCACACCATGTCAAGCTGCACGGCGTCACCCTTCTTCTGACGCCAGCCAAGGAAGCCGCAATAGGGATGCGTGGCGCCCCAGACGCTCACGACCCTAAGCCCCACGAGCGAGGCAAGATGCATGTTGGCGCTGTCCATCGAAATCATGCCGTCACAGTCATAGAGCAGCGACAGCTCCGCAGGGAGACCGAGCGAGAGCGCCGCCATATTCACCGTGTTGGCCGGATGTTTTGAACACCATTCGGCCAGCACTTCATTCTCCTTTTCTCCCGCACCGAACAGAAACAGCCGGTAGCCCTGACGCGAGGCAAGCGTGTCGACCACCTGACGCATCAGATCGAGCGGATAGATTTTTCCCTTGTGAGCGGCGAAAGGAGCTATGGCGATCCAGCGCTCGCCGTCGGCGGCACGGTCAAGACGCGGCGCGGCAGCGGCGGCATAGAGGCTGCGGTCCACGGGATGTGACGCAGTGAAAAGATTGTTGAAAAGATCCTCGCGGGGCACCCCCATGCGCCAGAACACCTCGCGGTAGCGTGCGCGCGAGGTCGTCAGGGGCAGCATTACCTTGTTGCGGCTGCGTGTGAGCGCGCGCTTGCCACTGCGACCCTTGTGCAGCTTGCGCACCTTCACGCCGCGCAGACGCAGAAACATCCGCAACAGCTTGGTGCGCAGCACGTCGTGGAGATCGGCGTAGGCGTCGATGTCGTAATTCTTCTTCAGATGCGCGGCAAGGCGCCACATTCCTCCGACACCCTTCCACTCCCGGAGGTCGAGAGCCACGACCTCAAGGTTTTCGGGCACATTGAGGAACATCGTGGCCGGAAACGACTTCGTGGCCAGAACCACACGCATCTGCGGATTCGACGCACACACCGAATACACCACAGGGATGGTCATGGCCACATCGCCCAATGCCGAAAAGCGCGTCACCAGAAGGTTGCGCGGTATGGCCGGTTTGTGTGGATTCATAAGTCTCTGTTACTTCTTGCCGTAGAGAGCCGGATTGGTCGAAGGATCGTTGTAAAGCTTCATCTGGCGATACACCTTCATGTATTTGCGTCCGGCGGCGATGTCCTCAAGAAGCTGATCGATGGCCGTCGAGAGATCCTCGCGCTGCTCGCGCAGGACGGCAAGCTTAGCCGCCGCACGCCCGCGGTGCTCCGCGTCAGCATCGTCACGCTCCGCCTGCTCCTGCATGTGCCAGAGCTTCAGGGCGAGAATCGACAGGCGGTCGATCGCCCAAGCCGGCGACTCCGTGTTGATGGTTGCGTCGGCCTGAGGCCTAACGCCGGAATATTTGTCGAGGAAATACGTGTCGAGATCCTCCACCATATCGGTACGCACCTGATTGCTTCGGTCGATGCGGCGCTTGAGCGCGATCGCCTCCTCAAGGGAGACATCGGGGTCGCGCACCACATCCTCCATGTGCCACTGGCGCGCGTCCACGAGGCATTTGTCGTAAAGCAGAGCGTCGAGCGAACCCGCGGCGTAAGGATTCTTTATCTCTGCGTCAATAAGGTCTGTCTTGTGGTAGTCGGCCACGGCGCGGTCGAACACCTGGTTGGCATTGCTGCTGAAACTCATTTCTTTTCCTTAAGAATGTCGCGTATTTCGGTGAGAAGCTGCTCCTCTTTGGTAGGCTCGGCGGGAGCTGCGGGAGCCTCGGCCTCTTTCTTCTTGAACTTCATGATGACACGAAGAGCCACGAAGATGCTGAATGCTATGATAAAGAAATCAACGATGTTCTGGATAAAAATGCCGTAATTGATGGCAACCTCCTGAATCTCCGCCGCAGACTCCGTTGCCTTCTGGCCGGCCTTGACGACATATTTCAGGTTTTTGTAGCCGTCGCCTCCGATGATGAGCGACATGCAAGGCATGATGATGTCGTCCACAAGCGACGAGACGATCTTGCCGAACGCACCGCCTATGATAACACCGACTGCCAGATCTATGACATTGCCCTTCATGGCAAAATCCTTGAAATCCTGTAAAAATTTACCCATTTCCTTCTTTGGTTGGTTTAACGTTTATAAAAAGTCCAACGCGCCGCGCCTCCCGAAAGTTGCCTCAGGCTGCGACTTTTGCACGCTGACAGACGCCGGTAACACTCCGACACATTTATTAAAGAAATTTTTCGCCAATCAGCTTTTACGACTCAAATTTTATTATTAATTTTGCGGTCGAAAAACATGTATGCGAACCTCTGAATCTCAGCAGACAACGCATGCCGCCTGACTTCTCAGGCCACAAAAGTAGTAAATTCCATATATAAACCCAAATTAAGGTAAAAACAAAATGACAAAAGTAGGTATTAATGGTTTCGGTCGCATCGGACGTTTCGTCTTCCGTGCCTCCACCAAACGTGATGACATTGAGGTTGTAGCTATCAACGACCTTCTCCCTGTAGACTACATGGCTTACATGCTCAAGTACGACACAATGCACGGTCGCTTCGACGGCACTGTTGACTACGACATGGAGAAAGGCCTTCTCATCGTCAACGGCAAAGAGATCCGCGTGACAGCTTGCAAGAATCCCGCTGAGATCGCTTGGGGCGAAGTTGGTGCCGAGTATGTTGTAGAGTCCACAGGTCTCTTCCTCACAGAGGAGAAGGCTAAGGCTCACATCGAGGCCGGCGCTAAATACGTAGTTATGTCCGCTCCTTCCAAGGACGCTACCCCCATGTTCGTTGTCGGTGTTAACGAGAACACATACGCAGGCCAGCAGTTCGTTTCCAACGCTTCCTGCACAACCAACTGCCTCGCTCCCATCGCCAAAGTCCTCAACGACAAGTTCGGCATCGTTGAAGGCCTTATGACAACCGTTCACTCCACTACAGCCACTCAGAAGACCGTTGACGGTCCTTCCATGAAGGACTGGCGTGGCGGCCGTGCCGCTTCCGGCAACATCATCCCCTCTTCCACAGGTGCTGCCAAGGCTGTAGGCAAAGTTATCCCCGAGCTTAACGGCAAGCTCACCGGTATCTCGATGCGTGTCCCCACCCTCGACGTTTCCGTTGTCGACCTCACCTGCAACCTCGCTAAGCCCGCTACAAAAGAGGACATCTGCAAGGCCATGAAAGAGGCTTCCGAAGGCGAGCTCAAAGGTGTGCTCGGCTACACTGAGGACGCTGTCGTTTCCTCCGACTTCCTCGGCTGCACCCTCACATCCATCTTCGACGCCAACGCCGGTGTTTACCTGACAGACAAGTTCGTCAAGGTCATCAGCTGGTATGACAACGAGATCGGCTACTCCAACAAGGTGCTCGACCTCATCGCCCACATGAAGAAAGTCAACGGCTAATAACCGTCAAGATTCATAGCGACTCCGCAGCGGAAGCCTCCACAGGCCTCCGCTGCTTTTTCTTACCCTCCTCCACCACACAAACCTGATCACCTCAAAAAAATACTTTTTGCAAAAACGCGCTTTTTTCATTAATTTTGCACTGAACTATGACCGCGCCCCAAATCGCGGCATATCTCATTGACTAAAAGCACCGAAGCAATAGAGAAGCAATAGATATAGAAGCAATAGATATATGTGTACCGAAGCAAATGATATGACTCAGCCCTCCGCAGCACCGGCTCCCGCCGCTCGCCGCGAACTCAGCGAACAGGAAACAATACGCCGCCAGAGTCTCGCCACTCTCCGCGAGATGGGCATCAATCCCTATCCGGCACCCCTTTATCCGGTCGACGCCTACAGCGACGAGATAAAGGAGAATTTCGACGACGCACTCGAACCTGCGCGCGAAGTCTGTGTCGCAGGCCGAATCATGAGCCGACGCATCATGGGCAAGGCTTCATTCATGGAGCTTCAGGACAGCCACGGCAGAATTCAGGTATATGTCAGTCGCGACGACATCTGTCCCGGCGACAACAAGGATCTCTATAATGTCGTCTTCAAGAAGCTTCTCGATATCGGCGACTTCATAGGCATCAAAGGTTTCGTCTTCCGCACGAAAACCGGCGAAATCTCGATACATGCCAAGGAACTCACGCTGCTCAGCAAAGCGCTCCGCCCCCTCCCCATCGTCAAGATGAAAGACGGAGTGGCCTACGACGCCTTTACCGATCCCGAACTGCGCTACCGCCGCCGCTACGTGGACCTCGTGGTCAACAAGGGAGTGAAAGACATCTTCCTCAAGCGCACACGCATGTTCAACTCCATGCGCAATTTCTTCAACGAACACGGCTACGTGGAAGTAGAGACTCCTATCCTGCAGTCCATCCCCGGCGGAGCGGCCGCACGCCCCTTCATCACCCACCACAACACGCTCGACACCGACCTCTATCTGCGCATTGCCGACGAGCTATACCTCAAGCGCCTCATCGTGGGCGGATTCGAGGGCGTCTACGAGTTCTCCAAGAATTTCCGCAACGAGGGAATGGACCGCACCCACAATCCCGAGTTCACATGCATGGAGATCTACGTCAGCTATAAGGACTACAACTGGATGATGGACTTCACCGAGCGTATGCTGGAGAAGATCTGCCGCGACGTCAACGGCACCGACGAGGTCAAGGTCGGCGACAATGTCATCTCCTTCAAGGCGCCCTACAAACGCGTCACCATGGCCGAAGCCATCAAAGAGCACACCGGCTACGACATCACCGGCAAGAGCGAGGATGAACTCCGCGCCGCCGCCAAGGAGATGGGCGTCGAGGTCGACGAGAAGATGGGCAAGGGCAAGATCATCGACGAGATCTTCGGCGAGAAGTGCGAGGCCAGATACATTCAGCCGACCTTCATCACCGACTATCCCATCGAGATGTCGCCGCTCACCAAGCGCCACCGCGACAATCCCGAGCTTACCGAGCGTTTCGAGCTGATGGTCAACGGCAAGGAGCTGGCCAACGCCTACAGCGAACTTAATGACCCTATCGACCAGTACGAGCGTTTCGTGGAGCAGATGCGCCTCAGCGCCAAAGGCGACGACGAGGCCATGATCATCGACCACGACTTCATCCGCGCCCTCGAATACGGAATGCCCCCCACCTCCGGAATGGGCATCGGCATGGATCGTCTCGCCATGCTCCTCACCGGACAGACTACCATCCAGGAGGTGCTCCTGTTCCCGCAGATGAAAAAGGAAGGTCTCTGATCATGAAGGAGACCGGCCACATAGCAGTGATTGGAGGAGGCAGCTGGGCCACGGCGCTTGCCAGGCTTCTGCTCGACAATGTCGGGGAGATCAGCTGGTATATCCGCCGCCCCGAACGCATCGAGCGATTCCGCCGCGAAGGTCGCAATCCGACATATCTCAGCGACGTGAGGTTCGACGTCAGCCGCATCCGCTTCTCCGCCGACATCAACGAAGTGATCCGCCGCGCCGATACTCTCGTCGTGGCAGTCCCCTCCCCCTATCTCACGGGCGAGTTCGAGAAAGTCACGGAACCGCTGCGCGGCAAGACAATCGTCTCGGCTGTGAAAGGCATTGTCCCCTCGGTCAACAAAGTCGTCTCTCGCTATTTCATTGACCGCTACGGCTGTGCCGAAGACGACCTGCTCGTCATCGGAGGACCCTGCCATGCCGAGGAAGTGGCGCTCGGACGTCTCAGCTACCTCACCATCGGATGCCACGACGCCGACAAGTCCGAAGCATTCGCCCGCTGCATCCGCGGACGCGCCATGCGCACCGTCATCAGCCGCGACGTCGACGGAATCGAATACGGCGCTGTCCTCAAGAACGTCTACGCGATCGCCAGCGGAATCATCCACGGCATGAAAGCCGGCGACAACTTCCAGGCAGTTCTTACAAGCAATGCCATCCGGGAAATGCGGCGCTTTGTCGACGCCGCAAGCCCTATGCCACGAGACATCGACGACTCGGCATATCTCGGCGACCTACTCGTCACGGCCTACTCCCGATTCTCACGCAACCACAACTTCGGATCCATGATCGGTCGCGGATACAGCGTCAAGGCCGCCATGATGGAGATGGAGATGGTGGCTGAAGGATATTACGGCACCAAGTGCATCTACGAGATTAACAAGACCCTCGGGGTCGACATGCCCATACTCGACTGCGTCTACAGCATCCTCTACGACATGGTCTCCCCTGCCGTGGCTATCGACGAAGTCACTGTCCATCTCGACTGAGGCTCCGAATGTATAAAACTTATTAAACTCTCTCCGCTTATAAAACTTATCAGATTTTATTTGAATTATAAGATTTATAAGACTTATCAAAAACCCACAAGATATAACCCTCAAAAATATAAATATGAAAACACTGAATCTTGACATTACAGATGCAATAGGCTTCGTAGGCGAAGCCAAAGTGAAGGCTCTCGACGCCGCTGCCGTCGAGGGAATCTCCAATCTCAACGAAGGCAAGGGACTCGGCAACGACTTCCACGGCTGGGTGAAACTCCCCTCCGAGGTGCTCGAGAGCGGCCTTATCGCCGACATCGAGGCCACTGCCGCCAAACTGCGTCAGGCCTGCGACTATGTTGTCTGCGTCGGCATCGGCGGAAGCTATCTTGGCGCGAAAGCCGTCATCGAGGCTCTCTCCGACCAGTTCGCAGCCTATCGCACCGAAGTAAAGGGTCCCAAAGTCCTCTTTGCCGGTCAGAACCTCAGCGAAGACTACACCGCCGAGCTTGAAGACTTCCTCAAGGACAAGAAGTTCGGCATCATCGTCATCTCCAAGTCAGGCACGACCACAGAGCCGGCAATCGCATTCCGCCTCCTTAAGAACCAGCTCGAGAAGCAGGCCGGAAAAGAGGCTGCGAAGGATCTCATCGTCGCAATCACCGACAAGAGCCGCGGCGCCCTCCGCACCCTCGCCACAGACGAAGGCTACAAGACATTCGTCATCCCCGACAACGTCGGCGGACGTTTCTCCGTGCTCACCCCCGTGGGTCTGCTCCCCATTGCAGTCGCAGGTTTCGACATCAAGGCTCTCGTAGAGGGCGCTGCCGACATGGAGCGTTCCACCGAGCACGCCGGCGATTCCAATATCTCTCAGACCTATGCGATGGTGCGCAACGCACTCTACCGCGACGGCCGCAAGATCGAGATCATGGTCAACTACAACCCCAAACTCCACTACTTCGGAGAATGGTGGAAGCAGCTCTACGGCGAGTCCGAAGGCAAGGATGGCAAAGGCATCTTCCCCGCTTCCGTCGACCTCACCACTGACCTCCACTCCATGGGACAGTGGATGCAGGAAGGCGAACGCACGATCTTCGAGACCGTCCTCAGTGTAGCTCAGCCTGAGCGTCAGGCTGTTATACCCTCCGACGCCATGAACCTCGACGGCCTCAACTTCATCGCCGGACAGCACCTCGACCACGTCAACAAGATGGCCGAACTGGGCACACGCATCGCCCACGTCGAAGGCGGCGTACCCGTCATGCGCGTCGAGATCCCCCGCATCGACGAGATCAACCTCGGACGACTCATCTACTTCTTCGAGAAAGCCTGCGGAATCAGCGGCTACACCCTCGGTGTCAATCCTTTCAACCAGCCCGGTGTCGAAGCATATAAGAAGAATATGTTCGCACTCCTCAACAAACCCGGCTACGAGAAGGAATCCGAAGCCATCAAAGCCAAGATCAAATAATGGATTGCAAAATAACAAATCCCGACTCACAGCTCCGCGACTCCTCCGCCCGGGAGGGTCGCGGCAGCTGCCCTTTACGCTCCCAGGGGTTCGCCCTCATCGTCGCCGGACTGCTCCTATGCCTCGGACTCTGGCTCCTCGGACTAATGATATGCCGCGGTTTCGGTGTCATGGCCGACAAATCCCGCACAGTAAGCGTCAAGGGTCTTGCCGTCCGCGAAGTTCCGGCCGACGAGGTCATCTGGCCCGTAGTCACCAAATTCGGTGCCGACGACCTCCAGGACATATCCGCCACTGTATCGCGCAATAATGAGGCGATACTCGCTTTCCTTAAGGCAAACGGAATCACCGACAAGGAGATAAGCGTCGGAGCTCCGACAGTCGTCGACACCCGCACCAACAGCTACGGTTCCGACCGCGAGCCTTTTGTCTACAACGTCACGAACGTAATCACCGTGACATCCTCCGACGTTGACAAGGTCAATAAAGTCATGCTCAAGCAAGGCGAACTCCTCAACACAGGCGTGGCGATCGCCGGAGGTGGCTACGAATACACCCCTACCTACAATTTCAACGGACTCAACAGCATCAAGCCCGCCATGATCGAGGAGGCCACGCGCGGTGCGCGCGAAGCCGCCGAGAAGTTTGCAAAAGACTCACAAAGCAAGCTCGGAAAGATCCGCAACGCATCCCAGGGTCAGTTTGAAATCTCCGACCGCGACCAGTACACTCCCTGGATCAAGGAAGTAAGGGTCGTCTCTTCCGTCGTCTATCAGCTCGACGACTGATCCTCCCCTCCCTAAACGCAGTGCCCGATAATTCAGCCTCCCCACAATGAAGGAATTTACCGACGAAGACATCATTCTGATTGAAGGATACATAGACTCTCAGAACCGGGAGGAGGCACTACGTGTCATCCACGAACTCCATCCCGCAGACATCGCCGAACTCTTTCAGGAGCTGAACCTGAAGCAGTCCGAGTGGCTTTTCAACCTCATCGACGACAAGGAGAAGAAAGCCGACGTCCTCATGGAGCTGGACGAGGAAGACCGTAAGAAGCTCCTCGAGAACATGAATCCCGAGGAGATCGGCCACTACATCGACATGCTCGACACCGACGACGCCGTCGACCTCATCCAGGAACTCGATGAGGAAGACCGCGACGAGGTCATCTCCCACATCGACGACATGGAGCAGGCCGGCAACATCGTCGACCTCCTCCAGTACGACGAAGACACGGCCGGCGGTCTCATGGCGACAGAAATGATCGTCGTCAATGAAAACTGGTCCATGCCGCAGTGCCTCAAGGAAATGAGGGCTCAGGCCGAAAACCTCGACGACATCTACAACGTCTATGTCGTCGACGACGACAACCGGCTCAAAGGTGTCCTTCCGCTGAAAAAGATGATCACGGATCCCTCCGTTTCCAAGATCAAGCGCGTCATGGAGACCGACCCTGTGTCAGTCCGCACCGACACTCCCATTGACGAAGTCGCACTCGACTTCGAGAAATACAACCTCGTCGCCATGCCCGTCGTTGACAGCATCGAACGACTCGTCGGACAGATCACCGTCGACGACATCATGGACGAGGTCCGCGAACAGAGCGAACGCGACTATCAGCTCGCCAGCGGTCTCGCCACAGACGTCGACGCCGACGACTCCATCCTCGCCCAGACCAAGGCACGCATCCCCTGGCTCCTCATAGGCATCGGATCCGGAATCCTCGCATCCCTCATCCTCGCCGGATTCGAGGCGCAGCTCGCCGTCTGCACAGCCCTCGCCATCTTCATCCCAATCATCGGCGGAACCGGCGGAAACGTCGGCGTACAGGCCTCCGCGATCGTAGTCCAGGGCCTCGCCAACGGAAGCCTCGAACTAAAGGAATTTTCCCGGCAGATCGGCAAGGAAGTCCTCGTCGGACTCCTCAACGCCACCATCATAGCCTCCGTCATACTCGTCTACAACCTCATAATGCTCCCCGCAAACCAGATGGCCGTAACCCTCTCCGTCGCCGTTTCCCTGTTTGCCGTCGTCATGTTCGCGACCATACTCGGCACGGTCGTCCCTCTCACACTCGAGAAACTCAAGATAAACCCGGCCCTCGCGACCGGACCCTTCATTCAGATTTCCAACGACATAGTCGGACTCGTCATCTACGTCGGAATCTCGACATGGTTCCTTGATATATTCAGCAATTAACAGGTTTTAACACAGGTGTGCATCTCGCTTGCACAATCATCCTGCTAATTTCGCACCGTAAGAAACAATTCACCCTCATAACCTCATATACAAATGGCAGCAAAGAAAAAATCAGACACCAAGAAAGTGGCGGCCACACGCATCAACGACGCTAAAGAAAAGCTTGAAGCCCTGGCATCCACAATGCAGCATATACAGAAAGACTTCGGCGACGGAGCCATAATGCGACTCGGCGACGACGCCGTGGCTGACGTCGAAGTGATCCCCTCCGGATCCATCTCCCTCGACTACGCCCTCGGAGTCGGAGGCTACCCCCGCGGACGAATCATCGAGATCTACGGCCCCGAATCCTCCGGTAAGACAACACTCGCAATCCACGCCATCGCCGAAGCACAGAAGACAGGCGGAGTCTGCGCCATCATCGACGCCGAACACGCCTTCGACCGATTCTACGCCGAATCCCTCGGCGTAGACACCAACAACCTCTGGATCTCTCAGCCCGACAACGGCGAGCAGGCACTCGACATCGCCGAACAGCTCATCAACTCCGGAGCCATCGACGTACTTGTCATCGACTCCGTAGCAGCCCTCACACCAAAGGCCGAGATCGAAGGCGAGATGGGCGACAAAAATGTCGGACTCCACGCCCGCCTCATGTCGCAGGCAATGCGCAAACTCACCGGAACGATCTCCCGCACACGCACAACCTGCATCTTCATCAACCAGCTCCGCGAGAAAATCGGCGTAATGTTCGGAAGCCCCGAGACAACAACCGGTGGAAACGCCCTCAAATTCTACGCCACAGTCCGCCTCGACATACGCCCCACACAGATGATCAAGGACGGCGACGACGTCCTCGGAAGAACAGTCAGAGTCAAAGTAGTCAAAAACAAAGTCGCGCCACCCTTCCGCAAGGCATCATTCGACATCATGTTCGGCGAAGGAATCAGCAAAGCCGGCGAGATCCTTGACCTAGGAGTCGAACTCGGAATCATCAAGAAAAGCGGATCTTGGTTCTCCTACGACGGATCCAAACTCGCCCAGGGCCGAGAACAGGCCAAACGAGCCCTCATCGACAACCCCGAACTCGCCGAAGTCCTTGCCGAGAAAATCCGCCAGAAAATGTTCGGCGATCCCGCTGCCGCAGCAGAAGCACTCGCCAAGAGCAACGCCGCAGCAGAAGCCGACGAAGAAAACGCGGCTGCCGACACCTCAGGCGTCGACATGAGCGACCTCGACGACGGACTCGACATCGAAATCGACGAATAAAATAAAAGAGATCACCTCCCACAGGCCACACAGATGCAGCACGTAATAGTCACCGGAGCCACCGGAGCCATCGGAGCCGAAATCTGTAGCGCACTCGCCCAAAAAGGCTACGGAATCATACTCGCATGCCGCGACTTTGAAAAAGCCGACGCACTCTCCCGTCGGCTTCCCAAAGAGACCCGCGCCACATTCCTCCGCCTCGACCTCGCAGACCGCGACGCCGTCCACACCGCCGCCGCAGAACTCCCCCGGCTCATACCCCCCGCCGACACAATCATCGGACTCATCAACAACGCCGGAATCATGTCCCCGCGCTACATCGCCTCCCCCCAGGGAGACGAAATCGACATGACTGTCAACTGCATCAACACTTCCCTTTGGACCCGGCTGCTCCTGCAGTCGGGACTCCTCGGATCCGGCACATCCATCGTCTTCACCACATCCCTCACACGCCACCTCTTCCACGGCGAAACACCACCTCCGCAACCCACCCCACGCAAATTCTCCCGACTCCGCGCCTACGGAGCCTCAAAACGCGCCCTCACACTCAACGCCACACGACTCGCCGACGCCCTCCGCCCTCACAGCATAGCCGTCAACTGCGCCGACCCCGGAGTAGTCGACTCCGGCATGATAACCATGCACAAATGGTTCGATCCCCTCACCGACATCCTCTTCCGGCCATTCATACGCTCCCCACGCAAAGGCGCACGACCCGCACTCCGCGCATTTGAAGCAGGACTCCGCGGAGACACCGGAAACATCTACTGCCTACGCGCCATCCATCCCCTGCCACCCGCAAAATCCACCGACCCCACCGCCCCATGACAGAACTATTCTCCCCCCACATCTACGACACAGTCCTCATCACCATGGCCTCCCTCGCCGTCGTAGTCTTCATCGCACTCCAATGGATAGAAGCCGGCTACGGCGTAGCCTACACACGCAAATGGGGACCAACCCTCAACAACCGCCTCGGATGGATCCTCATGGAAGCCCCCGTCTTCATCGCAATGCTCCTCCTCTGGCTCCTCTCCCCCCGCCGCGCCATGACCGCACCCGCAGTCATGGCCACAATCTTCCTCATCCACTACTTCCAGCGCTCCTTCATCTTCCCCCTCCTCATCCGCGGACGAGGACGCATGCCCCTCACCGTCATCGCCATGGGAGTAACCTTCAACCTCATAAACGCCTACATGATCGGCGGCTGGCTCTTCTACGTCTCCCCACAGGACACCTACCCCGCATCATGGCTCCACAGCTGGCAATTCATCGCCGGCACCCTGATCTTCGCCTGGGGCATGTACACCAACCTTCAGAGCGACCACATCATCCGCAACCTCCGCCGCCCCGGCGACACACGCCACTACATACCCCAAGGCGGCATGTTCCGCTACGTCGCCAGCGCCAACTACCTCGGCGAATTTGCCGAATGGTGCGGCTACGCCCTCCTCACCTGGTCATGGGCAGGCGCCGTCTTCGCCCTCTGGACCTTTGCCAACCTCGCCCCCCGCGCCCGCAAACTCTGGCACCGCTACGCCCGCGAATTCGGCCCCGCCTTCACCGACCTCCACCGCCGCTACATCCTCCCCTACCTCTACTAATCCCCCACCTCCCCGCCCATTGCCAGCTCTCCGATTCTCCTGTCCCCAAAATCCCCCATTCCCCCAATTCCCCTGTTCTCCTGTCTAAAAATCCCCCATTCCCCCAATTCTCCTGTTCTCCTGTCTAAAAATCCCCCCACACACCGTGCCGAGGCGGAAACCGAGGAAAAGGAATGTTCCCATATCCTTGTTAGAAATTATTTTGAAAAAAGAAACAGAGAAAAATTTGGAGAGAAAAGGAAAAAAGCTTAACTTTGCACACGCAAAAAGGCCCAGGTGGCGGAATGGTAGACGCGCTCGTTTCAGGTGCGAGTGCTGAGAGGCGTGCAGGTTCGAGTCCTGTTCTGGGCACCCTGTTTTTGATTAAGTCGCTGATTTTCAGCGACTTAATTTTTTTACTATAAAGTCCGTGTCAACCGTATGTCAACCGACCCCGCCGCAACACCTCGATTCAACCGAAATAAATCAAGATGGCGTGACATAAACAACGTGGAATTAAATTCTTTAACTTTTATTAGTATGGCACTTTGCCGATAATGATCATTTTTTAAGATATGGAAAACTACATAGAAGAATTGGACAAGTTTCCAGAGTGTAAGACTTCCTTCACAGAATTAGAAATGAATCTTCGAGACTCTAAAGATATGACTCCCGAACAAAGAAAGGATTTGGAATTTGAAAAACTTGCATTGGCTTTTTCAACTAATCATGATAGTGATGCATACTATGGTCCCAAAATAAGTGGTAAAAAAGAGGATGGAACGGATTTTGAGTTTCCGCACAAGTCAATGGTCTCAAAGGAAGCATTAGATTATTGGAGAGAAAGAGCTAACTCGTTGGTTGAATTAAATTTCTAAATATTTACAAATGAAAAAGTTGCACAA
>CABUIO010000026.1 GCA_902491625.1 uncultured Porphyromonadaceae bacterium | reverse complement strand
TTAATCATAAAATACACCACCCTGTCATTAACAATGATTATTAAACAACCTCTAAATTTTAGGACACCATTGGATATAATATCCTATATATGTTAAAAAAAGATTAAAACACATATCCTTATCGGTGAGGATATGTGTTTAATTTTCTAAATTTGCAGGAAATTTAGCTCGCAGGAACAGAGGTTCTTGTGTGTTGTTGAATTTTATACATGTGCCGGTTTCTTTTATGTGTTAGCCTGTAGAGATGTTGGATCTTTTCTTTAATGGAAGCCGACTAAAACACTGTGAAGTTTTTTTAATTAACTAACTAAATAAATATTACATCTTACCAAAATGAAAAAACTCAGACGATTCCTCGTCGGAATGACTGCGTCGTTATGTGCGCTCTCATCTGCAGCAGCCACTTTTGTGGGCGACCGCACCGATTTCCGCGACGAGACAATCTATTTCGCCATGACGACCCGTTTCTACGATGGCGATCCGATGAACAACGTGTGCACCTGGGACAAGCAGGAGCAGCAGATCAAGGACAAAGACCCGGGATGGCGCGGCGACTTCGCTGGTCTGATCGAGAAGCTCGACTACATCAAGGCACTCGGCTTCACCGCCATCTGGATCACCCCTGTCGTGCAGAACGGCTCAGGTATCGATTATCATGGCTATCACGCCATGGATATGTCCACCGTCGACCTCCGCTATGAGAGCCGCAAGGCATGGGGTTCGGAAAAGGATGTCAAATTCCAGGATCTTATTGACGCGGCCCACGCCAAAGGTATCAAGATCGTGCTTGACGTAGTTCTCCAGCACACGGGCAACTTCGGCGAGGCTAACCTCAACCCTCTCTTCACCCGCAACCAGAACATCCGCAATCAGGCAAGCATAGAAAACTGCATGCTGCCCGACGACAAGCTCGGCGGCAAGAACTACTGGACACACGAACCCAAAATCCAGTATCAGGAGCGCTGGAAATATTTCAAGAATCCCCAGTACGAATCGAACAACTACTATCATCACTACGGCACCGGCTGGAACTGGGATCTTCCCAACCGCTGGTGGGGTCAGATCGCCGGCGACTGCGTGGATCTCAACACGGAGAATGACGCCGTGGCCCAGTACGTGGTGGAATGCTACGGCAAATTTATCGAGATGGGCGTTGACGCGTTCCGCATCGATACCTCCGGCCATATTTCTCCGCTGACTTTCAACAAGCAGTTCATTCCGCAGTTCCAGGCTCTGGGCGAGAAATACAAGAGCAAACGTCTGAACGGCGCTCCCTTCTACATGTTCGGCGAGGTATGCCAGCGTTTCCAGGGCACTGTGGTCTACCGCAACCAGCCCAACCTTTCGAGCTACTTCTACACATGGAAATCGGATCAGGCGCTTTTGGACGAGTTTAACGGCGACCCGGCATGGTGGCGCCAGCAGAACCTTCCCGAGGGCCACGACACCCCGGTAGGTCCGATGGCCGTGTGCGAGAAAGACACCAAGGACAAACCGCGTTCCAACAACGTATGGATGGAGAACGGCGCATGGCACGAGCCTGACTATTCGCAGGCTTCGGGTCTGAACGTGATCGACTTCCCTGTGCACTACAGCTTCCACGATGTGGCTTCGATACAGCAGTATTTCAATCAGGACAACTACTATAACGATGCTTCCTTCAACGTTGTTTACGTCGATTCCCACGACTACGGTCCAGGTCCCAACGATGGGATGCGTTACAACGGCGGCACCGCACAGTGGGCAGAGAACCTCTCATGGATGTTCACCTTCCGCGGAATCCCCTGTCTATACTACGGCTCCGAGGTGGAGTTCCAGAAAGGCAAGGTGATCGACGACGGTATGAATACCTCCCTCAAGGGAACAGGCCGCGCCTACTTCGGCCACTATCTGGAAGGCTCCGTGACCGCCACCGACTTCGCTAAGTTCACCGCCAGCGGACAGGTGGCCAGCACCCTCAAAGGCGATCTCGCGCACCACATCCAGCAGCTCAACAAGATCCGCGCAGCCGTACCGGCCCTGCGTAAAGGCCAGTATACCTTCGACGGCTGCACCGCCAACGGCGGCTGGGCCTTCAAGCGTGCATACAAGGACAGCTACGCACTCGTGGCTGTGAACGGCGGCGCCACCTTCACCGGCGTGCCCGCAGGTACCTACACCGACATCGTGACCGGCAAGACCTACAACGGCGGCACAATCACTGTGGACGCTCCCAAGACCAAGGGTCAGCTCCGTGTCCTCGTGAAGGACTGGAAGGGGGGCAAAGTGGTAGAGGAAGGCATGTTCATCTACTCCTCCTCGCCGGTGGCACAGGGCGGCAACCCCACCTGCACCGATCCCGGCACGGACCACTTCTATACGAAAGATGACGCTGTAGATGAAAGCGCGGGCGTGATCTTCAACCCGATGGGCGGCAACTTCAAGACAGAGACACTTACCGTGACCGCCACTCTCTCGGAGGGATCGGCTTCCGGATGGTATCAGGTCGAAGGCAAGGATAAAGTCAACCTCACGAAGGGCACTCCCTCTACCTTCACCGTGGGCGAAGGTGTGGAATACGGCGAGACCGTCAGCGTGGCCTACGAAGCCAAATCAGTTGCCGACGGCACTGTGTACAACGGCACAGTGACCTACAAGAAGGTCGATCCCAACGCGTCAATCACAATCTATGTGACGGCTCCCTCTGCCCCCAATGTATACGCCTGGAGCGGCGCCACGAAGCTTAACGGCGAATGGCCCGGCAGAACGCCTTCCGACAGCAAGGAGATCGACGGCAAGACTTTCTGGTATATCACCTGCGACGGCGTTGAAAGCGTGAACGTGATCTTCAACAACGGCAACGGCGCCCAGACCGGCGACATCGAGGGTATCACCGAAGACGCCTTCTTCGAATATGACGGCCAATCGGGCTACAAGAAACTCGACATGAACGATCCCACGCCCAAGAAACCTGTGGTAAGGGCCAATCCCGCTTCCGGCACCAAGTTCAACGGCAGCCTCTCCGTGACCCTCACCTCCAGCCCCGCCGGAACCATCTACTACACTCTCGACGGTTCCGAGCCTTCCACCTCTTCGAGCGTCTACAACTCGCCCCTCACCCTGACTCAGACCACCACCGTGAAGGCGTTCGCTGTGGCCGGAGACCAGACGGGCAACGTGCAGACTTTCGTCTACACCTACTCTGAAGAGCCTGTGAATCCCACCACCGGCTACACCATCTACTTCAAGAACTCGCAGAACTGGAGCAATGTCTATGCCTACATCTATGGCGGCGAGGCCGGCAATGACTTCGTAGGCGCATGGCCCGGCAAGGAGATGGACAACGACGCAGCCACCGGCTACAAGAAGCTTTACATCGACACCGACAAGGATCTCACCACCTCCAACGTGATCTTCACCAACAATCAGGGTGCTCAGACCGGCGACGATGCCAAGATAGTCAACTTCGGCGTGTATGACATGAACGGCTTCACCGGCGAGACCGTTGGTGTGGGCAATGTCATGCTCGATCCCGGCTACAAGATCTTCGCTTCCGACGGCGTGCTCTACATCGTTTCGCCCATCGAGGCAAACGTCAACATCTACAGCCTCTCCGGCACACCGCGCACAGTGCGTGTACACGAAGGTCTCAACAGCATCGACGACCTTCCCCGTGGCTTCTACATCGTCAACCGCACCAAAGTGATCCTCTGATCCGATTGGTATCTGAATAGCAAACCCCGGCTCTCACTGAAGAGCCGGGGTTTTTTCACTTTCCAGACGCCTCTAAGGTGCCGCCCCTCGCCGTCTCCTTTCCAGTGTCAAATAATTGTTGTAACTTTGCGCTTTAAAATTTTCAAAGACATATGGGAGGCTTTTTCGGAGCAGTTACCAAGACACCGTGCATCAACGATCTTTTTTACGGCACGGACTACAATTCTCACCTGGGCACGAAACGTGCCGGTCTGGTGACATTCGATCCCGAGCAGGGATTCAACCGTTCGATCCACAGTCTGGAGCGCGATTATTTCAGGTCGAAATTCGAGGATGAGCTTGACGACTTCGTCGGCTGCAGCGGACTCGGTGTCATCAGCGACACCGACCCCCAGCCGATCATCGTCAATTCGCACCTGGGACGCTATGCCGTCGTGACTGTGGCAAAGGTGCTCAACGACCGCTCGATAGCGGAGGAACTTCTTAAAGAGCGCATCCACTTTAGCGAGCTCTCGGCCAACAAGATCAATCAGACCGAGCTTGTGGCCTTGCTGATCAACATGGGCAAGGATTTCGTGGACGGAATCAATCTCGTCTACAGCAAGGTGCAGGGATCATGCTCGATGCTGATCCTCACGGAAGACGGCATCATCGCGGCCCGCGACTATCTGGGACGCACCCCGATCGTCATAGGAAAGAAAGAGGGCGGAGGTTACGCTGTGGCTTCGGAGACATCGGCTTTTCCCAATCTTGGCTATGAGAGAGTGAGGGATCTCGGTCCCGGCGAGATAGTGAAGCTGACATCCGACGGCGTCGAGGTGCTTCAGAAGCCGGCGTGCCGCGAGCAGATATGCAGCTTCCTATGGGTCTACTACGGATTCCCCGCCAGCGACTACAACGGCATCAACGCCGAGTATGTGCGCGAGCAGTGCGGCAACGTCATGGGAAGCGAGGACAACGACACGAAGGCCGACTGCGTCTGCGGCATTCCCGATTCCGGCGTCGGCTTCGCTCTGGGCTACGCCGAAGGGAGCGGCATCCCTTACAAACGTGCAGTGCTCAAATACACTCCCACATGGCCGCGAAGCTTCACTCCCGGCAATCAGTCGCGCCGCAATCTTGTGGCCAAGATGAAGCTGATACCCAATCAGGCCATTCTCGACGGCAAGAGCATCGTGTTTTGTGACGACTCCATCGTGCGAGGCACACAGTTGCGCGACAACGTCAGCACATTCTTCGAGGGTGGCGCCAAGGAGGTGCATGCCCGCATCTCCTGTCCTCCCCTTGTGTACGGCTGCAAGTTCGTGAATTTCACCTCTTCCAAGAGCGATCTGGAGCTTATCACGCGTCGCATCATAAAGGATTTCGAGGGTGATGATTCGGCGAAGCTTGAAAAGTACGCCACTGCCGGGACGCCGGAATATGACCGCATGGTTGCCGAGATCGCGCGCCGTCTGGACCTTACGTCGCTTAAGTTCGCCAAGCTTGAGGATCTTGTGGAGAGCATCGGACTGCCTAAATGCCGCATCTGCACCCACTGTTTCGACGGCACCGGCTGCCAGCCTGACAAGGCCTGGAAAGAGGACCACGAGTAACGTCCTATTCTGCGACGTAAGGCCTGAAATGGCAGCATCCGAACGTAGGGTTGCATGGCGTGCGTCCAGAAATGGTTACGTCCGAACGTAGGGCTGCTCCTGGAGCAGCCGCGTATCTCAATTACCTGTACACCAAGCGAATACATCGGGGTGTAAGGCCTGAAAGGCCGATGTGAAAATAGCCCGGAGCGATCAAGCTCCGGGTATCGTCCCAGATAACATGCCAAGCTCTGTAGGAGCGACCAAACGTAGCTTCTTGGGTCGGTCTTACAGACCTTATTTTCATAGAGATAGCCTTTTCCCGGAGCTTGACCGCTCCGGGTTATTGTCGTATCGGCCTTGCAGGCCTTTGCCTCCACGCATTGTTCGGGTGCAGCCTTTGTCGCCCTACGCTCGGGTTTTGCTGCTGTCGGCAGCAACCTCTGGTGTGTTCTTCGCTATGTCACAGTAGATTATGTTCCTTGAGAATGTCGATCATTTGTGCGGGTGTCACCACTAATGGATTTTTGGGGAAATGTCGGAGATTTCCGGTTACCAAAAATGCCTCATCCTCACTCATTTTAACCTCATAGAACACGATGTCGTCAGAGTCAGGAAACACCTCATCCGACACATTCGTACGTGCTGTATCAATGCCGAAATGCTCAAATACAGAAACGAGATTGTCTACGATATAACTTGGAAATCGGAATTTGTCGCGAGAAAGCACTTCACGATACTCTTCAATTATTTCACTATTATATAGTGGGATTATCTTTTCATTCAGGATGAAATTACCAAGGTTGGATTTGACTGTCCATCTTTTGAGAAAAGAGAGGAGACAAGGACGTTGGTATCAATTACGGCCAGAATCTTGTTTTTTTCTTTCATTTCTTGATGCTTGGATTTCGGAATTGATTTCATCAAGGGTCATCTCCTGCAAGCCTGACTGAGCAATCGAGTTGCGCTTGTATTCAAAGGCATCAAGAGCTTTTTTTCTTATATCTTCCCGCTCATCCGCTTTTATTTCGAATGGGATCCTTCTTTCTCTCACCACAGCTTTCATGAAGATGTTGAATGCTGCAGTCGTACTAAGACCAAAAATTTCGCAAAGCGAATCGAAATTCGTTTTAAGATTTTGATCTACTCTGATGGAGATAGTCGCTTGTGCCATGATAAGTAATTCTTAATAGATTTGTAATGCAAATATAAGGTATTTAGCTCGTATGTTGCATTACAATTAACTATATTTAACAATAATCACAAAATGAATCCGATATTTTCTTGCGGTGTGCGGCTGTTCCATGGAGCAGCCCTACGTTCGGGAGTCAGCGTTTGTGGCGGCCGGGAAGGGGAAGGTGTTCGAAGCGGGCTATCATGAAGAGGTAGAAGAGCAGCAGGAGTGTGCGCGTGAGGTACATCAGCCTGGGATGGCCGGGGAAGGCGCAGAGCCATGTGCCGACGCCCCAGAGCACGGCGGCAAGGAGCAGATAGAGCGCCATGGTGCGCAGCTCATAGGGTAGCGGATAGTAGCGCCGTCCGATGAAGTAGCTCGCCGCCATCATTATGAAATAGCTGATGAGCGCCGCCCATGCGCTGCCCATGTAGCCGTCGGGGATGCCGATAAGCGGTACGAAGACGATGTTGAGCGCCAGCATGATGATGAAGGTGCCCACGGAGAGGTACATGCCCCATTGCGTGCGATCAGTGAGCTTATACCACAGCGAGAGGTTGAAGGCCACGCCGCAGCAAAGCTCGGCAGCCATCATTATAGGCACGACGTCGAGTCCGCCCCAGTAGGCGCGGCTCACGAAATGCTTGATGAGCGGCAGATAGAACATGACCGCGAGGAAGATGAGCAGTCCGAGGATGACGAAGAATTTCATGGCGTCGCAATAGGCCTTCGTGCCGGGGCCTTTTCCGCCTCCGGAGGTGTCTTTCCCCTTGTCCTGTGCGAAGATGAATGGCTCGTAGGCGTAACGGAATGCCTGTGTGAACATTACCATGACGATGGCGATCTTGATGTTGGCGCCGTAGATACCGACCATGGAACGTGCCGCCGTCTGGTCGGTGAAGAGGTATGGAATGACCATCTGCCCCATGTTCTGGCTCATGATTCCGGCGACGCCGAGGATGAGCAGCGGCCAGCTGTAGCGGAGCATCTTGCGCAGCAGTGCGCCGTCGAAGCGGTAGCGCGGCCCTATGAGCTGCGGTAGGAGCATGGCGAGCACGCAGAGGGTGGAGATCATGTTGGCAACGAAGATCCATCCGATACCGAACGAGGCGCCTCCAAGTGGCGTATAGAACCAGCCGATGAGCTGTGGACAGCTATGCTGCAGTTTCGGGCAGAGGAGCAGGAAGAAGAGGTTGAGGGCTATGTTGATGCCGATGTTTGCGAATTTGATGGTGGCGAAGCGCACGGCCTTGTGCTTATAGCGCAGGTATGCGAAAGGGATGTTGCTGAAGGCGTCGATGGCCACGATGATGCCCAGAAGGAGTATGTAGAGCTGTTTACCCTCCAGGCGCATCCCTGTGGCTATGGGATTGATGAAGACCGACAGCAGTATGATGAAGAGCAGCGAGGTCGATCCGACGGAGAGTAGCGAGGTGGTGTAGACAGTGTCCGGTTTCTCGTGGCGCGAGGCGAAGCGGAAGAATCCGGTCTCCATGCCGTAGTTCAGGATGACGAGTGCCACGGCCGTGAAGGAGTATAGATAGCTCACGATGCCGTATTCCTCGGTCGGGAAAAGATAGACGTAGAGGGGCACGAGGCACCAGTTGAGGAAACGGCCTACGATAGAGCTGATGCCGTAGATCGCAGTGTCTTTTGCAAGGGCTTTTATACCTGCCATGATAAGTATTGGGTTGGTTTGTTTTTATCGTTTCCAGGGATAGTTCGCGGGATTGACGCTGACATGGACGTGAGGCTGGCTGAGGCGCGCCTCGATGTAGCGTGCGAGCTTGTCGCGTTCGGCGGCGGAGAGTCCGGCGGGAGCGTTGACGAAGGCGATGTTGACGGTGTCGGGAGCGATCTTCGGCTCAGGAGTGCCGGTGACAGCCTCCGAGGGTTCGGCTGCGGCTATGATCATAGACGAGAGGGCGATGTCGCGCACCGCAGGGAAGATAGCCCTGACCTCAGGCGCGATCGTGGGTGCCTCGTCGCTGAAATGTGTGCGCATCCGGATGACGGCGTTGAGGGAGTCGATCGTGGTCTGGCGGCGAAGGATCTCGTTCTGCATGGCGCTGTAGAGGTCGGTGATGTCGCGAGGTGTCTCGGCGCCGCCGACGCCCATGGCGAAGCCCTGGCGGATGTTGAGGATCGTGCCGCCCATTCCCGCCGAATCGAGTTTCTGATAGAGGGCGAGCTTGAGCGAGTCGGTGTTGAGCGCCTCGCCGATGAGGGTGACGTCGATATAGCGTTTGCCGTTCTCTACATATTCGGAGTGGTTTAGCACCTGGGTGTTGGGGAAGACCATCTGCTGCTCCACGAAGGATTGAGCCTTTCGGATGAAGATGCTCTTGCGCACCATCGCGACGGTGAGATAGACCGAGAGGCAGAGCGTGAGGGAGATGATGACATACATGATGGTGCGCACACGCTTGGCACGGCGTGCGTTGGCATAGACAGCCTGTCTATATTTGAGTAGCTTGACCACGATCCATGAAGCCACGAGTATGAAGAGGCAGTTGGTGAAGAAGAGATAGAAGGCGCCGAAGAAGAAGTTCATCTGCAGCGTGGCAAGACCGTAACCGGCGGTGCAGAGCGGCGGCATCAGCGATGTGGCGATGGCGACGCCGGGCATCACCTGACCCTTATTGCGCACGGCGATGCTGACGATTCCGGCTGCGCCGCCGAAGAGGGCGATGAAGACGTCGTAGATCGAGGGAGACGTGCGCGCAAGAAGCTGGCTCGTGCCCTCGTATTGCGGGGAGATGAGGAAGAAGATGGCCGACGCTATCACGGAACCCGCCACGGCCAGCGAGATGTTTTTCAGCCCCCGGCGCAGCATCTCGTAGTCGCCGATGGCGAGAGCCAGACCCATGCCTATGATCGGCCCCATGAGTGGGGAGATGAGCATGGCGCCGATGATCACCGGGATGCTGTCGGTGTTGAGACCCAGCGACGCCACAAGGATGGCGAAGATGAGGATCAGCAGCTGCGATCCGCGGAATGAAATGCCGGAACGTATATTCTCCACGGTCGATTCCTCGGGTTCGAGATCGGTGATGCGGAGATTGTTCCACATATCCTTGACGGCGGCGTAAGCTATCTGCCGCAGCGATCTGTGAGGCTTCGGTGCGGTCGGTTGCTGCTGAGCGGTCTGATTTGTAGTAGCGTTGTCCATAGTTGTCACAGTTTAAAGATGAGGATGGAGGGTGTACGTTCGAACATAGAAGGGTTACGTCCTAACGTAGGGCTGCACCATGGTGCAGCCTACGTTACACATGAATCTTGCGGTGTGTGAACGCGGTTCTTGCGGTGTGCGGCTGCACCATGGTGCAGCCCTACGCTCGGGTGGAGCCTCTGTCAATCCTGCGTTCGGGAATGCCTTCTGCGGAAAACCCCACGCACAGGGGCGTGGGGCTATAGTTGCGGGATGACTGCCGTAGATGGCGGTCACGCGGTGCGATCAGAGGTAGGAGAGGTTGTATTTCGAGAATTCGAGGTCGTTCTTGGCGCGCTGAAGCATCTTGGGGTTGAGGCGTGCGGCCTGACGGAGATTGCTCACGACGGCGTTCTCGTTGCCGGTGCGTGCGCCGACGACTGCCAGCAGATAGTATGTCGTGGCGTCGGGTGTGGCGATGGCCGTGAGTGTCGAGCGTGCCTTGGTGTAGTCCTTGCTGAGGAGCTGCGCGAGGGCGGCGTTGTTGGACTTGGTGTCGCCGAACGATGTCACGGCTGCCGGGAGGTTGCCCTGCGAGAGATAGTAGAGGCCGAGGGCGTCGCCGATCTCGGGAAGATCACCGGCAAGACCGAATTTCTCGTATGCCTGAGTGTATTTGCCGTCAAGCATGTTGATGAGTCCGAGGTTCATCTCGCTCTCTTTCTCCTGCGGGTTCAGGCGAAGCGCGTGCTCGAAGTTGGCCTTGGCACCCTCATAGTCGCCGGCCACATACTGTGTGACGCCGAGGTTGTTGAAGCTGCGGAAGTCGTTGGGGAAGATCTCGCAGGCGCGGTTGTAGACCTCCATCTTCTTGTTGTTGTCGTCGGTGAGGGTGGCGATGTAGAGCATCTCGTCGGCGGTGAGGCGCTTGGGATCGGTGTTGAAGAGTTCCACGAGCTGCTCGTTGCTCTTGCCGATGACGTTGATGGAAGCCATCACGCGCGAGTAGCGGAGCTGGGGAAGGATCTGGTCTGCAAGCTCGCTGAAGACGCTGGAGAGGTTGCGGAGTTCCTTCTCACGCAGTTCGGGGTCTTTCTGCATACGGAGCACTTCGAGGATCAGGCCCTTGTCCTGAATGTTGCTGGCTTCGACAAGTTTCTGGAAACCTTCCCAGTCCTCGGGAGTGAACTGCGAGGTCAGTTCGCCGAACTCGGTGATCTTGTCTTTCTTGAGCTGCGATTCCATCAGCGATGTTGTGGCTTTCTCTCGCTTCTCGGCGAGCTGTGTGTTGAATTCCAGCGAACCCTCGGGGGAAGCAAAGGAGCTGATGTTGACTCCGGCGATTTCCTGATTATCGGCTTTGGCAGCCTCGCGGAGGCGCTCGTTGAGATCCTTGTACTGCTCGGTGCTTGTCTGCGAGGAGCGGATGTTGGCCTGATTGATGAGGAAGTGGATGTCGGCGGAGTATTTCTCGTTGATGACCTTCTGGAAATTGTCCTTGGCGATTGCGGGAGTGACATCGGCGGCGGATGCGAGGGTCGCTGTCGCGATGACACCGTTGCCTACCTTCACGCGGGGAAGGGCGTAGATCTTGCCGTTCTGGTCAACGGAGAAGTCGAGATAGAGGTCAGAGCGCTCCATCGAGGGGGAATACTGCACGTTGAAAGGTATGGCCACCGAGCCGCCGTTGAGATAGCTCACCACTGTGCCGTTGGCGCGTGCGTCCTCACCCTGGATGAGGTAAGGGAGCGACTGCGTCTCTCCGGAAGCGTAGACGAGCACCGGAGTGACCTCCACTTTGGCGTTCTTTACCATGAACTTCGCCGGGATGCGTCCGGTGATGGTTGCCGGAACATCCTCGCCCTGTACCTCAAGGGGCGTGGGATTGACGGAGAAAAAGTCGCTTTTAAACTGGCCGACCTTTTTGGAGCAGCCGGTGATGCCCAGAGCCACGATGCAAAGGGCCGGCAAGATGATCTTCTTGTTCATATCGTGTATAGGTTTGATAATCAATAAAATATTATTTCTTGTGAACGCGAGGCGCCCACAGTTGCAAAAGTAGTGAAAAAAGACGGAACTCCAATCAGATCCGCCGCAAAAGATTCACCTACGGAGCAAGAAAAATGGTCTCTGCAAAGTTCGTTTCGATAAAATGAACTTTACAGAAACCATTTTCGCAAAATGAACTTTGTAAAGAACATTTTGGATGGTCGGCTAAACTCCTGATCGAGGCTGTAATTATCTTGGAGTGAGGGTGACGAGCGGCACGATCATCTCCTGCAGCGAGATGCCGCCGTGCTGGAATGTGCCGGTGTAATACTGCACGTAGTAGTTGTAGTTGTTGGGGTAGGAGAAGAAATCCTGATTGCAGGCGTAGATGAATGTGCTGGAAAGGTTGGGCGCGGGAAGGCCGAAATCCGCGGGTTTCTGCATCTCGAACACTTGCTTGGGATTGTAGCTGAGATTCTTGCCGACCTTGTAGCGTAGGTTGGTGTTGGTGTTGCGGTCGCCTACGACTTTGATGGGATTGTCGACGCGGATGGTGCCGTGGTCGGTGGTGAGCACGATCTTATAACCCTCCTCGGCGATGCGCCGGAAAAGGTCGAGCGCGCTGCTGTGGCGGAACCACGACTCGGTGATCGAGCGGTAGGCCGCGTCGGTGTTGGCAAGCTCGCGTATCATCTTCGACTCCGTTCGGGCATGGCTGAGCATGTCGATGAAATTGAGCACGATGACATTGAGGTTGTTGTTGGTCTGGTTGCGGATGTTGCGCAGATATTTCTCGATGGCCGCAGAGTCGTTGAGCTTCGAATAGCTGAACGCGTCGTGGCGCCGATAGCGTTCGATCTGGGTGCGGATAAGATCCTCTTCGTAGATGTTCTTCCCTTCGTCCTCGTCCTCCTCGACCCAATATTTCGGGAACATGCGTGAGATCTGGAGCGGCATCAGTCCGGCGAAGATGGCGTTGCGCGCATACTGTGTGGAGGTGGGCAGAATGGTCGTGTACAGCTCCTCGTCGGCGTTGAACCATTCGCTCAGCAGCGGCTGGAATACTCTCCACTGATCCAGACGGAAATTGTCGATGAGCACGAAGAAGATCTTCTCACCCTTGTCGAGCATCGGAAATATGCGGCGCTTGAAGATCTCGTGGCTCATCAGCGGATGCTCTTCTTCGGTCGACGAAGGCTGTACCCACGAACGGTAGCTCTGCTTGACAAATTTCGTGAAATTGAAATTTGCGTCGCGCTTCTGCATGTCGAGCAGCTCGGCCATTCCGGTGTCGGTGTCTGCGAGCTTGATGTCCCAGAAGACAAGCTGGCGGTAGAGATTGTAGAAATCCTCGATACTCTCCGCGCGGTTTATGTCGGATGCAAGACGTTGAAACTCCTGCTGATAGGAGCTGGTCGTCTGTGCCGCCACAAGCTCCGTGCTGTGGAGGTTTTTCTTGATGGACAGCAGGATCTGGTTGGGGTTGACAGGCTTGATTAGATAGTCGGCGATCTTGTTGCCGATGGCCTGGTTCATGATGTTCTCCTCCTCGCTCTTGGTGATCATGATGACCGGAAGCTGCGGACGCAGCTGACTGATCAGCTGCAGGGTTTCCAGTCCCGAAAGACCCGGCATGTTTTCATCCAGCAGCACAAGGTCGAAGGGGGTGTGTTCCACCGCCTCGACGGCATCCTGGCCATTGTTCACGGTCGTGACATCGTAGCCCTTGGCTTTGAGGAAAAGTATGTGAGGCTTGAGGAGATCGATCTCGTCGTCAGCCCAGAGAATATGTTCCATAATGATTTCGTTGTTTTCGGTTTTACCTCAATATAACGCGTAAAAGCACGAAATTGTCAGCGGAGGTAGATGGCTTCGACGGCGAGGCGCGGTGAGGTGCCGGGAGCTGCGCCGGTGGCTCTCACCACGACATACTGCATATCGGCGAGGTTGAATCCCGTGGCGCCTTTCGTGCCGTCGTAGTTGCGGCTCAGGAAGGTCGGATATGCCGCCGGAACGAGTTCGGTGACCGCCGGACGAAGTTCCGTGAGGCGGACGATCGCATCGCCGTCGTTGTCGAGCCTAACGGGCGCGAGCCATGATGTGCCGTCGGCGGCGATGAAGCCGACCTCAAGCTGCGGCAGTCCGGTGGTGCCGGGCGCCTTGATCACGAGTGTCTCGCGGCCGTCGGATAGTGCGGCGTCGGAGAGTGTCGGCGCCACGTAGCTGCGCAGGATTGCCACGTCGCTCTCGGCTTCGGGCTTGAATGTGAGCAGTTCGGTGTCGGCTCCGAGAGGCGACTGCAGGTCGGTGCGCAGCCATGCGCCGCGACCATCGGGGATGGTGCCCGCTTCGGTGTTTACGTCGTGGGTGCGTGTCGAAAGGAGCATCAGCGGCGCTTTAGCGTCCACGATTTCCACAGTGTACATGTCGCGGTTTTCGGGAGCGTCCCAGTCGAGCGGTGTGCCGCTCATAGCGCCGGGATATGTCGTGGCGTTGTCGCCGCTGAAGGCCACGATGTTGTATTGTGCCTTGTCGTGCCAGTCCGGCAGATCCATCTCCACGCTCCATGTGTAGGGCTTTCCCTCTACGCGGCTCATGGGATAGAGAGTGTTTCGGTCGTTCCAGAAGGATATGTCTGCGGGATAGACCACCACGGAGTCGACCGGAGCGGCGCCGGCCACGACATCGGCCGTGACGGTGAGTTTCTTACCCTTGGCCACTGCTGCTGAGGGTGTGTGGGCCACTAAGGGTTCCTTCGCCGTAGTTGGCGCCGGAGCCACGAACTCGCCTATGCGCATGTTGCCGTAGGGTGTCGCTTCGGTCTCGGTGCCGAAATATGTTTCTGCGGTCCATTTCTTGCCGTCCTCATCCGGCATCGTGGAGAGAACATACACTCCTGGATAGACGTCGATGCTTCCGGTGTCGGCCTTACCTTTGCGCGTGTTGCCCTCGTTGACTGCGTAATAGCCGAACTCATCCCCTAACTCAGGAAGTGAGATCTTCATCGGATGCGAGGCGTAGACGATGCTTCCGACCTCGCGTTTGAGCGAAGGCTTGGCGAAGGGATCTTCGGTCAGAACGACGTCAGGCATCACTTCCAGGCGCCAGTGGCTGTCGTCGAGGCGGTCGAGGAAGTAAGCTCCGGTGCCCTCGTAAGCCACTACCGGCGAGGTGCCTGTACCTGCGATCTTCCGGAGCGTCCCGATGGAGCGCGGCGCCTCGGAGGTCGAACGGGTGTAAACATACATGTCGGGAGCGTTGAGGATGCTCAGGTCGGCTATGCCGTCGACGCGGATGTCGCCGAAGGTCGTGTTGGCAGGATAAGTGCCGTAGTCGGCGCCACGGGGAGTGCGACGTGCCGCCTCTGCGGCGACAAGCATACTCAGCGCTTTCGCCGGAGTGTAGGCGAGGTTGAGGAAATGTGTCTGATATTCGGTGTTGAAGCGCGCCATGTCTGTCGGATCGTAGGCGAACTGCGTGATCCACTGGAATCCTTCCTTGCGGAAGGTGCGCGCCACAGCCGGATACATGTAGCTATATAGGATGTCGGCGGGATCGAACTCATAGACGAGACGCGCCTTGCTGTCGAAGCCCGGGATGGTGTTTTTCCAGGGGATGTCGTAGCTGTCGACGTAAGGGAGGAAATTGCCCTTGCGCTCATGGCCTGCGACAAGGCCGATCGGATACCACTGATATGTCGTGCCGTCGATCTTGGCGTCGTAGTAAGCCTCGGTGACGTCGGGATTGTGGCTCACATTGTATAGCACGGGCTTCTTCCATCCGCTCTTGCGCAGTGCTTTGGCCATGCGGTCGATGTAGGCCGTCACCTCCTTGCGCGTGCCGCTGTGGCACGGCTCGTTGTTGATCTCCATGGCGATGATGGAATTGTCAGCCGCGTAGCTTCGTCCGGTGTAGGGATTTACATGGCTTGCAAGCTGACGCAGATAGTTTTCCTGAGCCTTTTGGGCCGTCGGATTCTCGTGGATGTTGCATTTCTCGTAGTCGTAGGTGAATGCTCCGGTGTCGATGTTACGCTCCGGATAACCGTTGCCGAAATTGGTCTGCGCCGTGATGACGACGTCGATGCCGCGTTTCTCAAGCTGCGAGAGCATGTAGTCGAGGAGGTCGAGATGGTCGTTGGCAAGGAGATTGCCCGCCGAGTCGGCCAGCTCGGCGTCCCAGAGATGGATGCGGTAGGCGTTGAGACCGAGGCGAGCCAGATGGTATACATCGCGGTCGATGGCCTTCTTGCGGTCTACGCCGAGATAGCCGAGGGCACGGTAAGCGTGGGCGAAGGGAGTCGTCAGGTTGGTGCCGTAGTAGCTCACCTCCTGATTGTTGTCGGAGCGGCGCATGACGCCGTTCTTGTCGACATAGATGCTGTATTTCTGACGCGCCTGCGGATTGTAGGCGCCGGAAGATGCGGAGGCTGCCGGCACCGGAGCGCCGGCGAGGCACGGAAGTATGGAGGCGCCCAGAGCGGCGCAGAGAGTCATCAGCTGGAGTCTGTTCATGGTCAGTTGGAAAATGTTTCTTGCAAAGATAACACACCGCCGCCCTCTGCGCAAATTTATTTGGAGATGTCGATGGAAAATGTTACTTTTGTTGCAAGAAAAAAGAACTACAGTAATGAAACTTGTTGTCAGAATGATATTGGCGGCGATGCTCGTCTGCCTTCCTTTCGGCGCCCATGCGCAGGACGTCATCACCGGACCTAAGAAACAGAAAAAGCAGACCACCGCTCCGGCTAAGAAGACACCGAAAAAACAGCCCTCTACCCATACGCACTATACTCTTAGGGAAATGGTTGAAAAGGGACGTAATGCAGAGGAAAGGCGTGATTATAAAGAAGCTGCGAAATGGTATCGTCAAGCTGCTCAGCAAGGAGATGTGGAGGGTCAATTTCATCTTAGCAGGATGTATGAGTATGGCTGGGGTGTGCCGAGGAACTACTCCATGGCAGTCAAGATGCTTAAGAAGTCAGCCGCCGGAGGTTATCCGGAGGCGCAATACAGCCTCGGAGTGGATTATTGTCAGGGGTACATGATGGCACACGATTATGCTGAGGCGATGAAATGGCTATTAAAGGCATCTGCACAAGGTTCGGGGGCAGCGGATTATTTTATCGGATATATGTATGAGGAGGGAAAGGGAGTTGCTAAAGATTCCGCAGAAGCATTGCGCTGGTATCAGAGGGCAGCCGAAAGAGGCGATCCGTCTGCCAAGAATAAGCTGAAGAGTCTGAAGTAGGCGGGAAAAACGGCGGGAGGGGCGATTTTCTTTGCGGTTAGGAGGTTATTTTGTAATTTTGCGAGTTATCAGGTCGTTCCCCGCAATTTCGGAATGACCGGAACAGGAAAACAGACAACAGCAGCAAAGAAATGAATTACGAATACGATTATCTTGTGATCGGTTCCGGCATCGCCGGAATGAGCTTCGCCCTGAAGGTCGCTTCTCCGCATGCAAAGGTGGCTATCCTCTGCAAGACGACTCTGGAGGAAGCCAACACATTTCTGGCCCAGGGTGGCGTAGCGAGTGTCACGAACCTGAAGGTGGACAATTTCGAGAAGCATATCGAGGACACCATGATCGCGGGCGACTGGCTGAGCGATCCGAAGGCGGTGGCCAAGGTTGTGGAGGGCGCTCCCGAGCAGATACGTTTTCTTATCGACCACGGCGTCAAGTTCGACCTCCGCGAGGACGGCTCGGGTGAGTTTGACCTCCACCGCGAGGGTGGCCACAGCGAGTTCCGCATACTCCACCATGCCGACAACACCGGCGCCGAGATCCAGACGAGCCTCATCGACGAGGTGAAGGCGAATCCCTACATCGACGTTTTCGAGCATCGTTTCGCCATCGAGATCATCACGCAGCACCACTTGGGCAAGACCGTGACGCGCCGCAGTCCGGACATCACCTGCTACGGCGCCTATGTGCTCGACGAGGCCACCGGCAATGTCGACCGTTTCCTATCCCGCATCACGCTGATGGCCACCGGCGGCTGCGGCGCCGTCTACACCACGACGACCAATCCTCTCGTAGCCACCGGCGACGGCATCGCGATGGTCTACCGCGCCAAGGGCACAGTCGAGGACATGGAGTTCATTCAGTTCCACCCCACGGCGCTCTATCATCCCGGCGACCGTCCGTCGTTCCTCATCACCGAAGCGATGCGCGGCTACGGCGCGGTGCTCCGCAATCTCGACGGCGAGGAATTCATGCAGAAGTATGATCCGCGTCTGTCGCTTGCTCCGCGCGACATCGTGGCGCGTGCCATCGACTCCGAGATGAAGGCGAGCGGCAGCGACCATGTCTATCTCGACGTCACCCACAAGGATCCCGAGCAGACAAAGCATCATTTCCCCAACATCTATGAGAAATGTCTCTCGCTGGGCATCGACATCACCAAAGACTACATCCCTGTGGCTCCCGCCGCCCACTATCTCTGCGGCGGCATCAAGGTCGACCTCAACGGCGAGAGCAGCATTAAGCGTCTCTACGCCGTGGGCGAGTGCAGCTGCACCGGTCTGCACGGCGGCAACCGTCTGGCCTCCAACTCGCTGATCGAGGCGGTGGTCTACGCCGATGCCGCGGCAAACCACGCCCGCAAGGTGATCGGCGACTACGACCTGCGCCGCGACGTGCCCGAATGGGACGACAGCGGCACGTCGCATCCCGAGGAGATGGTGCTCATCACGCAGTCCATGAAGGAGGTGAACCAAATCTTGGGCTATTATGTTGGCATTGTGAGAAGCGACCTGAGACTTCAGCGCGCCTGGAGCCGCCTCGACATCCTCTATGAGGAGACCGAGCGTCTCTTCAAGGTCAGCAAGGCCTCGCGGCGTCTCTGCGAGCTGCGCAACATGATCCTGATCGGCTATCTGATCATGCGTCAGGCCATGGCGCGCAAGGAGAGCCGCGGACTGCATTTCTCCGTGGACTATCCTCCCCGCAGGCACGAGGCCGACAATGCACATTCCAAAACTACAGAACTATAATGCGAATACCAAAAGCCCTCACAGCGGCTGCGGCGGCAATGCTCCTGCCGTCGATCTGCTTCGGCCTCGGCGACGACGCCGACCGCCGCGACATCATAAACCGCAACTACGACATCTTCACCTCGGTGGTGACCTACGTCGATGCCAACTATGTCGATTCGCTGCCGTTGCAGAAGATGTTCGAAGGCGCCATCGAGGGCTTCCTGGAGCCGCTTGATCCCTACACCACCTTCTTCAGCGAGAAGGAGGCGAAGGAGTTCCTGCAGTCGTCGAAAGGTGAATACGGCGGCATAGGTTCCTATCTGATGAAGATCGGCGACTACATCGTCATCAACAATCCCACCGAAGGCTCTCCGGCCATTCTCGCCGGACTGCGTTCGGGCGACCGAATCTTGCGCATCGATACCGTGGACGCCAAGGGTATCTCGATGGAGGAGGCCCGCAGCCATCTTCTCGGAATGCCCGGTACGGAGCTGACTCTCCGCGTCAGCCGTCCCTATGTCGGCGCGGACTCCATCCTCGATTTCAAACTTGAAAGAGCGAAGCTCGTCACACCCACGGTGCCCTACTACGGTGTGGACAACGACGGCATAGGCTATCTGCAGCTCACGCAGTTCGGCGACAACTCAGCCGCTGAGGTGCGCGAGGCCATCAAGCGTATGCTTGCCGACAAGACGATGAAAGGTCTCATTGTCGACCTCTCCGACAACGGCGGTGGACGCCTGGAGGCCGCCATCGAGATTCTGGAGCTTTTCGTGCCCAAAGGCACGACTGTGCTCTCCACCAAAGGGCGCACCAAGGAGAAGGACTACATCACCACGCAGGCTCCGATCGTGCCCGCCGACATGCCGGTAGCCGTGCTCATCAACGGCTCCTCCGCATCGGCCTCGGAAGTCACGGCAGGCGCCCTCCAGGATCTTGACCGTGCCGTGCTCGTCGGAAGCAAGTCCTACGGCAAAGGTCTGGTGCAGAGCACCATGCCGACCCCCTACAACACGATGGTGAAGGTCACGACCTCCAAATACTATATCCCTTCGGGACGTCTGATCCAGGCATACGACTATTCACGCCGCAATCCCGACGGCAGCATTGCGCATGTCCCTGACAGTCTCGCCCGCGCCTTCAAGACCAAGGCCGGACGCACTGTCTACGACGGCGGAGGCCTGAGTCCTGATTCCGTCGTCGATTATCCCGACGCCACTCCGGTGCTCTACGCGCTTGCCACCGACAACGCCTTCTTCGACTACGCCAACAAATACGCCGCCACCCACGACACCATTGTGTCGCCACGCGATTTCCGTATCACCGACGAGATCTTCGCCGACTTCAAGTCCGGACTCCCCTCGCGCAATCTCAAATACAACGGCGAGCTGGAGGAGCTTGTGGGCGACCTCCGCAAGAAAATCACCGATTCCGGCTATCTCGACAAGGATGTCGAGGCGCGTCTCGGCGCCCTTGAGGAGGTGCTTCGCCACGACCTCGACCGTGATGTCGACAGCAGCCGCAGCCTGATCGAAATGCTTCTCGCTCCCGAGATCATCTCTCGCTACTACAACACCCGCGGCCATGTCATCAACTCCCTCAACTACGATCCGCGTTTCAAGGCCGCGAAGGCGATTCTGCTCGACAAGCCTCTCTACGACAGTATGCTCTCCGCCCCCAAGGCTAAGAAAGGGCGTAAGTAGTAGTAAATAATCAACCTGATATGTCACAGACGATAAGCGTAGGACGCCTCAAGACACTGTTCGCCACCAGACCGAGACTTAACGCCATAAAGAGCCTTCTTTCCACTTCCGGAACATCGCGCTTCGCAATCACGGGACTTGCCGGATCGTCGGCTGCCCTGCTGCTGGCATCGCTGCCGCGTCAGAAAGCGCCCTATCTCATCGTTGCCGACGATTACGACGACGCCGGCTACATCTACAACGATCTCTGCCACCTTGCCGACAATCCCGGCGAGGTGCAGTTTTTTCCTTCCGGCTACAAACGCCACATCCGCTACGGTCAGGTCGACGCTCCTTCGCAGATTCTCCGCACCGAGACCCTCAACGCCCTCGCCAACGGCACCGCCCGCTGGATAGTCTCCTACCCCGAGGCGCTTGCAGAGAAGGTGCCCGCTCCGGCGCGTCTGCAGAGCGACACCCTCGCGCTGAAGAAAGGGATGACCATCCGTCCCGACGATGTCATTGCACGCCTTCTTGAGCTTGGATTCACACGTGCCGACTACGTCTACGAGCCGGGACAGTTCGCACGCCGAGGCTCAATCACCGACATCTTCTCCTTCGGCAGCGAACTCCCCTACCGTCTCGACTTCTTCGACACCGAGATAGACTCCATCCGCACGTTCAATGTGGAGACACAGCTCTCGGAGCAGCGCCTCGACGCCGTCGACATCATCGGTCCGCGCAGCAATGCCGGAAACGACGACGACATACCCCTAACCGCCTCGCTCCCCGACGACGCCATTCTCTTCTGTCGCGACCTCGACCATCTCGGCGGCCGCGTCAGCCAGATCCACGACGACACGATCAGCGACTCCGTGGCCATTGCCGGTGAGGGCGATGTCGACGCCATGAAGCATCTCGTCGATCCCGCCGTGTTCCGCGCTTCCGTCGATCGCCTGCGCCGCTGCGAGCTTAAGGCCGGAACCGAATATATCTTTCCCGCCGAAGTCGCGGTCCTACGCTTCGACTGCGCTCCCCAGACGCTCTATCACAAGAACTTCGAGCTTATCTCACAAAGCTTCGCCGATCTTCTTAAGAAAGGCTACAAGCTTTATATTCTCTCTGATTCTCCCAAACAGGCCGAGCGCCTGAAGGCCATCTTCGCCGACCGTGGCGACGAGATAGCCTTCACGCCGGTCGACACCACGCTCCACGAGGGCTTCTTCGACCGTGAGACGCGCAACTGCTTCTTCACCGACCATCAGATCTTCGACCGATACCACAAATACAATCTCCGCAGCGAGCGTGCCCGAAGCGGCAAACTCGCCCTCTCCCTCCGCGAGCTGTCGCAGATCGAAACCGGCGACTATATCGTCCACATCGACCACGGCATCGGCCGCTTCGGCGGTCTGGTGCGCACCAACGTCAACGGTTCCATGCAGGAGATGATAAAGCTCGTCTATGCCGGCGACGACATCATCTTCGTGAGCATCCACGCCCTCCACAAGCTCTCCAAATACCGTGGCAAGGAGGGTGAGCCACCCAAGATCAGCAAGCTCGGCAGCGGCGCCTGGAACCGCCTCAAGGAGCGCACCAAGGCCAAGATGAAGGAGATCGCCCGCGACCTCATCGCCCTCTATGCCGCCCGCAAGCGTGAGCAGGGCTTCGCCTTCTCCCCCGACTCATATCTGCAGCACGAGCTGGAAGCCTCCTTCATCTACGAGGACACCCCCGACCAGCTCACGGCCACCAAGGACGTGAAGGCCGACATGGAGTCGCCGCGTCCCATGGACCGTCTCATCTGCGGCGACGTCGGATTCGGCAAGACCGAGATCGCCATCCGCGCCGCCTTCAAGGCCGCTGCCGACGGCAAGCAGACCGCGGTGCTCGTGCCCACCACCGTGCTCGCCCTGCAGCACTACCACACTTTCTCCGAGCGTCTGCGCGACATGCCCGTGAGGGTCGATTTCCTCTCCCGCGCCCGCAAGGCTTCCGACGTCAGGAAGATACTCGCCGACCTCGCCGAGGGGAAGATCGACATCCTGATCGGTACCCACAAGCTCATAGGCAAGAGTGTGAAGTTCAAGGATCTCGGACTCCTCGTCATCGACGAGGAACAGAAATTCGGTGTCGCCGTCAAGGAGAAACTCAAGCTGATGAAGGTCAATGTCGACACCCTCACGATGTCGGCCACGCCGATTCCGCGAACACTGCAGTTCTCGCTCATGGGTGCCCGCGACCTCAGCAACCTCAACACACCTCCCGCCAACCGCCATCCGATCCTCACCTCCGTCTCCACTTTCTCCGACGACATCGTGGCCGAGGCCATCAACTTCGAGCTCAGCCGCTCCGGTCAGGTCTTCTTCGTCTGCAACCGCATTGAGCGCCACGCCACGCTGCGCAACATGGTCGAACGACTCGCTCCCGGCGCACGTATCGTCGAGGCACACGGCCAGATGGCGCCCGACAAACTCGAAAACGCCGTCTGTGGATTCGCCGACGGCGACTATGACGTGCTTATCAGCACCACCATCATCGAGAGCGGCATCGACATGCCCAACGTCAACACCATCATCGTCGACAACGCCCAGAATTTCGGCCTCTCCGAGCTTCATCAGCTACGCGGCCGCGTGGGCCGCAGCTCCCGCAAGGCGTTCTGTTATCTCCTGACTCCTCCGGGACTTCCCCTCACCCCTGTGGCACGCCGGCGTCTGCAGGCCATCGAGAGTTTCTCCGACCTCGGCAGCGGCATCCACATAGCCATGCAGGATCTCGACATACGCGGCGCCGGCAATCTCCTCGGAGCCGAACAGAGCGGATTCATTGCCGATCTCGGCTACGAGGCTTACCAGAAGATCCTCAAGGAGTCGGTCTTCGAACTGCGCACCGGCGAGTTTGCCGACACCCTCGGTGCCCTCGCCGCCGAGGCGCCCGAGACAGCCACTGACGAGGACTACGCGCAGGACTGCGTCGTGGAGACAGACCTCGAACTCCTCATCCCCGGCAGCTACGTGCCGCAGGAGGGCGAGCGCATCGCGCTCTATCAGGAACTCGACAACATGGCCACGCCACGCGGCGACATGACTCCCGTGGACGACTACCGCCGACGTCTCGTCGACCGTTTCGGAGCCATACCTCCCGAGACCGAGGAACTCATACGCATCGTGCCGCTGCGCGCCACCGCGCGTAGGCTCGGCATTGAGAAACTCTATCTGAAACAAGGGCGCATGTACCTTTATTTCGTCGGTGACGACAACAAAGCCTACTACAACTCTCCCGCATTCGGCAGAGTGCTGGCCTACATGCAGTCCAATCCGCGGCAGACACAGCTCCGCGACAAAGAGGGCAAACGCTCCATGGTCATCTCCGACATCCTCACCGTCGAGAAAGCCCTCTCCATCCTCACCTCAATCACCACCCTCTCTCCCCTCTGACCCTCCGCGCAAAAAAATCAGGAGGACGCACGGTCGGGTGCGTCCTCCTTTTGTAGTGTCATGTCTACACGGTCGGGTCATTTCACGATAGCCTTGACCGGAGCGTGGCCTTCCGCTGTCACGATGTAGAGGCCGGTGGACAGCGGCAGTGTCGTTTCAGCCGCCGCGTTGTCGGTGTTGTAGACCAACGTGCCGTCAGCGGCCACTACCGAGAGCGTCATGCCGTCGGTTCCGACGATGGTCATCGTGCCGTTTCCGGTGGTCACTTTCAGGGTTGATCCGTCTGTTATGGCGCCGATGGCGGAGACTGCCACCATAGCGCGGTTGCTGAGGGGATGGAGTCCGCCGTAGACTTTCTCGGCAGCCACATGATAGGTGGCCGATCCTGCGAATGTGTCGGTGAAGGATGTCTTTTTCACACCTGTGGCTATCGTCTCTCCGTCGCGCATCACGGTGTACGTGAGCGCGTCGTCCACACCCTGCGCGGGGGTGAAGATCACGTCGTCGAGCTGCAGGCCGAAGATGTTGCAGCTCACGTAGCGGATGGCGAAATAGCGGGCGTCGGCGGGGAGTGTCGTCACGACCTCTTCCCAGTATGGTGTGGCTTCGGCGTCGCCGTCCTTGGTGTTGTAGGTGGTGAGCAGCGTGAAGTCGCCGGGTCTGTTGCCGGTGGAAGATGTGAGCACTTCCACGGTCTCGTGGCCGTAGGCGTAGTGGAGCGGACGCAGATAGAATGTCAGTTCAGTGCCTCCCTTCACTTCAGGGGAGATGAGCCAGTCGTCGGCTTTTGTCTTGCCGTCGCCGGGACCGAACGCTATCAGCGATTTGGCGGTGCCGAGATATCCGGCGTACCGATAGTCGAATCCGGCATCCTCATAGTCGAACACCTGCCATGCCTTGGCTTTTCCCATACCGGGATATGAAGCGCCCACAAACATCATCGTGGGGATTCCGTCGCCATCGTAGTTGGTGAAGAGACCGAGCTGATCGCCCATATCCCAGCTGTCGAGATTGTCGACATAGAGAATGCCGTAATCGGCCGAGGGGGCGGACCAGCTGAGTGTCACGTCATCCTGATTGTTGTCATTGTCGCGTGTGGCAGTGAGATCGCGCACCACATATTCTTTCTGTGTCCAGACCTTGATGGCGTCGGCCACACTGTTGTTGGCGGGATTGCCGTCACCCTCCACGGGGATTTCAATGTCAAACGCGCCGTCACCCTCAAGCGCGGTATCGGCCACAGGCTCGTAGCGTAGTCCGACAGTCTCGCCTGGCTTAAGGGTAATTTCCTTGCCGACAGGCTCCACCGCGTCAAACTGCATGACGTCGCCATCTTCGGTGGTGAAATTGAGTGTAGGCACAGTGAATGTGATGTCGGTGCGGCCATAGTTTCCTGCGATGAACCGCCAGTCGGTTTTCTCATTGGCTTTTATGCGGCTGTGTGTGGTAGCGGCACGCAGATCGAGTTCTGTCTCGTGGTAGTTTTCCATGCCGTAGCGGTCGAGCATCCATATTTCATCGTCGTGTGAGCCGTCGAAACCGAAATCGAGATATATCTCCACCCATTCTTTGTTGAGCAGATTCTCAGACAACGGCAATGAATACTCCGTCCATCCGGTGGTTTCGGAAGGCTCGATGCGACCGATCTTCACATCTTTCGTATCGTAGGTTGACGCATAGACATCGGTAGGAGCGAAGTGCGGGAAATTGAATAGACGCAATACCACGCGGGCTCCCTTGTCGGTGCGAGTGTCGAACTTGGGCAGATGGAGACGGCCGCGTGCGGCACCGTCGTTTTCGGTAAAGGCGATAAGCGCCAGAGAGCTGTTGTTGGCGGCCTCGTCGAATGCGTTGGCGGGATTGTCGAAATACCAGTCGAGGGTGTATGTGTCGTCGGGATAGGACATGCCCACCGGGCCGAGTGCTATCGAACCGTCGCTGAAATCTTCTGTCGAGGGAATGGCATGGGGCTTGCCCATGACAAGTCCGAGACCTTTCTGAGGCTCGGGTCCGTCGCCTGCCGCATTGGATGCTGTCACGGTGAAATAGTGCATCTCCTGTGGGTAGGAGTCGGGAATGGTATAGCTGAACGTGCATGTGCCGTCTGTGGTGCCGATCTTGGTGTAGCTTCCGGAACCGGCGGCATGGCGTATGGTGTATATGACCTGCGCGGGATCGACATAGCCGCCGTCGATGCCTTCTTCGGGAAGACTCCAGGTGAGTGTGGCGGTGCGGTTGGTGGCGTCGGCTTCGGCCTTGAGTTCAGCCACGGCCGCAGGCCGGTGCTGTCCTGTGAATACTGTGGTTACTGCTGCGTTGGAACGTCCGGCTTCGTTGATGACCACGACGCTGATCTCCCCTTCTCCCTGACCGTTGGCTATTGTGCACTCCATGGACTGACCCGGAGCGCCGGAAAGTGTGACGGTGGCCGAGGAGCTTTTCACTTCGGCCGTGAGTGTGGCCGCGGCGTCGATCGCAGCTCCCCCTTCCGTGTGGGTGGGCATCGCGAAAGTCACCTTGGCGTCGGTGCTTCCTTCAGGAAGTCCTTCGGCTTTCAGATCCGAGACAGGACGCGCCACAGCCACGGAGCGTCCGTCGGCCTTCAGTTCGAGGTCGCGCACGAAAATATGGAACATCTTAGGTTCCGACGTGGCCCTGATGGCCATGTAGGTCAATCCCTTATGGCTTGGAGCGAACGATACGGAATATGGGGTGAACTGCTCGTTGCGCACCTCCGGAGAGGTGTAGAGTTTCTCCATCTTGCTGATGTCGGGAGTGCTTCCGCTCCAGATCTCGAAGGTCTCGGGGAAACTCTTGCCCATGCCGCGCACATTGAACGAGAATGTGAGCATGGCATCGGTGGACGGCACATTGATCGCAGGGGTTACAAGCCAGTCGTCGGCTTTCTCGGTTGCCGAATAATTGTAGCGGGCGGCACCGAAATCTGCATAGTAGGTCCAGGTGGAGGCATCTTTGTTGGAATTGACAACTGTGAATTCCTGAAATTGCTCCTCCGTGGGCTGCATGGAGAAAGGAAGCTGATATGCCTCGTCTTCTTCCGTGAAAACGCGGACATTCAGGTCTGTGAGCCGTGCTTCCCCCTCGGATGTGAAAACAAGATAGCGGATGCCCGGACCCGTAAGGTTGAGAATCTTGCTTACAGCCGTCGTCTCCTGCGACGCCTCGACGGTAAACAGCTCTGTGGAGGCAGCCGCATGTGGCGCGTTGCCCAGTCCGACAGCCATGGCCGCGCCCTGATGCTTGAATTCTATCTTCACGCGGGCGGCCTCCGGGAGCAGGAATGCTTTTGAGGCGGCCGGCGATGCGTAAGTGACATCGAGAGGACCGGCCATGGTCATAGGCAGAGCCTCGGCCGGGGACTCGTCGGTGGCGTCGAGAGTGAAATCCTTCACCAGCAGCTTATAGCGGTTGGCGGCTGAGCTGCAATGGAGTGCCGGACGCCACGCTCCGGCTTCCGGGATGCGGATCACGACCTCGCGGGGATATATCGTAGAGCTGACCAAGGGTTCGGTCCACACGGTGGTGAATGTCGATGGATTGTCGCCCTGGCCTATCAGCACTTCCATGCTCTCCAGGGTGGTGCCATAGGCACGCGGAGTCCATGTGAACTTATAGTTGCCGGGTTCCGGGATGATGATCTCCGGGAAAAGGGCGTAGTCGTCGGCCGGATTGGTCACGTGATACTCGTAGCTGAGACCCTTGTTGGAAGTGTCGTAGAACCATGTCTTGCCATCGTCATTGACATCAATGAACTTGAAGTGGCGCGCCTCGTCCGGTTCCGGAGTCATGGCGAAAGGCACGGTGAATCCTTCGGAAGCATTGGCCGAGATCTCCACGTTGGTGACATTGAGCGAAAGACCTTTTTCAGGCGAAGTCGCATGTATCATCACGCAGTATTTGCCGGCCGTGGGGACATTGAACTCCGCCGACAGCTGTCCGAAAGATGGACTTGCGATCTCGTCGGAGAATGATGCTATCACCTTGGCGTCGGCGATGTCCGTGGTCGGCGAAATGCAGATGTCGAACGATTCCGGCTTCACCAGTTTCTTGGCCTGCAGCGAGATGGCGTAGCTTCCCGAAGGGGCGTTGAAATCGACAAACGGAAGGATGAGCCAGTCGTCGGCACCGGCTGTAGCCGTCATGCTCTCGTAGCAGGCGGTGCCTCCGAGAGAGTAGTCCTTCTCGTATTTCCAGCAAGTGCCGTCGCCGTTAGCGTCCACAGTGAGATATGAGGCCATATCTTCCTGTTCGAATTTGAATTTGACCGGAAGTGCGCGTGCATCGTCGGGGCTGATGCGTCGGGATTCTGCCGCAACCTCTGCCGAACGCATGCTGCGCAACGGAATCTCTCTCAGTCCGCCCCCCGGATTTGGGGTTGCCTTGGGAATCGGCGCCTCCGCAGTAGCCATAAGAGCCGAAGCTGCGAGAGGAAGAAGTAGAAATCGATTCATATAATAAAGTTTATTTAATTAGTAATCAGATAAATCTTGATAGGAGAACACAAAGATAATAAAAATCCGTTACAACACTCAGTTCTCTCTGAAAAAGAGACTCAGCAGTCCACATCGGGATATAGTACTCCCCGTTTTTCGACAGGGGTTTAAACTTAAATAAATTTCAGAACAA
>CABUIO010000025.1 GCA_902491625.1 uncultured Porphyromonadaceae bacterium | reverse complement strand
TCCGCTCCAAAATTCTCGACCCTGTCGTTAACAAGCATTATTAAACAACCTCTAAAATAAAATTGATTCAGGAGATAATCAATGCGGAAGCATGATTGTCTCCTGAATCCTTTATTCTTCCTCGGAGTCTATCTCGAAAATCCGGAGCATAGCCACGCGCATCTTTTCCGCCAAGGGAGATGACTCTTTCAGGAGCCTTAGCACACCCGTGATATATGATTCCTTGTCGTTGTAGCCGAGCAGAAACGGCAACTGACTTTCCGGTAACATCGGCTTGTGGTTGAAGACCTTCAAAACTTCCGCATACTCTCCCCGCGATGATATTTCACCGAATTTAGCCATCAATGCATTATATTGTCCTCTCACATTGATTATTTCAGGCAGCGAACGTAAATGATTTTCAAGTTCACGGATTGATTTCACTTTGCTGTCGCCACGACATTCCAGCGCACGTTTCATTCTGTGGCGGACATGCTGAAGCACTTGCTCTTTGAAATGTGATGAAAACATTTTCAGAATGGCTTTCCTCACTTTCCCGAAGATAACGTCAGGATTCTTCCTTCGATAAACTGCCATAATACGCACGACATCCTCAACAAGGAATATGTTTTCAACCTCCGCCACAGCCGGAACGAGGATGTTCTTCCTACGAAGATAAGCCACCTCTTCATCCGTACGACGGTCTCGATCCACAAGTCCGCGGCTTTCAAGCTTATGGATGTTGCTAAGATCGTTGAATGCGCGTGTCGACTCTATCACCTTGTTGCAACTGCCCAACGGCCTCACTGTGAATCTTCTGAAAACTAACGGATAGAGCTTTGCGTCAATGCTGTGCTCTGCATCTCCTTCAATGAACAAAACCGGACGTCGCGAACCCATCAAGTTGACGAAAAGATCCTCGGGGAGCTTGCCGTGGTTAAGAATCTCGTAGTCCCATGTCATCTGCGCGACATTGTGGCTCTTGACCCAGATACACGTGTTGCCTGTCCGGGAGTTGACAAATTCAAGGTCTGCAGTATTGTAGACAAATGTGCAGTCCGGCCTCATTCCCTCGATGGCGTTCCACAATGTGTTGAGAATAGCAGGATGGAGAAACATCGAAGGATCATCGATGCATATCATGGAATCCGGTTCCGCATAGAGCACTCCTGCGATATAATAGAGCACAGCCTTTTCGCCCGAGCTGAGGCTCGTGCTGCTGATAAGATTGTCGCCGCTTTGGGTTGCAAAGAGTAGTCGTCCACCCTCACTTATGATCTGATTTCCGGGAAATATCTCCTGCCACAATTCGACCATCTTGTCAAGTTTTGTGGGTTCGAGTCGCATCGGTTTGCCAAAAAGGAGCTTATCTCCCTTCGCTTTCAGAAGATAACTGAACTCATCGTGAAAAAGCATCTGTATCAGTTTGTCTATTTCCGGAAGTTGCATGTTGCGGAGCGAGCGCGGGATTTTCTCATTGTAGATTCTGTCAACAGTCGAATGAGTATCCGCTGACGGAGATGTGAAAAATGCGGAGACTGCGGAAAGAACCATTGTGTTGCAGCAACTGTTTTCCACCATATAATTCATGAAACGGGTTTTACCCGCACCGTTGGCACCCACTATGGTGATCTGGCCGATTCCTGAAATTTGCTTGGGTTTTCCTGAAACAGTACCTGGAGGCAGGACGATAGGTTTGTTCATGGCAAAATAGATAAGGAGGTTAGCATCTTTATATGTATAACAATTATGTAGAAGAATTTATTTCATCGGGATGGAAAAATCTGCTATTGCGGAAAAGCTAAAAAAACGCTATCTTTGCACAATACAAAAAAATCACAAGTCAATAACAGAGAAAATATATGTTTTCCGGAATAGTAGAAGAAGCTGCGACGGTTGTCGGATTGCGCCGCGAGGAAGAGAATCTTCATATCACAATGAGATGCAGTTTTACCGATGAACTGTCCATAGACCAAAGCGTAGCTCACAATGGCGTGTGTCTGACAGTTGTGTCCCTTCCCGGCGACGGCACTTATACCGTGACTGCGATCCGAGAGACTCTCGACCGCTCCAACCTCGGAGACCTTAAAGAAGGCAGCCTTGTCAATCTCGAACGAAGCATGAGAATCAACGGACGCCTTGACGGCCATATCGTTCAGGGTCATGTCGACACAACCGCAGTGTGTACGGATGTTATTGACGAAGATGGCAGCCGCCGCTATAAATTCCGTTACGAGGTGAACGATGCCATGAAGTCTCAGGGCTATGTCACGGTTGAAAAAGGTTCCGTGACCGTCAATGGTGTGAGCCTGACCGTGTGCGATTCCACAGACAAAGGCTTCAGTGTAGCAATCATCCCTTATACCTACGAGAATACCAACTTCAAGGAAATTGCTCCCGGAACTAAGGTAAATCTTGAATTTGACATCATAGGGAAATACATAGCCCGAATATTTCCCGGCGCAAACCATTGATATACTCTGTTGGTTTTGAAGAGTGAGGATCTCGGCAAAAAGGTGACTCGCGGTCTCGTATGGAGCGGACTTGAAAGTTTCGGAGGTGCCGCTTTGACTATCGCGACTACCATGATTCTCGCCAGAGTCATCACTCCAGAAGACTACGGTCTGCTCGCTGTCCTCCAGATCTTTGTTGCCGTAGGTCTGCTGCTGGTCGAGTCGGGCTTTTCCACTGCGCTTATCAGGCTCGGCAACCGCACTCGACGCCATGAGTCCACCACCCTTGCCATAAACCTGACAGTCAGCCTTGTCATTTACGCCGCCATTTTTCTGTCAGCTCCGCTGATCGCAGAGTTTTATGGCAACACGAGGCTTACAGATATTTGCCGTGTTTATGCTCTCGTCATACCCTTGAATGCACTTTGCGTAGTACAACATTCGCGGCTGTCGGCATCCATGAGGTTCGGAAGCATATTTCTTGCTACAGGAATCGCCATGGTGCTGTCTTCGGTTGTCGCGATTGTGATGGCATTTCACAATGCCGGGGTCCGGGCGCTTGTGGCGCAGCAACTCGTGATGTGGTCAACAAGAGCCATAATACTTTGGGCGCTGCAATGGCGTTCGCCGATACTTCCTTTCTTTTATCGTAAAGAGGCCGCTGAGCTTTTCGGTTTCGGATGGAAACTTCTTGTTTCTTCAATTATAGCGAAAGTTTCTGCCGGTGTGTATTCAATGGTCATCGGACGTGTCTTCTCAGTATATGAGGCCGGTTTGTTTTCAAAGTCAAGCACTCTTGCATCTTTTCCGGCACAGAACGGCACGGATGCTTTGCAGAGAGTTAGTTTCCCCGCGCTATGTCGACTTATCGATGATCCTTTGCGGCTGGCCGACGCGGTGCGAAAGATCATGTCTTTGGCTACGTGGATTCTGATTCCTTTCATGCTGACTCTCGCAGCCCTCGGTTCACAGGCTGTGGCAGTGCTTCTCGGCAGTCAATGGAAGGAAGCCGATTCCTACTTCTCTATCATCTGCATCGGCTATTCGCTCTATCCTATCCATAGCATCAACCTGAACATCCTCAATGTCTTCGGACGCAGCGACCTTTTCCTGCGACTGGAAATCGCGAAGGCACTATTGTCTTTGGCATTGATAATTGCAGGCATATATTTGGACGGAGTCAGAGGCTTATGTGTCGCTTTTGCCATTGATTCATTTCTCTGTATCTTCATAAACGCATTTTATTCCGGCAGATTTTCCGGAGTAAAAGTGAAGGCACAGTTAAATATTCTTTTCCCGATTTTTGCTATCGGCTGTATCTCGGCTTGCAGTGCATATTTCGCATCATGTCTTTCCGATGTGCCTCTGTGGAGTCTTATAATTGGGGTTGCAGTCGCGTCTGTGGTGTGCATTGCCAGCACCAAGATTGTGAAACCTCAATATATCTCTCTGTTGAAACAAGCCCTGCAACAACTCAAACATAAATAATCCTTATGTCCGACAAAAGTAACAACATAGACAAACCGCTGTATGTGACATCGCCGCTCATGCCTGATTTCAGGGAATTCTGTGATGCGGTCCGACCTCTTTGGGACACTCGCATACTCACCAATAACGGCCATTATGTGAAAACTTTTGAAAAGGCTTTGGGAGAATATCTCGGAGAAAGATATGTGTCGGTCTACGGCAACGGCACGCTTCCTATCCTTGCGGCGTGCCATGCTCTCGGTTTAAAAGGAGAAGTCATCACGACTCCCTATACTTTCATCGCTACTTCGCATGCGTTGACTTGGTGCGGCCTTAAACCTGTTTATATTGACGTGGACAATCAAACCGGAAATATGGATCCGACAAAGATCGAGGCCGCGATCACAGAGCGTACCTGTGCGATACTTCCTGTGCATGTGTATGGTCGTCCTTGCGATACTGAGGCCATATCTGCCATAGGGCGCAAACACAATCTCCCGGTAGTCTATGACGCCGCACATGCGTTCGGCGTAAGGCGTAACGGCAGATCCATAACTGCAGACGGTGACGTCGTGACATTGAGTTTTCATGCCACAAAAGTTTTCAATTCTATTGAGGGTGGCGCCGTGATTTGTCGCGACGCTGCCACAAAAAATCTTATCGACAGACTCCGAAATTTCGGATTTGAGTCTGAAACGGAAATATCCGCTGTAGGAATCAATGCTAAACTTGACGAAATGCGTGCAATATTCGGATTGCTAAACCTTAGGAAAGTTGACGATGCAATAAATCGGCGCAAAGTGATTGCCGAAGCTTATCAGAATGCCCTCGGAGGAATCGGCGATATTAGTCTGCCGGAGGTTCCCAAAGGAATCCGGTACAACTATTCGCATTATCCGATCCTACTCAAGGATAAACGACATCGCGACGCAGTGTATCATGCTCTGCGGCGAAGCAATATCTTCCCGCGCAGATACTTCTACCCTCTTGTCACCGATTTCGCTCCCTACGATACGGCCTCAGGAGCCGACTGCACACCTATAGCCTGCGACATGTCCGATAGAGTCCTCTGTCTCCCTCTCCACACAGCAATGACTTCAGACGATGTCGCCCGTATCAGCAACATTGTGGCGTCTGTGAAATAAATTCCGAACTGTCCCTAAACAGATGGCTGTCGTTGTCTGTTGTTATTGTGTCGAGAGATGACGGATGGGCTTAGAGGTTGTTTAATAATGCTTGTTAACGACAGGGTCGAGAATTTTGGAGCGGATTTATTCCTGAGTTGAAGGAGCATAGCGGGCTATGTGACTGAAACAAAGGGATAAAGACGCCCAAAAGTCTCGGAACATCCCTTGAAATCAGAAGATGCATCAGTAATACAATACTCTTAAGAAATTTAAGAATTGCCTTATCATGGTGTCTTTTATGTTAATGCGCGTTTATTCGTCGGTCATTATGCCCGCATAACTCCCTCCTCATAAACAGCACCTTAATCATAAAATACACCACCCTGTCATTAACAATGATTTTTAAACAACCTCTTAAAAAGAGTTCGAGCCCCCGAATATCTCTTCGGAGGCTCAACTGAATTCATGGTAAAAATCTAAGGTATGAATGTGATGGGTATAAAATATTGAGTGTGTAGATTATGAAAAAATTTTACGCTTTTACACTCTTTCGAGTTTTCTTTGGTCTTAAATTTTAGTTAATCAGATTAGTTGAGTGTCGAATCAGTTTGAGTTTCACTTCGCTTAAGCGGTGTGTCACTCTCTTGATTGCGATGCAAATTTACAACCGAATCTCCGCCGATGCAATTTTTTTTATGTGTTATAAAACATATCGCTACAACATGTATTCTTGCATAGGATGTGTTTTGCAGATTTGGTATACTCTGATTGCTATAAACTCGCTTCAGCTTACAGAGTGCTAAAATTTATTCCGGTCTACGTGGATTTATGATTATGTTAAAATGTGTTAAACCGCAATTTCAATATGTCAAATTGCTTGTAAAGGCACCTCGCTTCCGTGGAAATCCACCGTATGAGCATGTCATTTTGTCGGCTGATTGCGCCTTTTTAGTCTGACCACGTTCTCTACATGATGTGTTTGAGGAAACATATCGACAGGCTGAATGTCTGTAATCTGATAGTCTATGTCAAGAAGTGCGACATCACGTGCCTGAGTTGCCGGATTGCAGCTGACATATACGATAATCTCCGGGGCTGCTCGTTTCACGACTTCAACGACATCCGGATGCATTCCGGCACGGGGAGGATCTATAATCATTATTTCGGGACGACCATGCTTCTTGATAAACTCATCCGTAAGCACGTCTTTCATGTCTCCTGCAAAAAATTCAAGATTGTCGAGTCCATTGACTCCCGCGTTAAGTCGTGCGTCTGCAATCGCTTCCTCAACATATTCGATGCCGATGACTTTTCGGGCGTTGCGTGCAACAAACTGCGCTATTGTTCCGGTGCCTGTATAAAGGTCGTAGACAAGGGGCTTTTCGCTACGTTCTGAATTGTCACCGTCAAGCCCGGCAAATCTGCGGGCCACCTTATATAGGTTGTAAGCCTGTGCCGAATTGGTCTGATAAAAGGACTTGGCATTGACACGGAAGCGAAGGCCCTCCATCTCCTCCTCTATATATTCGCGTCCTTTGAAGAGAATTATCTCCTGATCGGAAATTGTGTCGTTTGCTTTGAGATTGACCACATAGAGCAAAGAGGTTATCTCGGGAAATCTTTCAGCGACATCTGAAAGCAACGAAGTTATGGCGTCGCGGTTATCTTCTCCCGCGACAAGCACCACCATGATCTCCCCTGTAGATGAAATACGTATCATCAAGGTGCGGAGCAGCCCATGATTTTCCTTGAGATTGTAAAAAGAGAGATTGTGGTTTACGGCATAGTCAAAGATATAATTGCGAATGCAGTTGCCAATGTTGTTCTGAAGAAGGCATTCATTTATATGGAGCACTTTGTCAAACGCGCCGGGAATATGAAATCCCAAGGCCTCTGCAGGGCCTGTAAATTCCACGCCGCTTTTCAACTCTTCCCAAGTGCGCCAGCGACGTTCGGAAAAAGTGTATTCCATCTTGTTGCGGTAGCCGTAAGTTTGCTCCGAACCAAGTATAGGCGTAATCTCGGGAATCTCGACTTTCGCAATCCTGCGCAAGGCATCCTCAACCTGACGCTGTTTACACCGGAGCTGGAGCGAATATGGCAGATGCTGCCACTTGCAGCCGCCGCATACGCCGAAATGGCCGCACTCCGGAATTACTCTGTCATCTGAAGGCTTGACGAGACGGCTGATGTGCCCCTCGGCATAGCTGTGCTTGCGGCGGTCGATCTGAACGTCGGCAATATCACCCGGCGCACCGTAAGGTATGAAAACGACCATTCTGTCTTCGCTGTCCGGTTGGAGTGCTACCTTGGCAATAGCTTTCCCTTCGGCTGCGACATCAGTGATCTCAATATCTTTCAGTAATGGTAGAGGTTTCTTCTTTCTGCTCATTATAAGAGGTTGTTTCGTGACTCGATTATGTGTCGTTACTCAAGTGTAGTTTCAGACTACAAAATTAATCAATTACTCCCACACACCACTCACCTCCACTCATTTAATCACTCAAAAATACAATTCAGACTCTTTTGACACAAATATTTAAATTCAAAGGCTCTCTTTATGAAGAAAAAGAGTTATATTTGCACTCACAAATCAACTCTTTGAATCTAAAGGTTGTTTCAATATGGCAGACTAATCATGTCTGTACATCATATTTTAACCGGAATTATTTACATTCTAATATTTTATTCATATATCAATGGCTAAAAAAATCTACACATTCGGCGACGGTAAAGCTGAGGGCAACGCTTCGATGCGCAATCTCCTCGGTGGCAAAGGTGCCAACCTCGCTGAAATGAATCTGCTTGGTATGCCGGTTCCTCCCGGATTCACCATCACCACTGAAGTATGTACAGAATACACTCAGGATGGTCGTGACGCTGTAGTCGCAGACATCAAGAATGATGTCGAGAATGCTATCGCTCATGTTGAAAAACTTACGGGCAAGAAATTCGACGATCCTACAAACCCCTTGCTTGTTTCTGTTCGTTCAGGCGCGCGCGCGTCCATGCCCGGCATGATGGATACAGTCCTCAACCTCGGCATGAACGACGCGACAGTGGCTTCTCTTGCCGAGAAGAGCGGCAATCCCCGCTTTGCTTGGGACAGCTACCGTCGCTTCGTACAGATGTACGGCGACGTGGTGCTCGGCATGAAACCAAAAAGCAAAACCGACATCGATCCCTTCGAGGAGATCATGGATAAAGTCAAGGAAGAAAAAGGTGTCAAATTTGACAATGAACTTGACGTAGACGACCTCAAGGAGCTTGTCAAGCGCTTCAAGGCCGCTGTGAAGAACTACACAGGCAAAGATTTCCCGGACTCTGCATGGGAGCAGCTCTGGGGCGGTATCTGCGCCGTGTTCGACAGCTGGATGAACGAGCGCGCCATCCTCTATCGCCGCATGAACCAGATCCCCGAGGAATGGGGCACTGCCGTCAATGTTCAGGCTATGGTCTATGGCAACATGGGCGATAACTCCGCCACAGGTGTGGCATTCAGCCGTGACGCCGCTACCGGTGAGAATATCTTCAACGGTGAATACCTCATCAACGCTCAGGGCGAGGATGTCGTGGCCGGTGTCCGCACTCCCCAGCAGATCACAGTTGAGGGTTCACGCCGCTGGGCTGCCCTTCAGGGCATCTCCGAGCAGGAGCGTGCTTCCAAATATCCTTCGCTTGAGGAGTCAATGCCTGTTTGCGCAGCCGAACTTATCGCCATCGCAGGCAAGCTCGAGGACTACTACAAGGATATGCAGGACATGGAGTTCACAATTCAGGACGGCAAGCTCTGGATGCTCCAGACCCGCAACGGCAAGCGTACAGGCGCCGCTATGGTGAAGATCGCCATGGATCTCCTTCGTGCAGGAGAGATCGACGAGAAGACTGCTCTTCTTCGCATGGAGCCGGGCAAACTCGATGAACTCCTTCACCCTGTGTTTGACAAGACTGCACTCAAGCACGCCAAGGTAATGGCCAAAGGCCTTCCCGCATCTCCAGGTGCAGCTGCAGGCCAGATCGTTTTCCAGGCCGACGACGCCGAGGCTTGGGCTGAAAAGAAAAAGAAAGTCGTTCTCGTTCGTATCGAGACATCACCCGAAGACCTTCGCGGTATGGCAGTCGCTCAGGGCATTCTCACAATGCGCGGCGGTATGACATCTCACGCAGCTGTGGTTGCCCGCGGTATGGGTAAATGCTGCGTTTCAGGTGCCGGCGAAATCTCCGTAGACTATAAGGAGAAGACTCTTACCATGAATGGCAAGACATATAAGGAAGGCGACTGGATCTCCCTCAACGGTTCCACCGGTGAGGTTTACGACGGTCAGGTGCCCACCACAGAGCCTGAGCTTGGCGGCGACTTCGGCGCAATCATGAATCTTGCAGCCAAATACACCAAGACACTCGTCCGCACTAATGCCGACACGCCCCGCGACGCAAAGCAGGCACGCAACTTCGGCGCACAGGGTATCGGTCTCTGCCGCACGGAGCATATGTTCTTTGAAGGTGACCGCATCAAGGCCGTACGCGAGATGATCCTCGCTTCAGACGAAGAGGGACGTCGCATCGCTCTTGCAAAACTCCTCCCCATGCAGCGCAGTGACTTCGAAGGCATCTTCGAGGCTATGGACGGCTTCGGAGTGACAATCCGTCTGCTTGATCCACCTCTGCACGAGTTTGTACCTCATCAGACAGCCACACAGAAAGAACTTGCCGAGGAGATGGGACTCACCCTCGAGGAGGTGAAAGCCAAAGTTGACTCGCTTGAGGAATTCAACCCCATGCTCGGTCATCGCGGCTGCCGTCTCGGAATCACATATCCCGAAATCACTGAGATGCAGACACGTGCCATCATCGAGGCAGCACTTAACTGCAAAGAGCGCGGCATTGAAGTGTATCCCGAGATCATGGTGCCCCTCGTAGGCACACTCAAGGAGCTCCAGCATCAGGCAAACGTCATCAACACCACAGCAGCACAGGTGTTTGACGAGCGCGGTGCAAGCCTGCCCTACAAGGTCGGCACAATGATTGAGGTACCCCGTGCCGCTCTCACAGCCGACAAGATTGCCGAAGTGGCCGACTTCTTCTCATTCGGAACGAACGACCTCACACAGATGACCTTCGGTTATTCACGCGACGACGCACCCAAATTCCTCAAATTCTACAAGGAGAAAGGCATCCTGAAAGTCGATCCCTTCGAGGTACTCGATCAGGAAGGTGTAGGCCAGCTCGTAGAGATGGGCGTCAAGAAAGGACGCACAACCAAACCCGAACTCAAGGTCGGCATCTGCGGCGAGCACGGCGGCGAACCCAGCAGCGTAAAATTCTGTGCCAAACTCGGTATGAACTACGTCAGCTGCTCCCCCTACCGCGTGCCCATCGCCCGCGTTTCTGCGGCGCAGGCTGCCATCGAAGAGTAAGGCATACTTTAACGTAATCCGACAATTAGGTCGTAACGCTTTGAGAAATCAGGCGTTACGGCCTAAAGTATTCTTAGGGGTACCGTGCATTTGACATCACTTTGTGTGTACAAATGAGCACATAAAACGTACAAAAACGTACACACTTTTTCGAGGTCAACGTACAGCAACATACAACACCACGTACAAGTGCAACCAACAGTAATGACGATAGATAAGTAATCAATAACGCGAATTCGGGAAAAGCCACGCCTTTAAAAAGTTGAATCGGCAGCTTGAAAAAGTCGCCGATTCTTTTAGTAATCTCATTGATACTTAGTAACGCGAGTTCGGGCAAGTGGTATATTTTATCAGGAAGGGCTGACTCCAGAATCGGAATCAGCCCTTTGAGGATTTTGTCTTTTCCCTAAGTAGACAAATGACTGGATCAGTTGACTGCTACTTTCTTGCCGGCGACGATATAGATGCCTGGGGTGAGAGGACCGAAGGCTACGGCACTGCCGTTGACTGTCTTGCTGCCGTAGTATGTGCCGGTTGCACTGTAAAGAGCTACGGTTGTGCCTTCTGCAGCTGTGACGGTGACAATGCCACCGGATACGGATACCTTGACGTCTCCCGATGCAGCTGAGATCTCTCCTACTCCGCTGTATTCAACGTTGATGTCGAGCTTGTCGGCTTTGGATTTGAACGTGTAGGGCGCGGTGTAGACTGTGTTAAGGCCGTCGGTGACTTCGAGCGTATATTCACCGGTAAATTTGGGAACTGTGAGTGTATATGCTCCATTTTCATCTGTCGTAGCCGTAACTTTGACGTCGCCCTGTGTGAGCACTACATCAATGCCTTCGAGGGGCACGTCATCTTCGTCTGTCATATTGAATACCTGACCGGAAAGTGTCGCTGTGCGGTCAATGTAAGCGAGTTTGAAGTTGTGGACAAATTCGGTCTGTTTCCTGGGATCGAGTGTCACATTTGCCAGTGATACCGGAGAGAATTCCTCGCTGTCGACGCCGAGAGTGAAGACGTGGTCGAGGTTGCCGACATTGATGTAGTAGACACCTTGAGCGTCACTTACAGCAGAATAAAGTAGATCGTCGGATTCAAATTTCACTTTCGCACCTCCTACGGGCTGATCGAAATCGTCTGTGAGCTTACCGCGAACTACTACCACATCTTTGGCAACCTTAAAGTATGTCACAGGGAATCCTGCACGATAGCCGGACCAGCTCGGCTCGTCATCAAGGTCCTCCTGGAAATCTTTTTTGTTGGTGATCACGCGGTTGTCGAAGATGTCATCCCAATAATTGTAAGCGCTGTTGTCGACAGTGAAGAAGACGTGTTTGCCGTCGCCCTCACCTTCGATGTCGCGGATGTCGTACATGAGGCGGATGTTCTTGCCTGTATACTCAAATGGTGTACTGAACTCAATTTCCATCATAGGCTCGTAGACCTTGGACGAATTGTTGCCTCCGGCGTGGAACTGATAGTCGCCTTCATAGACAAGAGTCATGGATGAGGCCGCAGCAGGCTTGATATTGCTGAAGTCGTAGGAATCATCCTCAGTGTTCTGTGCGTAGACCTTGATATGCTTCTTGCATCCGTCGGTTGCATAGCCATAGAAGGAAGTTCCGATAATCTTCATTCCCTCGGCAAGGTCGAGGTCGTTTGCACGATAAAGGATCTGGCACTGGCTGCCGTCATAGAAGGTGTTGAAAGGGTCTGTGGTAGTTATTTTGGCGTCGCCAACCTGATATGTGGCCTCTGCCTTTTCAGGCTTGACATCAATGATAAATTCGTTGAGCGTCTGGCGATAGTTGCCGCTTACAAATACGATCGCAGCCTCAAATTTACCGGTCTCATGGGGTGTGAATCGGATGTCGAAATCGATGGCTTCGTTGGTTGTCATCGCGGGAGTGGCTGTGGCGTGAGCCTTTACCTCGCCTGCAAGCTCAAGAACGATGTCATAGTCCGTCTCAGGCGCATCAAGAATGTTGGCGGCAGTCATCGACACGATGTAGCGCGTGTTGACCATGGCTTTGTCCGGGATGCCGACTTTGGATACGTAGATGTCGTGGCTGACGGGTGTGCGTTTACCGCCGTTGATATTGTCCACGCGGGCACCTCCGGCTTCAAGGGCGATGTATTGGTCACCGGCCTTCATGTGGAAGCTATAGAGCTTGAATTCGTATGTGCCATAGCCGGTGCCTGTCGGTTTGCCATTGGCAAAGCAGAGATCGGAATCTTCGGAACGTGTGTCGATTGTAGCGACAGGAGTCCATTCCACACGATCCTTTGAAGTGTAGACTGTAAGCTTGGAAGATGTATTGTCAGTCTTTGAAGCCATGAAAGAGAAGAGCTCACCTTCAGCAAAAGTCAGTTTGGGAAGTATAAACTTGTCGACTGATGACGCATACTGAGATGCAATCCATTGTTTGCCTCCCAAAGGAGCAAGTGTCTCGGGTGAATTTGTAAGAGTCCAGTATCTTCCGGGAATGTAGCCTGCGGGAATTGCTGCCGCTTCAAAATTCTCCGTATAATCGCCGGCTTTCGTCACGAGGCCGAGAAGATCGTAAGATACGTCACCGATGCCGTCGACTTTGAATGTCACTTTGCCGGTCTTCTTTCCGGCCGCGCCTTTAAGAGCGACATTGACGGCCTTCTTTTCATTGCGTGCAAGCGTGAAGGAACCGGCATTGCAAGTGAAATCGCCCGTCACATTCGTGGCAGTGACTTTCATGGGAGCCGTACCGGAATTCCAGAGCCAAAGAGTTCTGCTTGTACCGGCGGCTCCGGCACCGACAGTTATGGTTTCCAAGATATTGACGTCGTTGTAGGAACTCTGGTTCTTGTCGTTGTCCTCGGCATACATGAACGTAGCGACAGGCTTGTATTCAATAATCGTGAACCAGGCGAGAGAAGCCTCGACGCTGCCGACCTTATCGTTGGATATTGTGACATAGAAAGAGTTGCTCTTTGTGCCAGGAGCCAGTTCGGCGGGGAACGTCATGGAGAAGTCTTTCGTAACGGTCGCTCCGAAAGGAATTGCATCGTCTATGCTGCCTGTTCCCACAACCTTGTCGAGGGCGCGGTTGGAGAGCTGGATCTTAAATCCGCCTGCGGATGCAGGGAATTCAACATCTCCATTGTTTTCAAGCGAGACGGAGAATTTGACCGTAACATTGTTATCCGGATCAGCCTCAAGAGTAGTCGAGCCGGTCGTGTTTTTTACATCAGCAAGGATGGAGGCACGATATGTGACATTGGCCGACGAGGCAGAGAAATCGTCAAGAAGAAGATCGTTGGCACGGATTCCGATGTGGGTGTCGGCAGGCACGCCTGTCACAGTAATCTGAGTCCAGTCGTCGATTGTCTTTCCTTCTACAAGGTTTTTGGTAGTTCCGCTGAGCAGAGGACTTGAGGTGGAAACTGCCATAGGATCAGTAAGGCTGTAAAAAGTCAGCGATGGATCCGAACCGTTCTTTTTCACCCAGATAGAGACTGTACCGGCCACTTTGGGTGTGACAATCACGTCGATGTAGTTGTAATTGTTGTAGTACGAACTATAGTAGTTGCTGTATTGTTTCGCACCGATGCAGCCTCCGGTGTGTCCGCCGTCGGCATTCACCGTATAAGTGCCTGCCGCATAGCTCGAAGCAGTTGCCTGCGTCCAGCCGCGAGGACGGAAGGAGGAATTCTCAAAGCCCTCGTTATAAGGAGACAGCACTTCAGCCGAAAGACCGAATACCGTACCGGCAAGGGCGAGAACACTTAGTAGAAATGTTTTCTTCATGTTGATACAGTTTGATTGATAACTTACTGATATGTTATTTCACGACAACCTTGGCGCTTCCCTTGGGAGAACGGACAATATAGATGCCGGAAGCGAGCGAGAGGCTGATGGATTCAGATGTAGAGGATGCTACGATTCGTCCTGCGATATCGCAGACAGTAACTGTCTGTCCCTCGGGATTGCTGATTTCAAGCATGCCCTTAAGTCCATTTGCGCAGACAGATCCGACAGCATCCGCCACGTTGGACTCAACACCGAGATGTTCGTCGGGCACGTCCATGATTTCGCTCCAGTCACTCGTGATGTAGATAGGGATCATAAAGGAGCCAGGCTTCTGGCGCGCCGCCATTAGAGCGAAAGAATAGTGGTCACCTTCCCCGCGATCGGGTGTAGGACATTTATAGCGGGGCTTCTCCATATCCTTGATCTCATTGTAATGGTAAGGAAGTGTCTGCTTCGCTCCTTCGGGAAGATTGACAGAGATAGACAGATTATCCATGTAAAGCCATCCGCCGTCGGTCGTGCCGATAGAGAAGCGAACAAGTCCGGGATTCACCTTATAGGTTTTCTTGACATATGTCCATTCGGATCCGATTTCAGCATCAACTTCACCTCCGGCACCCAATACCCACTGCGTCTTGCCGTCTACCTCGCCGGGGACAGCGATCTGGATGTAGGGACGGACGCCTTCGTCAAGAGTGCAGAACTCACCCTCTATGGTGATCTCTCCTGTCGACTCTCCGATAGTAAGGATCGGCGAAACAAGCTCGCCATAATATTGTGTGCCGTAAGTTGAAACATAATTGTGAAGGGCAATTCCGCCGTTTATCAGTCCACCTTCATAGAGAACCCAGTTGGCGCGGCTCAGTCCGTAGGAATCCATGTCGTAGTATCCTATGGCATTACCAAATGGCTTGCCGATAGTGCCCTCAGTGACAATGCAATCGAAAAGTTCGTCAATCAAGGCATAATTCTGAGGATAATGCGCCGTATGTGTGAGGAGTGCCTGGAAACCGTAGCCTTCGGCATTGAGTACGGGACTCCAGTCAACCCTGAACGATTCCGGCTTCACGTTTGATATCGTGATGTCGGTCGGGACAGTAAGAGCGAGAACCTCCACAACCTGCGACTCGCTGCTGACAACGCCGTCAGCATTGACGGCATACACATAGTAGTAGTAGACTTTCTCGGGATCAAGACCCGTGATATTGTAGGAAGTCTCCTTCACCTCCTTGTCTTTCAGTATATACTTGTAATCGGGAAGCTGATCCTCCGAGCCTTCGCGACGCACGTAATAGCAGTTCAGTAGATAATGGTCGGCGCCTTCAACTTCAGACCAGTTGGCTGTAAAACTGTCGCCGGTGAAATCCGTCCATTTCAAAGCCTTTGGCTCATCAATCACAGGCTGATACTGTTCGATCTTGATGTCATCGATCAAAAGCTCGTTGTATTCGCTCCAGATCTGGACAATGGCATCTTCCGGGCAGTCAGTGAGGTCGACATTGACGGTTGTCCAGATTGTGCCATTGACATAAACTGTCTGCTCCTCTCCTGTCGTCGGGAGTGGATCGCCGGGAGTGACCCAACGGATAGTCAGAAGATCGACATCCGGCTTGAGAGACTTGGCTCGGAACTGCAGATATGCCCGGCCTCTGTCACGGTGGAGATCAAGCACAGGAGTTTCAATCTGTCCGGTCATTGTCTGGTCTGTAAAACTATCGTAATACTTTCCGATGCAGATAGCACCTCCGGCCTGCATTATGGAACGACCGCTCCATCCCGGGGTGTGGGTATACTTCGCAGGGATATTGAAATTGGCATCCTCGATAAACTCTTTCACAGGGTTTTCCTCGCTTCCGGCTGTGCAAAGAGAAAAATCTTCCTCTATGACGACTTTATAGTCGCGCCCATCTTCCGGAACCTGACGGCGAATACCGTTGGAAGCATCGGTAATTACCTCGGATGTACTGCGCTGGGAATTGAGCCCCGAAAGCACGGGACGCAGACGTGATGCAGAGTCCTTATGGAACGACATCGGCGTATTCTGAGCCGACGAGACGGCGACCGACAGCAGTAGCCCTGCTCCCGCCGCAAAAGCTTTTTTCAGATTGTTTGGCAGATCTCGTGTATGTGTTAAACAGTGCAAATTAAAGTAAACTTTTTCAAATTCGCAATAAAATCTCTGCTTTTAACACGTATGATGTCCAATTTAATCATCAAAATATTTCAGAGGGAGTTCCAACACAAAAGTTAGAGCGACTTCAGATTTCAAACACCCTATTAGTCCGGAGCGTATCAATAAATCCTTTCAATTTTCAAGCGAGCATCTTCATATCCCGACTCGTATGCCTTTTGCCAACAGATTTTTGCACTGTCTATATTCTGCGGCAAGATAATCCTATAAGACGGATACGTATGACTGGTGCAGGAATGCGCGTATTTACAGGAATAGCAATCAGGATCCTTAATCCATCGTTCACCTTCCACAACTTTTATACCGTCCCTAAAAAGATCACCTAAGATGTTTAATCCGTACTTGTTGTTCTGAGCGGCAGACAAACGCGCATAATGCAATGCCTTCACATGGTCTTCGGAGACACCGCGACCGGAAACATAGCAATCCGAAAGATTGGCTTGTGCCGTGGCATGACCTTGATCTGCAGCTTCCTTATACCAATAGGCAGCTCGCTCAGGATCAAAATGTGTGGAATAGCGACGCTCAAATCTCAAAGTCGAAAATTCGGCGCCATCAAAATAGCAGCCAAGTCTGAATTCAGCGTCGGCATTGCCTTGAATTGCCAATTTTTCAACGGCGGGAATCAGACTATCCGTTAATTCCTGAAACAGATACTCATTATAATTCTTTCTTCCGGTACTTCCGATGTTGTGTTCAATAAGAATATCGTTGATCAAGTCGATTTGTTTTTGTCCCGATGACGAAGCCACTTTATTCAGGAGTTCATTTCTTATGGATTTTGACTTCCATGCCGGAATCCAGTCATTGATCAGAAAATAGGTCGCGACCGCTACGCCTGTCAAAGCCATCATTATAAGTACAGAATATAAGGATCGAGTAGCCCATTTCCTTATCTTGATTCTATTTTCTGATTTCATATCCGGATAAATTCAAGGTCATTTTTTAGACACCGCAAATTAACGTGATTTTCCCCAGATTTACAAATAAACTCATGCAAGATCGTAATTAACGAATGCGGGTCACATCGAGAAAAGGATGTGACCCGCATTATATCTGATATTCCTGCTTTCTGTCAGAAGTTGTAACCGATACCCATGCCGATGAATCCGCCGTCCGTATCGTTCATCATGGAATATTTGCCCTGAAGAGTCAGTTTAAGCTGCTTTGTGAGATACACATCGAAACCACCACCGATATTCATTCCGCAACGTGTGGCATGACCGCCTCCCTGATAAGACCAGTTGTTGAAGGCGAAACCGGCGAGAGGATAGATGTCGAAACCGCGTGCGATGCGGAAAGGAAAATGGACATCGACATCGAATACAAAGGCAGATTTTCCTTCGTTACGGAACACATAGCCAAGATCCGGAGCCAGACGTACGTGTGGCACGATAGTATAGTGCATGTAAACTTCCGTAAATCCTCCGCTGTTGTGTGTGGCGAAACCTCCGGAGATACCTATTGTCTTTTCTCCCGTCTGTGCGGAAGCAGCCGATGACACACTCAATAAGGCCACTGATGCGATCACTACTGTCAATGCGCGTTTTAGATACTTTTTCATAATACTATTACACTTAGTTGTACACTTTTAATTTTAACATTTTTAATATTAGAACAACTGCCTTTTCAAATTGTTTAACTACCTTTGCCAAAAGTTAAAGAATTGATTGAAGATAGACATGTCAGATAAAGGATATATGAGAGTCTGCGCCGCCTCTCCCCTCACGCAAGTTGCAGACGTTGAAAGAAATACCGAAATCATCATAGATACGATGCAGGGCGCTTTCGACAAGAAAGCCGATATGCTTGTCTTACCGGAATTGTGTGTCAGCGGCTACACCTGCGGCGACCTTTTCCAGCTGCAGATCCTTATAGACGCATCGCTCAAGGCTCTTGAAAATATAGCAGAGGCAAGCGGTTCCATGAACGGACTTCTCGTCTGGGTCGGCGCTCCGATTCGGCACCGTCAGGCATTATATAACTGCGCTGTCGCAATCGCGGACGGACAGATTCTTGCCATTGTACCTAAGACATATCTGCCGAGCTATCAGGAGTTTTACGAAAAAAGATGGTTCGCATCAGCACGCACGCTTCCTTCCGGCGACACCATCCGACTGAAGGACAGCGACATACCGATAGGCGCCGACATGCTTATAAAACATAAAGGCTCTCTAATCGGCGCAGAGATCTGCGAGGATCTTTGGACAGTCGTGCCGCCAAGCTGCAAAGCTGCACTTGCAGGCGCAATGATCGTGGCGAACCTGTCGGCCTCCGACGAAGTGATAGGCAAGCACGACTATCTGGTGAATCTCATTGTTCAGCAGTCGGCCCGAACGCGTTGCGGCTATGTCTATGCTTCCGCAGGATTCGGCGAATCGACCCAGGACGTGGTCTACAGCGGTAACGCCATAATAGCGGAAAACGGCAGGCTCATGGCTTCCTCGCCTCGCTTCACTACTTCTCCACTGTGCGAGATGTGCGACATAGATCTGCAGATTCTTGCCCACGACCGCACGGCCGGAGCATCGTTTGCAGATGCCGCCGAAATCAACCTGAAAGAAGATTTTCGCATAGTGGATTCGGCATCCGTGCAAAGTCGTTCCGAAGCAGGTAGCGATCCGGCTGACTTTATGAGGTACGTTGATCCCTATCCTTTCGTTCCGTCCGATACGACGGCAAGAGACAGCCGATGCGCCGAGATAATGGCAATACAGTCTGAAGGCCTGATGCGTCGCCTCAAAGCCACAGGATGCTGCGCGGCTGTCATCGGAATTTCCGGCGGCCTCGACTCGACTCTCGCACTCCTCGTGACGGTCGAGGCGTTTGACCGACTCGGGCTTGACCACAAAGGTATCATAGGTGTCACAATGCCCGGATTCGGCACAACGCAGCGCACACACACCAATGCCGACACCATAATGAAGCAGCTCGGAATCACTACACGCGAGATTCCGATAGTCAAAGCCGTAAGGCAGCATTTCATCGACATCGGCCACGACGAGAAGATACACGACGTCACATATGAAAATTCGCAGGCACGCGAACGCACGCAGATACTGATGGACATAGCCAACCAGACCGGAGGAATGGTGATCGGTACGGGCGACCTTTCGGAGTTAGCTCTCGGATGGGCGACATACAACGGCGACCACATCTCGATGTATGGCGTCAACGCCTCGATTCCCAAGACATTGGTACGTTATCTCGTGGCACACAGAGCGAGCAAGACATCTGACAAGGTTCTGCGCGACGCGCTTCTCGACATCATCGACACTCCGATAAGTCCTGAGCTTACTCCGTGCGACGACCAAGGCAACATAAAGCAGAAAACAGAAGATCTTGTCGGGCCTTATCCTCTCCACGATTTCTTCCTCTACAATATGCTGCGTTATGGATTTGCCCCGGACAAGATCTTCGACCTTGCCGTCATAGCATTTGAAGGAGAATATGATCGAGAGACAATAGCACACTGGATAAAAGTGTTTTACAGGCGTTTCTTCTCGCAACAGTTCAAGCGGTCATGTCTGCCTGACGGGCCCAAAGTCGGCAGTGTCTGTCTCTCGCCAAGAGGTGACTGGCGCATGCCTTCCGACGCCACCTCGCGTCTCTGGCTCGCGTCGCTCGAAAAGATCGACACAAATCAAGAGCGATAAAGGCATTTGGCTCTTTGATCCTTTTTTTGTAATTTTGGCTTTGCAAAACAGAAATGATGTCCGATTATAAAGAAGATATAGACAAGGCGCTTGATGTGTTGCGTCGTGGAGGCATAATCCTTTATCCCACTGACACAATCTGGGGAATAGGATGCGACGCCACCAATTCCGAAGCCGTAGCCGCAATCTACAGGCTCAAGAAACGCAACGAGACCAAATCGATGCTTGTGCTCGTGGACTCCGAGAAGATGCTTACACGCTATTGCGAATCGGTGCCGGAGGTAGCGCTACAGCTGTCCGAACTCTCGGAACGCCCATGCACACTCGTGCTCGACGGTGCCGTCAATCTGGCTCCAAACCTCGTGGCAGCCGACGGATCCATCGGCATGAGAGTGACACGCGACGATTTCTCACGCGATCTGTGCAGAGCGTTCGGACGACCGATCGTCTCAACCTCCGCCAATATCAGCGGCGAACCTTCTCCGTCACTGTTCCGTGAGATTTCTCCGGAGGTTGCCGACAATGTCGATTATATAGCGGAATGGAGACGGGGCGACACTACGCCTGCCAGACCTTCGTCAGTAATCAAGATTTCTTCGGACGGTCAATTCAAGATTTTAAGAGGGTGAACAAAGTCTTCTGTCAGCGATCAAGATATGTGGCTGCTGATTTCGTCACGGCCAATATAGCCGTGCTCGTCTTCGACATCGCACGCTATTATGTGTTGCGACCCGAAACAGTCGGCTTTCCCACGCTGCGTCACTTCCTTCTGAGCGACATACTTCTGGCCGAGCAAATCGTACTTCCCTTTATAGTGTTAGGCGTCTATACCCTTTCGGGATTTTACAACCGTCCTTTCCATAAATCACAGATACAGACTATGTTCAGCACCTTGGGTGCAAGCATTTTCAATACTCTGCTGATCTATTTCGCTCTGCTTGTCAACAGCCGTACCTCGATACGCATGACGAGCTATGAGCTTCTATTCTACCTCTTCGCCTCGCTTTCCCTTCTCGGATTTCTCGGACGTTCGCTTGTCACTTACAGCACCATCCGGCGCATCCGCAAGGGCAAACTGCGTTTCAATATCGCAGTGGCCGGCAATAATCCCTCCGGGAGGGAAACAGCCGAAGGACTTCGACAGAACTGCCAATACAACGGCTATCGGTTCACGGGATTCATTGCCCTGCCAGGCGAAAAGGCATCCGAAGGCGCCTGCACGATAGAGGATGCCGAGAGGTTCTGCAAGGAACAAAATGTCGAGGAAGTGATCGTCGCTCCCGGCAAAGGGGATGAGAAATATGTCTCTGAACTACTTGGGCCGTTGTTCCGCCTTCAGCTTCCGCTCAAGATTCAGGCCGAAGCTCTCCCATCGCTCACTGCCTCAATCAAACTGCAAAGCATTTACGAAGAACCTTACATCGACCTGACATCTGCAAATGTCACCGAGAGCACCCGCAACGTCAAGCGGCTCATCGACATCGTGGCATCCTCGGCAGCATTGTGTCTTCTCGCGATTCCTATGGCAGCCATCGGCATCGCGGTAAAACTTGATTCAAAAGGGAGCGCTCTGTTCCGTCAGGAACGTATCGGTTATCACGGCCGACCGTTCAACATACTGAAATTTCGCACAATGGTCTCAGAGGCGGAAAAAGACGGCCCACGCCTTTCGTCAGAAAACGACAGCCGCATCACGCGACTCGGACGCTATCTCCGCAAATACAGGCTCGACGAGCTTCCGCAATTCTGGAACGTTCTCACCGGCGACATGTCGCTTGTGGGTCCGCGTCCCGAACGACGACATTTCATCGAGCAGATAATGGCCGTCGCACCGCAGTACACACTCGTGCATCAGGTCCGACCGGGCATAACCTCGTGGGGCATGGTGAAATACGGCTACGCGTCGTCCGTTGAACAGATGATCGAACGTCTGCGCTACGATCTCGTCTATCTGGCGAACATATCTATAGCCGTAGACATCAAGATATTGATCTATACAGTCAAAACAGTGATAAAAGGCAGAGGCAAATAATGGCATACAGCGAACATAACGGTAACTGGCACAAGCTTTGGCTCAAGGTGGTGGCATGGCGCGAAGCCCATATCAGCGAAAAGACTTTCCTGATCATCCTCGCGCTCATCGTAGGCATCATCTGTGGCTTGGCGGCACTGCTCCTGAAATGGCTGATACACATTATCTCGCTGGCCGTGCAGTCGCACGTGATCACGACTTCCGCCAACTGGATTTATCTCGTGTATCCGGTTATCGGCATACTCATCGTGACATTCTACGTGAAATATCTCGTGCGCGACAATATATCGCATGGCGTCACCCGAGTGCTCTTCGCAATTTCACAGCGCAAATCGCGACTGAAACGCCACAACATGTACACCTCCATGATGGCTTCATCCGTCACCATCGGATTCGGCGGATCGGTCGGAGCCGAGGGACCCATAGTCTGTACCGGCGCGGCCATAGGCTCCAACATCGGGCAGGCTTTCAGGCTCTCGCCGCGCATCCTCATGCTCCTCGTCGGCTGCGGTGCGGCGGCAGGTATAGCCGGCATTTTCCGCGCTCCCATCGCCGGAATGCTTTTCACGCTTGAAGTCCTGATGATCGACCTCACCGGATTCACCGTCATGCCGCTTCTCATCGCCTCGATCTCCGGAGCAACAGTGGCCTACATAGCCGAAGGATACAGTGCCGAGTTCTTTTTCACCCAGAGCGAACCCTGGGCAACGAGCAAGATTCCTTACACAATCCTCTTAGGTGTGTTCTGCGGATTCGTGTCGCTATACTTCACCAAGGTGATGAACCTTATGGAGTCCGTCTTCCGCAAACTTCACTCCACCGGACGCAAAATTGTAGTCGGCGGCTCGATTCTTGCTGCCCTGATCTTCCTTTTTCCGCCGCTTTACGGCGAGGGTTACAGCTCGATAAACCAGATGCTCGACGGCGACACCTCATCGATTGTAGCTGGAACATTCTTTTACGTTGACCGCGACTCGGTGTGGTTCATCTCCGTCTACATAGCCATGATCGTACTGATGAAGGCATTCGCTACCTCGGCGACCAACGGAGCCGGAGGTGTCGGAGGAACATTCGCGCCGTCGCTCTATGTCGGCGCCATGGCAGGATTCCTGTTCGCATTCGTACTCAACAATCTCGACATCGGCATCGACATATCCAACAAGAATTTTGCCCTTATGGGAATGGCAGGAGTCATGGCAGGAGTCATGCATGCGCCGCTCATGGCAATCTTCCTCACAGCAGAGATGACCGGCGGCTACGACCTCTTCCTGCCGTTGCTGATCGTCTCAGTGCTGTCTTACGGCACGATCCGTATCTTCGAGCCATACAGTATCTACACCATGCGTCTGGCACGGCGCGGAGAACTGCTCACGCACCAGAAAGACAAGGCCGTGCTCACGTTGCTCAAACTCGACAACGTCATCGAGCGCGATTTCAAGGTCGTGCATCCGGAAATGAGTCTGAAAGAGATGGTGGATATCATAGCCACCTCCAACCGCAACCTCTTCCCTGTCACCGACCATGACGGCTATCTGAAGGGAATCGTACTTCTCGACGACATACGCAACATCATGTTCCGCTCGGATCTCTACCATAAGATGCATGTTCAGAAGTTCATGTCAATGCCTCCGGCCAAGATCGACATCCACGACACCATGGACTCGGTGATGAAGAAATTTGACGACACCAACGCATGGAATCTGCCTGTCACGGACAATGGCAAATATATCGGTTTCGTCTCCAAATCCAAGATATTCAATTCCTACCGGCGTGTGCTCAAACACTACGTCGACGACTGACGAAAAAATTATATGGAAAAGAAAGACCTCAAGATAATATTCCTCGGCACACCCGAGTTTGCCGTCGAGAGCCTCGACAGAATCATATCTCAGGGCTACGATGTCCGCGCCGTTGTCACAATGCCCGACAAGACTGCAGGACGAGGCCATAAGCTTCTGCAAAGCGATGTGAAGAAGTATGCGCTTACAAAAGGTCTCGATGTCCTTCAGCCCCGGAATCTCAAGGATCCTGAGTTTATAGCCCGGCTAAAGTCATACGATGCCGATCTTTTTGTGGTTATCGCATTCCGGATGCTTCCGGAAGCGGTGTGGTCGATGCCTCGTCTGGGCACCTTCAATCTCCATGCCTCACTCCTGCCGCGCTATCGAGGCGCAGCTCCGATCAACCGAGCGGTTATGAACGGCGAGAAGACCACAGGTGTAACTACGTTCTTCCTGAAACACGACATTGACACTGGCGACATAATAGCACAGAAATCCATTGACTTAGCACCCGACGAAAATGCGGGAAGCGTTCACGATCGACTCATGCACCTTGGTGCCGACATGGTCGCCGAAACCCTGGACATGATTGTCGCTTCCGACGGCAATATCAGGACGAGTCCGCAGCCTGATGGCGAATTTGTCCCGGCGCCGAAGATTTTTGCGGAAGATTGTGTGATCGACTGGACACAGACTGCCGAGAAAGTACGCAACCAAATCCGCGGACTTTCTCCTTATCCTGCCGCCCGCACGCAGATAGCAGACAACAAAGGTACGGTGGCAAGCCTGAAGGTCTTCTCATCGCATCCGGCGGAGTGTCCCGAACTCGATAACGCCAAGCCCGGCGAAATTGCCTTTGACAAGAAAAAGATATACGTCAAGTGTGCCGACGCAGTGCTCACACTTGACGAGGTTCAGCTTCAGGGGAAAAAGCGAATGTCAACCGAAGCCTTCCTGCTCGGCTATCATCCGGCTCCGGGACAGAACCTTGCCGATCACACCACCGAGAACTGACATGGACGCAGAGAACATATATCCGAACCCTTCTGCTCAGATCATCGTCAAGGTGCTCGAAACCTACGGCGTGCGTGATGTGGTCATCTCTCCGGGAACACGCGACACGCCGCTGATTCTTGCGTGCGACGCTTCCGAAATATTGCGCTGTCATTCTATCGTTGATGAACGCACGGCAGCATTCGTCGGATTGGGAATCGCCTCTTGCAGCCGTCGTCCTGTCGCATTGGTCTGCACATCCGGCAGCGCGATGCTAAACTACGCTCCCGCACTTGCCGAGGCATATTACCGGCACATTCCACTCATTGCGATTTCCGCTGACCGTCCGCAGCAATGGATCGATCAGTCCGACAGCCAGACAATACGCCAGGATGGCGCGTTGTCTGCCATAGTAAAGAAAACAGTTACCATCCCTGACATTGGGTGTGCTGACCGAGAAATGTTGCATTACGCAGTGCGTTTGTGTACGGACGCAGTGGCAGATTCGATGCGCGCTCCCGAAGGTCCGGTACATATCAATATGCCTTTTGACGTGCCTTTGGGTCCGTCGTATCCGGCAGTCGGCGAGATTAAGATGCCGTGCGTCCTTAACAGCGATTCCTCAATCTCCACTCAGGAAATCAAACGACTTGCCGGAGAATGTGAGGGTAAAAAGATACTCGTGGTGTGCGGCATCATGTCGCCGGACAATAGGCTAAACAAAGCCATCGGACGTCTTGCCGCCGTTCCGGGAGTTGTAGTCGTTGCCGAATCGCTCGCCAATCTCCACACCGATGGAATCATTTCCAACATTGACGCGACACTCGGAGGGCTTGACAAGAGGGCAGCTTCGCCGGATCTTGTGATTGTCTGCGGAGGTGCGCTTGTGAGTGCACACCTGAAAAACTATCTCAGATCGCTCGGCGACTGCGAACAGTGGCATGTGGCATCATACTGCGACATGCTTCAGGACACTTTCCACAAGCTGTCATTGGCAATCGAGTCGACGCCGGGAAAATTCTTCCCGACTTTCACGTCACTATTGGCAAGAAACCGCAAAAAAACTTTTATTGACGACTCATTCTGCCATGAGTGGCATCAGGCTTCCGACAAAGCAAGGAAACATTACGGAGACTTTATATCGGATGTTCCGTGGTCGGAACTTAAAGCCGTGGCCACGATCCTCGGAGCTATGCCGGATAATTTCAACCTGCATCTCTCCAACGGCACAGCCATCAGATATGCGTTACTGCATCCGCTGAAAAACATTCACGGCATCTGGTGTAACCGTGGCGTCTCCGGCATCGAGGGTGCTACATCGACTGCCGTAGGTGCAGCCCTATGTTATAAAGGCTCAACGATACTGATTACCGGAGACATGAGCTGCAGCTACGATATCGGCGCCCTCTCCCTGCATCAGATTCCACGCAATTTCAAGATGGTCGTGCTTTCCAATGCCGGAGGAGGAATTTTCCGCGTAATCGACAAGACGTCAAGTCTTCCGCAGCGCGAACAATACTTCTGTGCTGCGCCCAAGCTTCCGCTGAGAGAGCTTGCAGAAGCATACGGATTCCACTATTATTCAGCTGATTCGAAAGAAAGTCTCGACGAATGCTTGAATACATTCCTTTCCAATGACGAAGCACCCTCAATACTTGAAGTAAAGGTCGATCCGGAAAGATCGGCGGAGGTTTTCAAACAATATCATTCCGAAATCCAATAAACAAGATATATCATGAAGTGGACTAAAATAAAAGACTACACAGACATTCTTTTCGACTATGCCGAAGGGATAGCGAAAATCACCATCAACCGTCCGCAGGTATACAACGCATTCCGCCCTCAGACCAACGAGGAGATGCTTGACGCCATGCGCATCTGCCGCGAACGCGAGGACATCGGCGTCATTATCCTCACCGGAGCCGGCGACAAGGCGTTCTGTTCCGGCGGCGACCAGAACGTGAAAGGGCGCGGAGGATATATCGACGGTTCCGGCACACCGCGTCTCAACGTGCTCGAACTCCACCACGCCATTCGTTCGATTCCAAAGCCTGTTATCGCCATGGTCAACGGCTATTCCATCGGTGGCGGAAATGTCCTCAATGTGGTATGCGACCTCAGCATTGCCTCTGAAAATGCACGATTCGGACAGACAGGCCCCAAGGTCGGCAGCTTTGACGCCGGATTCGGTTCAAGCTACCTCGCACGTTGCGTAGGCCAGAAAAAAGCCCGCGAAATATGGTTCCTTTGCCGGCAGTACACGGCGCAGGAAGCTCTCGAAATGGGAATGGTCAACGCCGTTGTGCCTCTCGACAAACTCGAAGAGACGACTGTAGAATGGTGCCGCACTATCCTGAAACGCTCGCCGCTGGCCATCCGAATGATTAAACGTGCCCTCAACGCCGAACTCGACGGTCAGGCAGGCATGATGGAATTTGCCGGTGACGCCACACTCCTATATTACCTTATGGACGAGGCTCAGGAGGGTAAGAACGCTTTCCTTGAGAAGCGCGATCCCGACTTCAGCCGTTTCCCGAAATTTCCCTAAAAACAGATGCGCCTCGCATATATACCTTACACTCTTCATTTCCGCGAGCCGGGAGGCACTTCGCGCGGAGTGATGCACGACAAGCTCACTTATCTGCTGAAGCTCTGGGACGAATCCGATCCCGGAGTCTTCGGCATCGGTGAGGCTGCCATCTTCCCGGGACTGAGCATGGAGGATCCGCAGCGCTACGAATACAAGCTCATGGAGACTCTTGCCAATGTGGCACTCGGACGACAGACCGACCTTTCGCAGTATCCCTCGCTCCAGTTCGGACTTGAACAGGCCATCCTCGATTTCAGCAACGGCGGCAAAGGTATCTACTACCCTTCGGAGTTCACGCAAGGCAACGGCAGTATCACCATCAACGGACTCATATGGATGGGACGTCTCGACGAGATGCTGCGGCGCATAGAGGAAAAACTGCAGCTCGGTTTCCATTGTCTCAAACTTAAGATCGGCGCAATAGCCTTTCCCGACGAACTGCGGATGATAAAAGGCATCCGCGAACGTTTCTATGCCGATGAACTTCAGATCAGGGTCGATGCCAACGGCGGATTCGACATGGAACATGCCATACCCGCACTCAACGAGCTTGCCAAATATGACATCCACTCCATCGAACAGCCGATAAAGGCCGGGACTCCGGAACTTATGGCATTCCTTTGCAGCATATCACCTCTCCCGATCGCCCTCGACGAGGAACTTATCGGTGTCACATCCACCGAGGCAAAGAAGGAACTGCTTGACGTCATACGTCCGCACTACATCATTCTTAAGCCCGCGCTTTGCGGAGGATTCTCGGGCGCGTCGGAATGGATCAATATCGCTGAGGAACGCGGCATCGGCTGGTGGGTCACTTCCGCCCTGGAATCCAACATCGGACTATCGGCGCTTGCACAGTGGGTAGCCACACTCGGCGTCGACATGCCTCAGGGACTCGGCACAGGCCATCTTTTCACCAACAACTTCCCTTCGCCACTGCGACTCGAAGGTGAAAACCTCTCTTTCGATCCTTCCTCTCTTCCACTCGACCGCAGTATGCTGGAGAATCTGCCATGGATGAGCTAAACCATTCCCTCACGCCGGAAGCGAAGTGTTTCATTGAAGAATGGAACGATGAAACGACTGACTTTATCGAGGCGCACACCTCCGGATCCACAGGTAAGCCGAAGCAGATACACCTTCCCAAAGAGATGGTTGCCCGCTCGGCGATTCGATCTATAAAACACTTCGGAATTACGCCGCAATCGCGCCTACACCTCGCTCTCTCGCCTGATTACATTGCCGGCAAGATGCTCATTGTGCGCGCCTTGCTGGCAGGATGCCGACTGACCGCCGAACAGCCATCGCAGACGCCATTGGCAACTGACACCGACCCGACGCCGATACAGCTGCTTTCGCTTGTTGGGGCACAGCTTCCCGGATTCTGCGAGAGTATGCGGAGACCTATGGCACCACGTGTAAGGCATCTCCTGCTCGGAGGTGCGCCCCTCAACGACTCCATGCGCCGTCTCGCTCTTTCGGGCGACTGGACTCCATGGGAATCATACGGCATGACCGAAACAGCCTCGCACATCGCCCTACGTCGCATCACGGCAGACAACTCGCTTCCCTTCGAGACACTTCCCGGAATCAGCGTAACGCTCAACGAGGATGAATGTCTCGTAATAGACCTTGGAGAGGACGGAATTTTCAGCACCAATGACGTAGCCGAACTTACCGATTCACGGCATTTCCGGATTCTCGGACGCAAGGACAACGTCATCATAACCGGCGGACTCAAGGTATTTCCCGAACAGATAGAGGCATTGATAGCTCCCGCGATGCCTGACGGCAGGCGCTATTTCATCACCTCACGCCCATCCGAGCGCTGGGGACAGGAGCTTATTCTCGTTGTCGAAGGAGAGCCTTGTCCGCTCCCGGACTTGCATAAACTCGGACTCGGCCATCATCAGATTCCGCGCGACATAATTTTTCAATCAAAACTCAGTCTTACTTCTTCAGGCAAAATCATCCGCCGCTTGCCCGGAGAATGAGAATAAGGTATGAGTTGCGCTCGGATTGCGCTCGGAGAGGAGATTAAAAAAACATAAAATTATTGGGGCGCTGCCTCTCCCCATTACATTATTTTTGCTATATTTGCAACGAATTACGGACGAAGAGGCTATGCTGCATTCGTGCGATATTCTATCTATTGATTATCAACCCATTAAAAACCAATTAACCTTACATATTTCAAAAACATGGAAATTTCCCACATCGAACACATCGGCATCGCAGTGCCCAATCTTGAAGAAGCTATCAAATACTACGAAGACGTTCTCGGCTTCAAGTGCTACAAGAAAGAGGTCGTAGAAGACCAGAAAGTGACAACAGCTTTCTTCAAAGTAGGCGATGTCAAGATCGAACTTCTGGAACCCACATGCCCTGAAAGCACAATCGCAAAATTCATCGAGAAGAACGGTGGCCGCGGCGGTATGCACCATCTCGCGTTCGCTGTCGAGGACGGCGTTGCCAACGCTCTCGCCGAGGTTGAGGCCAAGGGCGTGAAGCTGATCGACAAGGCTCCCCGAAAAGGCGCCGACGGTCTCCAGATCGCGTTCCTCCACCCCAAGAGCACTCAGGCCGTGCTCACAGAGCTTTGCGAGGATCCCAACAAATAAAATCAGAACAACTGCGTAAAAGTAAGATATACTATATATGAACATACAGACCCAGAAGATTCAGGAGCTTATTGACAAGCGTCAGGAAGCTCGTATCGGTGGCGGCGAGAAGGCCATCGAGAAACAGCACGCCAAAGGTAAATACACGGCTCGCGAGCGCATCGCACAGCTGCTCGACGAAGGCTCGTTTGAGGAGCTTGACATGTTCGTCACACACCGTTGCACCAACTTCGGCCAGGATAAGAAGCACATCCTCGGCGACGGCGTTGTCACCGGTTTCGGTACAATCGAAGGACGCCTCGTCTATGTATTCGCACAGGACTTCACAGTGTTCGGCGGCTCCCTGTCCGAGACAATGGCACAGAAGATCTGCAAGGTGATGGATCTCGCCATGAAGATGGGCGCTCCCGTCATCGGCCTTAACGACTCGGGTGGCGCACGTATCCAGGAAGGTATCAACGCCCTCGCTGGCTATGCCGAGATCTTCAAGCGCAACATCCTCGCTTCCGGCGTTGTGCCCCAGATTTCCGCTATCCTCGGCCCCTGCGCCGGCGGTGCCGTCTACAGCCCCGCGCTGACCGACTTCACCATCATGGCCAAGGGTATCAGCTACATGTTCCTCACAGGTCCCTCCGTAGTGAAAACAGTCACAGGCGAGGACGTTACTCAGGAGCAGCTTGGCGGCGCTTCCGTTCACTCCCGCAAGAGCGGCGTGACACACTTCGCAGCTGAGAACGGTGAAGAGGCTCTTGCCCTTATCCGCAAACTCATCAGCTACATCCCGCAGAACAACCTCGAGGAGACACCCCTCGCATCCTGCGACGATCCCATCGACCGTCTTGAGGATTCCCTCAACGAGATCATCCCCGAAAGCCCCAACAAGGCTTACGACATGTACAAAGTCATCGGCGCCATCGTCGACAACGGCGAATTCCTTGAGGTGCAGAAAGACTTTGCCAAGAACATCATCATCGGTTTCGCCCGCATGAACGGCCAGTCTGTCGGCATTGTCGCAAACCAGCCCAAAGTGCTTGCCGGTGTGCTTGACTCCAACGCATCGCGTAAGGGCGCTCGCTTCGTGCGTTTCTGCGATGCCTTCAACATTCCTATCGTCACACTCGTCGACGTCCCCGGATTCCTTCCCGGAACAGGTCAGGAATACAACGGTGTCATCCTCCACGGCGCCAAGCTTCTCTACGCTTACGGCGAGGCCACAGTGCCCAAAGTCACTGTCACCCTCCGCAAGAGCTACGGCGGCAGCCACATCGTGATGAGCTGCAAGCAGCTTCGCGGCGACATGAACTACGCATGGCCTTCAGCCGAGATCGCCGTCATGGGTGCCGCAGGTGCCGCAGGCGTCCTCTACGCCAAGGCTGCCAAGGAAGCTCCCGATCCCAAGGCGTTCATCAAGGAGAAGGAAGACGAATACAACAAGCTCTTCGCCAATCCCTATCAGGCTGCCAAGTATGGCTACATCGACGATGTGATCGAGCCGCGTAACACACGTTTCCGTGTCATCCGTGCCCTCCAGATGCTTGCTACCAAGAAGGATACCAATCCTCCCAAAAAGCACGGCAACATACCTCTCTAATGATTTATCGCGTCTCCGGAAGATATGTCACCGACGTATCTCCCGGAGACTTTAATCTAAGACCCCATCCCACAAATAATGTTAACGCAGGGGCGGTGGATTTTCGAGGAAATTCCGCAAGTTGAAGAGGGAGCGATGCGGGCATCGTGACCGATGAGACTTGGCGAAATTTACCGAAAAGACACCGGATCGGGGCAAGAGATAATAAACATGTCAAACAAATTTACATATCACCCCGTTAACAAGCCACATATATGATGTAATGCATCGCATCCTTTGATGCTTTTTGCCCTTTGGTTCAGTCACATAGCCCGCTATGCTCCTGAACCTGCATGGCAAAAATC
>CABUIO010000024.1 GCA_902491625.1 uncultured Porphyromonadaceae bacterium | reverse complement strand
TTAATCATAAAATACACCACCCTGTCATTAACAATGATTATTAAACAACCTCTAAATGTTAGCCTTGCCTCGTCTGCTTTTTGCCAAAAACCTTTCGCGTCTTAGTCACATAGCCCGCTATGCTCCTGCGACTTAAAAGGTTTTTGCCTAAAAATCAGACGCCCCAAATTTAACGTTGATTTTTAAACAACCTCTTAGTTTTTAGAACGGCGTTTCTCCTTGAATTTCTTAATGAACTTGAAGGCCTCCAGACCTACGGACGCGACTTTGAGTGCTGCACCGACTTTGCCGGAGGAGACTGCGGAAGCACCTTTGGAGCCGAAGGAGAATATCTTGCCCATCGTGCCGCTGCTCGTCGAACGTTTCAGCTCGTCGACAGAATGCTTCATACTGTCTTTCAGGGCGTCGCGTTTGAGCTGAAGCATAGCGCGGCGAATCTTCACCTCTTTGTAGCCGAAGCCGTTGAAATCCTCGGGAATCTCAAGATAGCTGTTTGTTTTTTTCTTCTTTTTCATAGCTGTATGGGGATAATTGAGTGGTGAAGAATCTATATTACTCCGAAAGGTCGGGATCATCGGCATCCTTCTTCTTGAAGAGCGCCTGAGTGATCGCCTTCGACAACGGATTCATGATGAGCGGACGGCGCAGCAGATAGACAAACAGCAGGAAGAGCAGGAACGCTCCGGCGGTGCAGAGGTATGCTGCCCATGCAGGCAGGAAGAGGGAGAGGAACTGAGCCAGCGCAAACGACATCAGCAATGCGATGAACCACATGGTCACGACGCAGAGGGCGCCGAGCACGATGATTGTAGCTATCTTGACGACCTTCTCCGCAACGGTGAGCTTGACATAGTCGGTCTCGACCTTCACGTAGTTCATGAAGTCGTCCTTGAGCCTGAGGATGTTATTGATTAATTCGTTCAGCATATAGTTATAGTAGTTGAGAGTGTGTTTGATAAGAGGTGGCTCGCCTCTGCGCGGGAGCGGCAGGAATGTCGGCAACCCCGGCCATCAATGCAGACGCCGAGGTTGCGACATTGGCATCACATTTTTATTTCTCTGTAATTCCGGCAAGCTCGGCCACGAGGTCGTCAACCTCCTCGTCGCTGATCTTCACGCCCTTCTTCTTGAGAAGGCTTTTCAGTTTCTTGCGGGTCTCGTTGCCGTCGGCGGGAGCGAAAAGGATAGCTGCGGCAGCTCCTACGAGTGCGCCGCCGAGAAAAGCATATAAAAGTCCTGTTTTCATAATCTTGTCAGATGCTTGTTATTATAGTTTGTCGTCGATTTCTTCCTCAATGTCGGATGCGAGCTGTTCCAGCTTGTTTTTCTTCTTGAGGCAGCATGCTTTCTTGCGCACGCACTTTGCGATATCCTCGCGGGTTTCGCTACCCTTCTTGGGAGCGAGGAGAAGGCCTACGGTAGCTCCGGCGATAGCGCCGCCTACGACTGCCATGATCACATGAATAGGTTTCATAATCTATATTGTTTTAATGTTGTTGTTTTCTGATTGTTTCAATAATTTAACATTCGAGGGGAGCCATTTGTTTAGAGGTTGCGATAAAAAAGTGTGATGGCTGATTCCGCCGCAGACACCGACACAATTTTTGTGCCGAAACAGAGTTTATATATAGATATGCCTGACAAGAACAACATACAAGTGAAAGGCGCCCGCGTCAACAATCTCAAGAACATCGACGTCGAGGTGCCTCGCAACAAATTCATAGTAATCACCGGAGTCAGCGGCTCCGGCAAGTCGTCGCTCGCTTTCGACACGCTCTATGCCGAGGGTCAGCGCCGCTACGTGGAAAGTCTCTCGGCCTATGCCCGCCAGTTCCTGGGCAGGATGCAGAAGCCGGAGTGCGACTACATCAAGGGACTTCCCCCGGCCATCGCCATCGAGCAGAAGGTCAACACACGCAATCCCCGAAGCACTGTCGGCACGGCCACCGAGATCTACGACTATCTCCGTATGCTCTATGCCCGCGTGGGCAAGACGATCTCCCCCGTGAGCGGCAGGGAGGTGCGCAAGGAGTCGGTCGACAACATCGTCGACTCCATCGCCGCCATGCCCGCCGACACCCGCATCGCCGTGCTCGCTCCCGTCCGTCTGCCCGAGGGACGCACCTTCGCCCAGCAGCTCGACATCTTTATCAAGGAGGGATACTCCCGCATGGAGCACGACGGCGAATTCATCGACATCACGGACCTTCTCGAAAGTAAGACACCCGAAAAAGCCGACGGCTACCGTCTGCTTATCGACCGCCTCTCCGTGAGCGCCGACCGCGACGAGATGAGCCGCCTCGCCGACTCCATCGAGACAGCATATTTCGAAGGCCACGACGAGTGCATCATCAAGGTCTGGAAAGGACATGATGTATCCGAGATGAGTTTCTCGAAGCGTTTCAGCGCCGACGGCATCGAATTCCGCGAACCCACAGACCTGATGTTCAACTTCAACAACCCTTACGGCGCGTGTCCGACATGCGAGGGCTTCGGCAAGGTGCTCGGCATCGACGAGAACCTCGTGGTGCCCGACAAGACCCTCTGCATCTGGGAAGACGCCGTGCAGTGCTTCCGCGGCGAAAAGATGGGCGAGATGAAGAAGGAACTCGTCAGGGTCGCCGGACGCTACAATTTCCCGATACACACCCCCTACTGCGAGCTGACGAAGGAGCAGCTCGATTTCCTCTGGCACGGCAAAGGCCCCTGGCCCGGCATCGACGGATTCTTCCGCTGGGTCGACGAGAACCAGTATAAGATCCAGTACCGTGTCCTTAAGGCGCGTTACCGTGGCAAGACGGAGTGTCCCACGTGCAAGGGATCGCGTCTGCGTCCCGACGTGGAATATATTAAGGTGGGAGGACGCAGCATCACCGAGCTTGTGCGCATGTCGATCGCGGACCTCGCCGGATTCTTCTCCACGCTGACGCTCGACGCCTCCGACGAGAAGATCGCGCAGCGCCTCCTCACCGAGATCCGCAACCGACTCGCCTTCATGGTCAACGTAGGCCTGGGCTACCTCACCCTCGACCGCCTATCCAACACCCTGAGCGGCGGCGAGAGCCAGCGCATCAACCTCGCCACCTCACTCGGATCGAGCCTCGTCGGCTCGCTCTACATCCTCGACGAACCCTCCATCGGTCTCCACTCCCGCGACACCGACCGCCTCATCGCCGTGCTGCGCAATCTTCAGGCGCTCGGCAACACCGTGGTAGTGGTGGAACACGACGAAGAAATCATGCGCGAGGCCGACTACATCATCGACATCGGCCGCGATGCAGGACGCCTCGGCGGCAACGTGGTCTTCGCCGGAGACATGAAGAAGGCTCTGGAGGAGGACACCGCAGCCACCGAGTCCTACACCATCGACTACCTCACCGGACGCCGCGAGATCGACTACTCTCCGCAAAGACTGCCGTGGAAGAAGTTCATAGAGGTGAAGGGCGCCATGCAGAACAACCTCAAGAACATCGACGTGCGCTTCCCCTTGGGCGTGATGACTGTAGTCACCGGCGTCAGCGGATCGGGCAAGTCCACGCTCGTGCGCGACATCCTCTACAGGGCGCTGCTGCGTCATTTCGACATTGCCTCCGACAAGCCCGGAGCACACAAGAAGCTCTCCGGGGACCTCTCGTCCATCTCCCACGTGGAGTTCGTGGACCAGAATTCGATCGGCACCTCCTCACGCTCCAACCCGGCCACATACCTCAAGGCATACGACGAGATACGCGCCCTCTACGCCTCCATGCAGGCATCCAGGCAGATGGGATTCACCCCCGCCTACTTCTCCTTCAACACCCCCGGAGGACGCTGCGAGGAGTGCAAGGGTGAGGGCTATGTGACCATCCCCATGCAGTTCATGGCCGACATCCGCGTGGTCTGCGACGAATGCCACGGCAAGCGCTTCAAGCAGGATGTCCTGGAGGTGGAATACCGCGGACGCAACATCGCCGACGTACTCGACATGACCGTCAGCGAGGCCATCGAATTCTTCGGCGAGGACAGTTCCGCCGTCAACCGCCGCATCGTCCGCCGACTACGGCCGCTCCGGGATGTAGGCCTGGGATATATCAAGCTCGGGCAGTCAAGCTCCACCCTTTCCGGCGGCGAGAACCAGCGCGTGAAGCTCGCCAGCTACCTCGCGCAGGAGCATCCCGAGCCTACGCTCTTCATCTTCGACGAGCCGACCACCGGTCTCCATTTCCACGACATCTCCACGCTTCTCGGCTCCCTGCGCCGACTCATCGACAAAGGCCACACGGTGCTCATCATCGAGCATAACCTCGACGTCATCAAATCCGCCGACTGGATCATCGACATAGGCCCCGAGGGGGGCGACAAGGGTGGAGAGATTGTAGTCTGCGGCACTCCCGAGCAGGTGGCCGCCGACAGCGATTCCGTGACCGGACATTTCCTCAGACCCAAACTCACCAAGTCATGAAGACTGCACTCATCACACCCGCGCTCCTGCTTCTCCTCACCGCACTACCCTCCTGCGGCGAGACCGGAGAGACCGACACGCAGGACAACGACGCCCGGCGCCTCTATCAGGATCTGCGCGCCGTATACCGCCTCTATGCAGATTCCCTCGCCGCCGTCTCCGACACAGCCGACATCGACTCCATGATCATGCGCCTTGACGACCGCGTCCGCAAGATATACGCCCTCTACCCCGCCGACCTCGACATCCACATCCCCGAAGCCGAGAACGACAGCCTCTGGGCCACCGTCAGCCGCATCGCCGAAAAGCGCAACCGCGTGCGCCACGCCCTTCCGGCCGACACGATTCCCGCCGACACCGTGCCCGAAGCAGCTCCCGAAACGGAGTAGTATTGGAAGTCTGCGGGAAATTTACTAATTTCGCCGTTGCTAAGAAACACATAACCGCCATGAATGTAAAGCAGATATCCGGCCGCGTCAGATATGTCGGCGTCGACGACCGCGTCACCACACACTTCGAAGGCCTCTGGAACCTCCCCAAAGGCGTGAGCTACAACTCATATATAGTGGAGGGTGCCGACGCCGCCGCGCTCATCGACACCGTGGCAGTGGCCGAGATGCCCGAACTTATCGACAACATCGAGCGTCTCGCCGTCGAGCCGCGCTATCTCATCGTCAACCATATGGAGCCCGACCACAGCGGATCCATCCCTGCGATTGTGAGCCGCTATCCCTCGCTGCGCATCGTTGCCGACAAACCGGCCATCAACATGATCAAGGGGTTCTACCGCCTCGACAATCCCGACCTCTTCATCGAGGTCAAGGAGGGCGACACTCTCGATCTCGGAGGCGGCGCGGTGCTTACATTCTACATGACACCGATGGTTCACTGGCCCGAGACCATGATGACATATCTCGCCGCAGAATCCACCCTCTTCTCCGGCGACGCCTTCGGCACTTTCGGCGCCCTCAACGGCAGCCCGCTCGACTCCGACTGCGCCCTTGAGGACTACGAGCCTGAGATGCGCCGCTACTACGCCGCCATCGTGGGCAAATACTCTCCCTTCGTGCAGAAAGCCCTCGCCAAGCTTGCCGGACTCACGGTCAAGCGCATCTGCTCCACACACGGCCCGGTCTGGGAACGTCATGCCGCCGAGGTCGTCGGCCTCTACGACGCCATGAGCCGCCAGAAGGCCGAAGACGGCGTAGTCATTGTCTACGGATCCATGTACGGCAACACCGCCCGCATGGCCGTGCGATTCGCCACCATGCTCTCCGACCGGGGAGTCAAGGTAGAGCGCATCTTCAACGCCGGAGAGACCGAACTCAGCTTCATCCTCGCCGACGTCTGGCGCTACAAGGGTCTCGTCATCGCCTCTCCCACCTACAGCATGGAGATCTTCCCTCCCGTCGAGGCGTTCATCCGCGCCCTTGAGACACGAAGCGTGACCGGAAAGACAGTGGCCGCTCTCGGATCCTACGCCTGGGCACCCAAAGTGGCCGCCGGCCGCATAGAGGAGCGTATGCAGGCGCTCGGACTCGACGTCGTCGGCAACGTGGCGATGCCCATGTCGCTCAACCCCGCCACCGAACAGCAGCTCAGCGCCCTCGCCGATGCATTTGCCGAAAAGATGAAATAACCTCATGGACGCAGAACTCTCCTCCGACATCCTCCCCATCGAGACACATCCCTGGCCACCTTTCATCCCCCACGACGCAAGGGTGCTCATAATGGGCACATTCCCTCCCGGTCAGCACCGCTGGAGCATGGATTTCTACTACCCCAACCGCACCAACGATTTCTGGTACATGATGGGACTCATCTATTTCGGCGACCGCAACGCACTGCTGCGTCCCGGCACCCGCGACTTCGACCTCGACGCCATCAAGCGGCTGCTGGAGGACCGAGGCATAGCCCTCAACGACACCGGCCGCAAGATCCGCCGCCTGAAAGGGAACGCATCCGACAAGTTTCTGGAGATCATAGAGCCGGTGCCGCTGCGTCAGCTCCTTGCGCAGATGCCGCACTGCCACACCATCGCCACCACCGGCGAGAAAGCTGCCGGGGTGATAGCGTCGCTCACCGACGCCGAAATACCCAAGCTCGGCACCATGACACGCTCCGACGACGGCCTCTCCATCTGGCGTATGCCTTCCACCTCCCGCGCTTACCCCCTGCGACTGGAGAAGAAAGCCGAACACTACGCCGCCATGCTCCGTTCCGCCGGAGCCTTGTAGCTTCTCTGCATAATCATCCCCTCGGATTAAATTATTCACCGCTATTCTCGCAATTCAATGGTAAGTGCTTTTTTTCAATGTGTTGACTCCTCCATTCAGATTATTCACTTTCCGGGAGGGGTACCGTCAAGTGAATAATCTGCCTTAAGGAACAGAGCCAAGTCCTGACGTAGGGCTGCACCATGGTGCAGCCGCCACACCGCAATAATCTTATTGGCAAGGGGATACAAACGATATAAGGCCTGTAAGGCCGAAACAATAATAGCCCGGCAGCGTAAGCTCCGGGATGGAGGACATGGCGATGAAAACAAGGTCTGTAAGACCGACACAAAAGCTACATTTGATCGCTCCTACAGAGCTTGTCATATTCTCTTGTAAACATTCCCGGAGCTTGACCGCTCCGGGCTAATGTCGCATCGGCCTTACAGGCCTTTAACATCGTACGACACAAATCATTGCGTAACAGCGTCTGCTCCATGAAGTAGCCCTACGTTCGGGTGCAGTCGCCATACCACACGACAATGTCACGACGGAGCGGCGGGGTGAATTATTCACCGGTGGTTAACCCTCCCCCCTGAATGAATAATTTGAATCAGGGTATTATACCACTGTAAACGTGTACGTTAGCTCTGAATATCGTGAATAATCGTGAATACCGGAGTTTGGGCTTGACTTCTGCGTAAATATTTCGTATCTTTGCGGCGTACTATCTTCGCGTTACTTCACATCTATACTATATATAATATATAATAAGATATGAAGAGGGGGAGCCTATGTCATTTCCGGCTATACGCCGTAAACGCCACATTCCCGCAACGTTGCCACCGTCCTAAAATGGCACTGTCGAACGTAGGGCTGCACCACGGTGCAGCCGCCACACCGCAATAATCTTATTGGCAAGGGGATACAGACGATATAAGGCCTGTAAGGCCGAAACAATAATAGCCCGGCAGCGTAAGCTCCGGGATGGAGGACATGGCGATGAAAATGAGGTCTGTAAGACCGACCCGAAGGCTGCGTTTGGTCGCTCCTACAGAGCTTTATATTTCTCTTGTAAGCATTCCCGGAGCTGATCGCTCCGGGTTATTGTCGCATCGGCCTTACAGGCCTTTCGCCGTGCGTAACCATGTTCGTGTGGTGTATCAGGTTCTTGTGGTGTAAAGGGATTATTCAATATTCACTAAGAGTCGTGAATATCGAATAATCCGCAGGGTCGTGTGTGGGTGTGTCTATCGGTAGCGTTTCCAGAGGATGCGCATGGAGTTGAGCACCGCAAGGAGTGCCACACCGACGTCGGCGAAGACGGCACCCCACAGTGAGGCGTAGCCCGGCACACCCAGGACAAGTATCGCCACCTTGATGCCGATGGCGCCTACGATATTCTCCATCACCACGGTGTGGGTCTCGCGGCCGATGCGTATGGCGGTGGCTATGCGTGAAGGTTGATCGGTCTGTATCACGACATCGGCACTCTCTATGGCTGCGTCGGATCCGAGACCACCCATCGCGACACCCACGTCGCTGAGGGCGAGCACCGGAGCATCGTTCATGCCGTCGCCGACAAAAGCCGTGACGCTTCCCGGAGTCTTCGTAAGTCGTTCCACGATACGCGCCTTATCCTGCGGCAGGAGTTCGCCGTGAGCCTCATCGATACCGAGCCGGGCGGCGTAAGCGTCCGTGATCTCCCTGCGGTCGCCCGAAAGCATCAGCAGCCGCCTGACACCGAGTCCGCGCAGTTGCGCAAGAGCATCGGCGGCATCGGGTTTCACGGTGTCGGCAAGCAGCACGCAGCCGAGGTAGCGACCGTCGACAGCACACGCGATGACGGTGCCCGCACCCACACCCCCACCGGCGGGAAAGGGTATACCCTCGCTCTCAAGCAGCCGTAGATTGCCCGCAAGCACCTCATGGCCATCGACATGAGCCTTCACGCCGAAACCAGCCATCTCGGACATATCCTCCGCCTTAGGAATCCTGCCGCCCCGGCTCCTGACATAGTCCCTCAGCGTCTTCGCCAGCGGATGCGAGCTTCCCGACTCCGCAGCCGCCATCAGGCAGAGCATCGGAAGTTCGTCGCCATCAACGCACTCCACACGTTCCACCCCGAAACGCCCGGTGGTCAGCGTGCCGGTCTTGTCAAAGGCAATCGTGTCAATCCGGCGCACAGCCTCAAGATAGTTGCCACCCTTGAAGAGAATGCCAAGCCGCGACGCGGCGCCGATGCCCGCGAAATAACCCAGCGGCACACTGACAACCAGTGCGCAGGGGCAGGAGATGACAAGGAAGACGAGCGCCCTGTAGAGCCACTCCGAGAAAACATAGTGGAAATCCGGACGCACTGCGGCCACAAGAGCCGGGACGGCCACGACGAGCAGAGCCAGCGCGATCACCACAGGGGTATAGATCCGTGCGAAACGACGGATGAAGAGTTCCGCATGAGCTTTGCGTGACGAAGCCTCCCCCACCATCGCAAGGATACGCGACAGGGCGCTCTCCCCGAACTCACGGCTCACTCGCAGCCGCACGCTGCGGCGCAGGCATATCATGCCCGCCAGAACCTCGTCTCCTCTGGAGATCTCACGCGGCACACTCTCGCCGGTCAGCGCGGAAGTGTCGAACACTCCCTCGCCGCCGGTCATCACGCCGTCGAGAGGCGCACGTTCGCCGGGATGCACCACGATGACCTCACCGGGTTTCACCGAGCGCGGATCCACCGTCGCCTCCTCGCCGTCGCGAAGCACCGTAGCCCTCTCGCCGCGCACGTCAAGCAGCCGCGAGATATTGCGTGTGGCCCGGTCCACGGCGCCATGCTGCAGTGTCTCTCCGATACTGTAAAAGAGCATCACGCCGACGGCCTCGGGGAGTTCGCCGATGCAGAACGCGCCGACACACGCCAGTGTCATCAGCGTGAACTCATTGAAGAAGTCGCCGTGGACTATCCCCTCGGCTCCCTCTTTCACTACCGGAAGACCGACAGGCAGAAATGCCGCCACATACCACAGATATTTCAGCACCGGAGAAAGCTTCGGCGCTTCCGAGTGGAAGAAATCGCAGCTGAAATGAGTGATAGACAGTCCCGCAACAAGCATAAACAGCGACAGCGCAGGAGCCGCGAAAGCCCTTGCGCCGCCGTGATTGTGATGGTGATGATGGTGATGATTGTGGCCGTGGTTGTTGTGTCCGCCACAGCGGTGACCTTTGCAAGCGTCGTTTGAAAAACTTTTCATAACCTGATAAGATTGGTTTTACGCTGCAAAGATATAGCCGGAAAAATGCAACCCGGTGTCAAAAGCGTCCCGGAGGCGACTGATGTCAGAGCGAGGCGTCGAAACCGGCGGCACGAACCGCGGCAAGCACCTCCTCGGTGTTGTGGTTGCCCTCTACGAGAGCCTTGCCTGTAGAGAGGTTGACGTCGACTTTCTCGACGCCGGAAACGCCGCCGATGCTCTTGGCCACGGCAGCCTGGCAGTGGGGACAGTTCATCCCCGTGATGGTGTATTCTGTAGTCATGTCGGAAGTTATGGTTGATTTGTGTGAGAATCTTCTGTAGAGTGCCACGCAGAGAAGCACCGTGAGCAGAGCGGCGCAGATGGTCGGGAAGATGCCCGGAGCGGCAGTGCCGCCGTGACATGCGGCGTGGATGGGGGAGAGTGCGAACCACCGTGCAGGGAGCAGATAGTCGATGAGCAGACCGAAAGCCACGGCACCGACGATGATAGAAAGCAGATAGACCACCGCCGCCTTGCGTCCCATCTCACGCGAGATCAGTGTGAACGATGCGAAATTGGCCGCAGGCCCCGCCATCAGCAGTACAAGAGCAGTACCGGGCGACAGCCCCTTCATCACCAGTGACATGGCGATGGGTATGGATCCGGTGGCGCAGACATACATCGGGATGGCGATCACCAGTACCGCGAGCATCGAGAAGAGAGGATTGGAGCCGAGGACGGCGAAGAAGTCGGCGGGCACGTAGACGGTGATCAGCGCCGCCACCACGAGTCCCGCCACGAGCCACAGACCGATGCTTCCCACAAGATCCACGAATCCATAGCGCAGCGCGGCAAGACACCTTGCCCCGAACCCTCGGGGACGTTCGTCGGCTGCGACGCCGCAAGCGGAGGAATCAGAGGCGGAGATGTCCTGACGTTCGGTTTTGCCTACGGCAACGCCTCCGGCCACAGCCGTGGCGAGAGCCGCCACCGGACGTATCACCGCGAACGCCGGACCCATGAGTGAGTATGTCGCCGCGATACTGTCCACGCCGGTCTGGGGAGTGGCCACAAGAAACGACGTCGCTGCCGCACGCGAGGCACCGTTGCGCCGCATGGCGATGGCCGTGGGGAGTACGCCGCACGAACAGAGCGGAAGCGGCACACCCAGCAGCGCCGACTTGACGACCGCCGAAAGGCCGTTGCCCGACAGATGGCGGGCGAACAGATGCTGAGGCACGAACGCGTGCATCACGCCCGCGATCAGGAAACCCAGCAGGATGTATGGCGACATCTCGCCGAGCATATATAAAAGAGCATTGAAAAGTTCCATAGAATCAAATTAAAATGAGCCGGACGAGATTCGCCGGCATTCACCTAAACAACGTATCCGCCGCCCCCGAAATTGTGTCGCTCCTCGCCCAAGTAAAAACTCTTATAAGACCCATAGGCTCCATGACCTATATACGTAGGAAAACAGTCTTTTCATCCATAAATCAGACGTTTGGTCTTGTCGAGTTCTTTGCGGAAGTAAGAGTTTTTTACGGCTGTTTCGTCTACGAGATCGACTTTGCGTCCCAGAAGAAGTTGCAGTTCTTCGATGAAGTCGAAGAAAGTAACGAATAGATCTGATATCTGGTCGTAATGGAACACGACCGAGAAATCCACGTCGCTGCTGTCGTTGAAGCGAGGGGTGAGTATGGAGCCGAACACCCACAGCTTGGCGACCTTGTACTTGCGGCACAGGGCGGCGATCCTGTCGATGTTCATTTCAATCAGTTTCATGTGGCAAATATAATCATTCTACATTGATATAACAAAAAAGCGAACTCGGATTTTGCCCTTAGTGGCCTCGTCGTGCGAAACATATGCGAAACATTTCCACTAATTTCCGTAACTACTCAGCTATATGAAATTTCATAAAGTGTTGACAGTCAATGTAGGGCTGCACCATGGTGCAGCCGCTTTATTTGAAAAAGCGCCTTAATAAGGGGCGGCTGCTCCATGGAGCAGCCCTACATTTCGTTGACAGCCAATTACTTAAGATGTCTGAGTAGTTACTAATTTCCACAATTTTCCACAAAAATCCGCAAATCGGAGCGTTAATTTTGACGGAATGATGCAAATAATTCAAAACAGAAGCGCTGTAAATCGGTTGTTATGTAACTGATTTACAGCGCTTTATCCGCTTAAATTTTGGGTGGAGCATACGAGACTCGAACTCGTCACCTCTTGACTGCCAGTCAAACGCTCTAGCCAGATGAGCTAATGCCCCTTGTCGTTCCTTTTGACGCTGCAAATTTACGAAGAGTTTTTTATCCTCGCAAATTTTCCGGGATATTTTCTCCGCTTTTTTTCGCTGTTCCGATTCTTTTGCCTATTTTTGCATCAGTTAAAAAGTAATCCACCGGAGTTCCGGCCGCATGGCGTGGACTCCTTATAATTAAAGTAACCTAAAAAAAGTAAGTTACCATCATGAAGAAACACAATTTCTATGCCGGACCGAGTATCCTGAGTCCGTACACTATCAACAACACAGCCGAGGCTGTCAAGGATTTCGCAGGCACAGGCCTGTCGATTCTTGAGGTGTCACACCGCAGCAAGGAGTTTCAGGCCGTCATGGACGAGGCTCAGCAGCTGGTGAAGGATCTGCTTGATGTTCCGTCCGGCTATTCAGTTCTTTTCCTCGGAGGCGGCGCGAGCCTGCAGTTCGCCATGGTGCCGATGAATCTGCTTGCCAAGAAGGCTTCCTATCTCGACACGGGCGTGTGGGCTTCCAAGGCCATCAAGGAGGCGAAGCTTTTCGGCGAGGTCGACGTAGTGGCTTCCTCGAAGGACAAGAACTACAACTACATCCCGAAGAACTACACGGTTGCCGACGACAGCGACTATTTCCACTATACCTCCAACAACACGATCTACGGCACGGAGATCCGCAAGGATCCCGACGTGAAGGTACGCATGGTCTGCGACATGTCGTCCGACATCTTCTCTCGTCCGGTGGATGTGGCCAAATATGACCTTATCTACGGCGGTGCCCAGAAGAATCTCGCTCCTTCGGGCGTGACGATCGTCATCGTGAAGGACGACACCATCGGCCATGTCGACCGCGTCATCCCGACGATGCTCAACTATCAGACACACATCGACAAAGGCTCGATGTTCAACACTCCTCCGGTGCTTCCGATCTTCTCGGCGCTCCAGACGCTGAAATACTACCGTCAGCTCGGCGGCGTGGAGGCTATCGAGAAGATGGACCTCGCCAAGGCTGCCAAGCTCTACGAGGCCATTGACAACAGCCGCATGTTCGAGGCTACCATCCCCGACCATGAGGATCGTTCGATCATGAATGTCTGCTTCGTGATGAAACCCGAATACAAGGAGCTGGAGAAGCCCTTCTTCGATTTCGCCACCCAGCGCGGCATCGTGGGCATCAAGGGTCACCGCAGTGTCGGCGGTTTCCGTGCGTCGCTCTACAATGCTCTCCCCATGGAGTCCGTCGACGTGCTGATCGCATGCATGAAGGAATTTGAAGAGAAGAACTAAACACCGCAGCACGATATGAAGATACTTGTTTTTACAGAGAAACCTTTCGCCAAGGCTGCCGTCAAGGCCATCGCCAATGTCGTGAACGCCGCAGGCCAGGAGCTTGAGGTCGTGGAGCAGGGTACCCGCGAGGACCTGCTCGCAGCCGTGAAGAACGCCAACGCGCTGATCGTGCGTTCGGACAAGATCGACGCCGAGGTGATGGACCATGCTCCGGAACTGAAGGTCATCGTGCGTGCCGGTGCAGGCTACGACAATATCGACCTTGATGCCGCCACAAAGCATGGCATCTGTGTGATGAACACACCGGGTCAGAATTCCAACGCTGTGGCCGAGCTTGTCTTCGGCATGGTTGTGATGATGTGCCGCAACCGCTACAACGGCACGAGCGGCTCGGAGCTGCGCGGCAAGACCCTCGGTATCTACGCTTTCGGTCAGGTAGGCCGCAACGTGGCACGCATAGCCAAGGGTTTCGACATGAAGCTCTCCGCACTCGACCTATTTGTCGCTGACGCCGTCATGGAGGCCGAGGGTGTGCGTCCCGTCCACACTCCGCAGGAGCTTTTCTCGGAGAACCAGTACGTATCGCTCCATATCCCCGCCACACCGCAGACCAGGGGTTCGATCGGCTACGATCTCGTGATGGCCATGCCCGAGAACGGCGTGCTCATCAACACCGCCCGCAAGGAGGTGATCGACGAGGAAGGTCTTGTGCGTGCCCTGCGCGAGCGTCCTGACATCCGCTATGTAAGCGACATACGTCCCGGCTGTGCTGAGGAGATGGAGAAGGAGTTTGCCGCCCGCGTCTTCTTCACGCCTAAGAAGATGGGTGCCCAGACCGCCGAGGCCAACTTCAACGCCGGTGTGGCTGCCGCAGAGCAGTCGATCGCCTACCTGAAGGATGGCTGGAACAAATATCAGGTAAACAAGTAACCTCCCCTTATTCGTATTTTCTCATCGTTCTCCGTCGCTTCGGAACTTCCCCCGGACTGAGGGAAAGCCGGAGCGGCGGTTCTTCTCATTTCTACAGGCACGATATGGAGAGAATGGTTTTCGGGCTTATAGGCCATCCGCTGGGTCACTCGCTCTCGCAGACGTTCTTCACAGAAAAGTTCCGGCGCGAGGGTATCAAAGCGGAGTACAGGATGTGGGATCTTCATCGCCTTGACGGCCGCGAGGATCTGCCTGACGCAGAGGGGCTGCGGGGATTCAATGTCACGATCCCCTACAAGAGGCGTATCCTGCCGATGCTCGATGCCGTAGACGATGTGGCCGCTGCGATCGGAGCCGTGAATGTGGTGAAGGTTAGGGAGGAGGACGGAGTCCGGAAGCTCACCGGCTACAACTCTGATGCTCCGGGATTCCGGCAGAGTCTTGTCGACATGCCCGGATTCTCTGCCGACGACCATCCGAGGGCGCTCGTGCTGGGTACAGGCGGTGCTTCAAAGGCTGTTGTCTACGCACTGAGAAGCTTGGGGATCGCTCCTACGCTTGTGTCGCGCAGAGAGGCTCCGGGGGTGATCACATACGCCGACCTTGACGCCGAGGTCATGGCCACGCATACTCTTATAGTGAACTGTACTCCTTTGGGTACATTTCCCGACACCGAAGCAGCGCCACCGATCCCTTACGATCTTGTCAGCGAGAGCCATTTCTGCCATGACCTTGTCTACAATCCTTCCGAGACACTTTTCATGCGGTTGTGCAGGGAGCGTAGAGCGACGGTAAAGAACGGTGCCGAGATGCTCCGCAATCAGGCTCTTGAGGCATGGCGCATCTGTACCGACGACAACAGATAGGCGATGGAGGGGAAGGATCATCCGCTACGCTTTTCCGAACTCCCGGCAGTCTGTCCGCTTGGGTTTCCGATGGGCGCCGTGATGGCGGGAATCGGTGCCGGACGGTTAGGGCAGGGATGGACGGCGGTGGTTGTCTCGTTTTTCCTTGCCGCTGTCTCTGTGGCTGTGATCCTTCTGATTTCGCGGCGTTCCCCGACTGCGGGTATGAGAATGCGAGGCTGGTACGTGCTTCCGGTCTTGCTGTCGTTCTTCGGCATCGGACTGGGCGTGTGGCAGTTGAATGCACCTCCGCAGTCCATACCGCACGATAGTAGCCATGCGTTCTGTACGGCACGAGTGAGCGACTACAAGAGCAATGCCCCCGGAGACGTGGTTCAGGCTGACATCCTCTATTTCAGCGGTGCCGACGGCAGCGTTGTCCCGCTCGACGCTCCAGTGAAGGTGCTGCTATACACGGAATCCGGCTCATTGAGCCGTGGTGAGATAGTGAGGTTCCGCAATTTCCTGACTCCTCTTTCCGACCCCGCATCGCCGTCTGACAGCTATGCGAGGGCAATGTATTCGCGAGGTGTGGCATGGCGGCAGAGTGTGTCTCCGGAACGTCTGAGGCGACTGGACTACCGTCCTTCACTTACGGACAGAGCCGCCGATCTGCGTGACAGACTCGTGAGATTTGTCGAAGGTGTGCCGCTTGACGAGGAGAGCCGTGCGTTTATTGAGGCGGTGATGCTCGGCGACCGTGGGCAGCTCGATCCGGAAGTGACTGAGATTTTTTCGTCTGCAGGTGTGGCGCATCTGCTTGCCCTGAGCGGAATGCACTTAGGCATTGTCACCATGATACTCTCAGCCGCGCTGCTCCCGTTCGCATTCTTCGTAGGGCGCCGCAGCCGCTACCTGATACTGCTTGCCGGGGTGTGGGTCTTTGCATTTCTCACGGGCATGTCGGTGTCGGTGGTAAGGGCGGCTGTGATGACCTCAGTGTTTCTCCTGTCTATGATGGTGCAACGCCGACGCACCGGCTTTAACACTCTCTGTGGCGCAGCGCTCTTTATACTTCTTGCCGACCCTGTGGCACTCTTCAACATCGGCTTCCAGCTCAGTTTCATCACCTGTGCCGCATTGCTCGCTCTCTCCGGACACCTCGATCGACTCTCGGAAGCGAGCCACGACCGTCGGTACGTATTGGTGCATTCCGAATGGGCGGACAGACATCCGCGTCTGCTGTGGCTGAGGATGAAGTTTGAATCCGTCAGGGGGCAATTTGTCGGGGCATGTTGCGTGGCCATAGCAGCATTTGCCGTCAGCTGGATTTTGACGGCCTTTTATTTTCATAAGGTGTCGCTCATGTTTCTTCCGGCTAACCTTGTGGCCGGAGCGCTTGTGTGGCTCTTCTTTATGGCGGCTGCGGTCTATCTGCCGCTATGTGCCCTCGGAGCGGCACCTACGGTGCTTGGCCGTGCGATCGACCTGCTGTGCAAGATGCTCGGCAACTGGTGCGAACTTCTTTCCGGCATCGACGGATCGGCGCAATACGTCAGTGTGGATGTCTTGGCGGTAGTGGCCTACATGGTTGCTGCCGTGCTCTTTGTGATGTGGCTGACACTCCGACGTGACGGATGGCTGTGGAGTTCGGTGGCAGCCGCGACAGTAGCCTTGGGTGTGACGCTATGGATGCCGATGGAATTGCCTCGGCGCGGGCTCGACGTGCGGATGTCGAAAGGGGAGGCATCGGTCTGTTACGTTGTGGACGGCAGGCGGACGCCTGTGGCATATCTTCGTGGCGCTGTCTCATGTCTCGACACTCCGGCCGGGAGGGTAGTGGTGGCCGATTGCGACACCACAGGTCTTGCAGAGGATGAAACGGCGTGTAAGCTGCTTGTCATTGGACGCGGCGGCAGCGGTGACGCAGCGAAGTGGATACGTGCGCTGAGACCTGAAACGGTGGCTCTCTGCGGGGAGGGGGAAGGTGACGCAGTGGAGGAGGCGGCACACTCCACCGGCTCGCAGCTTGTCGTGCTCGGCCGTGAGACAATGTTCCTGCCTTACTGACACGGTCAGTGGTTGCGGAAGAAAAAACGGTAGAAAAGGTTGTGTTCGCTGATGCCGTTGTCGCGGTTAAGTTCATCGCGCAGCTTCTCGACATCGCGGTCGCGGGTCTCCCCGAAGAGATAGTCGGCACCGAAACGTATCGCGAGGAGAATCATCACGACACCAACGATGATGAATGTCACGACTATGACCTGACTGATGATATTTAGTATTCCGAGTACCATAACTTTTATAGCAACAACAACGACGACGTCGCGGAGGTTCTGTTAAATAATTCTAACATAGAGGGAGAGTAAACCAATTTAACATTTGTGTGTTCTAACAGAAAGAGCTAAAGAAAAACACAAACACAAACAACTTTTACTACTATACTACTATGAAAAAAGGATTATTGGTTTTATTATCGGTCGTGTTTGCCGCGACTACGCTTATGGCGCAGAAGATTAACAAGAATGAATTGCGCCAGCTTCAGGCGTTCCTTAATCAGCCCGGCAAGGAAGCTGCGACCAATGCAGAGGCCCTTAAAGTCTCAGATCCCTCCAATCCCGCGACTTGGGAAGGTGTAAAGACGGAAAACGGCCGTATAGTGGAGATCGACTGGAAAGGTAAGAAAATTGCCGGAGCGCTCGATCTCAGCAACTTCGCATATCTCACTAAGGTGGATGTCAGCGACAACGCCCTCACACAGCTTAAGGTCAACAACGATGGCGCACTGCAATACGTCAACGCCGGACGCAACCGCCTCACACAGTTCAACCTCGTTAACTGTGGTGAACTGCGCGTGCTCCGACTCTACCGCAACAGAATTTCCGAGCTCGACCTCTCCGGTGTGCCTCTCCTCCAGCGCCTCAACATCAGCAGCAACAGCATGGCGGAACTCAACGTGGCAGGACTGCAGAACCTCACCTACGTCAACTGCATGAGCAACCGTCTGGAGAATCTCACCCTCACCGGATGCGTCAGCCTCAAGACACTCTATGCAGGCTACAACGAGCTTACTTCCCTCACCCTCAACGATCTTCAGAAGCTTGAGACAATCAGCATCGACAGCAACCGCATCAACAAACTTTACATTCAGGGTCTTCCGAGCCTTTTTACTCTCATGTGCAGCGACAACCGCATGTCGCAGCTCGCAGTGAGCGGATGTCCCAACATCAACGATATCGACGCTTCCTACAACGACCTTACGACCTTCACGGTGGAGAATTGTCCCAACGTGGCGTTCGTGAACCTCGCCTGGAATGACCTCACTTACCTGAACCTCTCCAATCTCACCGTGCTGCAGCGACTCAACGTGGCCAACAACCAGCTGCTCACCCTCGACGTGACCTTCGATCCAAACCTCCAGTATCTCAACATCGGCGGCAACTACAACCTTTCCGACCTGAGAACAATGGGCGACGACAATCTGCGCATGGTTCGTGGTGCATGGGATGATTACGGCGACACACTCTGACACATATAATAGATTACAGATTGACTCCACGACGCGGCGTCTCTCCTCAGGGAGGGGCGTCGCATTGCCGTGAGTAGAGTTTACTCGAAGCGCATGGATTCGGAAGGGGAGATGCGCGAGACAAGCCTTGACGGGATGGTCAGCACGAGATAGATGATGACGGCAAAGGCTGCTTCCGTAAGGCCGAAAGCCCACCAGACGAAGTCCACGGGAGCGTAGTCCATGTAGTAGGCGTCGGCATTGAGTCGCACGATGTGGAGGTAGTATTGCAGCGTGAGGACGACGAGCCCGATGACAGTTCCCGCCGCCATGCCGCGGACACCGATGCGCATCGCCAGCCAGATGAATACACGGCGGATGGATGATGAAGAAGCCCCGAGAGCCTTCATCACGCCTATGAACCGCACCTTTTCAAGAATGATGATCAGCATTCCGGAAATGAGGGTGAAGGCGCTGACGAGGGTCAGCAGGGAGAGTATCACCCACACATTGGTGTCCAGCATTCCCAGCCAACCGAAGATTCCCTTGCACTGATTGTAGATGTTGTCCACGCCTACAGACTGGTCGATAGAGCCTTTTTCGATTGCGTCGCTCAGGTCGGCATGCAGCGCGGAGGCGTAGTCGGGAATCCGCGATGGATCGGGATCCTTGACTGTGACGTCAATGCGTGTGGCCTCGCCCGGCTGATAGCCGCCCAATGAAGCTGCCGTCGGGATCGGAGCGAAGGCGAGCATGTCGTCGAACATGTCGAGATGAGTGTCGTAGATGCCTGTGACTTCAAGACGCTTCAGCATGACGGAATTGCCGAAGCTGTAGACGCTGATGCTGTCGCCTGCCTTCAGCGAAAGCTCGTCGGCCACGTTCTGCGAGAGGAGCAGGCTGCGTGACTCCTTGTCGAAATTCCTGAAGTCGGGGAGATGTCCCGAAATGAGGTTCTCACTCAGAAACGCAGTGTCGCAGCGTTCGGAGAGACCGGTGAGATAGATTCCCTTGAAATTTTCTTTTGTCTTCAGGAGCGCAAGGGTATTGACGGTCGGCTTCCATGAGGCGACGTAGGGGAGGGAGTCGAGCAGTTCGCCGATCCCCTCGTCGGGAAGAAGTACTGCACGGCCGTCGTCATCGGGAAGAGCCGCATAGAGTGTGATCTGAGGATTTACGCCCATGATCTTGCGGGTGATCTCGCGCTTGAAACCGAAGACGACACCGATGGCAATTATCATCACGGCGATGGAGAGAGCTACCGAGACCTCCGCCACTTTCACTGCCGGAGAACTCTTGCCCTTGGCTCGTCCCAGGGCGAGACGACGTGCTATTTCCAATTCAAACTGCCTCATAGCTGTAGCTTCCTTAAAGACCTTAAAGACTTTAAGGACTTTAGGGTTAATAAAACAAAAAATCCGCAAGCATTGATTGACTCAACTGCTTACGGATCTCTTGTGTCCAGGATGAGACTCGAACTCACACGAACTAATGTTCACTACCCCCTCAAAGTAGCGCGTCTACCAATTCCGCCACCTAGACATGTTTGACAGAGAAGCGTTTAAGCCTTCCGGAGCGAAAAACGGGACTCGAACCCGCGACCCCGACCTTGGCAAGGTCGTGCTCTACCAACTGAGCTATTTTCGCAAGTAGTTGTTTATTTGTCCGGCTCTAAGCCGCTTGCCTGTCTAAGTAATTCAAAGTACTCTTTCGCTTTGGAGCGAAAAACGGGACTCGAACCCGCGACCCCGACCTTGGCAAGGTCGTGCTCTACCAACTGAGCTATTTTCGCAAGTTTCTCGTCGAGGTCTCTCCCTCATTTGCGATGCAAAGTTAGTCAGTTTTTTTCTTCCCGCCAAATGTTTTCGCGATTTTTTTTGAGGGAATTTTGCGGACCGGTCATAAACGTTTGACTTACAATTCTATTTTGAGTGAAATTTTTTTGAGATTTTTTTGCTCCACTTCGGCCATGACTCCCGAAAAGGGCGATTTTCCGTTGTTCCGCTCGATGAAATTTCCTATTTTTGCACTCGGATTTCCCGCGCTTCCGATCGTGGCGTCTCTCAGTTTTTACTGCCTTATGAAACCTCTTGCCGAAAATATCGACCTCCTGAATCCTGAATTTCTGCAGGCGTGGAACCTGCTGCGCAACACCTCGCGCTCGGTTTTCCTTACCGGAAAGGCCGGATCCGGCAAGAGCACTTTCCTGCGTTATATAGTGGATCACATCAGGAAGCCGCACGTCGTGCTCGCCCCGACAGGCATTGCCGCCACCAACGTCAGGGGGATGACGCTGCACTCCTTCTTCCAGATCCCGCTGCGTCCGGTGCCTCCCGACGATCCCGACTACTCCCTCTCCCGCATCGGCCGCAAGGTGAAGCTCACACGCGAGAAGGTGCAGCTTCTGCGCAAGCTTGAGCTTATAGTCATCGACGAGATCTCCATGGTGAGAGCTGACATCATCGACTTCATCGACCGCTTGCTGCGCAATGTCCGCGGCAGACGTCACGAGCCTTTCGGAGGATGCCAGATGCTTCTTGTCGGCGACATCTTTCAGCTTGAGCCTGTCGTCACACCCGATACGCGTACCATCCTCGGCCACTACTACCGCAATTATTTCTTCTTCAACGCTCTTGTCTACAGCCAGATGGAGCTTGTGGCCATAGAGCTTAAGAAGATCTACCGCCAGAGCGACACGGTCTTCACTTCGCTGCTTGACCGTCTGCGTGTCAACAGAGCCACGAGTGCCGACCTCGCAACCATCAATTCGCGCGTGGACAGGACATCGGCGGATTTCGGCAGCGAGGACGCATTCACCATGACGCTCGCCGCCCGACGCGACACCGTCGACACCATCAATGAGCGTGCCATGGCCGCGCTGGAAGGTGAGGAGTACACTTTCGATGGGGAGATCAGCGAGGATTTCCCCGACAAGCAGCTGCCTACAGACAAGAAACTCGTGCTTAAGAAAGGTGCTCAGGTCGTCCTCCTGCGTAACGATCCGGAGCGCCGCTGGGTCAACGGCACTATCGCCCGGATCCATGCCATCGAGCCGGAGCATCTGCGCATCGAGCTTGCGGACGGCAGTATCCATGAACTGGAACGCACCGTCTGGGAGAACGTCCGCTACAGTTTCAACGAGGAGACACGCCGCGTCAAGGAGGACGTCGTCGGCACGTTCACGCAGTATCCAGTGAAGGCAGCGTGGGCGATGACAATCCACAAGAGTCAGGGTCTCACTTTCGACAAGGTCATCGTGGATCTTGAAGGTGGGGCGTTCAGTTCCGGACAGACCTACGTAGCCCTCTCTCGCTGCACCTCGCTCGAAGGGATGACGCTCACATGCGGTGTCGGCCACCGTGACATCATCGTCAACAGCGAGATCGTCGATTTCAGCCGCCGTTTCAACAGTGTCTCGGCTGTCGAGGGCGCCCTCAACGAGGCGAGGGCGGACATGCTCTTCGGTCAGGCGATGCGGGCCGCCGACTGCGGCGACTTCACCACCGCCATGGACGATTTCTACAAGGGCCTGACCTATCGCAACATCCTCGCCTCCCCGCTGATGCGGCGCTACATCGCCCGGCGTCTGGGCGTCATCGAACGGCAGCGGCGTGTCATCGAGCGCTATGAGGATGAACGCCGCAGTCTCGCCACGGAATATGTCGACATGGGAGGGGAATGCCTTGCCGCCGGCGACCTCTGGGAACCCGCGCTTGCCAACTTCGACAAGGCCCTGCGCCTGGACAGCGGCAACGCCGACGCCAAGCTCGGACGTGCCCGCGCCCTGATGGTCAAGGGTGACACGGATGCAGCCCTCACGCAACTCGCCTCATTGCTCCTTGAGAAGCCTGACAACGCCGAGGCACACATCCTCGCCGGAGAATGTCTTACGCGCCGCCATGACTACGAACACGCCGTCAAGCACTACCGCAAGGCCGCACGCCACGACAAGCGCAACCCTTCCGTCTACGACGCCCTTGCCGACCTCTGCGAGAAACTCGACCTTATCGACGAGGCCGACCGCTACCGCAACAAGGCCACAAGGCTCCGCAACAAGGGTAAAAAATAGGAGAGAACCGACCCCGGCGTTCCCCGCCGGCTTATCCGCCTTACGGAATTTATTGCTAACTTTGCCGCCGATTAAATTCATAGAACCATGCTGTCACCCAAGATCACGACCATCCTCCTCCTTATCATATCCAATATCTTCATGACCCTCGCCTGGTACGGCCACCTGCGGCTTCAGCAGTCGGGCGTCACGAGTTCATGGCCGCTGATCGGTGTCATACTTCTCTCATGGGGAATCGCCCTGTTCGAATACATGTTCATGATTCCAGCCAACCGCATCGGATTCGAGGGAAACGGCGGCCCATATTCCCTCATGCAGCTCAAAGTGCTTCAGGAGGCCATCACCCTCGTGGTCTTCACGGTCGTGACCATGTTCATCTTCGGAGGCCAGCATCTGCGCTGGAACCACGTCGCCGCATTCCTCATGCTTGTCGGGGCAGTCTATCTCATGTTCCTGCCGCAGAAATGATCTGACGGCCTTTTGGCAGATGTCTGTCAGTATGCCGCGTCGCAGACGCGGCACAGTCTGTCATGTCCCTGACAGTGATTGTCAGGCCTGATTTAGAGCATTTTATAAAAATATAACCTAAATTTTATATCGACTATTAAAACTTTTAGCACGCTATTTGTTTATACAGTAGCGAGACGGATGAAGAGACTGTCACAGAGTGTGTTCAACATTCTCCCTGATCTTTCCTCCGGCTCGGTTGACAACGGAATATTAAAAACTATAAATCATATTATACTATGGCTAAAATCATTGGAATTGACTTAGGTACCACAAATAGTTGCGTGGCAGTCATGGAGGGCAAGAATGCCGTCGTGATCCCCAACAACGAGGGTAAGAACACAACTCCGTCGGTTGTCGCTTTCGTCGACGGCGGCGAGCGCAAGGTGGGCGATCCCGCCAAGCGTCAGGCAATCACGAATCCGACCCGTACGATATACTCCATCAAACGCTTCATGGGCGAGACCTGCTCGCAGGTGGAGGACGAAATCAAGCGTATGCCCTACAAGGTCGTATGCCAGAACAACATGCCCAAGGTCGACATCGACGGCCGCGACTACACACCGCAGGAGATCTCGGCCATGATCCTTCAGAAAATGAAGAAGACCGCCGAAGACTATCTCGGCACAACAGTGACCGAGGCCATCATCACCGTGCCCGCCTACTTCGACGATTCGCAGCGCAAGGCCACCAAGGAAGCCGGCGAGATCGCAGGCCTGAAGGTGCAGCGAATCATCAACGAGCCTACAGCCGCAGCCCTTGCCTACGGTCTGGAGAAGAGCGACAAGGAGCAGACCATCGCCGTGTTCGACCTCGGCGGCGGTACATTCGATATCTCTATCCTTGAGCTCGGCGACGGCGTCTTCGAGGTGAAGTCTACCAACGGCGACACTCACCTCGGTGGCGACGACTTCGACCACGTCATCATCGAGTGGCTTGCCGACGAATTCAAGAAAGACGAAGGCGTTGACCTCCGCAACGACCCCATGGCGATGCAGCGTCTCAAAGAGGCTGCCGAGAAAGCCAAGATCGAGCTGTCAAGCTCCACATCGACAGAGATCAACCTTCCTTACATCACGGCTACCGCTTCCGGTCCCAAGCACCTTGTGAAGACCCTCACGCGCGCCAAATTCGAGCAGCTTTCCGAGCGCCTTATCGACGCTGTGGCAAAGCCCTGCATGAAGGCTCTTGAGGATGCCGGCAAGACTGCCAAGGACATCGACGAGGTCATCCTCGTGGGCGGTTCCACACGTATTCCCGCTATCCAGGCCAAGGTCAAGGAGATCTTCGGCAAGGAACCCAACAAGAGCGTCAACCCCGACGAGGTAGTCGCCATCGGCGCAGCCATTCAGGGCGGTGTGCTCGCAGGCGATGTCAAGGACATGCTTCTTCTCGACGTAGTGCCTCTGTCGATCGGTGTAGAGACCCTCGGCGGCGTAATGACAAAGATGATCGAGGCCAACACCACCATCCCGACACGCAAGAGCGAGACATTCTCCACGGCTGTCGACAATCAGCCTGAGGTAACGGTACGTGTTCTTCAGGGCGAGCGTGCCAAGGCTTCCGACGACAAGCTCCTCGGTGAGTTCAACCTCACAGGCATTGCTCCCGCACCCCGCGGTGTGCCTCAGATCGAGGTTACATTCGAGGTCGACGCCAACGGTATCCTCAATGTTTCCGCCAAGGACAAGGCCACAGGCAAGGAGCAGAGCATCCGCATCGAGGCTTCCAGCGGTCTGACAGACGCCGAGATTGAGCGTATGCGCAACGAGGCCAAGGAGAATGAGGAGGCTGACCGCAAGTTCAAGGAGAAAGCCGACAAGCTCAATCATGCCGACGCCCTCATCTTCCAGACCGAGAAGCAGCTCAAGGAACTCGGTGACAAGATTCCCGCCGACAAGAAGGCTCCCGTAGAGGCCGCGCTCGAAAAGCTCCGCGCTGCCCACAAGGACCAGAACATTGAAGCTATCGACGCTGCCGAGAAGGAGCTCAACGACGCTTTCCAGACCGCAGCTCAGGACATCTACAACGCACAGAACGCCGCAGGTGCCGCAGGCGCCGCTCCCGGTGCTCAGCAGCCCGGCACAGCCAACACAGGCAACGACGGCGACCATGTCCAGGACGTAGACTTTGAGGAAGTGAAATAACCATTATAAACCAACACCGGAAGGTGCGTGTGTGAAGTCTCGCATGCGCACCTTCACTATTTTAAGTGGTTGTTTCAAAATAAACGTTAAATTTGGGGCGTCTGATTTTTAGGCAAAAACCTTTTAAGTCGCAGGAGCATAGCGGGCTATGTGACTAAGACGCGAAAGGTTTTTGGCAAAAAGCAGACGAGGCAAGGCTAACATTTACTTCAACCTCTCAATAACTTCAAAAAAATTAACAGACAGAGTAACATCAAAAATATCAGAGGACTCGTTCCTGTCGGCGTATTTTGCCTTTTGGTTCAGTCACATAGCCCGCTATGCTCCTTCACCTGCAAGACAAAATCCACTCGACATGAACGACCCCAAATTAACTTTTATTTTTAAACAGCCTCTAAACAACCACCTAAAACACACATTAATATTATGGTACGATTGAACGTCACACTCCTTATTGAAGACGAGAGCCTGCGCAAGCCTCTCATCGAAACCGCCACCGAACTCGTGGAACTCTCCCTCCACGACAAGGGATGCATCTCCTACGACATTCTCGGATCCCTCACCGTCGACAACCATTTCATGATCGTCGAGACATGGGAGTCCCCCGAAGCTCTTGTGGCACATCAGAACTCCGAGCATTTCAAGCGTCTCTCGCCGCGTCTGCACGACCTTTCGACCATGACGCTCGAAAGATTCGATTTCTGACGATGGAGTCTTGACGGTGTTCCAAAATTGCCGAATGGCAATAAATGCGGCTTCAGTCAGACTTTTTTTGTAACTTTGGTGCCGGATAAGAAAAGATTATACCATGTCCGAGGCAGAGATGAACAGTTATCGGCTTACGTCGATGGAGGAGCCGGGCGACGAGCGGATGGCACAGATCATGCGCGAGGTCGCCGAGGATGCACGCGAAAGCACGCGCCGGGCGGCGGAACGTGTGGCCGCCGGAATTGAGGCTGCCTCGCACGAGGCTCGCGCAAGAGTTGAAGAAACCTTAAACAGGCTTCGCAATGGCGACAAGTGAACACAAGCCGGTTCTTATTGTGATTGCCGGACCCAATGGGTCGGGCAAGACTTCTGTCACCTCCAAGATTCTGCATCATGAGTGGCTTGAGGATTCTGAATACATCAATCCCGACAATGTGAACTTTCGACCATGACGCTCGAAAGATTCGATTTCTGAGCGGCGTAACGGATTTTTTTGTACCTTTGTCGGAAAGATACGCAAACAATTCTGTAATCTATGCCTCTGATAGCTGAATACAAAAACGTCGACATCGAGCGCGCCGACAAGATCGTGCTCAAGGATGTCTCCTTCACCCTCGGCAGCGGCGAGTTCCGCTACCTCGTCGGGAAAGTCGGCAGCGGCAAAAGCTCGCTGATGAAATCAATGTATGCCGACGTCCCGGTGATGTCGGGGGAAGCTGAAGTGCTCGGCTACAATATCCGCGACATCCGCAAGAAGCAGATTCCCTATCTGCGCCGCAGGATAGGCATAGTCTTTCAGGATTTCCAGCTCCTTCAGGACCGCTCCGCCGTTGCCAACCTCGCCTTCGTGCTCAAGGCCACGGGCGTGCGTGGCAAGGAGGAGATAGCCGACCGCATCGAAGCAGTGCTCAAGGAGGTCGGGATGGAGAACAAAGGCTATAAGATGCCTCACGAACTCAGCGGAGGCGAACAGCAGCGCATCGTCATAGCTCGTGCGCTACTCAACAACCCCGACCTCATCCTCGCCGACGAGCCCACCGGAAACCTCGACCCGCAGACAGGCTACCATATCGTAAAACTCCTCCACCGCCTTGCGGAGGAGGGACACACCGTTGTGATGGCAACCCACAACCTACAGCTCGTCGAAGACTTCCCCGCACCCGTTATGCGATGTGCCGACAAACAGCTTCGTCTCGAATCCTGACTACCCACGACACTGACCACCCACGACATTGAGGATTATTCGATATTCACGACCCTTAGTGAATATTGAATAATCCTTACTCCACAATAACATAGAAAAAAGTAACACAAGAAAATGGCTGCACCCGAACGTAGGGATGATCCATGGATTAGCCGCTGTTACGCAAGGATTTGTGTTATACGATGTTTAAGGCCTGTAAGGCCGATGCGACAGTAGCCCGGAGCGTAAGCTCCGGGAATCGTTACAAGAGAAATATAAAGCTCTGTAGGAGCGACCAAACGTAGCCTTCGGGTCGGTCTTACAGACCTCATTTTCATCGCCATGTCCTCCATCCCGGAGCTTACGCTGCCGGGCTATTATTGTTTCGGCCTTACAGGCCTTATATCGTCTGTATCCCCTTGCCAATAAGATTATTGCGGTGTGGCGGCTGCACCGTGGTGCAGCCCTACGTTCGACAGTGCCATTTTAGGACGGTGGCAACGTTGCGGGAATGTGGCGTTTACGGCGTATAGCCGGAAATGACATAGGCTCCCCCTCTTCATATCTTATTATATATTATATATAGTATAGATGTGAAGTAACGCGAAGATAGTACGCCGCAAAGATACGAAATATTTACGCAGAAGTCAAGCCCAAACTCCGGTATTCACGATTATTCACGATATTCAGAGCTAACGTACACGTTTACAGTGGTATAATACCCTGATTCAAATTATTCATTCAGGGGGGAGGGTTAACCACCGGTGAATAATTCACCCCGCCGCTCCGTCGTGACATTGTCGTGTGGTATGGCGACTGCACCCGAACGTAGGGCTACTTCATGGAGCAGACGCTGTTACGCAATGATTTGTGTCGTACGATGTTAAAGGCCTGTAAGGCCGATGCGACATTAGCCCGGAGCGGTCAAGCTCCGGGAATGTTTACAAGAGAATATGACAAGCTCTGTAGGAGCGATCAAATGTAGCTTTTGTGTCGGTCTTACAGACCTTGTTTTCATCGCCATGTCCTCCATCCCGGAGCTTACGCTGCCGGGCTATTATTGTTTCGGCCTTACAGGCCTTATATCGTTTGTATCCCCTTGCCAATAAGATTATTGCGGTGTGGCGGCTGCACCATGGTGCAGCCCTACGTCAGGACTTGGCTCTGTTCCTTAAGGCAGATTATTCACTTGACGGTACCCCTCCCGGAAAGTGAATAATCTGAATGGAGGAGTCAACACATTGAAAAAAAGCACTTACCATTGAATTGCGAGAATAGCGGTGAATAATTTAATCCGAGGGGATGATTATGCAGAGAAGCTACAAGGCTCCGGCGGAACGGAGCATGGCGGCGTAGTGTTCGGCTTTCTTCTCCAGTCGCAGGGGGTAAGCGCGGGAGGTGGAAGGCATACGCCAGATGGAGAGGCCGTCGTCGGAGCGTGTCATGGTGCCGAGCTTGGGTATTTCGGCGTCGGTGAGCGACGCTATCACCCCGGCAGCTTTCTCGCCGGTGGTGGCGATGGTGTGGCAGTGCGGCATCTGCGCAAGGAGCTGACGCAGCGGCACCGGCTCTATGATCTCCAGAAACTTGTCGGATGCGTTCCCTTTCAGGCGGCGGATCTTGCGGCCGGTGTCGTTGAGGGCTATGCCTCGGTCCTCCAGCAGCCGCTTGATGGCGTCGAGGTCGAAGTCGCGGGTGCCGGGACGCAGCAGTGCGTTGCGGTCGCCGAAATAGATGAGTCCCATCATGTACCAGAAATCGTTGGTGCGGTTGGGGTAGTAGAAATCCATGCTCCAGCGGTGCTGACCGGGAGGGAATGTGCCCATTATGAGCACCCTTGCGTCGTGGGGGATGAAAGGTGGCCAGGGATGTGTCTCGATGGGGAGGATGTCGGAGGAGAGTTCTGCGTCCATGAGGTTATTTCATCTTTTCGGCAAATGCATCGGCGAGGGCGCTGAGCTGCTGTTCGGTGGCGGGGTTGAGCGACATGGGCATCGCCACGTTGCCGACGACGTCGAGTCCGAGCGCCTGCATACGCTCCTCTATGCGGCCGGCGGCCACTTTGGGTGCCCAGGCGTAGGATCCGAGAGCGGCCACTGTCTTTCCGGTCACGCTTCGTGTCTCAAGGGCGCGGATGAACGCCTCGACGGGAGGGAAGATCTCCATGCTGTAGGTGGGAGAGGCGATGACGAGACCCTTGTAGCGCCAGACGTCGGCGAGGATGAAGCTGAGTTCGGTCTCTCCGGCGTTGAAGATGCGCTCTACCTTGACTCCCCGGTCGGAGAGCATGGTGGCGAATCGCACGGCCATGCGGGCGGTGTTGCCGTACATGGATCCGTAGACAATGACTACGCCGTCTTCGGCCTTCTGGCGGCTCATGGCGTCGTAGAGGCCGACGACCTCGGCGGCATGACGTTCCCAGACCGGGCCGTGTGTGGAGCAGATGCGCTTGACCGTGAGTCCGGCAAGCTTGGCGAGGGCTTTCTGCACGAAGGGAGAGTATTTGCCCACGATGGCGGCGTAGTAGCGGCGCATCTCAGGCTCGTAGTCCTCAAGGGCGCAGTCGGAGTCGAGCGGGCTGCCGTTGAGGGCGCCGAAAGTGCCGAAGGCGTCGCCGGAGAAGAGGGTGGATTCTGCGGCGAGATATGTCATCATGGTCTCGGGCCAGTGAACCATCGGTGTCATGTAGAATGTAAGCACCGCGCCGCCTCCGAGATCGAGAGTGTCGCCCTCCTTGACCTCGATGAAGAGGTCGGGATTGTCGAGGCGGTAGAACCCCTTGATCATGTTGATGGCCGGTTTGTCGGCAACGATGCGCAGCGAGGGATAGCGGCTCACAATCGCAGGGATGGATCCGCTGTGGTCGGGCTCCATATGGTTGACGATGAGATAGCGCGGCTCGACGGCGAGACGCTCGATGTTGTCGATAAGTTCGGGCATCTCGGCCACTGCCACGGTGTCGATGAGCGCGGCGGCGTCGGCACCCTCCACTATATATGAGTTGTAGCTCACGCCTTTGGGGAGGTTCCAGAGGCCTTCGAAGTGTGTGGTGACGCGGTCGTCGACGCCGACATATCTGACGCGGCCGGATATCTGCTTTACATTCATGGCGGTTATGTGTTTCTTAGCAACGGCGAAATTAGTAAATTTCCCGCAGACTTCCAATACTACTCCGTTTCGGGAGCTGCTTCGGGCACGGTGTCGGCGGGAATCGTGTCGGCCGGAAGGGCGTGGCGCACGCGGTTGCGCTTTTCGGCGATGCGGCTGACGGTGGCCCAGAGGCTGTCGTTCTCGGCTTCGGGGATGTGGATGTCGAGGTCGGCGGGGTAGAGGGCGTATATCTTGCGGACGCGGTCGTCAAGGCGCATGATCATGGAGTCGATGTCGGCTGTGTCGGAGACGGCGGCGAGGGAATCTGCATAGAGGCGGTATACGGCGCGCAGATCCTGATAGAGGCGCCGGGCGTCGTTGTCCTGCGTGTCGGTCTCTCCGGTCTCGCCGCAGGAGGGTAGTGCGGTGAGGAGAAGCAGGAGCGCGGGTGTGATGAGTGCAGTCTTCATGACTTGGTGAGTTTGGGTCTGAGGAAATGTCCGGTCACGGAATCGCTGTCGGCGGCCACCTGCTCGGGAGTGCCGCAGACTACAATCTCTCCACCCTTGTCGCCCCCCTCGGGGCCTATGTCGATGATCCAGTCGGCGGATTTGATGACGTCGAGGTTATGCTCGATGATGAGCACCGTGTGGCCTTTGTCGATGAGTCGGCGCAGGGAGCCGAGAAGCGTGGAGATGTCGTGGAAATGGAGACCGGTGGTCGGCTCGTCGAAGATGAAGAGCGTAGGCTCGGGATGCTCCTGCGCGAGGTAGCTGGCGAGCTTCACGCGCTGGTTCTCGCCGCCGGAAAGGGTGGAGCTTGACTGCCCGAGCTTGATATATCCCAGGCCTACATCCCGGAGCGGCCGTAGTCGGCGGACGATGCGGCGGTTGACGGCGGAACTGTCCTCGCCGAAGAATTCGATGGCCTCGCTGACGGTCATGTCGAGTACGTCGGCGATGTTGCGTCCGCGGTATTCCACCTCCAGGACATCCTGCTTGAAGCGCTTGCCGTGGCATTCGTCGCAGACCACGCGGATGTCGGCCATGAACTGCATGGGGATGGTCACATAGCCCTCACCCTTGCACTCCTCGCAGCGTCCTCCGGGGGTGTTGAAGGAGAAGTAGGCGGGGGTGAATCCCATCTGCCTGGATGCCTGCATGGAGGCGTAGAGGGCGCGTATCTCGTCGTATGCCTTGAGGTATGTGGCCGGGTTGGAGCGTGAGGAGGTGCCGATCGAATTCTGGTCCACGAACTCCACGTGGGAGATGGACGAGAGGTCCCCGGAGAGCTTCTTGTGTGCTCCGGGCTTGTCGGAGGCAATGTCGAAATGACGCAGCAGCGCCCTGTAGAGGATGTCGCGCACGAGCGTGGACTTGCCCGATCCGCTGACGCCGGTGACTACAGTCATCACGCCCAAGGGGAAGCGCACGTCGATGTTCTTGAGGTTGTTCTGCATGGCGCCCTTCACCTCTATGAACTTCTTCCACGGCAGTCTTTGCGGAGAGTAGTCGATCTCGCGGCGTCCGGTGAGGTAGTCGATGGTGTAGGACTCGGTGGCTGCGGTGTCCTCCTCCAGAGCCTTCTTCATGTCTCCGGCGAAGACCACGTTGCCGCCGAGGCGTCCTGCATCGCGGCCGATGTCGATGATGTAGTCGGCCTCGCGCATGATTTCTTCGTCGTGTTCCACCACTACCACGGTGTTGCCGAGCGCCTGAAGATTGCGCAGCACGGCGATGAGGCGGTCGGTGTCGCGGGAGTGGAGACCGATGGAGGGTTCGTCGAGGATGTAGAGCGAGCCGACGAGGCTCGATCCGAGTGAGGTGGCGAGGTTGATGCGCTGGCTCTCGCCGCCGCTCAGGGTGTTGGATAGGCGGTCGAGGGTGAGGTAGCCCAGGCCTACGTTGACCATGAAGGCGAGTCGGTTGCGGATCTCGGTGAGGAGGCGCTGCGCGATCTTCTCGTCGGAGGCGTCGAGCGTCAGCGTGGAGAAGAATCCGGCGAGGTCCGCGATCGACATGCGCACAAGCTCGGTGATGCTGCGTCCTCCCACCTTAATATATTCCACGTCGGGACGCAGACGCGATCCCTTGCACGTGGGACACTCCGTCTTGCCACGGTAACGCGCCTTAAGGACACGGTACTGGATCTTATACTGGTTCTCGTCGACCCAGCGGAAGAATCCGTCGATGCCGGGCCAGGGGCCTTTGCCGTGCCAGAGGAAATCGAGCTGCTCCTTCGTCAGCTCGCAGTAGGGGGTGTGTATCGGGAAATTGTAGCGTCCGGCGACCCTGACGAGTTCCTTCTTCATCTCGCCCATCTTTTCGCCGCGGAAGCACTGCACGGCGTCTTCCCAGATGCAGAGGGTCTTGTCGGGCACCACGAGGTTCTCGTCGATGCCGAGCACCTTGCCGAAGCCCTCGCATGTCGGACACGCGCCGTAAGGGTTGTTGAAGTTGAACATCAGGTCTGTGGGTTCGCGGAATTCGATGCCGTCGGCGCTGAAACGCTTCGAGAAACTCATCTCGGATACATCATGTCCTTTCCAGACCTTGATGATGCACTCGTCGTGGCCTTCGAAATATGCTGTCTCGATGGAGTCGGCGAGGCGGCTCATCTCGTCGCGGTCGGCGCTCACGGAGAGGCGGTCGATAAGCAGACGGTAGCCGTCGGCTTTTTCGGGTGTCTTACTTTCGAGAAGGTCCGTGATGTCGATGAATTCGCCGTCGTGCTCCATGCGGGAGTATCCCTCCTTGATAAAGATGTCGAGCTGCTGGGCGAAGGTGCGTCCCTCGGGCAGACGGACGGGAGCGAGCACGGCGATGCGGGTGTCGGCGGGCATGGCGGCGATGGAGTCGACGATGTTGTCGACCGACTCCTTGCGCACCTCCCTGCCGCTCACGGGGGAGATCGTCTTGCCCACGCGGGCATAGAGCATACGGAGATAGTCGTAGATCTCGGTGGCCGTGCCGACAGTGCTTCGGGGATTGCGTGTGTTGACCTTCTGCTCGATGGCGATGGCCGGGGGAAGTCCCTTGATGTAGTCGCACTCCGGCTTCTGCATCCTGCCCAGGAACTGGCGGGCATAGGCCGAGAGACTTTCCACGTAGCGGCGCTGACCCTCGGCATAGAGCGTGTCGAAAGCGAGCGACGACTTGCCGGAGCCGCTGACTCCGGTGATTACTATGAATTTGTTGCGAGGCACCTCGACGTCGATGTTCTTGAGATTGTTGACGCGGGCGCCTTTCACTTGTATGTTGTTCTTGTCAGGCATATCTATATATAAACTCTGTTTCGGCACAAAAATTGTGTCGGTGTCTGCGGCGGAATCAGCCATCACACTTTTTTATCGCAACCTCTAAACAAATGGCTCCCCTCGAATGTTAAATTATTGAAACAATCAGAAAACAACAACATTAAAACAATATAGATTATGAAACCTATTCATGTGATCATGGCAGTCGTAGGCGGCGCTATCGCCGGAGCTACCGTAGGCCTTCTCCTCGCTCCCAAGAAGGGTAGCGAAACCCGCGAGGATATCGCAAAGTGCGTGCGCAAGAAAGCATGCTGCCTCAAGAAGAAAAACAAGCTGGAACAGCTCGCATCCGACATTGAGGAAGAAATCGACGACAAACTATAATAACAAGCATCTGACAAGATTATGAAAACAGGACTTTTATATGCTTTTCTCGGCGGCGCACTCGTAGGAGCTGCCGCAGCTATCCTTTTCGCTCCCGCCGACGGCAACGAGACCCGCAAGAAACTGAAAAGCCTTCTCAAGAAGAAGGGCGTGAAGATCAGCGACGAGGAGGTTGACGACCTCGTGGCCGAGCTTGCCGGAATTACAGAGAAATAAAAATGTGATGCCAATGTCGCAACCTCGGCGTCTGCATTGATGGCCGGGGTTGCCGACATTCCTGCCGCTCCCGCGCAGAGGCGAGCCACCTCTTATCAAACACACTCTCAACTACTATAACTATATGCTGAACGAATTAATCAATAACATCCTCAGGCTCAAGGACGACTTCATGAACTACGTGAAGGTCGAGACCGACTATGTCAAGCTCACCGTTGCGGAGAAGGTCGTCAAGATAGCTACAATCATCGTGCTCGGCGCCCTCTGCGTCGTGACCATGTGGTTCATCGCATTGCTGATGTCGTTTGCGCTGGCTCAGTTCCTCTCCCTCTTCCTGCCTGCATGGGCAGCATACCTCTGCACCGCCGGAGCGTTCCTGCTCTTCCTGCTGTTTGTCTATCTGCTGCGCCGTCCGCTCATCATGAATCCGTTGTCGAAGGCGATCACTCAGGCGCTCTTCAAGAAGAAGGATGCCGATGATCCCGACCTTTCGGAGTAATATAGATTCTTCACCACTCAATTATCCCCATACAGCTATGAAAAAGAAGAAAAAAACAAACAGCTATCTTGAGATTCCCGAGGATTTCAACGGCTTCGGCTACAAAGAGGTGAAGATTCGCCGCGCTATGCTTCAGCTCAAACGCGACGCCCTGAAAGACAGTATGAAGCATTCTGTCGACGAGCTGAAACGTTCGACGAGCAGCGGCACGATGGGCAAGATATTCTCCTTCGGCTCCAAAGGTGCTTCCGCAGTCTCCTCCGGCAAAGTCGGTGCAGCACTCAAAGTCGCGTCCGTAGGTCTGGAGGCCTTCAAGTTCATTAAGAAATTCAAGGAGAAACGCCGTTCTAAAAACTAAGAGGTTGTTTAAAAATCAACGTTAAATTTGGGGCGTCTGATTTTTAGGCAAAAACCTTTTAAGTCGCAGGAGCATAGCGGGCTATGTGACTAAGACGCGAAAGGTTTTTGGCAAAAAGCAGACGAGGCAAGGCTAACATTTAGAGGTTGTTTAATAATCATTGTTAATGACAGGGTGGTGTATTTTATGATTAA
>CABUIO010000023.1 GCA_902491625.1 uncultured Porphyromonadaceae bacterium | reverse complement strand
TTGTTCTGAAATTTATTTAAGTTTAAACCCCTGTCGAAAAACGGGGAGTACTATACAAAGCTGTTGAATACATCTCCCGCGATTTCTTTTGTCGATGATTTGTATGATTTTCTCCACGGATTCTGAATCGAGGCCGATGCTTTGAGTGCCCCGTTACTCCAGCTTAAAGAGAAACGTGTGTAGGAAACATTTTTTATATGCCAAGGTCGGTCAAGAGGAACAGTCGTGCGAGGAGATACGTAATATACACCTGCCGTGAAGTTTCCGAAGTAATAATAACCGTAGGTTGTGAGGATAAAAGGACTGTATGTCTTGCTATAGTCACCTGTAGAAATGAAAATAGCTTGTCTCGGTTGGACGTTGAGGAGAAGCTTACCGGAGAAAAGACGCAGTGTGAAATTTAGACCGTAGACTACAGTATGGAAATTACCGTCATTTTCAAATTTTGAGAGTACAGCGTTCGCTTTTTGGGGATAAATAGAGTATTCGGGAATAATTCTATCATAATAACCCATGTATTGTGCGAAGACGCTTGCATTGACTTTTTGAGACGGAAGCCAAAGGTGACTTAAAGTAACCCAGAGCTGATTATAAGTTTTCAGATCCGGATTTCCTGATACATATAAAAATTCATTTTCTCGGTAGGTATATGGCGCTATCACGGATGCAACCGGAGAAGCATTGGTATACTGAATACTTATTGAGGAACTGTTTGACTGATTGTGTGAATAGGACAGATTCATAAGCGCATGAGGGCTGATGGAATGGCTTTTCATGCCATTGACGCTAAACCACTCGTAAAACAATCCTGCCGTTACACTCAGAGATAATTTATTTTTGCGGTAGTCGTATGTTGCCTTGCCTGCGAAAGAAGGGGAGGAGTATTTTTCCGTGAATGGATTTGAGCCGGTATAGTCGATATCATTGCAGGATATTTTGCCTGAAAAATACAATGTAAGGATGTGGTTGTCAGGAAACTGTTTCTGAAGAGAGAATTCTCCGTCGTAATTGAAGGCGTTTTCCCTTGCATTCGTGACTATAGGGAAGGTTTCGTAACCGGAGATGTAGCTGCTGTGTCGGTTGGTGTGAGTATATACCAGACTGTTTAAAAAGTTGAGGCTCCAGCCTTTTGACAAATCGGCATAGAGCGAACCTGTCCATGATATGGAATTGTTATGGTCGGGTGCCGACTGCGAGTATTCGTATCCGGCATCATTTCCGACACCGGAAATATGCAATATTCCGGAAGCACGTTTCACCGGTCTTGTCAGAAACGTGTATCCGAATGTGTTGCGTATGGTCAGTCTGTCCGAATTGTAGCCAAGTCTGAGTGAAACAGGTATATATGTAACAATGTTTTTAGAGTCCTTATAATGAAGTTCTCTTATTGCGGTTACAGGATGTCCGGTCGCGTCAATCATATTATATGTTTCCAAAGAATTGCTGCCTGTGTGAGTGCGGTCCTGAAATGTATAGGATGCAAATAAATCTGTTGTTATCTTTCCTGTAACATATCGTTGGAACATGGATGAACTTGTGGAAGCTTTATTGTCTAATGTCGTGAAATTCCACAATTTCGCATATCCACCTCTCTCATATTCCTCCACTACGAAATTTACAGCGTGGCTGACGCCGTTGAATCTGGGGTCTGCCGGATAGTCAAGGTATTCCACACGTATCACGTCTGATACTTTCAACCCTTTGAGGTCGAAATCTTCTGCCGGCAAATAATTGATGAAAATTGCAAGCCCTTCTCCGACAGCTGTCGAGACCTGTCCGTCGGGACTGACAGAAAGTTGTGGAATAGCCATGCGGGAAAGAAGATCCACGGCGTCAAGAGCGGCTTTCTTTACTTTCTTCTCCGGAACATATACGCTTATAGTAGGAGATGTTGTCTGATTTCTTCCTTCCACTACAAACTCCTCAAGAGTATTCACCGAATCCTTTTTCTCCGCTTGTGCTTGCGATACATCAGGAGAAAGAGCTGACAAAAGAAGACCGATAATTATTGCATTTGACATAGGCTATGAAGATTTGAGCTGGTTGATCTTTTTTTTGTGTATTATTATATAACGTTAAGCATGGTTAAAATGCTTTATTGTAACTAAAATTTTTGTGTCATTCGGTAATTTAGAATAATTTGGTCGCAGCATTATGATGTTTGTGCGTGTTATAAGTTAACCATCGTAAATACCCGATTATTTTTAATGCTGTTGTCGCTATGCATGCTTTTTGTGGTGATTCCAACACGTATTATAGCTTGATTTTTGTAGATATGAGGAACAATCAATAAACGTTCCCCTTTCCGAACGAGGCGGACTATGGGGAACCATTTTATGAAGGGATGCGTACTATAGGTGTTATGGGGGGTATGAAAAGTGCGTACTATGGGTTGTTCATGTGGTTTGAAAGTTGCGTACTATAATTTTATTGATTAGTTTTGTTGTCTGGATGAGGTGATATATGATATTTAAGAGGGAAATATGTGATATTTAAGAGGGAAATATGTGATATGACGTTCTGTCTGTAGCCGGAATCGTGTCTTTTGGGGAGTGGTTGTTAAAGTTTGATGAAACTTTTGTTGTGTTGTTATGTTTTAGCATGGGATTGCTTACCTTTGCGGCAAAAGAAATTTCATGGCATGACATCAAAGACTGAACATATTCTTGTCGTGGACGATGAGGAGTCGCTCTGCGAGGCTCTGAAATATAATCTTGAGGCCGAGGGCTATTGCGTGGATACCGCGCTGAGCGCGGAAGAGGCGCTTACTCTCGATCTTGAGAGGTATGATCTTCTCCTTCTGGATATTATGATGGGGGAGATCTCGGGGCTGCAGCTTGCACGTATCGTCAGATCGAATCCTGCGACGGAGAATCTCCCGATCATTTTCTGTACGGCGAAGGATACGGAGGAGGACATTGTCAGAGGTCTCGATTCGGGTGCTGACGACTATATCGCCAAGCCTTATTCGCTTCGCACTGCCGTTGCCCGCATCCGCAGCGTGCTGCGTCGTTCTGCTGCGGGGAATGCCGCGAAGCCCGAGGCGGACGCGGGATCTGTGGCTTACAAAGGTCTGGTGCTGTCTTCCGGCAACAAGACATGCACAGTCGACGGCGCTGAGGTGAGGATGCCCAAGAAGGAGTTTGAGATCCTTTTCACGCTCGTTTCCAATCCCGGGCATGTCTTTTCGCGCGAGGAGTTGCTGAAGGAGATCTGGCCGGATGAGGTCGTGGTGCTGGATAGAGTGGTGGATGTCAACATCACGCGCATCCGCCGCAAGATCGGCGACTATGGCAAGAACCTCGTGACCCGTTCGGGCTACGGCTACACATTCATAGCTAACTGAGAATCCTGCTCATGGGTAGCATCACATACTCCAAGCGATTGTTTATCTGGCTGCTGGGCTATTCGCTTCTGCTTGTCGGTTGTTTTGTGACATTCCAGTACAGTCGGGAGAAGCGCTTTAAAGAAGATGAGCTCAATTCGCAGCTGCAACTTGTCAATACCTACATCCTCAATGAATTGTCGGAAGGGAAAAGCATTGACGAAATGGAACTCTCGAATCTTCATCCCTTCGACGAAATGCGCGTGAGTGTGATTGCTAAAAACGGTGATGTCGTCTATGACAATGCTGTGGATTCCCTGCGGCGTACGAACCATCTCGGCCGCGAGGAGATCAAGGCCGCGAACCGCCGCGGTTCGGGATTTGCCGTGCGTCGCCACAGCGAGAGCACCGGCAAGACATATTTCTATTCGGCGCTGCGTGGTGATGACGGCAGGATAGTTAGGACTGCGGTGCCTTATTCCGTATCGCTCCACACGCTGCTTCGCGCCGACTACGGATTCCTGTGGATCATGGGGGGGATTACAGTTATTGCCTGCATTATCGGCTATTTCGCCACGCGGCGTGTCGGATTGCATGTCATGCGGCTGAAAGAGTTTGCCGAGAGTGTGGAGAAGGGTTCTAAAATATCTGAAACGGAGCCGTTTCCACACGATGAGCTCGGCGACATCTCCAACCATATCGTGCGCCTTTACGCACGGTTGCAGCAGGCGCAGGCCGACCGCGACAGGGAGCATCTCGCCACGCTTCACGAGCAGCGGGAGAAGGAGCGCATCAAGAAACAGCTGACAAACAACATCAATCACGAGCTAAAGACGCCTGTGGCATCTATCCAGCTCTGTCTTGAGACCATGATGGAGCATGAGAAGATGAGCGAAGAGGACAGAAGACGTTTTCTTGAGCGTTGTCTGTCTAACACGAACCGGTTGCGGCAGTTGCTCCACGACGTCTCGCTCATCACACGCATGGACGACGGCGGCGAGGCGATAGCAAGAGAGCGCGTCGATCTTTCGGAAATAATTGCCGAAGTTGTGGCTGACCGCGAGCCGATTGCGTCGGCAAAAGGTATTGCGATCGCTGCGGACATCGCGCGGCCACTGATCGTGGAGGGAAATCCGGCGTTGCTAGGGTCGATCTTCAACAATCTGATAGACAATGCTATCGCATACAGCGGCGGCGACCGTATCAGGATATGCGACATTTCGGACAGCGAAGGGAAGATCACGTTGCAGTTTTCCGACAACGGCGGCGGAGTGCCGGAGGAGCATCTGCCTCATCTTTTCGAACGCTTCTACCGAATCGACAAGGGGCGTTCACGCGCCTGCGGAGGTACCGGACTCGGGCTGGCCATCGTCAAGAATGCCGTCCTTTTCCACAACGGTATGATAAAGGTGCGCAACCTGAAATCCGGAGGACTTTGTTTCCTTATCACTTTCCCGGTCAAATTACACACAATCTAAACAGTTCTTTAATATTTTTGAAATGTTTGTTTGGTTACTTTGCAGCAGAAACCAAACAAAATTTTTATGGAAATACTGTTTCTTTGTGTAGTAATCTTCCTTTTCCTGCTGGCGGTGTTCGACCTCTCGGTGGGAGTGAGCAACGATGCCGTCAATTTTCTCAACTCGGCCATCGGATCGAAAGCGGCGCCATTCAGGAGAGTGCTGATAGTCGCCTCGATAGGTGTGTTTATCGGAGCTGCCATGAGCAACGGCATGATGGATATCGCACGCCACGGCATCTTCCGCCCGGAGCACTTCTCTTTCTATGACATCATCTGCATCTTCATGGCCGTAATGGTCACCGACATCATCCTGCTCGACATCTTCAATTCGCTTGGAATGCCGACCTCCACCACGGTCTCGATGGTCTTCGAGCTTCTCGGCGCCACTTTCGTTGTCGCGCTGATAAAGATAACAGGCGGTGTGGATCTCGGATTCAATGACCTTCTCAACACGGAGAAAGCCCTGTCGGTCATCATTGGCATATTCCTCTCCGTCGCCATTGCGTTTTTCTTCGGCACGTTGGTGCAGTTTCTTGCGAGGATGGTGTTCTCGTTCAACTACAAGAGCAAGCTTAAATGGAAAATCGGCATTTTCGGCGGCATCTGTGCCACCGCGATCGTCTATTTTCTGCTGATCAAAGGCGCGAAGGATCTCACATTCATGACACCTGATGTGAAAGCGTGGATAAAGGACAACACGTTGCTTATCGTGCTGTCGTGTCTTGTCTTCTTCACTGTCCTGATGCAGCTTCTCCATTTCTGCAAGGTCAATGTCCTGAAGGTCGTCGTGCTGATGGGCACGTTCGCGCTTGCCATGGCCTTCGCCGGCAATGACCTCGTGAACTTCATCGGTGTGCCCCTGAGCGGACTCGCATCCTATCAGGACTTTATCGCTTCGGGAAGCGCTGATGCAGACAGCCATCTCATGGGGTCGCTCAACGGTCCGGCCAACACGCCGATCTATTTCCTTATTGGCGCCGGAGCCGTCATGGTCGTGTCTCTTGCCACGTCGCGCAAGGCACGCAACGTCACCAAAACAGAGATCGGACTCGGCAGCCAGAGCGGCGGCGACGAGATGTTCGGTTCCTCTCGCATCGCCCGTCGCCTTGTACGCTGGACACTCAACATCATCGCATGGGTGCGTGCCAAAACGCCTGTGAAAGTGCGTCGCTGGTTCAACCGCCGTTTTGATGTTGACGAAACTATCATGGATCAGGGAGCGGCGTTCGACCTTATCCGCGGAAGCGTCAATCTTGTGCTCGCCGGAGCGCTCATAGCCCTTGGAACCTCCATGAAACTTCCTCTCTCGACCACATTCGTCACCTTCATGGTCGCAATGGGAACTTCGCTCGCCGACCGCGCCTGGGGACGCGAGAGCGCCGTGTTCCGAATTACCGGTGTCATCTCAGTGATCGGCGGATGGTTCCTCACCGCGGGAGTGGCCTTTATCGGTGCCGGGCTTATCGTAGCTGCGATGCATTTCGGCGGAAGCTTCGTGATAATTCTCCTTGCTGTCGCCACGATCGTAATCATCATACGCAGCAACCGTCGCTTCCGCAAAAAACAGCAGGCAGAGAACGGCGACGCCCTCTTTCAGGCAATCATCACATCCGAAAACAAGGAGGAGACATGGCCGATGCTGCTGCTTTACATCACCGAACAACAGCAGAAATTCATATCTTACGCCGCTGAATGTTATAAAAGCATCGCCGACGCATTCGTCAGCGAGAATGCCGGAGTACTCGGCAAGACCGAATCGGGGCTGACAAAGCAGAAAAACATATTGAAGAACGCCCGCCGCAAGGAGACGCTCTGCCTCCGCCATCTCCCCAGAGAAACAGCGATCGAGAAGAGCACATGGTTCTATCTGAGCAACAACTGCTGCATGGGTATGCTCTATAACATTCGCCGCATCAATGAGGTCTGCAAGGAGCATGTCGAGAACAATTTCCATCCCCTGCCCAAACGCTATGTGCCGGAATTCGAGATTATCAGCACAAGGATAGAGATTCTTTTCAACGACACACTCGCGCTGATGCAGAGCGGAGACACCGAGGCGATCACCGTCCTGCGGCGTCATTGCGACGGGATCAAGGACACGATCTCGGATACCTACCACCGCGCGCTCAACCAGTTGCGGGAGGGGGACACATCGAAAGTGACCGTGCTCTATGTCTATATCAACATGCTTCAGGAGACTCAGGAGATGGTGTCGTCGATACGCAAATATCTGAGGGCATTCGCCAAACTACGCAACACTGATTTCACCACCCGCCGTGCCCTCGTAGCGTCTGAAATGTGAGAGGAATGCCTGTAGACTCTTCAAAAAATTGGTTTATTGCACACGCGCCTGAGAAGCGTGCAATTTGCTAAATAGAGTTAAAATGCTGAAAATAACCACTTTCTGACTTGACGGAAATAGACTTTTTGTGTACTTTTGCAGTGTCGAAAAGGATATGGCATATAACCCAAGTGCATTTTTAATCCCGAAGGCAGTGCAAAAGTTTCCCGTTTCAGGTTACTTCCTGATGAACTCTATTAACATTGTCCTTTTCCCTGATGCCTTCGCAAAACAATAAATTGATGAAGTTAAGCCACGTAATATTAGCAATCGCAGCAGCAGTAACGCCATTTTATTCAATCGCCGACGAGCCTGTGAAGTCGGCTCATCTCAAGGCACATCAGCATCGCCATATAGCGAAGAACACTCCCGCCATCAACACGACTCAGGAGATTCCTGGCTATAGTGTGGAGGTCAATTCTTCGGAACACAAATCCGGAGTTGCGGCCATGAGTTCCCGACAGGAACGCGTCATCGACGATCTCCTCACTGAGGCACGCCGCCATCTTGGCAAACCCTACGTTCATGGCGCCAAAGGTCCTAAAGCGTTTGATTGCTCAGGATTCTCAAGCTATGTTTACCGCCAGTTCGGCTACAAAATCAGTCCGGCGTCGCGTATGCAGGCCACGGAAGGTGTTGAGGTAGCCAAGGGCGATCTCCGCAAGGGCGACCTCGTGTTCTTCACAAGCCGCAGCAGCCGTGGAGCGGTCGGCCATGTCGGAATTGTGGTATCCGCTGACAATGCTACCGGCAAATTCAAATTCATTCACGCAAGCATCCGAGGCGTGAAGATCTCGGAAAACGAAGGCTACTACAAGTCCCGCTATCTCGGTGCCCGTCGCATCATTACCGAATAAATAATAAGCCGCTCGGCTTCTTAAAGATATAGTTGGAGTATCGGTTAGCGCCGGTATTCCAATTTTTTTTGTTGTCTCGATGATCGTATCCTGGAGCCTCACCGAACGCGAACCGCGCAGTAGAGACATGGAAAGGCCTGTAAGGCCTACACGAGGATAGCCCGGAGCGCCAAAGCTCCGGGTATCGCGGCAATGGAACATGCAGAGCTCTGTAGAAGCGGCTCGACGCATCCTTTGGGTCGGTCCTACAGACCTCATTTTTATTGTGTTGTCCTCTTCCCCGGAGCTCACGCTGCCGGGCTATTATCTCCACGGCCTTACAGGCCTTTCGTCATATTAACACTGTGTCAAAAGAGCCGGACCGGAGGTTCGGCCGTATTGCCAACCGCGGCCTTCACGCCGTGGAAGGGAATCTCCTTGAAAAACAGTCGCGGAGCGACGTCGTGCGGTAAAGACTTTACCATACACGCATCGCTCCGCGACGCGTTATCTTATATGGCATCCTGTCCACGGCCTGAAGGCCGCGGTTGACAACACAGACAGACCTCCGGCCTGTCCCGCATATTACCTTTGTCGCGGCGGACGTGCGATCGCACGTCCCTACACATGTTTTTATTATGGTTCCTAATGGTTAGAAAAAATGGTTATCGATGGTTTGAAAATATCGCTATAGCTCGCAAGTTCGCTTTCATCGTGAGAAGACGCCGATGGATTTTCTCTGACAAGCTCGCGACTATTGCTTGCAAAAAGTCAATTCTTTTCAATCGTAAACAATTCGCAATATATTGCACCTCTAATTTGAGTTAAATAAACAAAATTTAAATTTTGTTATTGAAATATTTCTTTATTATGATTTTATGTTTTAACTTTACCGCCATCGAAGTCGCTGCTTTTGTTAACGCACCGTCGCAGACTTGGTCTTTGAACCATCCATCCGCCACTTTGCCGCCGCAGAACACACACGAACTAAATCGATCATCGTGTCTCATCGGAGCCACCGCGCCACCCCGGACAAGATGACGAAATATAAACCAAATAATTTAAAGCGTATGAAAAGATATTTACTTACGATATTGATGTGCTGCATTGCCGTTTCAGCGGCATACGCGCAGCAGACATCCACTACGGCGATGACGGACTCGACGGCATACGTCTCGGATGGTGATTCGACAGTTGTCCATCAACTGGAGGAATTTGTGGTCGAGGGTCGCTCCGCACTCGTCGCCAAGGAGGGTATCGCTTTTATGCCTCATCCAAAGGAGGTGAAACATGCCGAAAACGCCTATTCACTTATCGAGAATATGGGCATTCCGTTTCTAAAATCCAACGGAGTCAACATACAGAGCACCATAGGCGCGAATCCGGATGTGTTCGTCGACTATCACAAGGCTTCGCAGGAATAACTTCTTGCGCTTCGCCCCAAGGATGTGCTGAAAGTTGAATTTCTGCTCTTCCCCGCTGATGTGAGGTTTATGGGCGCGAAGGCCGTACTGAACTTCATCATGAAGCCGCGCGACGACGGCGGATATGTAAAGGCTGAAGCAACCCAGACGTTTTTGCGGCCCGGAGGCATATATTCTCTTTATGGTAAATATGTAAAAGGGAACTGGTCTTTCGACCTCTCCTCGAGATTCAATTATTCCGATAGTGAAGATCATACAGTCACCGAAACCACATATTCGGGATTCGATAAACTCAATCCCGATTATTCTCCGTCGATAACGAGAAAACATGAAGTAAACGGTAAATCTAAGAAACACAGTTCCAGTTCCGGATTCCGGTTCAAATATACCTCTTTTGATTTCTCGATCTCAAATACTCTTAATCTGTATTACACCAAGGTGCCAAAAAGGATTGACACCGGATTTATCTCATACTCGCCGGATATTTTCGCTCCCACGGCATCTGCCACCTCCTTAAATTCTGAAAGTTTAAGGCCTTCTTGGGATATGGACATTTATATCAGAGCCAATGACAAGCTTTCGTTCAGTATCTACACATATATGAATTACGAGCATTATATCAGGCATAACACCCTTACCACGGATGAATTTGCGCCGATTCAGAGTGATATTAAATACGACACATATTACGAGCAGCTGACTTTTTACACCAACTACCGGCTGAACACTAAAAACAGACTGTCATTCAGCCTCGGTGGCTATGCGTCGCAAAATGATACCAAATATGGAGGTGCGGTGATCGCCAATCCCAAGCAGCGCATCAGGACGGCGGGTGGAAATACAGGTCTCAGTTGGACACATGAGCGTGACAACGGACTGAGATTCAGTCTGGGCGCATACACCAACTACACTCACAATTCGGTGAACAATCGGGGATACGGCGCATGGCGTCCACGCGCAAATGCTGATCTATATTTCCCCATCGATCAGAAACAGTTCATCAGTCTCATCGGCAGCTACGAGACATTGACTCCGGGATCATACTCCCAGCAGGATGTCCTCTATCAGGTGAACGAGATACTGTGGTCTACTGTAGACGCACCGAGAAAAACCGGCTACGCTTATCAATTCAATTTAGGGTACTCCAACACGCTCACAGACAAATTCTCGTTCTCTGCAAGTACATTTTACAATCAGAGATCGTCGATGCAGGCGTTCCACTTCACGCCGGTGGAAGCCTATAAGGTGATCCGCAGCAATGACTTCAACGGAAAATACAGATCTGTTTTTTTCTACCTTTCCGGTACACTGAAGCTTCTGGACAACAGCTGGCATATATCAGGAGATGCTAATTACAGCTTCTCTCAATATTTCGGCTCCCTGAACAAGATCTTCCGGCATTTTGGAGCATCAGTATCAACACATTATTTCCTGAAAGACTTCTCTTTCGGTGCAAGTTTTTCGACTCCGGGTCTTAATTCGACAATGAGTGCGGAAATATACGAGATGTCGGGATGCAGTTATGGTTTGACTTGCGGTTACTCACACAACAATCTCCATGTTGATGTTGGTGTATACGACATTTTCCGCAAGAGAGGCTATGCGACTACCTACTACGTGACAGACAATTACAGCAACAAGAGCAAGCAGATGAGCGGACAGTTCGGCAGTTCCACGCGCTTTGTCAGTGTGACGGTGAACTACACTCTCGAATTCGGCAAGAAGGTCAATAAATGGGATGAAATCCGGTGACTTTCCGAATCGCTGGAAAACGTGCTTTCAAACCATAAGGAACCATGATTTTTGGTGAACAATATAGATATATCAAAACAGATATTGACAAGGCATGAAAAGAACTTTACTCACGATATTGATGTGCGGCATAGCCGTTTCAGCGGCATACGCGGATGAGCCTCGGAAGAAGGAGTCAGAAAAGAACGACTCGACGAAGGTGAACACACTGGACGAGGTCGTGGTGGAGGGCGCGAGCGGATATCTCACGCCGACGAAAAGCGTGTATACTCCCACAAAGAAGATGAAGGAGAATTCTGCCACGGCCACCGATCTGCTCATGCGCATGACGATTCCCGAACTCAGTGTCTCTCCTGTCGATGGAATCAAGACCCTCGCGGGAAAGGATGTAAAGGTTTTCATCAACTATCTGCCGGCTGAGGGAGCCGATCAGCAGACCATCAACATAGCCGACGTGAAGAGAGTGGAGTATCTTGACTTCCCTAGCGATCCGAGGTTTCAGGGAGCGGAGCATGTGGTCAACTTCATTGTGCAGGAATATGAGTATGGCGGATATACCAAGCTCTACAACCGCGTTGACTACAGCAACAAATGGAGGGACAACGCCACCGCCTTCACGAGATTCAGCTACAAGAGGCTGACCACCGATCTGTTTGCCGGATTCAATTTCAGTGATGATACCCACAATGGTTCGTCGCTCACACAGACTTATCGCTTCCCACAGACTGACGGTTCGGTCAAGGAGATCGTCAGGCAACAGAGATTCCTGGATTCAAAGAGAATAATGAAGTCGGTGCCTTTGTCGCTGAGACTCACCTACAACACCGACAAAGTCACCATCAGGAACAGTTTCGGATACAATCACAGCAGCGTTCCTACCAACTGGTCGCGAGGCGACCTTATGATTTCCACATCGCCCGAAGAGAGCATCTACCGCAACTCTTCGTCGAGCCTCTCCAACTCGTTTTACTGGAACGGCGATTTCTTTTTCTTGTTGCCTCGCGACTGGGGACTCAACATATCAAATACATTCAGCTACGGCCACAACAACAACCGCTCAGGCTATCTCTCCGAGATTGACGGATTTGCCATATCCAACAACTCGCGCGAGAATGCCTACAGCAATGTCACATCGCTGAACCTGAAAAAGAAATTCTCGCAACGCCACAGCCTGAATATAGAGTACACATATTCGATCGATTACAACCATGTGGATTATTTAGGCGACAATCAGCTCACCGAACATTTTGCTTCGCCCGACATGACCGGAGGGGTAGGCTACAACTATGGCAGTCCGAAAATATATTTCGGTGTTGAGGCCGGCATAGAATGGAACGGTCACCGCGTCAACGGATTCAAGAAGTATAATACAAGCCCATACGCCAACACCAATTTCTCTTACGCATTCAACACAAAAAACCGCGTCAACTTCTTTGTCCAATACTGTATGAACACGACTACGGCATCTGTGATGGCGCCGATCACGATACGCCAGAACGAGTTTATGTACAAGCAGGGCAATCCCGACGTGAAGCAATACAATATGTTCTCTTCAAATCTCTCCTACACGTGGCTTCCTTCCGATATGTTCAACATCTCTGTATTCGGCGGATACTCTGGTTTTTATGACCGACTTCTGCAAGTGTTCAGTGTAATGCCCGACAGGGAGGCTATCGTTTCAGAATATATCAATTCCGGCAACTTTGAGAGATATGAATTGGGAGGTGCCTTGAGTTTCCGCTACGAGGATAAGCTCTCGTTGTACGTAAGACCGATAATCTCGTTTTTGCATCTCACCGGCGAATATCACCATGACTATGCGCCGTTTACAGTCGATTCTTTCGGACGCTACAATTTCGGCAACTTCTATGTTGGCTACTACTTAAGCGCCAATAGAGTTGGAATCGATCTGATGCGCAACTACTATGCCAAATACGTTTTCTATCATCAGTTCAACATCGCATGGGGCAAGAATGGCTTCACTGCGGATCTGTCTTTCTGCAATCCTTTCAGGAAATCATACAAATCCATGACGGTAGAGACAAACACGCCCCTATATTCTTCCCGCGAACAGAGATTTTCAAACCAATGGAATCGATCTGTCGTGCTTGTACTCACCTATACCTTCGGCTACGGCAAGAAAATTGAACGTGGCAACGAACTTGACAAACTCGAAGGCGGCTCATCTGCCGTTATGAATTAAAAACAATACAGCTATGGATAAGAAATTTCAAATTTTCCCGATTGTCAAGGGAGAGATTATCCCCGACATCTAGCTTGAACTGATCAAAGGAGGAGGAACCAATTCCGAATGTATCAATTTTACATGTGGTTATTACGATAGTTGTGTCATCTTCGGATGTACCGGCAATAACTGTCCTTCGTTCATCAATGGCAAATGCAATGGAGGTGTCACATGTGGTAATTATAGCGTCAACTGTAACAATGTGTTGGTCGATCCCACCCCATGTCCGTTCGATTTTATTGCGTAAGTGGTTTTCGATGGAGCGCTTCTGACGCGGCAATAGCCACGCGGCAACGCGTTAGCGGTTTTTCCGTCGCGGCGCTGAAAGAGGGTGTTGCAGAACCTTAAAAATTGCATAATTCGATTTTATAACTCTTTGGTTTCCAATTATAATCTTCCTGAGAGCATTGGCAAAAAATGAGTTCTGCAACACCCTCGACACGAGAATAGCCCGGCAGCGTAAGCTCCGGGTATCGCGGCAATGGAACATGCAGAGCTCTGTAGAAGCGGCTCGACGCATCCTTTGGGTCGGTCCTACAGACCTCATTTTTATTGTGTTGTCCTCTTCCCCGGAGCTCACGCTGCCGGGCTATTATCTCCACGGCCTTACAGGCCTTTCGTCATATTAACACTGTGTCAAAAGAGCCGGACCGGAGGTTCGGCCGTATTGCTAACCGCCGCCTTCAGGCCGTGGAAAGGGAATCTCCTTGAAAAACAGTCGCGGAGCGACGTCGTGTGGTAACGTCTTTACCATACACGCATCGCTCCGCGACGCGTTATCTTATATGGCATCCTAACCACGGCCTGAAGGCCGCGGTTGGCAACACAGACAGACCTCCGGCCTGTCCTGCTATATACGCGGAAAGCGTTCATCGGAGCGTCATTGTATAGTTCGTCATTGTTCCCCTTGTTCGCAAAAAAATTATGGTTCCTAATGGTTGTGAAAAATGGTTGGCGATGGTTTGAAAATATCGCTATAGCTCGCATGTTCGCTTTCATCGTGAGAAGATGCCGATGGACTTTCTCTGACAACCTTGCGACTATTGCTTGCAAAATGTCATTTCTTTTCAATCGTAAACAATTCGCAATATATTGCACCTTTAATTTGAGACACATAAACAAATTTTAAATTTTCTTATTGAAATATTTGTTTATTTCGATTTTCTGTTTTAACTTTACCGCCATCGAACTTGCAGTTTCCGTTAACGCACCGTCGCAGACTTGACATTTCACTTGTTGATCCGCCACTTTGCCGCCGCAGAACACACACGAACGCAACCGATCATCGCGTCCCATCGGAGCCACAGCGGCCACCTCGGACAAGATGACGAAATATAAAATCAAAATTATTTAAGACGTATGAAAAAAAGAATTATGAAATTATCCCGATCGTGGAATCGGAGATCGTTCCGGACATGTCTCTGGAACTGATCAAAGGCGGCGGTTACACTACACACTGCACTCGTCATGAATGCATCGGCGGATATGAAGAAGGAAAGTGTGCCGAGAGAAACAATTGTGGAATCTTCTGCTGGCAATGTAAGGCAAATAAGGATGATGACAAGACTGATTTCACCTAACTAAATGAAGGTGTTGCAAGATGATTGAAAGTCTCGTCATTTTGCAACACCTTTTATCCTCTTGGCAATACATCAGATGTTCATAATATGAAGTTGGCATATTTTTTATTTATATTTTCCGTGTTTTGTGGAAGTCAGGCTATTGCTCAAGATAGCTTCAATGATTCCACACGTTCACTTCAGACCGGTGTTTTACTTTCTGATTCGACAGTCGTCCATAAACTGGAGGAATTCGTGGTCGAGGGTCGTTCCGCACTTGTCGGCAAGGAGGGCATCGCTTTTACTCCATCAAAAATAGAAGTGAAGCATTCGGCGAATGCCTACACACTTATCAAAAATATGGCAATTCCCTTCTTAAGATCCAACGGCTACAGCTTTGAATCGACAATGGGCATTACCCCTGACGTATATATTGATTTCCAAAAAGCATCGGACGATGACCTGAATTCATTACAGCCGAAAGATGTACTGAAAGTGGAGTATCTTATCAATCCTACAGATGTCCGTTTTCAGGGGGCTAAGACTGTCGTTCACTTTGTGATGAAACCAATAGATCGTGGCGGTTACGTAAAAGCGGATTTCAACCAGAAACTTTTAGATATAAGCGGTCATTATGCTTTATATGGGAAATATACTCAGGGAAACTGGACTTTTGATCTAAGCACTAAATTCGGCTTTTCAAAGCGAAAATCGCACACAATAAAGGATGAGAAATTTTCAGGTTTTGACGTCGTCGCTCCGGATGCATATCCCGAAATAGAGCGGCATACCGAATCCGAGGGTCATGAAAAGAAACACTATTCATCCACAGGATTCAGGGCGCTTTATCGTAAATCAGGACTAACCATCTCCAATAATCTACGTCTGTATTATTCAAAGTCACCTACTAACACTCTTGATGGAGCTGTCATGTACGTTCCGGCTATCTTTGCTTCAGGAGAATCCACGACCGTGACTTCTTCTGAAGAGATTACGCCACAATATTCTATTGGAGTTTTTAAAAGTATCACGGATGATTTCTCGTTAGGAGGAAGCGGAGGATTCTCTTATTCCCACGAGACCTTATGTCGAAATTTTGTCGAGGCAGGGAATCAGGCAATTATCAACAACAGTAAATATGATGAGTTTTCAGAAAACTGTTCCCTCTATGCTTCATACAATATCAATGAAAAAAACTCCCTGAACCTGAATGTAGTCGGTTCATTTTCACATAATAAAACTAATTTTTACGGAACTGTGGTGAGCAATCCCCATCAGGAATATACGAGACAGAAGATGCTGTCATCCTTGAGTTGGACGTACAATGGTTCGGGCGGAGTAAACGCAAGCCTGAGCGCTGATGTCCGCTATAGTCACACTTCTATCAATGGATCAGGATATGCTAAATGGACTCCAATGGCTTTTGCATCTGTTTACTATCCCATAAACTCGAAACAGACTCTAATGCTCAATTTAGATTACTATCCCAATTCTCCTTCTGTTTCGGGTCAATATAATGTTTTGCAACGTATCAATGAGATAGAATGGACTACAGGCACTACTGAAAACAGACAATTCGGACACAATTACGAAGTCAGAGCATCATATTCCAATTTCTTCTCCGATATGATTTCTATGACGACAGAGGCCTCTTTTTCGAGACAAACAGGACTTTCCACCTATTCGTGGGTACCTGTTGACGCTTATAAAGTGATACGCAACACATCCTTTAACGGACGTTTTCAATACGCATATTTCGGCGCATATTCAACTTTTAAACTTTTTGGCGGCAATCTGCATCTTACACCCGGTCTATCCTATTTTTTCAAGCAATATAATGGTTCCGACAGTTTCCTGCACCGCGATCTGAGCTGGAGACTTTCGGGCAGTTATTATCTTAAAGATTTTTCGTTCGATGTGTACTATTACTCAGGAGATTATGCTACACATAACGGAACCACGTTCAAGAATCCTGATGATTATGGCGTTTCTGTCTCATATAGTCATAACGATCTATTTATATCGTTATATGCTTCCGGCATATTCAGAGATGAGACCTACATCCGGATGGAGACCAACGCGGATAATTATAAGAGTGTTACCCATGCCAGAGGTCTGACTACGACAAATCCAAATAGAAACATCGGTGTTTCGTTTATTTATTCCTTTGACTTCGGAAAGAAGGTTAATAAATGGAACACAATCCAGACGCGTAAAGACGATAGCTTCTGATAACTTGTTCTAAATAATAGCCACAAACGATCATCAAGTCCCATCGGTGCCACCAATGAAAAGATGAATAAAGAAAATTGATTGCTTATAATCACTAAAAACAGAACATTCAAACACAACATTTTATGACAGATAACATACACACCAATCCGCAACTGTCGCGTTTCACGTTCCTTCTCGAAGAGGAAGGCGGACTATATCTTGCCTACAGTTCGCTTACCAACGGTTTCATGCAGCTCACCAAGGATCTTTACGATGTTTTAGCTTCGGGTGAATTTGACGAGTTGAAGGCGGAGGCTCCGAACATTTTTGACCGGCTTCGCCAGCAGCATATCATTTCTTCCGAGCGTGAGGATGACGATGAGGTCTGCAAGATGGAGATGCGGTTGAATATGGGGGCATATTCCACCGGACATTTAGGCATAACATTGGCTCCGACTGTCTCCTGCAACCTGAGATGTCCCTACTGTTTCGAGGCCGAGAAGCCTGCCGGGGTGATCACGGAGAAGACATGCGATGACGTGCTCGACTTCATCAACTCACATGTGCTGTGCAAGAGTTTCTCTCTTAACTGGTTCGGCGGCGAACCTCTGCTTGGCATCGACAGAATCGGATATTTTCTCGACCGTCTGCAGGAGCGTGTGGAGAAGAAGGAAAGCGTGCCGATGGTCGATCATTCCATGATAACCAACGCTACACTCCTTAAGGGGAAGGCGCTTGAGGTGTTCAGGAAACATCCTCTTGACTCCATACAGATAACCTTCGACGGAGACAAGGAGCGACACGACAGAATGAAATTCCATGCCGACGGAAAAGGTACATTTGACGAGATTCTCGACAATATCGAAGGCTTCACCGAGACTTGCCCTGATACACGCATTGCGCTGAGAGTCAATGTCGACAACAACAACTTCCGCGACTATCTCAAACTCTACGAGATGTTTCGCGAGAGATTCAAAGGGAAGAGAATACAGTTTTATCCCGGCATCCTCCGCAAATGCGGCGACTGCGACGATGAAGGCTTCATGACTACCGCCGACATAGCGCGATTCAACAAGTGGCTGCGCGACAACGGAATAGACTATTCCGTATATCCGCGTAGAGAGGCCAAGTCTTGCGCGGCGACTTCCATAGGTGCATACGCCATAGGACCACGCGGTGAGATCTACAACTGCTGGGAAGATATGGGTCAGCCTGAGGCTCTTGTGGGCAGCATCTACAAGAAATCTCTTGACAAGCCCGAAATGCTTGCCAATTATATGCGATACGGCACACTATTCAACGATCCTGAATGCCGGAAATGTTCTGTCCTTCCTATCTGTTCCGGCGGCTGCCCGAAGCAAAGGGTTGCAAACAAGCTTAAGGGTGCAGGGAACGACATCTGCAGCGAATATCGCGACAATGACCATGCTGTGCTGAAACAGACTCTTCTTGATTTCTTCCACAGCGGCAAATGGAAAAACAAAACATGTGCGAAATGCTCGTGCTGAGAGAATCCCAACCATATCGTCAACTATAGAACTTACATAATATGAAAAGATATTTACTCACAATATTGATTTGCTGCATTGCAGTTTCAGCGGCATACGCGGATGAGCCTCAGAAGAAGGAGGTGGAAAAGACCGACTCGACGAAGGTGAACACACTGGACGAGGTCGTGGTGGAGGGCGCAAGCGGATATCTCACGCCTACGAAAAGTGTGTACACTCCCACAAAGAAGATGAAGGAGAATTCGGCCACGGCAACCGATCTGCTCATGCGCATGACAATTCCCGAACTCAGTGTCTCTCCTGTCGATGGAATCAAGACCCTCGCGGGAAAGGATGTAAAGGTTTTCATCAACTATCTGCCGGCTGAGGGAGCCGATCAGCAGACCATCAACATAGCCGACGTGAAGAGAGTGGAGTATCTTGACTTCCCTAGCGATCCGAGGTTTCAGGGAGCGGAGCATGTGGTCAACTTCATTGTGCAGGAATATGAGTATGGCGGATATACCAAGCTCTACAACCGCGTTGACTACAGCAACAAATGGAGGGACAACGCCACCGCCTTCACGAGATTCAGCTACAAGAGGCTGACCACCGATCTGTTTGCCGGATTCAATTTCAGGGATGACACTCACAAGGGTTCGTCGCTCACCGAGACTTACCGCTTCCCACAGGCTGACGGCTCGGTGAAAGAGATCATCAGGCAACAGAGATTCCTGGATTCGAAGAACATCGTTAAATCAGTACCTCTGTCGCTGAGACTTACCTACAACACCGACAAAGTCACCATCAGGAACAGTTTCGGATACAACCACAGCAGCATTCCGACCAACTGGTCGCGAGGCGACCTTATGATTTCCACATCGCCCGAGGAGAGCATCTACCGCAACTCTTCGTCGAGCCTCTCCAACTCGTTTTACTGGAACGGCGATTTCTTTTTCATTCTTCCCCACGACTGGAGCTTCAACATATCCAATACATTCAGCTACGGACACAACAACAACCGCTCAGGCTATCTCTCAGAGCTTGACGTATTCTCCCTGACAAACAATTCCAGAGAGAATTCCTATTCGAATGATGTCATCCTGAGCATGCAAAAAAGGTTTTCACAGAGCCACAGCCTCAATGTGAATTACCAATATAAGATAGACTATAGCCATGTCGAATACTTCGGTGACAATCAGATGATTGAGCATTATGCAGCTCCGGATATGACCGGAGGTTTAAAGTATGATTTCAATAATCAGAACATACATTTCGATCTGGCCGGAGGATTGGAATGGAACGGCCATAGAGTGAACGGATCAAAAGAGTACCATACATCTCCTTACGCCTCCACCAATTTTATTTATTCCTTTAACCCAAAGAATCGCCTCGGTCTGTTTGCGCAGTATGCCATGTGTACAACCACCGCATCTGCGCTTGCTCCCATTACGATCCAGCAGAATGAATTCATGTATCAGCAGGGCAATCCGGATGCCAAGCAATACAAATTACTCAGCTGGAACCTGAATTACACGTGGCTCCCCAGCGACATGTTCTATCTCTCGTTTTTCGGTGATTATACGGGATTCTACAATAGATTGCTTAAGGTGTACAGCGTGATGCCGGACAGGGAAGCGATCGTTTCGAAATATATCAATTCCGGCGATTTTCAGGAGTTTACCTTAGGAAGTACGTTCGCTTTCCGGTATAAGGACAAGCTTACTCTGAATGTGCAGCCCCGAATCTCATTCCTCCACCTTACCGGTGCATATCGCCATAACTATGCGCCTTTTTATCTGCAGTCTTATGGAAGCTACAACTTCGGAAATTTCTCGGTAGGATATTTTCTACATTTAAACAAAGTATCTGTGGATCTGATGGAGGACAGTTATACCAAACAGGTCGTTTACCATCAGTTCGATGTCCGCTGGGGTAAGAACGGATTCACGGCACATCTTGCATTGTGCAATCCTTTCAGAAACTCATACAAGTTTGTGACTTCTGAAATAAATACTCCTCTGTTTTCATCATATGAACAAAGATATTCAAACCAATACAACCGGAGTGTTGTGCTTGAACTCACATATACGTTCGGCTACGGCAAGAAAATTGAACGTGGCAACGAACTTAACAAACTCGAAGGCGGCTCATCTGCCGTCATGAATTAAAAATAATACAGCTATGAATAAAAGATTTCAAATTATCCCTATTGTCGAGGGAGAGATTATCCCCGACATCTCACTTGAGCTGATCAAAGGCGGAGGTACCAATTCCGAATGTGTTAATTTTACATGTGGCGTTTATGATAATTGCTTCACTTTTACTTGTAAAGGCAACACATGCCCCTCATTTATCAATGGAAAATGCAACGGAGGCGTAATATGCGGCAGTTTTGGCTCCGATTGCAGAGATTTGGTGGTCGGTCCGGATCCATGTATGACTAATTTAATTTCTTAGCCTGTAGATTCTCTCAAAATTTGATGTTACGGAAACCGAAATTCATAAGGCAATGCGACTCGATGCAGTGTGGCGTCGCGTCGCTTGCCATGGCCACAGGTTTTCTCGGCGTGGCTTACGGCATCGATGACCTCGCACGTATCTGTTACGTGACGCGCGAGGGTGTGTCGATGCTTACTCTCTCTCGTGCGGCGGATCGTCTCGGCCTGAAGGCTACGACCGTAAAGGTGACTGCCGACAGGCTGCGACATCTCCCTATGCCGGCAATCCTGCATTGGAACAACAATCATTTCGTGCTGCTTTACGGAATCACGCGCAAGGGAAATTTCCGCGTCGTGGATCCGGCCAAAGGACATCTGACGCTGACGGAAGCGGAGCTGCTTTCCCACTGGCTGCGCGGCAATATCGACGCGGCGGAATCCGACGGTGCCAAGGGGATCGCTATGGTTCTGGAGGCTACGCCGGAGTTCGGAAGCAAGTATCCGCGTGAGCCGCAGAAGTCGATGAGGAAGTCGGCGGCTTTTGTGGCTCCGTATCTGCGTGAGCACAGAGGTTTGCTTTTTCAGATAGCACTCGGGCTGCTGCTTGCGTGTGTGCTGCAGCTTGTGATGCCTTTCCTCACTCAGGCGATCGTGGACCGTGGCATAGCGCACAAGGACATCAGCTTCATCTGGCTGGTGATGCTTGGCGAGGTGATGATCGTGGCGGGACGCACCGTGACGGATTTCCTGCGCCGCTGGCTCGTGCTGCACATCAGCATGAGGGTGAACATCACCATGATAAGCGACTTTTTTATCAAGCTGCTGCGGTTGCCGATGGGATTTTTCGACACGATGCTCACGGGAGATCTGCTCCAGCGCATAGGGGATCACCGCCGGGTGCAGGATTTCATCACGTCGCAGTTTCTGGGGATTCTGTTCACACTGACGAGCTTCGTGGTGTTCGGAGTTGTGCTTCTTGTCTACGACAGGCTTGTGTTCGGCATCTTCCTCGCCGGAAGTCTCGTTTATATGGTGTGGGCGTTGCTGTTTCTCAGGCGCCGCAGGACGCTTGATTTCGAGATGTTCGAGAAGGAGTCGCTGATAAACGGACGCACTTATCAGCTCGTCACCTCGATGCAGGAGATAAAGCTGCAGAACTGCGAGGATAGACGCCGCATGGAGTGGGAAGACCTTCAGGCTGATCTCTTTCTCGTGCAGGCCAAGGTGCTCCGCGTGCAGCAGATTCAGGAGGCCGGAAGCGTGTTCATCAACGAGCTGAAGAATGTGCTTGTGACGGTGTTCGTGGCCACGGCGGTGATCAGCGGGGAGATGACGCTCGGCATGATGCTCGCGGTGCAGTACATCATCGGACAGCTCAACTCTCCTTTAGTGCAGCTTGTCAGCTCGTTCTATTCGATGCAGGATGTGAAGATCGCGCTCGACCGCATCAACTCGATCCATTCGCGCGAGAATGAGCGTGATTCGGAATCTCCCGGAGTTTCTCAACCGGGAAAGGGGATTTTGCTCAGGAGTGTTGATTTCAAGTATGATCCGAATTCATCGGCGAAGATTCTCGACGATGTGTCGCTGCAGATAAAGCCTGATGAGGTGACGGCTATTGTCGGCGCCTCGGGCAGCGGCAAGACCTCGCTGATGAAACTGATGCTCGGTTTCTACTCTCCTCTTGCCGGAGAGATGGAGATCGAGGGGAGGAGCGTCACCGACATGGATCTTCCGGCGTGGAGGAAACGCTGCGGTGTGGTGATGCAGAACGGCGTGGTGTTCTCCGACACCATCGCGCGCAATGTGGCCATCGCCGACGACAGTCCGGATCCGGAGCGCCTTGAGGAGGCGTTGTGGCTGGCCAATATGCTTGACTTCGTCAATCGTCTGCCGCTCGGCGTGGAGACTGTGATCGGTCCCGACGGCCTGGAGCTTAGTCAGGGACAGAAACAGCGTATTCTGATCGCAAGGGCGATCTATCGAGACCCTGAATATATCTTCCTCGACGAGGCCACCAACTCGCTTGATTCCGTCAACGAGCGCGGCATTGTGGAGAATATGGCGGAGTTCGGCAAAGGTCGCACAACTGTGGTGATCGCCCATCGGCTCAGCACGGTTAGCCATGCCGACACTATCGTGGTGCTTGAAAAAGGCCGTGTGGTGGAGACCGGAAACCATGCGGAACTTATCGCTAAGCGCGGCGCATACTATAATCTTGTAAAAAATCAGCTTGAACTTGGAGATTGAATATGGAAAATGCAAAAAGAAGCCGCAAGGTTAGGGAACTGACCGGCAGACGTCTGCCGTGGGCTGTGAGATACGGCAACCTTCTGCTGCTGTTGCTTTTTATTGCGGCAATCGCGGCAGTGTGGCTCTTATGGCGGTGGTGAACACTTCGGCCTGTCCTTTCTTGTCGCGGCGGACGTGGTGGGAGGTGTGTAAAAAATGCAGCGAATCCGTCGGCATTCGACAAAGAAACCGCTGACACGGTTTTGCCTTGGCTGTCGGATATAGATCATGAAATCGCTGTATTTCAGGTGCTTGCGTTGCTTCGGCTGCACCATGGTGCAGCCCTACGTTCGGGTGTTGCCTTGGCTGTTTGGTTTTATACGTTCGGGTGTGGCGTTGGCTGTTTGGTTTCATACGTTCGGGTGTTGACTTTGTGAAGTGGTTTCATACGACGAACATTGGGCGGTTAGTTGGGGTTACTATATATAAATATAAGACTGATTATGACTATTGAAAGGTATTTGACGGAGACGAAACTTCCGGAGGGTTACATTGATCTTTACATCCGTTCGTTTCCGGATGAGGAGCGTCGTGACTGGAAAACTAACGAAGACGCTGAACGTTTCATAAGCTCTCATCCCGAGATGAGGGTGATTTTGGCATTTTCGCCCGAGGGTGAATTTGTCGGTTTGCTGAATTACTGGCTTCTTACAGATTCCGGAGACGAGTCGCAGGAGGTCTTTTACGGCGAACATCTTGCCATCAAGCCGGAAATGCGCAATCAGGGAATCGGTGCCAAGATTATCTCGGAGCTGAAACGTCTCACTTCCGACCGAATCCTTATGGAAGTTGAGCTTCCGGAGGATGAGATGGCACGCCGACGGATCGCCATGTATGAACGGCATGGCTTCGTGACGCATCCCGACATCAAGTATCTGCAGCCTTCGTATGCGCCTGGCAAAGAGCCGATCGAACTTATGCTTATGTCGTCCCCTTGCGTACATCCTACTCAGGCTCTTATCGCACGTCTGAAACGTCTCGTCTACAATGCCTGAGCCTTACTCAGTTGTCGGGACAGAAGTATTGCTTTTTTCCTTTTGAGAAACATCCATAGTCGATGGCTCTCACCGGACATGTGTGGAAACATGCGGTGCAGGAATAGCAGCGTTTGCCCCACAGCGGGCGCTTGTTTTCCGAAAGGCGTATGTTGCCGGCGGGGCATACGTTCACACATTTGCCGCAGCCTATGCATTTTGCGGCGTCGGCTTTCCATCGGCCCGGCTGCACACCCCAGCGGCGGAAGAGCGGATAGACAAGGCGTGTCTTGATCCAGGGCATCGGCCCTTTGAAGATATCTTCGACTTTGGCTCTCTCTTTCAGTCTTCCGGCAATCTCGAACACTCTTTTCTCGGCAGCAGCAAGTTTCTCGCGCTGCAAATCCTTGCTGTCAATGTCGAATCCCGGGAGCATCACGTAGTCGTTGGGCATGATTACGGTGAAGGCTGCATTCAGCTGTATCCCGCGCCGTGCGAGAGCCTTGCGAAACATCGTGGCGGCAAGTCCGGCTTCGTCGCCGCATGTAAGCACGGCGTAGACATATTTCCCCTCGAATATTTTGGCGCCGATCTTCTCGATAAGTTTCAGAACCACGGGAGGCACGCCCCAGCTGTAGACCGGAAAACAGAATCCGACCATGTCGCGGCAACGATCTTCCTGAGCAGAGAGATTCCTGTCCGCCTTGGATTCCACACCTAACTCTGAAGGGATGAAGCGGCAGTCGCCATCGCCGACAAGCGAAGCGATCTGCCTTGCAACATGGCAGCTGTTGCCTGTGCCTGAATACCAGTAAAGCATAAGGATTTAGAGTGTGAAAATCTTGAAAACCAGTTCCTTGAGCAGATCGTAGTCTTTCTCTACGGAACCTATGCCCTTGCTGCGGCAGTCAAATTCTCTGATGGCATGGATGATACGGATGCAGCTTCCGGCAGAGTATAGCGGCATTGCGCGGCCGATGTCCGTGAGCTGATATGGTGAGTGAAATTTGAGCTGAGCCATGAGTCCGCGTTCTGTCTTTTCGGGAGCGTAGTGCGCCAGAAGGAGATTGCTGAAGAAATTGAACAGGACTGTGGCGGTCACGATGGTGGGATTCGGCTTCGGATTGCTCTCAAAGTATCGGATGATCTGCGAAGCCTTTGGATAGTTGCGCTGCGAGATGGCTGCCACAAGCTCAAAGTTGTTGAAGTCTTTGCTGATGCCGATGTTTTTCTCTATAAGTTCCGGCGTTATGGAGGCGCCTCCGGCCGAGATAATGAGTTTGTCAACCTCGCTGAAAAGACGTGTAAGGTCGTTGCCGATGCTGTTCACGAGCAAGGAAGTCGAGGCGTGGTCGATTCCGACTTTGCAGTCGTGGCAGTAGTCCTCAACGTATTTCTCAAGCTGCCAGTCCTTCGGTTTCTGGCTGTCGAAAACGACCGCGCCACCCTTGACGGCGTTCTTGACAAGTGTCGAGGAAGCCTTGAAAGAATCGCCCTTATAGGCAATCACAACTACGGATGTGGCGGAAGGGGCGGCGGCGTAGGACGCGAGCTTTTCAAGCTGATTCTTTGAATCGTGCATCGACTGGGCCTCGCGCAGAACCACAAGTTGCCTGTCGGACATCATGGGGAAACGGCGGGCGTTGTTGACGACGCTCTGGGCATTGGAGTCGGAGCCGTAGAGCACTGTGAGGTCGAAGTCGCGCGCTTCGTTGGCTACGACTGTCTGCTGCAGGAGATCCGTGATCTTGTCTATGAAAAATGCCTCGGGACCTCCGAGCAGATACAGTGGCGCGTATTGACGCTTCCTTATATCGGTAATAATCTGAGTATATGTCGCTCCTTTCGCGGAGCTTTTGGTAGTTGTCTTTGCCGCCATTGTCGAAAAATTCTAAAAACCGTGTCTCCGCTGGACGAAGATGTAGATGAGCATCAAGGCCAGCGAGACGCACGCGATCCAGGGGAAACAGTTCGTCTGCACGCCGAATTCCTCCACGACTTTAGCGTTTACGCCACGATGGAGCAGCCAGACTTCCACCACGGTGACGGAATTGAAGATGGCGTGTGCCGTGGCTGACGCCCAGATTGAGCCTGTCCAGAGGAGTATGTAGCCGAAAAAGGCGCCGAGCAGCAGGCGCGGCAGGAAGCCGAAGAACTGGAAATGCAGCAGACTGAAGATAAAGGCCGCAAGCCAAACGGCAAGATGTCTGTTGACGCCGTGCGAACCCAATACTCGCTGCAACGTCCCGCGAAAGAAAATCTCCTCGCAAAAGCCTGTCAGGACGCCGATAATCAGTATGTTGACAAGCAACGCTCCTACAGAGTGCACATTGAGCAGTGTCTCGACCTGAGCGCCTGCGTTGTTTTCCAGCTCGCGCATCCAGTGTTCCACGCCGGCGAGCCATTGCGGCAGATGCATATGTGCGTTGAGGTAGACGATCTCGTTGAGGAACGGAAAACCGAGGATGAAGCAAATAAGTATGTTAAAGACTGTAAGAGGTTTCAGTCTTCCGAGACATCCCAAGAACGCGAAGGGTCTGGAGGAGATGAAGAAACTTGTCATCAGCGCGCTCCCGAAGAATGCCACGACGTTCTGCACCACATTGGCGGCAAGGATTCCGTCGCGAGAGCCTGCGGGAAACATTCCCATGGCGAGTCCGGCACAGATGCCAGCGAGAATCATCATCAGCACGAAGATGCAGAGCATCAGCAGCAGACTGCGGAAATAGCCTAAGTTCGTGTCGTTGGGGAATGATGCGGCTGAATATGTGCGCCCTTTCTGTCTGCGTGTAGCCATTTTTAAACAACCTCTTAATAATCGGTAAAGACTTTCCTGCGGAAGACAAAGTCGTTGCGCAGATATTTTTCTTTCACGACAGGATTTGAGGCGAGTTCCTCGCTCGTACCCTGAAAAAGGATCTTGCCTTCGAAAAGCATGTAGGCGCGGTCGGTGATGGAGAGTGTGTCCTGCGCGTTGTGGTCGGTGATGAGGATGCCTATGTTCTTGTCTTTCAGATGGTAGACAACCTTCTGGATGTCTTCGACGTTGATGGGGTCGACACCGGCGAAAGGCTCGTCGAGCATGATGAACTTGGGGTCGATGGCAAGGCATCGTGCAATCTCCGTGCGGCGGCGTTCGCCACCGGAAAGTCTGTCGCCCTTATTCTTTCTTACCTTCTGAAGGTTGAATTCCTCGATAAGGCTTTCAAGCTTCTCTTTCTGATATGCCTTGGGTTTTCCGGTCATTTCGAGAACGGCGCGAAGATTGTTTTCCACGCTGAGTTTACGGAACACGGATGGTTCCTGAGCAAGATAGCCGATACCCATTTTCGCACGCTTATAGACAGGATAGCGCGTGATGTCGTGGCTGTCGAGGAAGATTTTTCCTTCGTTGGGCATGATAAGTCCAACGGTCATATAGAACGTTGTCGTCTTTCCGGCGCCGTTGGGTCCGAGCAGACCGACGATCTCGCCTTGCTTCACATCTATCGACACATGGTTCACGACCGTGCGGTCGCCGTAGCGCTTCACGAGATCATGGGTGCGGAGCACCGACTTGTCGTCGGGCTGCTCCGTGTGCTGTTCTGCCTCCCGTCCGCGCTCTTTTTCTTCGGGCTTCCCCCTGCCGCCAAAAGCAAAGATTCTCATATCGAAGCTTTGGTGTTGTTCCCGGCAGGGAGGAGTGAACGTATATAGTCGGTGAGGAGTTTCACGGCCACGAGGTTGTGTCCGCCCTGCGGCACGATGAGATCCGCATACTTCTTTGACGGCTCGATATATAGCTCATGCATCGGTTTCAGGGTCTCCTGATAGCGGTCGATGACCATCTGCGGAGTGCGTCCGCGCTCGATGCAGTCGCGCGATATGACGCGGATGAGGCGCTCGTCGGCGTCGGCGTCGACAAACACTTTCACATCCATCATGTCGCGCAAAGGCTTGTCCGTAAGCACCAGAATGCCCTCCACGACCACGACTTCCCTCGGACGCACGGTCTTTGTCTCGGGCAATCGCGCGCAAGTCAGGAAATCGTAGGTCGGCATCTCTATGGTTTTTCCCTCCTTCAGCTCGTTCAGATGCCTGACGAGCAGCGGCCACTCGATTGACGCCGGCTCGTCGTAGTTCATCTTGAGGCGTTCCTCAAGCGGAATGTGGTGATTGTCCTTATAGTAGCTGTCCTGAGGGATCACAGCCACCTCGTCGGGTGGAAGAGCCTCGATGATACGTCGCACCACCGTAGTCTTACCCGAGCCGGTGCCGCCCGCAATTCCGATTATCAGCATGTCGTGGTCAGAAGTCTTGATAGATGTTGGCAAGTCAGTTACTTTCAGGGAGCTTGGAGGCGGCTCCGACTAAATGAACTGCTTTAAGTAACTCTTAAAAATTAGTTAACAGTAAAACAAATCACGTAACTCACATTTCTGACACATCCTTGCTCGTCTTTTTGGCGCTTTAGCCGTTCTCGCTCAGTCATGTAGCCCGCTACACTCCTTCGCTCACCCAACTAAATCACTCAAAAATACTTCGCAATTATGTGTCATCTAATTTTTGCGAGTTACTTTGTGACGCAAATTTAGCTATTTTTTTTGTAACTTTGCGCTCGGTAAGCAAAAAAGGGCGGCTTCCACTCCGCGAAAATGCCCTGCAAACCCCAGACACAATATGTTGATATCATCTATAAAATCATTCGGCCGCTACTGTCTGTTCATGCGCTCGGTGTTCCGTCGCCCCGACAAATGGATGGAGTTCGCCCGCAACACAATCTTCGAGATCAGCAAGCTCGGTGTGGACTCCATACCGCTGGTCATCATCATATCCATTTTCATAGGTGCGGTCATCACCATACAGATGAAGATCAATTTCGTATCGCCGCTTGTGCCTATCTATACTGTCGGCTTGGCGACGCGCGAGATTCTGCTGCTTGAGTTCTCGTCGTCGATCCTGTCGCTGATTCTTGCCGGCAAGGTCGGATCCAACATCGCTTCCGAGATCGGAACCATGCGTGTCACGGAACAGATCGACGCCATGGACATCATGGGAGTCAATTCTGCCAACTACATCGTACTTCCAAAAATAGTAGGCTTCGTGCTATTCATTCCGGTGCTGTGCGTACTGTCGATGTTCATGGGCATCTTCGGCGGCTGGCTGATGGCATACGCCACCAACATCGTCTCGGTGGAGACCTACGTCTACGGCATCCAGACCATGTTCGTGGAATGGTACGTCTGGTACGGCATCATCAAGACCTTCTTCTTCGCCTTCATCATCACGAGCGTAGCTTCTTACTACGGTTATTATGTGAAGGGTGGCGCTCTTGAGGTCGGCAAGGCGAGCACCAACGCCGTGGTGTCGAGTTCCATACTCATTCTTCTTATGGATGTGGTGCTCACCAACATCCTTCTCCAATGAAACTCCTATGATCGAAGCAAAAAACATATCCAAATGGTTTGACGACCAGCGTGTGCTCTACGATATTTCCGCCACATTCGACACCGGCAAGACCAACCTCATCATCGGCCAGAGCGGATCAGGCAAGACTGTCTTCATCAAATGCCTCGTCGGACTCCTTTTCCCGGAGGAGGGTGACATCATCTACGACGGACGCTCGCTCAGCTCAATGTCTTCCGAGCAGCGCAAACACCTTCACACCGAGATCGGTATGCTCTTTCAGGGTTCGGCTCTTTTCGACAATCTCACCGTGCTGGGCAATGTCATGTTTCCGCTTAAGATGTTCTCTCCTCTGAGCAAGCAGGAACAGCTGGAGCGCGCCCATTTCTGTATCAGGCGTGTGGGACTCGACAAGGCCGACAATAAATTTCCCTCGGAGATTTCCGGCGGTATGCAGAAACGTGTTGCCATCGCACGTGCCATCGCGTTGAATCCCAAGTATCTTTTCTGCGACGAGCCTAACTCCGGACTCGACCCCAAGACGTCGATCATGATCGACGAGCTTCTTTCCGACATCACCCACGAATATGGCATCACGACCATCATCAACACCCACGACATGAATTCCGTGTTAGGCATCGGCGAGAAGATAATCTTCATCAACAAGGGACATTGTGACTGGACCGGTAACGACCGCGACATCTTCCGCAGCAAGTCGCAGAGTCTCAATGATTTCGTCTTCGCATCGAAACTTTTCCAGGAGGTCAAGCTCTTTCTGGAGCGCGAGTCGGAGAGCGCGGAAAACGCCGGGAATTAGGAGACAGCCATAATCATGCAACCCTCTCTCATTTTTCTTCTCCGTACGTTCAAATACTGGAATGACACCGCATTTGACTCCGAGCTTGGCTTGATTCCGATTCGGGTCACGAAAGCACGCAGCTACAAAGGTATATTCCGCGTCCGGACGACCGTGCGCGGCGGAAGGAAAAGCCATTACCCCTCGATTGCAATTTCCTCATTCTTCGACGAGAGTGAAGATGCGATAGTCGACACTCTCATCCACGAGATGATTCATTTTCAGATCTGGCTGAAGGGTATCCGCGACACTTCTCCTCACGGCGATTGTTTTCGCAGAAGGATGAATGAGATCAACCGCCGTTTCGGGCGCCATATCACCATTTCCACCAAGGTCACTTCCGAAACTCACAGGACATCGTCGCAGACCATTGTCTCACCGCTTATCGTCTGCACCATGACCGACGGCAGACGTCTGGTCTGCGTGCCGGCAGTCTCAAGACTCAAAGAGCTTTATAACTCTATGCGTGCCAATTTTCGAGGTGTGGAGAAAGTCGAATTTGCCATCTCCACGGACAGTCGTCTCGGCATCTATCCGCGTGTCCGCACCCCGAAACTCTATGCCATTGATTCCGCCGTCCTCGACGAAATTCTCGCGAACGCTATCGAACGGAGGCAATAATCTCCGGGATGTGCGCTTTCACGCTCTCTTTCAGCTGCTTCATGTCGATGTCGTGGCCAAGTTCAGCGGCAATGGAGGTCACTCCCTTGTCGGCGAATCCGCATGGATTGATGTTGCGGAATCCGCTCAGGTCGGTGTTGCCGTTGAGTGCGAATCCGTGCATCGACACTCCGCGGCCGATCTTCACTCCCAAGGCACAGATCTTTCGCTCCCCCGGGGTGCCGACACCGAGCCATACTCCCGGCGCACCCTCGGCACGTTCGCCCCGAAGGCCGTAGTCGGCGATAGTGTCTATCACCCACTGCTCCAGTGCGTTGACATAGTCCTTGACGCCGAGTTTGCGGCGCCAGAGACTCACGATAGGGTAGACCACAAGTTGTCCCGGCGCATGATAAGTGATGTCGCCGCCGCGCTCTATGCGCACGCATTCCACACCTTTGGGGAGGAAAAGCATGTTGGAGGCGTTGCCGTGGCGTCCGAGCGTGTAGACCGGAAAATGCTCAGTCAGATAGATCACTTCCTCAGCCTCACCGTTGCCGACGCTCTGCATCCTTTGGCGTTGCTGTTCAAGAACTTCGCTATATCGCGTCAGTCCGATATCCTCAAACGCGGGACTTTTCTTATTATCAATGGACATGTCGTTCGGCATGATAGCTGCTCCTTACAAGCGGGGAGCTTTCCACATACATGAAACCCTTGGCAAGAGCCATCTTGCGGTATTCCTCGAACACCTCCGGAGCGATATATTCGCGCAGCTGATAGTGGCGGCGTGTTGGTTGCAGATATTGTCCGATGGTCATTATCTGGCATCCGGCGTCCCTGAGATCGTCCATTGTCTGTTCGATCTCCTCCGGCGTCTCGCCGAGTCCGAGCATAATGCCGGATTTCGTACGCACTCCGCGACCGGAAAGATACCTTATTACACCGAGCGAGCGGTCATAGGTAGCTACGCTGCGCACTTCCGGAGTCAAACGCCTGACAGTCTCCATGTTGTGGCTGATGACTTCCGGGCCGGCCTCTACGATTCTGTCGAGAAGCTTTTCATCGCCCCAGAGGTCGGGAATCAGCGTCTCCATCGTCACGCCGGGGCATTGCTCCTTGATGCTGCGTATCATCCTGACCCAGTGCTCAGTGCCGTAATCTTCGAGGTCGTCGCGGTCGACGCTCGTGAGCACCACATGGCGGAGCTTCAGATCCTTGATGCTGTCCACGATCTCGTCTATCTCCTTGGTATCGAGAGGTTTCGGACGTCCGGTGGTCACGTTGCAGAACTTGCAGTTGCGTGTGCAGATCTCGCCGCCGATCATGAACGTGGCCGTGCCGTTGCCCCAGCATTCGCCGCGGTTTGGACAGAGGCCGCTCGTGCAGATCGTGTGGAGGCCGCGCTCATGGAGCATTCCGGCAACCATTCCGGCCTTGAAACCGCGCGGCAGTTTAACCTTAAGCCATTCGGGCTTGGGAAGATAGCCGCTTTTTCTTTCTTGGGTAGCAGAAGTTTTTTCGTCTGTAGTCTTTTCCATATCAATCCATTCTGTCGCGATAGTCTTCATATCCGAATTTCCTCAGCAGTTCCAGTTTACCGCCGGAATGCGCAAGCCAGATTGACGGATGCGCTATGCCGTTGAAACTGTGGGTTTTGACTGTGGTGTAATGATTCATGTCCTCAAAGGTCAGCTTCGTTCCGGCCAAGAGCGGCGCAGGGAAGCGGAAGCCTTCGACAAAGTCGCCGCTCAGGCAACTGTTTCCGCCGATGCGGTATTCATGCGCCTCGGGATCCTCCGCCGATGCCTCGCCGGTAATCGCCGGCTTGTAGGGCATTTCGAGGCAGTCGGGCATGTGGCAGGCGAACGAAGCGTCGATGATGGCGGTGCTGACACCCTGATTCTCAACGATATCGAGCACTGTAGCCACAAGGTCGCCGGTACGCCATGTGAACGCGCTTCCCGGCTCCATGATGATCTCAAGATTGGGATGTTTTGCCTTGAACTTTTTCAGCAGGCCGATGAGGTGGTCTACATCGTAGCCTTCACGCGTCATCAGATGGCCGCCTCCCATGTTGAGCCATTTGAGCTTGGGAAGATACTCCCCGAACTGATCTTCAAGCGCTTCGAGCACCTTTTCCAGATCGTAGGAACTCGATTCGCACAGCGCGTGGAAATGAAAACCCTCGATGCCTTTCGGCATTCCCTCGCGCTCCAGAACGTCGGCACTCACTCCGAATCTGCTTCCCGGCAGACAAGGGTTGTAGATGTCGGTTTCGATCACTGAGCATTGCGGATTGACGCGCAGTCCGCCGGACACTTTCCTTGTTTCCTTTGTCGCGTTATGGCTTTCAATCTCAGGTAGAAACCTCCGCGCCTGCGAGGTAGAGTTGAACGTGATGTGCGTGCTCCCGTTCAGAAACTTCGGGAAGCTCTCAGAGGTATAGACAGGACAATAGCTGTGCACTTCGTCGCCGAGGTAGTCGAGGGCAAGCTGCATCTCGTTGAGACTGCTTGCCGTCGCCGCCTTCACGTAGCGTGCTATGATTGGGAAAGTACGCCACAAGGCGTTGGCTTTCAAAGCCATGATTATCTTGACGCCCGCTTCGCGCTGCACTCTGTCGATGAGCCGGAGATTCTTGACGAGGCGATCCTCATACACAATATAATACGGTGTCGGTATGTTATCCATTTCTTTCATCTGTCAGACTATTCTGAATTTCGCGAATCTCAACAGTAGCTTCTTCTCGCCCACATTGTCGAAATCCACCACTATCATTGTGTCGGCATTGCTGCCGCGCAGTTCCTTGACTGTGCCGGTACCGAAACGCTGATGCTCGATTCGTGTGCCCTGCGGGAGCTTGTTGGCGCTGATGCCTGAGGCGAAATCAGTCGTCGAACCTGCGCCCTGAAGCGACGATACGCTGTGGAGGTGTGTGTCGCGGCGTCTGGAATTGCTGCGCAGCGATTCGTTGATGTCCTCGCGGGAGAAGATCTTGCTCCTGAAATCGCGGGAGTCGTCGCGGCGCATGTCCGAGCCGGTGGAACTGCGCGACATGCTCTTCCAGCGTGCTGCAGGAGAGGACTCTTTGCGCCACGAATCGTTGTAGTTGCGGATCGGATTGACAAAGCCCTCGTCCGATAGCCCTGATGAGTCTGTGGCACGCAGATAGGTGCGGTCGATGTCGCTGATGAACCTCGACGGCGAAGTGATCTGTGTCTGGCCGTTGCGATAGCGCGACGAGGCGTAGCTGAGTGTGCAGAAACGCTTGGCACGTGTGATTGCAACATAGAGCAGGCGGCGCTCCTCCTCGATCTGTTCCGGCGAGTCGGCGGCCATAGCCGAGGGGAATAGATCCTCCTCCACGCCTACGATGTAGACGTTGCCGAATTCGAGTCCTTTGGCCGCGTGTACGGTCATAAGCGTCACTTTCTCCCCCTCTTGATTGTCTGCCATATCCTGATCTGTGGCGAGCGATACCTCCGCGAGGAAGTCGGTCATGCTCACCGACCCTTCGCCGGATTCTATGCGCTGTTCCACAAACTCCTTAAGTCCGGCAAGAAGTTCTGAAAGGTTCTCCTGACGGCTGATGGACTCGGGTGTCGTGTCGTGAGCGAGCGCCGAAAGCATTCCGGTGCGGTTGTAGATCAGCTGTGCAAGCTCGAAGGCGTTGCTGCGGGTGTTGTCGGTGGCAAACTCCGTCATCATGTCGTGGAAATCCGTGAGCTTGCGCAGGGTGCCCTTGTTGAATCCCGGATTCACCTTGTCGAGATTGGCGATGGTGTCCATCACGCTGAGGTGCTGTTCCATGGCGCTTGCATAGAGTTTCTTGAGCGTCGTCTCGCCGATTCCTCTCGCCGGATAGTTGATCACACGTCGCAGGGCCTCGTCGTCGGATGTGTTGACCGAAAGACGGAAATATGCTATCGCGTCGCGCACCTCCTTGCGTTGATAGAACGAGACGCCGCCGTAGATGCGGTATGGTATCGAACGCTTGCGCAGCGATTCCTCAAGGATGCGTGACTGCGCGTTGGTGCGGTAGAGTATGGCATAGTCCTCGTAGCTGTCGTGGTTGGTCAGCTTGGCCTGCGAGATTTTGTTTGCGATCAGAAAGCTCTCTTCCAGGTCGCTGTAAGCCTTGATGACTTCGATGGGACTCCCTTTCTCGTTCTCGCTGTAGACTTTCTTGGGAATCTGCTGCGAGTTCTTGCAGATGAGGCTTCCGGCGGCGTTGATGATATTCTGCGTGGATCGGTAGTTGCGTTCGAGCTTGAAGATGCGCAGATCGGGATACTGCTTCTGCAATCCGAGGATGTTGGCGATGTTGGCGCCTCGGAAGGAGTAGATGCTCTGCGCGTCGTCGCCCACGACGCAGAGGCGTCCGGAGTTGCGCGTGAGTTGTGAGATGATGAGATGCTGGGCGAAGTTGGTGTCCTGATACTCGTCCACAAGGATATACTGGAAAAACTCCTGATAATGGCGCAGGATGTCGGGATTATCGCGCAGCAGCACGTTCATGTAGAGCAGGATGTCGTCGAAGTCCATCGCGTTGGCCAGACGGCAGCGCTCCTCGTAGGTCTGGAAGATACGTCCTATTTCAGGGCGTCCGGCTCTTTGGTCGGCTCTCATCCTGTCGAGGTCGCGGATGTAGATGTCGGAGGTCACGAGCGAGTTCTTGGCGTTGCTTATGAGCGAGGCGACGGCGTTGGGCTTGTAGACCTTTTCGTCGAGTCCGTAGTCCTTGATGACCGACTTCACGAGCGCACGGGAATCGCCTTGGTCGTAGATGGTGAATCCCGGCTTGAATCCGATAAGTTCGGCGTGGTTGCGCAGGATGCGCAGGAATATGGAGTGGAACGTGCCCATCCACAGTCTTCGCGCCTCCTTGGGCGCGACAAGCGCGATACGCTCCTTCATCTCGCGTGCCGCCTTGTTGGTAAAGGTCAGCGACATGATGCGGTGAGGCTCGAATCCGTGTGAAAGGAGGTGGACGATTTTATATGTGAGCACACGCGTCTTGCCCGATCCGGCGCCGGCTATGACAAGTTCCGGTCCTCCTGTGTAGACCACGGCGTCGCGTTGCTGGTCGTTGAGTTCTGAAAGATATGCTGGGCTATTGCCTGTTGTCATCTGTTTCTGTGTGAGGATTGATCAGTTGATGTTTGAACCGAACAGCGATTCGTTGTGGTCGGGGATACGCGGAATGAACTGGTAGGAGCTTCCGGAGGAGTCCATCATGCAGCAGAAATGCCGCAGACCGTTGGAAACAACCACGTAGCGGGCGCCTATCACCATATTGTAGCGTGCGATCTGATCGAATACATCCTGAGTGATGGTCACTCCCGGAGCCTTGTATTCCACGACCATGAGAGGTTTCCCTTCGCGGTCGGAGACGAGTGTGTCGCAGCGGCGCCACAGTCCGTTGATGTCGAGCGACACCTCGTTGCCCATCAGTCCCCGCGGATAATGCAGTCCGTCGGCAAGGTAAGCCACAAAATGCTGTCTCACATATTCCTCGGGAGTGAAGGCCACGAATTTGCGCCGCAAGGGATCGAAAACCTTTGCTTTGCCGTTCTCGACCTTCACGTTCAGCTCCACCGGCGGCAGGTTCAGTTTCGGATATTCTGATCTCATTTATCGAGAGGGGAGGAGTGGGTGGCGCGGTATTCGGGATCGAAGATGTAGTTGAGCACATGGGCAAGGCGCAGTCCGCCGCGCAGGAACTGCTGCTCGACGGTCGGTGTCCATCCGGCGATGTAGTCGTAGCTCACCACTGTTCCTTCGGGCGTGGCGGCATAGATCTCCTTCGCTATCTCGTGGCTCTGACGGCACCAGTCCGAGACGGTGCCTTCGATAATTTCAGCCTCCTGATCCTTGGAGCATCGGTCGAGCTGCTCAGTCCATTCCGTATAGCTCCACTTGTGGCCTGTCTCCGGCACACGCGAGTCCCATACGGAGTGGAGGTTGGTCTCGTTGTCGAAAAATTTTACCTTATGCAAGTTGCCTCCGCGGTCGCTGTAGCGTCCGGTGTGCATCGGCTGATGCATGTCGCCCGTGAGGTGGATCACGATCTTTAGCGCGAGCTTGCCGTCGGGGCCTGAGGTCGTGGGGTCGGACAGTGTGGCGATCTGCTCGTTGAGCGCGGTGACGACATCCCCTTTGGGGTTGAGTCTGGCGGTGGCAAATTCCTCGTCGGCGTCAATGTTCTTATAGTGCCATGTGCGCGTGTAGTCATACGTCGGCGTATGGGAGGCATTGTCAAGCCAGTTGGCCCAGTAGACCATTGATTTACCTTCGAAAATCGAATCTACGGCGGCGGCAGTCTTCGCTGTTAGATGGCACGACGCTATGTTGGCAACGACATCGTGACCTTTCTGTCCCCAGGCGAATGCAAGCACAGGCACGCCGATCATCAGTATCAGAGTCTTAAATCTCATCGTCTTTGTTGTTATTTCATGCGAAGTTAACCAATTTTCGCCGACCGCACAAATCTCTTTTCACGCGATTCTCCGTTTCTTTTCTATAGCAAAAGTTAATGGCATGCAATTAGCAATGAAACTTCTTTAAATCGACATGAAATTCTTGGAATTCTTATTGATTGCTATGTGTTGTATGGATATACCTTGATTTTAATATTATTCTGTTCCTTGAAACACTCGTTGATGTATTTTAGAGGTTGTTTAATAATCATTGTTAATGACAGGGTGGTGTATTTTATGATTAA
>CABUIO010000022.1 GCA_902491625.1 uncultured Porphyromonadaceae bacterium | reverse complement strand
TACCGTGTATCACGGATATCGGTTAGCCCCTGCCACGGACTTTTGCCGCTGTCCCTAAATTTTGCGTGTTATTTTTAAGGAATAGCTCTGTAGATCATCCCGACTATAGTATGCCCAATAGAGCTGCCGCTTTGGTGTAAGACTACATGTGAGCGCCAAGGACACATTTGTAACCGCGTCAGCGGTTTCTTTGTCGATAGCCGATGGATGAGCGAAGCGAATCCGTCGGAAAGAGTATATCCTCGGATTCAACCCTTCAGGGTTGCTTTTTCTCTACTATGTCGTTACGTCCGACGGAAAAGCCTGTTAGAGCCGATATGACAACAGTCTGGAGCGCCCAAGTTCCGGGAATCGCTTGTCAAACTCTATAGGAGCGACCTAATGTAGTCTTTGGGTCGGTCTTACAGACCTGATCCTCGTTGAAATATCTTTTCCCGGAGCTTGATTGCTCCGGGCTATTGTCGCCTCGGCCTTACAGGCCTTTCGTCGTGTTTAGAGAAATCGTCATTTTTTTCTGGTCAGAGGGTGTAGTCGACGCAGGCTCGGGCGTCCTTGATGGGCGCTATGATGGCGGCGGCGGCTACGTGAGCCGGATGTCTGGCGTAGACATCGACGTCGGCAAGGGTGTCGACTGTTGCGGTGAGCACTATGTCCCAGCTCTCGGCGGGATTCTCGTTGATGCCCACTTCCATCGAGCGGAGCACTTCGATTTTCTGCGGAAGCGCCATCAGCATGTCGCGGAATACCTCGGCAGCATAGCGGCGTTCCTCATTAGTGCCTCTTAGGCGGAATGTCACGATATGTTTTACCATTTTTAAGGGGATTAGTTGTTTTCGGCAGGGTATAGGCGCTCGCGGGCGGCAGCGACGCGTTCGTCGGTGATGTAGTCGTCGTAGTCCATGATCTTGTCGATGGCTCCGCCGGGTGTAAGCTCGATGATGCGGTTGCAGACAGTCTGGATAAACTCGTGGTCATGGCTCGACATGAGGATGATCCCCTTGAAGGCCTGCAGGGTGTTGTTGAAGGCCTGGATAGATTCAAGGTCGAGGTGGTTGGTCGGGGAGTCGAGCACGAGGCAGTTGGCGTCAGTGAGCATCATTTTGGCGATCATGCAGCGTATCTTCTCGCCTCCGGAGAGTACGGATGCTTTCTTGAGCACTTCCTCGCCGCTGAAAAGCATCTTGCCGAGGAATCCTTTCAGATATATTTCCGAGGAGTCGTTGGAGAACTGGCAGAGCCAGTCTACGAGGTTGAGGTCGGTGTTGAAGAAGCTGCTGTTGTCCAGCGGCAGATAGGCGTTGGTGATGGTCTGTCCCCAGTCGAATGTGCCTTTGTCGGCCTTGCGGTGGCCCATTATAATCTCGAAGAATGCTGTCATTGCGCGGGGATCGCGGCTGAGGAACGCCACCTTGTCCCCCTTTTCGATCTGGAAGTTGAGGTCGCTGAAGAGCACTTTGCCCTCGACGCTCGCCTCGAGCCCCTTCACTTCAAGAATCTTGTTGCCGACCTCACGGCAGGGTGTGAAGATGATGCCCGGATAGCGGCGTGACGAGGGCTGGATCTCCTCGATGTTGAGTTTCTCAAGCATCTTCTTGCGGCTTGTGGTCTGCTTGGACTTAGCCACGTTGGCAGAGAAACGCTGGATGAATTCCATGAGTTCCTTGCGCTTCTCCTCCGCCTTCTTGTTGGCCTGCTGCTGCTGGCGCAGGGCGAGCTGGCTGGACTGATACCAGAAGCTGTAGTTGCCGGCGAAGATTGTCACCTTATTATAGTCGATGTCGAGGGTGTGGGTGCTGACGGCGTCAAGGAAGTGACGGTCGTGGCTGACCACAAGGACGGTGTTCTCGAAGTTGGCGAGATAGTTCTCAAGCCAGGCCACGGTCTCAAGGTCAAGGTCGTTGGTAGGCTCGTCGAGAAGAAGGTTGTCAGGATTGCCGAAGAGCGCCTTGGCAAGAAGCACGCGCACCTTCTCGTTGGCGCTGATGTCCTTCATCAGAAGGTGATGTTTTTCCTCCTTGATGCCGAGACCGCTGAGCAAGGCGGAGGCGTCGCTTTCCGCGTTCCATCCCTCCAGTTCGGCGAATTTCTCTTCCAGCTCGGCGGCACGGATGCCGTCGGCGTCACTGAAATCCTCCTTGGCGTAGATGGCATCTTTTTCCTGCATGATGTCCCAGAGGACTGTATGTCCGCGAAGCACGGTCTCAAGGACTGTGCATTCGTCAAATTCAAAGTGATCCTGCGAGAGCACCGACAGACGTTCGCCGGGACCCATGGTGACGGTACCGTGGGTGGCGGCAAGCTGACCCGAAAGGATGCGCATGAGCGTCGACTTTCCGGCTCCGTTGGCACCGATGATGCCGTAGCAGTTTCCCTTGTTGAACGTGAGATTTACATCCTGAAAAAGCACTCTCTTTCCAAACTGTATACCGAGATTGTTTACCTGAATCATGAAAGTTCCTTTTGTTAAAATCGGGTGCAAAGTTAGCCAAAATTCGCGATATTCAGGCCATTACTCGCAGATATTATTGTGGTACGTTTTGGTTTTCTGACTTGTCTGAAAAATTTTTTTGCTTATTTTTGTAGTTTTTCAAGCCTTGGTGAGTCTAAGATGATGTAAGTAAACAATAATAACAAACAAATGAAGTCCAATCTACATTCACGTTTCGAAAAGCTTGTCGAAGAGCAGAAGACGACAATCTATTCGGTGTGCTATATGTATGCTGAGACAAAGGCCGAAGCCGACGACCTCTTTCAGGATGTTCTGATCAATCTCTGGAAAGGTCTGGAAAGTTTCCGCGGTGATTCGTCGGAGCGTTCGTGGGTCTACAGGGTGAGTCTCAACGCCTGCATCTCGGAGAAGCGCAAGAAACGCGTCAAGACAGTGCCCCTCGACATTTCAGCCGACCTTTTCAGCGACAAGTCGCCCGAGGGCAAGCAGAACATGATGCTCCACGACCGCATCACGAAACTTGAGAAATTCGATCGCGCCATAGTCCTTCTGTGGCTTGAAGATATGTCTTACGACGAGATCGGAGCGATCACCGGCCTTTCCGCAAAGGCTGTCGGAGTGAGACTCGTGAGAATCAAAGAAAAACTGAAAAACCTCTAAATCTTATCTTGTATATTATGGACGAATTAACTGTATTACGTCAGCAGATGGACTCCGTAAAAAAGAGTCTTGAAGAATCAAAGATAGTCAACCGAAAATTGATGGTCACCGTAATGAAGCAGAAAAGCTCGTGGCTCAACAATTATGTGATGCTCGAAGTGATAGCGCTTCCGCTGCTTTTCCTCCTTCTGTATGGAGAATGCGTGGTGCTTGGTGTTCCGGTGTGGTTCTCGATAGTGTTCATCATCGGTGCGGTCATCGACGTCATTGTGGATTTCAAGACTACACGAATCCCTCCATCGGATTTCGCACGGCTCGACATGCTCTCGCTGCGCCGCAAGCTTACGCGACAGAAACGCCAGCGCTATATCCAGCTCATCGTATCTCTCCCTCTGGCTCTTGCGTGGGGCGCATGGTTTGTCTATGAATGCAACAAATCCATCATGGGCGACGAATATATTGACGCCGGCATGGCGTTCTGGATCAATATCGGAATCGTGGCTGTGACGGTAATTGCATGTATAGTGGTTGTCTTGGCCATCTACAAAAAGATGAATTCGGTCAACGACGACATCATCGGCACGATCGACGACAGCGAGGCTGACTGAATAATCGGCTGTTTTTTCATACCTCTATATATAGTGAAGGCGCCTTCCGGAAAGCTCCGGGAGGCGCCGTTTTTCAGTGTGTCGTTGTCGCGCTTTTGCGTCAACGGCCGGAACCGGCGACGATGTTGCGCACATGCTCATTGAAGTCGTCCTGACGCATCAGGTCCTCGACGGTGAGGTGCATGCGGTAGCGCCAGTAGTGGCGGCTGATCGCCGGGTTGTTGATGATTTCATCCTGCGGATTCTCGCGGCGTATGTCGCCGTTGATCGAGAGCCAGTCCTGCAAGGGGAGGATGCAGAGCATCGAGGGGCTGTCGAGCTGCAGCTCGACGATGCGGTCGCAGATCCAGGGTTCGGCGAAGTAGGGAGCCTCGCCACCCTCGTGGAGCACCTGACTGAAGAAACGCTGTGCCATTGCGTGGTCGCTTTCCCACCATGCGCGTATGCCGGGCATGTCATGGGTGGAGCTGGTGCAGACGGAGTAGTATGGATAACTCCATGTGTTGCCGAACTCGACTTTCGGATCCTTGGGCATGCGCTGGATCTCGAGCGAGAGGATCTGAAGCTGGTTCATCACGGCCGGGACGCAGTCGGGAATCATGCCGAGATCTTCGGCGCAGCAGAGCATCTTGGTGCTGTCGATGAGGGGCGGTAGTTTCCACATAGCCTTGCCGTACCAGAAGTCGTTGTGGCGGTGATAGAAGAAGTCGTTGTAGAGGCGGTCGAAGCACCAGCGCTCGTAGTCGCTCAGACAGCGGTACTGATACGTGAACTGAGCCGAGATGCGCGGATGATACTTCCCTTTCTCGTAGGGATCCTCGATGAAGAGCACATTGTCGATCAGACCGAGCAGTCCGTCGCGCAGACGCTGTGTGCGCTCGTTGTCCTCCCACGATGCGAAGTAATCGACAACCTTGCGCTGCGTGTCGACGAAGTCCTGAAGCTGATAGCGGTCGCCGCCGACCTTGGTGAGGAATGTGTCCTTTGCCTCTTCCGAATACTGTCCGAAGAAGTCGGTGAGCATCCACTCAAGGATGAGGGGGCTGGCCTGCACGTCGGCGTTGAGCCAGAAGTCGTAGTTGTTGCGCAGTTCGTCGGGATGGAAGGGGAGAGCGGGATGGAAGATGCCGAGCAGACCGTGGACGGCGTCGATTGGAATCTGCCAGATGCGGAAGAAACCGAGGACGTGGTCGATGCGGTATGCGTCGAAATATTCGGCCATCTTGCTGAAGCGGGCTTTCCACCATGCGAAACCGTCGCGGGCCATCTCCTCCCAGTTGTAGGTGGGCAATCCCCAGTTCTGTCCCAGTGTGGAGAACGCATCCGGCGGAGCGCCTGCCTGACAGTCCAGATAGAACAGACGCGGATACACCCATGCGTCGACACTCGTGGGGCTTATGCCGATGGGGATGTCGCCTTTGAGCACCACGCCCTGCTGGTGGGCGTAGTCGCGCACGCGGCGCAGCTGGCGGTCGAGGTTATACTGGACGAAGTAGACGAATTTGATCTCGTCGTCGTGCTCCTTGCAGAATACGTTGACCTTGGCCTCGTCGTAGACGGCATATTCGCCCCATTTGCTCATGTCGGGTGTGCCGTTGATGTCGCGAAGGGTGCAGAACGCGGCGTAAGGTTTCAGCCACGACTCGTTGTCGGCCACGAAACGCTTGTAGTCCTCGCGCTTCTCGACCTCGCGGCGCACTTCGGGGAAAAGTTCCTTGAGGTATGCTGTCTTGCCGGCGTTCACTGCCTCGTAGTCCACGGTCGAAAGCTCGTTGAGGCGGCGTCCCATCTCCTCATAGTGCTTCTGGCGTTCGGGATCCTTGAGGCGTCCCACCTCGGAAAGACGCACGAACATGGGATGGAGCGCGAAAGATGAGTTTGCCTTATAGGGATACGAATCGGTCCATGTGCCTGTCATGGTTGTATCGTTGATGGGGAGAAGCTGAAGGACTTTCTGTCCTGTCATCTTGCACCAGTCCACCATTTTGATGAGGTCGATGAAGTCGCCCACACCGAAATCCTCTTCGGTGCGCACGGAGAATGTCGGGATGGCTGTTCCGGCGCCTTTCCAGGGTGTGAGCGGATTGACGAATCTCATTCCTGAGAGAACCACCACGTCATGGTTCGGGTCGGCCACCTCGAAATCCATCACGCGGTTGTTGCGTCCTTCCCAGGCCACTACGTCGCCGCTCTCGCGGTCGAGGATCACGAATTTGTATTCGCAGGGAATCGTCATGGCGTCCAGCGGCAGACTCGCTTCCCATTCGGGATAGCGGGCGTCGTTCATGCGGACGGCTTTCCTGACGTCCCAGTTGCCGAGCAGTGTGCCCTCGCCGGCGATCGCCAGAATCTGATCGGGCTGCACCATCGGGGCGCAGATGCGTATGTTGACCATTCCCGGGCGCAGATGAGCCTCCGTGTCGCGCACGGCGCGGTGGAGCATACCGTCGACAAATGCCGACGAATAGTAGGGCTTGTCGAGAGGCATGTCCTGCCAGCGGTCGAAAATCTGATAATCCTTGCAGCCCTCGGCCACCTCGAAGCGGTGAGGCTCGCCCCACTCGAAACGCCAGGCGGCGTTGTCGGCTTTAACGATGTAGCGATAGTCGAAGTCTTTGAGTTTCTTTCTGTCGGAGAGTTCGAGCGTCAGCTCCCAGTGTTCTCCTCCGAGAAACCTGAGCTGCACGGCCGCTTTGTCGTCACCGTTGCCAAGCTCGGGAATATTGCCGCAGATGTACAGCGACTCGCCCCAGTTGGTGCGGTATTGAATGTTGAACTTGATTTTCATATACTTGTTTGCGTTGTTGGATTTCAAGGTAAAATCGAGGAGCAGTTGCACATTCCTGTAGTGACTTGCAAAGTTAGTGAAATTGCATGTCACGAAAGGTGTTCGCAATTATGTTTTACAGCATAATTTGCGAAAAAACGCACCTCCGGAGAGACCGAGGCGCGTCGTGTTGTGTTCAGATATCGAAACCCTGCGCTTTCAGGAATTCGTGTAGGCGCAGGGAGAAGGGTATGTTGTTGCTTGCGGGATAGCGCACGTCAGTGAAGACCTGGGCGAGCGTCTGTTTGCCGTTCTCGGCAATGAAGCCGAGGTTGGGTTCGTATTCGTCCTTGGCTTTGTAAAGCTCCTTGATGCCGGCGTCGTCGGGTTTCGCGTAGCATTCGCTGTGGAGGATAGCCTCGACGGGGAGGCGTTCGCATTTTGCTGCCGGAGCCGCAGGATAGCCGATGGCGAGGGCGACGACAGGCACTACGCCGTCGGGAAGTGAAAGCATCCCGGCGATGTCGGGAGCGTTGTAGGCGACGGTGCCGAGATAGCAGCATCCGAGGCCTTCAAGTTCGGCAATCGTGACGATCTGTTGTGCGAAAATCACGGCGTCGGTGATGGCGGCGAGAAGCATCTGGAGATTGCGCATCGCCGGTTCGGCGTTGCTGACCTCACACCAGCGTTCAAAGCGTTTCACATCGGCGCACACCGTGAGGATGACAGGCGCGCTGGTGGCTGCGGGCTGATTGAAGTGCATCGGAGCCATGCGGCGCAGGTTTTCGGGGTCGCGAGTCTCGACAACACTGTAGAGCTGCATGTTGCCAGTGTTGGGCGCCTGGACGGCGGCTTCGACGATGCGGCGGATGAGCGCGGGGTCGGGCGCTTCCGAAGCGAACTGTCTCATTGTGGCGCGGTGCGTAAAGAAGTCGTAATCGAGTTGTTTCATGTCTTTTGTTGCTTTTAGGGAGCAAAGTTAGGCATATTAAAGCGCAATAGCAAATGTCCGCAAAGATAAATTTCATAATAATTCAGCAGTGTGTTGGATTTCGATGTTTGTGGATGAAGTATGGAAGGCAAAATTGTTTTTGAAAAACTTTTGACAAGTTGTTGACAAGATAAATGATTGATATTTAGATTGTTCGTGTTTTGTTTTGGAAAACTTTCATCGAAAATATGTTGTGCAACATATTCCGGATCTTGCAACTTAGCCGCCGAATAGCTTACTTTGCATCCTCAAAAAACAATCAAAAACAGAATCGATTATCAGCTAAAAGATGGACAATAAGGAAAATAAGCCTGTATACAGCTACGATGAAGCCTACGAGGCTTCGGTGAAGTATTTCAAAGGCGATGAGCTCGCTGCCAGAGTGTGGGCAAGCAAATATGCCCTCAAGGATTCATTCGGCAATCTTTTCGAAAAGACTCCCGACGACATGCACCGCCGTCTGGCCCGCGAGTTCGCACGTATAGAGGCCAAATATCCCAATCCGATGAGTGAGGACGAGATTTTCGGCTTGATGAAGGATTTCCGTTATATTGTCCCGCAGGGAAGCCCTATGGCCGGAATCGGCAATGATCATCAGGTCGGCTCGCTGAGCAACTGTTTCGTGATCGGTCTTGACGGCTGTCCCGATTCCTACGGCGGTATCATCAAGATCGACGAGGAGCAGGTGCAGCTGATGAAACGCCGCGGTGGCGTGGGCCATGACCTCAGCCACATCCGTCCCAAGGGAAGCCCGGTGAAGAATTCCGCCCTCACTTCGACCGGCCTCGTGCCTTTCATGGAGCGCTACAGCAACAGTACGCGCGAGGTCGCTCAGGACGGACGACGCGGCGCGCTGATGCTCTCCGTCAGCATCAAGCATCCTGACGCCGAATCGTTTATCGATGCCAAGATGACCGAGGGAAAGGTCACCGGCGCCAACGTGTCGGTGCGCATCGACGACGACTTCATGCGCAGCGCAGTAGCGGGGGAGACCTACACCCAGACATATCCTATCCACAGCGACGATCCTCTATACTCCAAGGAAATAAAAGCACGCGACCTCTGGAACAAGATCGTGCACAACGCCTGGAAGAGCGCCGAGCCGGGTGTTCTGTTCTGGGACACGATCACACGCGAGTCCGTGCCCGACTGCTATGCCGATCAGGGCTTCCGCACCATATCCACCAATCCCTGCGGCGAGATTCCCCTATGTCCCTACGACAGCTGCCGTCTCGTGGCCGTCAATCTCTACAGCTACGTGAAGAATCCTTTCACACCGCAGGCTGAATTCGATTTCGACCTTTTCCGCGAGCATGTCGGCAAGGCACAGCGCATGATGGACGACATTATTGACCTCGAAATGGAGAAGATCGACCTTATCATCGACAAGATCAATTCCGATCCCGAGACCGACGAGGTGAAGGCCACGGAACTGCATCTCTGGGAGAAGATCCGCAACAAGACTCTTAAGGGACGCCGCACGGGATGCGGAACTACAGGAGAGGGCGACATGCTTGCAGCCCTCGGACTGCGCTACGGCACTCCCGAAGCCACAGAGTATTCCACACGCGTGCACCGTGAGCTTGCCCTTGCCTACTACCGTTCGTCGGTCAACATGGCCGAGGAGCGCGGCGCGTTTGAAGTCTACGACGCGGCCAAGGAGGAGAACAATCCCTTCATCAAGCGTCTGCGTGAGGCTGACCCCGATCTCTACGACCGAATGGCAAAGATCGGCCGCCGCAATATCGCGTGCCTTACGATCGCGCCCACAGGCACGACTTCTCTCATGACCCAGACGACTTCAGGCATCGAGCCTGTCTTCATGCCTGTCTACAAACGCCGCCGCAAGGTCAATCCCGGCGATGCCAACGTGCGCATCGACTTCGTCGACGAGGTCGGAGACGCATTCGAGGAGTATATTGTCTATCATCACAAATTCCTCAAGTGGATGGAAGTCAACGGCATTGAGGTGCCGGAGAAGATGACGGCCGAGGAGATTGACGAGCTTGTGAAACGCTCTCCTTACTACAAGGCCACGAGCAACGACGTCGACTGGCTGGAGAAGGTACGTATGCAAGGCTCGGTTCAGAAATGGGTGGACCACAGCATCAGCGTGACCATCAACCTTCCCGCTACTGTCACTGAGCAGCTTGTCGGCGACCTCTACGTCGAGGCATGGAAAGCCGGATGCAAGGGTGTCACGGTCTATCGCGACGGCTCGCGCAACAACGTGCTTGAGGCAGTGAAGAAGACTGACGGCAACGCCGTAGAGCCTCTTATCGCTCATCCCGACCATATCCGCAAACGTCCTATCGAGCTTGATGCCGATGTGGTGCGTTTCCAGAACAACAAGGAGAAATGGATTGCGTTTGTCGGTCTCGTTGATGGCAAGCCCTATGAAATTTTCACCGGACTCGCCGACGACGAAGACGGCATCTTCTGTCCCAAGAGCGTCACAAACGGCAAGATCATCAAGGCTATGGACGCCCAGGGTCGCAAACGCTACGACTTCCAGTTCGTCAACAAGCGCGGCTACAAGACAACCATCGAGGGCCTGAGCGAGAAATTCAATCCCGAATTCTGGAACTACGCCAAACTTATTTCCGGCGTGCTCCGCTACGGAATGCCGATCGATCAGGTGCTGAAACTTGTCGGCAGTCTGGAACTTGACAGCGACAATATCAACACCTGGAAGAACGGTGTCGAGCGTGCCCTTAAGCGCTACATCCCCGACGGCACCTCCGCCAGCGGCCAGAAATGCGCCCATTGCGGCGCCGAGGCGCTCGTCTATCAGGAGGGATGCCTCATCTGCACCGCCTGCGGCACCTCCCTCTGCGGTTGATCCTCAGACAGTAAAAACAATGCCCGGAGCCATCAGGTTTCGGGCATCGTTATATTTATCTGAAATTGATTACCACCATGTCGTGGCGTCGTGTTCCTCTTTCTGCCCTTCGAGAGTCTTGAGGGCCACTTTGTAACAGTCGGCGGCAATTTCCCACTCTTCAGGTGTGCCTCCGGAGGTGTAATATCCTTGATCATGCGACATGGTGCCTAGAACTTTGTCTGCCTCCATAGGCGTGAATGCCCTTACGCCGACGACATCGAGGGCGTCCGGCAGCCCGGTGATTGCCACAAGGTTGTCCTGGGCTTCGAGACGGAATCCTTTCAGACTGACAGCTCTGCCGTTGCGGTCTATCAGAGGATAGTCTGTAGATCCGAATACGTTTGCTCCCCACACGATGGCGCCATAGCCGCGATGCAGCATGTCTTTCATAATCGAGCAGCGTGCCTCGTTACGCATGGTGCCATATTTCTCCTTTATTTCCTTTTGCAGTGTTTCGTTGATTGCCAGTCCGTTGTTCATAGTGTCTGTGTTAAAAAAGTGATTGCGTACATTAGGTTTATCTATAGTAACATATTGTGCGATGGAAAAGTTTAATGAAATGCCGAATTTTGTGAAATATCAGGCAGACTTTACGCTTATATGCTTGTATAATGACGACAACCTCAGGCCAAAAGCCTGAGGTTGTCGGGAATCAGCGGCTTTGCCGCCGGTATAGTACACTTGTGTATATATGTCAATCGAGTTTCTGGCGCGAGAACGTGAAGCGTATCTTTGCGGCGTCAAAGTTGATGACTGCCATTGACGGTCGTGTGATGTAGGGGAGGCAGGAGCTTACGAACTTCTTCTGATTGTAGGACGACCCCCAGTCTTCAGTGCGGATTTCCACGGGTACGATTGTGAAGTCGCAGTCCTCGTCGGTGATCACATCCTTTTCCATGAGGTCGAGTATGTAGGGGCGGAGAGCGTTGAAGGAGTAGCTGCCGGTGTCGGCGTCGTATGTCGCCCAGAACGCGTCGGTGTCGGTCTCTTCGCCGACGTAGCCCTGCGGCACTTTGTTCTCCGCGAAGAATTCCTTCATCTTGGCCGTCTTTATCATAAGGAGATAGATTGGGGGACGGATGCCGTAGTCGTTGTTGATCTGGCGGATGGGGAGCTGGAACGTGAGGTTGTTGACCACGGCCAGATTGAAGTCTGCCGTCTTGTAGCGCTCCACGATCTCGCGGGCCGGGAAGTGCATCTCGACGTTGTAGCCGCCAGGCGACTGGATCACGGCCTCTCCGGCCGCGACACGCGACTTGATGGATTCGGATGGACGCAGCTTCATGTTGTTGCTTGAAAGCACCTCGGGCGAGATAGTGAAGATCGTCGTCGAGTCGGTGCGCAGCGAGTCGACTGTCACGGAAACGCCGTCTATTACCTTCGATACCTTTGTGAGATATTGGTAATAGAGCGTGAACTCGGTGTTGCCGACGTCGACCACAAGACCTTTGCCGAACGTATTGCGCGCGAATATGCCGGGAAATTTTTCGGCGAGCAAATCGGGCCACTGGAATATATCGGGGTTGTTGCGGTATTGCGAGTAGATGGAGCGTGCGCTTTCGATCGGAAGGTCGATGTTGATGGTGCGGTACGACAGATTGTAGACCTTGTCGGGCATACCGATCGCCGAGGCAGTGTAGTTGCGCGTCCCGATAGGCGAGGGGTCGTAGTATCCCTCCGGATCGAAAGTATTGTTGATGTTTTCCGGCAACTGTTTCGTGAGTCGGTAGACCTCGATTTTCTGGGGGGCGAGGGAGTCGCCGGTAAATGCGCCGTTTGCCATCATGAATTTAAGACGGAGACCGGAGATGTTGTCGGCGGTGATGCTGTCGGGTATGTCGATGTCGGAGCCGGGCATGAGGCGGCTCACGAAGCTGCAGTCGAGGTCGCCGTATTCTTCAACATTGAGATGGCCGAGCAACAGGGTGCGGTTCTTGGAATCGAACTCCGTCGCGGGCACGCTCTTGCCGGTGGCTACAAAGGAGGAATCAATGTCGATGATGACCTCACCGCGTATCAGTCCGGCGCCGGGATTGCCCGCATCGTCGGTACACGATCCGAGAGCCATCGGCATTGCGATGCCGGCTACGGCGGCGGCTATTTTGATCTGTTTCTTCATTATTGTGTAGAGAGTCGGGAGAGTCTGTGGAGATGATCTGTGTAAGTCGGGATCCTTGTCTTCGTGTCAGAGGGATGTATAGAAGTCCACAAGCGCCTGGCCACCTTCTTCCGAGGCCTTCTCGTAGGGGAGCCAGGGCTTCTTCCCTTTCTCAAGCATCTCGATAATGGCGGGATCGGAATTGGGCGTCTGGATGATCACGGCGTCGGAAAACTTGATTGCGAGCTGCTGGAGCATAGCCACAGTGATTTCAGTGTTGCGCAGCGGCTTGACTTCCGATTCCCGGACACCTTCCGCTTTGAGCTTGTCGGGGAAATTAGGACTCAGCGGAGTCGTGAAAGTGGAATCGTTGACCACATAGACTATTTTGGATTTCTTGAATGAAGGCTCGTCGGAATATATCTTGCGGATATAGATCGGAGCCAGAGCGCCCATCCAGCCTGAGCAGCGGATAATGTCCGGATCCCAGCGGAGCTTGCGTGCGGTGTCGACGGTTCCGTGGGTGAAGAAGATCATCCTCTCGTCGTTGTCGGGACGGTTTGATCCCATGTCGTCGTCGTCATCGGGCGAACGGTCGAAATAGTCGTCGTTGTCGATGAAATAGACTTGGATGCGCTGGGGCTGCAGCGATGACACCTTGATGATCAGCGGATGGTCGGCATCCGCGATCGGGATGTTGATTCCGCTGAGTCTTATCACTTCGTGAAGCTGGTTGCGTCGTTCGTTGATGGATCCGTAGCGCGGCATGAAAATGCGCACTTCGCCACCGGACTGTTGCAGTTTTGCCGCGAGCTCGCGGGTAATCTGCCCGGGCTTGCTGTGAGCCATGTATGGTGCCAGCTCCTGAGCGATAAAGAGTATACGTTTCTTAGGTGCCATAGATAGAGTCTGTTGTGCCGGCAGGCCTTGCGTTCCGCAGAGCGGAATCAGGCTGTGCTGACTTTAGGTCGCTTTTGATTTGCAAAATTACAAAAAAATCTTTGAATAGCCGCTGATGCCGTCTGTTTAGTGCTGTTTTTAATAAAAGTTAAGAGTTTGGCGGGCGCTCGTGTTTGCCAAAATTATTCGTATCTGAAACTTTTTTTGTAACTTTGTCGGCAAATATAGCCTGACGTGTCGCACGCATCTGCGCGAGGGATGTCTGGTGTATCCAAATCAGTCAATAAATCAGACAATTACAATGATAAAGATCACATTTCCCGACGGAAGCGTTCGGGAGTTTGAAAACGGAGTGACTCCGCTGGATGTCGCCAAGGGAATCAGCGAGCGTTTTGCCGCCGATGTCCTTGCCGCCAAAGTCAACGGACAGGACTGGGATCTCAGCCGTCCGGTCGACGGCGACGCGACCGTGGAGTTCTTTAAATGGGAAGATCCCGAAGGCAAACATGCCTTCTGGCATTCTTCCGCCCATCTTCTCGCCGAGGCTCTTCAGGAGCTTTATCCCGGAGTGAAGTTCGGCATCGGTCCCGCCATCGAGAACGGTTTCTACTACGACATCGATCCCGGCGAACACAAGATCACAGCCGAGGACTTCCCCAAGATCGAGAAGAAGATGCAGGAGCTTGTGCAGAAGAAGGAGGCCATTGTGCGCAATGACATCTCGAAGGCCGACGCCCTCAGGATGTTCGGCGACCGTGGCGAGACCTACAAGTGCGAGCTTATCGACGAGCTTGAGGACGGCACAATCAGCACCTACACGCAGGGCGCCTTCACCGACCTCTGCCGCGGCCCGCACCTTCCTTCCACAGCGCCCATCAAGGCCGTGAAGATATTATCCCTCGCCGGTGCCTACTGGCGCGGTGACGAGAAGCGCAATCAGCTCGTGCGTGTCTACGGCATCACCTTCCCCAAGAAGAAGATGCTCGACGAATATCTCGCCCTTCTCGAAGAGGCCAAGAAACGCGACCACCGCAAGCTCGGCAAGGAGATGGAGCTTTTCGCCTTCTCCCAGACCGTGGGTCAGGGTCTTCCTCTCTGGCTCCCCAAAGGCGCGGCTCTGCGCGACCGTCTGGAGCAGTTCCTCCGCAAGATCCAGAAGCGCTACGGCTATCTGCAGGTGATCACACCGCATATCGGCAACAAGCAGCTCTACGTAACTTCCGGCCACTGGGCCAAGTACGGCAAGGATTCCTTCCAGCCCATCCACACACCCGAGGAGGGCGAGGAATATATGCTCAAACCGATGAACTGTCCCCACCACTGCGAGATCTACAAGGCGGCTCCGCGTTCATACCGCGATCTGCCGCTGCGTCTTGCCGAGTTCGGTACTGTCTACCGCTATGAGCAGAGCGGTGAGCTTCATGGTCTGACACGTGTGCGCGGCTTTACGCAGGACGACGCCCACATCTTCTGCGCTCCCGAACAGATCAAGGGTGAGTTCCTTAAGGTGATGGACATCATCTTCTATATCTTCAAGGCTCTGAAATTCGAGAACTTCGAGGCTCAGATATCGCTCCGCGACCCCGACAACAAGCAGAAATATATCGGATCCGACGAGAACTGGCATCTCGCCGAGCAGGCAATCATCGAGGCTTGCGAGGAGAAAGGCCTCAAGGCGCGTCAGGAGACCGGCGAGGCCGCGTTCTACGGTCCCAAGCTCGACTTCATGGTGAAAGACGCCATCGGACGCCGCTGGCAGCTCGGCACCATTCAGGTCGACTACAACCTCCCCGAGCGTTTCGGACTCGAATACACCGGCGCCGACAACCAGAAACATCGTCCCGTGATGATCCACCGTGCGCCATTCGGCTCTATGGAGCGTTTCGTGGCCGTGCTTCTTGAGCACACCGCCGGCAATCTGCCGCTTTGGCTCGTGCCCGATCAGGTAGCCATCCTTCCCATCTCCGAGAAATTCAACGACTACGCTGCCGAAGTGGCACGTCAGCTCGACGAGCAGGACATCCGCGCCACCATCGACTCCCGCAACGAGAAGATCGGTAAGAAAATCCGTGACAATGTCATGAAAAAGACCCCTTATCTCCTCATCGTCGGAGAGAAAGAGGCCGAAAACGGCGAGGTCAGCGTAAGAAAATATGGAGAAAATGCCACAAATACGATGAAAATTGCTAACTTTGTGGCGCAAATAAAGGACGAAATAGCCTCGATGATTGACTAATCTTTTGATTGTCAGTCTGTTGTGATGTTATTTCCGAAGTTTATATTTTTAACAGAGACAAAGAAAACAAAGCAACAAACACCCACCAGCACCTCTGAATGGAGAAAAAACCGATCTTTACCGGCCCTAAGCGACCTGCGACAGGTCCTCGCAAGCGCCCGGACGACAAGCGCCAGCGTGGCGGTCGCAATGAAAAAGGCCAGTATGCAATCAACGATGCGATCCGCGCGCGTGAAGTGCGCCTTGTAGGCGACAATGTGGAGCCGGGCATCTATCCCATCGGCAAGGCCATGCGCATTGCCAACGACCAGGAACTCGATCTCGTCGAGATTTCTCCCACAGCGCAGCCTCCCGTGTGTCGCGTCATCGACTATCAGAAGTTTCTCTATCAGCAGAAGAAGCGCCTGAAAGAGCAGAAAGCGAAGGCTACCAAGGTTGTGGTCAAGGAGATCCGTTTCGGACCTCAGACCGACGACCACGACTACAACTTCAAGCTCCGCCATGCCCAGGGATTCCTCAAGGAGGGTTCGAAGGTGAAAGCTTACGTTTTCTTCCGCGGACGTTCGATTCTCTTCAAGGAGCAGGGAGAAGTGCTTCTTCTCCGCTTCGCCAACGACCTTGAGGAATTTGGCAAGGTGGAGATGATGCCGGTGCTTGAAGGCAAGCGCATGACCATCATGATCTCCCCCCTGAAGAGCGGCGCCAAGCCCAAGGCTCCCAAGAAGGAGGCTCCCGCATCAGCCGAGCAGCCCAAGGCGCCCGAGGCCGCAGCCGAGGATAAGACCGATGCCGCCGACAACACAGAGAATTGATAATTGAGACCGTAGGCACCACGTGCCGAGGTGAATAACAACAACCAAACAATAATTAACTACAATGCCAAAGGTTAAGACTAATTCCGGTTCCAAAAAAAGATTCGCTCTTACCGGAACAGGTAAAATCAAAAGGAAACATGCCTATCACAGCCACATTCTGACCAAGAAGAGCAAGAAGCGCAAAAAACTTCTTGACAAGACCGGACTTGTGGATTCAACCAACCTCAATCAGGTTCGCGAGCTCCTCGCGATGAAGTGAGACCGGTAGTTCCCTTTTATCACAACACTTTTTTATTAACCGAATGCTGAGCTCCGCAAAGAGCAATCACCACACTGCCGCTCACATTCAAAAAATGACAAAGAAATGCCAAGATCAGTAAATCATGTAGCCTCAAGGGCAAAAAGAAAGAAAATCCTTAAACTCACCCGCGGATACTACGGCAGCCGCCGCAATGTCTGGACCGTTGCCAAGAACACATGGGAGAAGGGTCTGACCTATGCTTACCGCGACCGCAAGGACAAGAAGCGCAACTTCCGCGCTCTCTGGATCCAGCGCATCAACGCCGCCGCCCGTCTTGAGGATCTTTCATATAGCAAACTCATGGGTCTCATCCACAAGGCCGGCATCGAGATCAACCGCAAGGTGCTCGCTGACCTCGCCGTCAACAATCCCGAGGCTTTCAAGGCCATCGTTGACAAGGTGAAGAACGCCTGACTTTTTTTAATTTTTCGTCATAACACTTGTTCGGTGGACGGCATCTGAGTGTGCCGCCCACCGAATTTTTTCAGCCAATTTGACTAATAAGCCTGATATATATGTTGGACTAATATTTGCGTCTGGAGACGCCGGTGTTTTCGGTGTCGAAGAGGCGTGTGGCGCGGGTGTTGAAGGTGTTCCACCAGCCGCGCTGCGCCGCAGGGATGCTGTCGGCCATCCGCGAGGGTATGACGGTAAAGTTGCGCAGTGCGCTGCCGGGACGCGCCGCAGGATCCGGTTTGGCGGCGTAGAATGTGTCGTAGGCCATCGAGTCCACCGAAACCTTACCGGAGCCGTCACGGCTTATGTAAACGAGCGAGAGGGCACCTCCGCGCGTGTCGTCGGTCTTCATGTTGCTGATGAAGTTGCCGAGCGAATAGACCACCGGAACGCGCTTGCCGGAGGGCGTCTGCTTCATCTGCATCGGCTGAACGACGTGCGGATGGCCGCCGATGATCATGTCTACCTCTTGCGCGAGGAGGTAGTCGGTGAGGCTGCGCTGCGTGGCGTGTTCGTGGAGCTGATATTCCACGCCCCAGTGGACGCAGACGCACACTAATTCAGCTCCTGCCTTGCGTGAGGCTTCGATCTCGCGTCTGATGGCATCGCGGTCGATCAGGCTGACCTCCGCGCCATCCTTGGCAGTGATGCCGTTGGTGCCGTAGGTGTAGTTGAGAAAGGCCACCTTGATGCCGTTGATGTCGGCGATAAAGGGGACGAGCTTCGAGCGTGTCTGCGCATCCTTGAAGGTGCCTGTGTGGGGAATTCCGAGGGAGTCGAGGGCTTGGATGGTGCGCCGGAGTCCGGCGTCGCTTCGGTCGAGAGTGTGGTTGTTGGCGGTGAGGAAGAGGTCAAATCCGGCGTCACGCAGTGCTACGGCATAGCTGTCCGGCGCGGAGAAGCATGGGAATCCGGTGTAGCCTCCGCGACCTCCGCCGAGCGGCGTCTCAAGATTGACAACGGCATAGTCAGCGTTCCTGACATCAGGTGCGATGAGGGTGAAGCAGTCGGAGAAATCGTAGCCGTTGCCACCGGCGAGCTTGCGTGCCTGATCGAGCTGAGCCTGATGAGTCATGGCGTCTCCTGCGAAGAGGATAGTGGCCGAGGTCGGCTGAGGTTTCCGTTCGTTTTCTGCGGGCTGCTGTGACTGCGAGGAGTTGGAATCACTGTTGCTGTGCGAAGAATCAGTACATGCAACAGATAAAAGCAAAGCGGTGGCCGTTAATGTCCCGGCCACCGCGATACGTAAAGTGTTCATAATTGTCAACTGTAGATTTTCCCTTCGCGAGCCAGAAGAGTGTTCTTCATCAGCGAGCAGATGGTCATGGGACCTACGCCGCCTGGCACGGGAGTGATGTATGAGCATTTCTCGGCCACATTGGAAAAATCGACATCGCCGCTGAGACGGAAACCGCTCTTGCGGGTTTCGTCAGGCACTCGTGTGGTTCCGACGTCGATGATCACGGCGCCATCCTTAACCATGTCCTCAGTGACGAATCCGGGACGTCCGAGAGCCGCCACGATGATGTCGGCCTGACGGCAGATCTCCTTGATGTTCGGAGTGCGCGAATGGCACACGGTCACGGTACAGTCGCCGGGCTGTGCCTTCTGCATCAGAAGGGTAGCCACCGGCTTGCCCACGATGTTGCTGCGTCCGAGCACTACGGCGTGTTTGCCGCGTGTCTCGATGCCGTAACGGTCGAGCAGGTCGATGATGCCCGAGGGAGTGGCGGACTTGAAGCAGGGGAGGCCGATGCTCATGCGTCCGACATTGACGGGGTGGAAACCGTCGACATCCTTGCGCGGATCGATGGCTTCGGTGACCTTCTGCTCATCGATGTGGCGCGGCAGCGGGAGCTGCACGATGAATCCGTCGACTTCGGGATCGGCATTGAGGCGGGCGATCTCCTGCATCAGGCGCTCTTCGGTGACATCGTCCTCAAAGCGGATAAGTGTGCTTTTGAAACCGCACACTTCGCAGGCCTTCACCTTGTTGGCCACGTAGGTCTCACTGCCACCGTCGTGGCCCACGAGGATAGCGGCAAGATGGGGCGCACGCTCTCCGGCTGCCACCATACGCTTCACTTCCTCTGCAATTTCGGCTTTTATCGCGGCCGCCGTGGCCTTTCCGTCAATAAGGGTCATGGGGTTATCTTATCGTCTGAAATTTTTCTGTTGCTGGCGCATCTGTTTCATCATCTTCATGGCCGAATTCTTGTTGGTGGCCATCTGCATCATCTTGCGGGTCTCTCCGAACTGCTTGAGCAGACGGTTGACCTCCACAAGCGATGTTCCGGAGCCTTTGGCGATGCGCTGGCGGCGGCTTCCGGTGATTTTGTCGGGGTTCTGGCGTTCGAAGGGTGTCATACTGTTGATGATTGCCTCGATACCCTTGAAGGCGTTGTCGTCGATGTCGAGATCCTTGATATGCTTGCCCACACCGGGAATCATGGAGGCGAGATCCTTGAGGTTACCCATCTTCTTGATCTGCTGGATCTGCTTGTAGAAGTCCTCGAAATCGAACTTGTTGCGGCGGATCTTCTCCTCAAGTTTCTTGGCCTCCTTCTCGTCGTAGATCTCCTGGGCGCGGCGCGCGATCTCCACGATGTCGCCCATGCCGAGGATACGTCCGGCCATACCTTCGGGATTGAACTCCTGAATATCATCGAGCTTCTCGCCCGAACCGATGAATTTGATCGGCTTGTCGACCACGGCGCGGATCGAGAGCGCGGCACCGCCGCGTGTGTCGCCGTCGAGCTTCGTGAGCACAACGCCGTCGAAGTCGAGGCGGTCGTTGAATTCCTTGGCGGTGTTGACGGCATCCTGACCGGTCATGGAGTCGACCACGAAGAGGGTCTCCTGAGGTTTGATGGCGTCCTTGATGGCGGCGATCTCCTGCATCATCTGTTCGTCGACGGCCAGGCGGCCGGCGGTATCGACGATCACGAGGTCGTAGTGGTTTGCCTTGGCGTGGCGGATGGCGTTGACGGCAATCTCAACCGGATTGGTGTTGCCCTCCTCGCTGTATACCGGCACATTGATGCTCTCTCCGAGCACTTTAAGCTGCTGGATGGCGGCGGGACGGTAAACGTCGGCGGCTACAAGCAGCGGATTGCGCCCCTTGGAGCTGCGAAGCTTCTTGGCCAGCTTGCCGGAGAATGTGGTCTTACCGGAACCCTGCAGACCCGACATGAGAATAATGGAGGGATTGCCTTCCACCTTGATGGGCACCGTCGTGCCACCCATCATCTCGGCGAGTTCGTCGTGGACGATCTTCACCATCAGCTCCTTCGGCTTGAGGGCATTGATGACATTCTGGCCGATCGCCTTCTTCTTTACCGTGTCGGTGAACTGCTTGGCCACCTTGAAGTTGACGTCGGCGTCCAGTAGGGCGCGGCGCACGTCCTTCATGGTCTCGGCCACATTTATCTCTGTGATTCTGCCCTGGCCTTTCAGGATCTTAAAGGAGCGCTCAAGCCGCTCCGAGAGGTTTTCAAACATACTATGAGCTTAAATGAGAGAGGTTTTTGTTACAATGTGTTGGTTGCTGTGTCCGGGAAGATGACCTTGGGCTTGAAATCCCTGGCTTCCTCCGGAGTCATCATGGCGTAGGCTATGATGATTACTATATCACCCGGCTGCACCTTGCGGGCGGCGGCTCCGTTGAGGCACACCGTGCCGGAACCGTATTCTCCGGCGATGACGTAGGTGTCGAGGCGTTCTCCGTTGTTGTTGTCGACAATGAAGACGCGCTCCCCCTCCACGATGCCCGCCTCTTCCATCAGCTTGCGGTCGAGCGTTATGCTTCCTATATAGTTGAGATTCGCGCCGGTGACTGTCACACGGTGAATCTTCGATTTCATCAGTTGTATGAACATGGCTTCTCTTTACCTGTAGCGTATGTTGTCAATGAGTCGGACATCGCCGCAATAGACCGTGATGCATCCCTGCACGCCCGCGTCCTTGGCGTCGTTCCACGCCTTCACCGGCTGCATCGTGTCGGCATTGACGATGGAGAAGTATTCCACCTCACACTGCGGCAGGGAGTTGATCTTCTCGGTGACGAAACCGATGGTCTGCTGAGGAGTGTGGTCGAGCGAGAATGCGCGGCTCTCGTCGAGAGCCTTGAAGATGCCCGGAGCGACGGCACGCTGCTCGGGAGTGAGGCGCACGTTGCGGCTTGAGAGAGCCAGACCGTCGGCCTCGCGCACGATGGGACACGCCACGATCTCTATGTCGATGCCCTCTGTCGCGGCCATGCGGCGCACCACGGCGATCTGCTGGAAATCCTTCTCTCCGAAGTATGCCTTGTCGGCGTCGCTCCAGCGCATCAGGCGGCTGACGATGGCTGCCACGCCCTGGAAATGTCCCGGACGGTGGCTTCCCTCCATCACCTCGGCCACTTCCCCGAGGTCATAGACCTTCTCGGGAACGTCGTTTTGCTCCGGAGGATATACCTCGTCGACCGATGGCATGAAGACCGCGTCGACCCCCGCATCTTCGAGCAGACGGCAGTCTGCATCCTCGGTGTGGGGATAGGTGGCCAGATCGGTCTTGTTGTTGAACTGTGTGGGATTGACAAAGACACTTGCCACGACCACATCATTGTCGGCCACAGCCTTGTGCATAAGCGACAGGTGTCCTCGGTGCAGGGCGCCCATGGTGGGGACAAGCCCCACACTCTTGCCCTCGCCGTGAGCTTTCGCGGAGAAGGCTTTCAGTTGACTTACAGTGCGCAGTATTTCCATTTTCATTTTAATAGAGGTATAGGACGCGTCTTGGCGCGTCTATACTTGGCGGCGCAAAGTTAGCAAAAAATCGCCGAAGGCTAAAAATATAGAACTTCTTTTTGCTTATCTAGTTGGCAAGAGCCGGATTTTGTGGTGTTGGATATCCTGATTCGGTGATGCGACTGTAGCAGCAAATTCGGAAGATACTTCAGAAGTTATTAGTCGTCCCTGTAGATTCGTGGTGTCTATGTGCTCGATTTCGAGTGAGTTGTCAAGCTTGAAAAGCGCCTCCTTGGCCGTCCAGATCCTTGTGAACTCGACCGCAGGATCCGGAGCGCTGAGAATCATCCGGCGCTCCTTTTCCGAGTAGCAGTAGTCCGCAATCATGGCGTTGTCAGGATTGGCGCCGCTTCCGACCTCCTCCACATCGCAGCCCACGGGACGGTCGGAAACAACGGCCATGACCGCCTTCCGGCAATGACTGATGGATATATGTATGTCTGTGCGCCCTTTCACCGAAGGCTTGCCGTAGCTGTCGTATTCAAGCCCGAAATCTGTTATGCCGCATTTATTGCGGAGAAGCCCGGCGAGCAGTTCATAGGCCAGGGCGCACTGTAGCCTGTCGATGGGAAAGGCAAAAGAAAGTGCCTTGCGGCGTCGCCATTCGGGCAGCCGCAAGACTCTCTCGTCAAGTGTCGGCAGATCTCTCTCCGGATCTATTGGGCGGACGATCGATTCAATCATTCCATGGCTTCGTCAAAGTAGCCCAGTCCGGCGATAGCAACGATGAAATTGCGGATGTAGGCTGTTGAAGTCGGACTCCATCTGAAACCGAGTCGGAAAAGAATCTCGGTGGTGAAACCTGTGGAACAGCCGATATATGCGGTGTCGCCGTCGGCTGACTGATAGGCCACCAATGGCTGCAGGAGTGTGACTTTGTCCGTTTCGGCGCCCATCGCCTCGCTGAGACGCTGCGAGAAATGTTCCGGTTCGACACATTCGATCTTCTGTGGAAGGATTTCGTTCAGCACATCAATGACGTCGGCCATCGGAACATGATGGTTGTTCAGGGGATGGAACACGATGTTTGCCTCCGGCGACGTGGCAAGTTCCAGAATCGAGTGAGCGAGCTGGTCGACAGGCGTGAACTCGCAGGATGAATCCAGATGGCTGTAGGGCACGCATCCGAGAGCTAAATAAGCCCTCAGACGTCCCATGAAGGCGTTGCTCCGGAAGTTGGCCTGGAACTCGCCGTCGCTCTCGCGCGGAGAGATGTTGCCCACACGCATGATCTTAGCGTTCAGACCTTTCCCGCCTATCGCTTCGAGGATGATTGTCTCGGCGTCGTATTTCGACTTGACATACTGGTTAGACAGACCTTGTCCAAGTTCAAGCGACTGCTCGGTCAACACTTTTTCGGAAGCTGTCCTGAGATCTGCGTCGCCGGCCACGGAAACAGTGGAAACATGGATGAGTCGGCGGTTGTGTGCCACACACCACTCCACGATGTTGCGCACCGTGTCGACATTGGCGCGTTCGATCTCGTTGCCGGGAGCGAAATGTTTCACGCTTGCCGCGCAGTTTATCACCGTGTCAATGCTATCGGTGTCAAGCGCGTCGAGAGCCGCCGGATCCGTCAGGTCGCCGGACACGACGAATATACGCTTGTTCCAAAGTCCTTCGCAGGTGTCTCCGAAGTAATAGAAAAGGAGAGTGCGCAGACGAGAGGAGGCGTCGAAATGCTCTGACGAACGCACCACGCAGGTAATCTTCGCGTCGGTGGTTGCAATCAGCTCGTGGAGAATATGCACGCCGAGGAATCCGGTGGCTCCTGTCAGGAACACGTTGCCGATCTGCTGCCGTGCGCCTTCGTTGAAAGCACGGATTGTGTTCTTACGGAGGAGATTGTCAAAACGACCCTCGGGAGCGGCGTTGCCGTTGTATGTTGTCGGAGCGACAGAGGAATTGCTTGCATTCTGCATTGCGGCTGCAAGAATTCGCGGAGTTTTCGCCGCAAACAGATCCTTGTAGCTGATGCGGTGCCCCTCCGAAGATAGGATTGCCACGACCTTGATGGCATTGATGGATGTGCCACCGATCTTGAAGAAATCGTCGTTGGCGCCGACGCGGTCGAGACTGAGCGTGCGGCGGAACGCCTCGGCGATCTCGCTTTCAAGTCCCGGCGCAGGCTCGACATATTCGGCCTGTTTTTCAAGCACAGGCTCGGGGAGATGCTTGCGGTCGAGTTTGCCGTTGGGTGTCACGGGGATTTTCTCTACCGGATTGAAGCTGTCGGGCACCATATAGTCGGTGAGGTGACGTTGCAGATGAGTGCGAAGGTCGTCCTGATCCACATTCTCACCCTCGTACCATATGCAGAGATGGTCGACGTTCTGAATCCTGCACACATTTGCCACCGACATCTTGACGCCGGGGAAAGAGTTTGCCACGCTCTCGATCTCGCCAAGCTCGATGCGCAGTCCGCGGAGTTTCACCTGATGGTCGATTCGTCCGAGGACGTCGACGTCGCCGTCAGGAAGCCATCGGGCAAGATCGCCTGTGCGGTAGGCGCGTTCGCCGTTGAAGGTAATGAAGGATTCCGCTGTCTTTTCGGGCAGGTTATGGTAGCCTTTGCCCACGCTCCGACCCGCGATGACGAGTTCGCCGATACCGCCTATCGGCAGTTCACCGCCCCAGGCGTCGCAGACATATTCGCGGTAGTTGTAGAACGGTCTGCCGACGGTCACCGGCTTGCCACTGCGCAGCACTGCGTGGTTGGAGCCTACGGTCGTTTCTGTCGGGCCGTACTCGTTGACGATAAGTCCTTTGAATCCGGCCTTGTCCAGCTTGGGAAGCAGGGAGGCCGGGATGGTCTCGCCGCCGATGTTGAGAAGTTTGCAGCCTGATATGGCTTCGCAGAAAGAGGGGAGTTCCAGCATGGCAGCCAGACGGCTCGGCGTCGCATCGAACGCCTCCACTCCGTTGCGGAGCATCAGCTCGGAGAGCAGCGTCACGTCCTTGCATTCCTCCTCGTCTGCAAGCACGAGGGTGTGACCGGAGGTGAGCGACGTGCCGAGATCGACATGCGAGGCGTCGAACGAGATTGTCACGATCAGCATGTTGACCTTCGGTTCCTGATCGCCCATCGGGCGGTAGATCAGTTCGCGGTAGCCATAGAGATAGTTGGTCGCCGCTCCATGATGGATGACGACACCTTTAGGACGTCCGGTGCTTCCGGAGGTATAGATCAGATATGCCGGATCGTCGGGTCTGATCTCCGCATCGGGTCGCGATGTGTCCGGATTGGCAAGCAATGTGTCGACATCCAGAGCCATTCCGGGATAGGAACTTAATCTGTCGGAAGTGGTGATAATGCACTTTGCGTCGGAATCCTCGGTTATAAGTTTGATACGCTCCACGGGATATTCCGGATCGCAAGGAATATATGCCGCGCCGGATTTCATCACGCCGTAGATGGAGGTGATGAGGCGGGAATCGCGAGGAAGAAGCACCACGACCTTGTCGCCTCTGTCCACACCTCGGGCGCGCAGTGAGTTTGCTATTTTGTTGGCTTCGGAATCGAGTTCTCCGTAAGTCAGGCTTCGGTCGCAGGCCACGAGCGCGAGTCTGTCGGGATGTGCGTCGGCCTCGGCCTCGAAAGCTCCGTGATATGATTTATATTCCACTTCGCCGCTCTCGCCGTCGCGTATTTCCTCCAGAAGGACGTTCTGCGCAGGAGAGAGTAACGTAGCATCTTTGACTGTCGGGCTGTCAGTGTTCTTATCCACAGCTGTCTTTATCATGTCGAGGAGAACGGCCATATCTGCCGAGCTGTAGACGGAAGCGTCATATTCCAGTTCGAGTCGGTACTCTCCCGGCTCGGGAGTGAAGATCAGCAGTGTGAGCGGCACCTTCGCCGTGTCGAGCGTCACGGGGATTTTCTCGTTGCCGAGAGGTCCTGCGGCAGCGTCGAGCGACACGCCGCCTTCGTAGACATACATGATTTCCGGACGGATGCCGAATCTGCGCACAATCTCGGTGAAAGGATAGAAGTCGAAACCTCTGGTCGTGTTGAACTGCTGCTGCAGACCGAGTGCCATCGAAGCGCATGATGTCTCCGCCGCCTGCAGAGGTGTCATCCGCGAAACCACCGGAAGTGTCTTTACGAACATGCCGACGTCGTCGATCAGGCGCACGTCGTTGCGTCCGTTGTTTACCGTCGTGATGGCCACACATTCGTTGCGCGTGAGGCGATGGAGAGTCTGCATGAACGCCGAGAGGAAATAGTTGCTCGGCGTCAGGGCGTTCTCGCTGCAGAAGCAGTCGATATGGCTGCCATTCACGTTTGTGCTGACACGCAGGAGCGTGCCGGGCATTACCGCCTCGGCCTTCGTGCTGTGGGAATAGACGGTGGTCTCCGCATCGCCGAGAAGCTCGCCGAACCATTTCTCCGCTTCCTCGTATTCGTCGCTGCGGAGCAACGCAGCTTCGTCGTCGGCCCATTCAAATGCAGAATACTCCTCGGGAGCAACTTCCTCGCCGTTGTAAGCCTTGTTCAGCGTGTCGAAGAAAACCATGGCCGAGACGCCGTCGAAGACGATGTGGTGGAAGTCCATGAAAAGCCATGACTCACCGCCGCCGCGCACAATAGTGAACCGATAGAGCGGATCATTGAAAAGGTCGAACGGACGGACGAGTCTCTGCATCTCCTCGCGCGTGGGAGTGTGGTCGAGAGTCATTTCCTCGACGAGTATATTCTCAGGCTGCGTGCGCTGCTGCATTATGTCGCCGTTACGGCTGACGAATCGTGCGCCGAGTGCGGGATGCGCCTTGACGGCTTTGGCGAGAGCCTCCTTCAGCCGCTCGATGTCGGTATCCGGTTTTATCTTTATCGCCTGCGCCACATTATACTGCAACGCCTCGCGGTTGCGTTCCCAATCGATGAGGACGCCTCTCTGGTTTTCCGTGATGGGATAATATTTCCGTATTCTGGTTTCTTTCTTTTCCGTTTCGGGAGAGGAGGAAGCTTCCTTGATCGCTTTCACGAGTCCGCGCACAGTCGGATCCGCCATCGCTTCCTTCGACGTGATGCGCACATCGAGGCGCTTGGCTATGGTCGCCACCAGACGCATCGCCAGCAGAGATGTCAGGCCGACCTTGAGCAGATTGGTGGTGACGCCGAAGGAGTCGTGACCGATGACATCGGAAACTATTCCGGAAATCTCCTTTTCCTCCGGGGTAGAGGCTTCCACAACATCCTCCGTGACTTCCATTTCCGGTACCGGGAGAGCCTTGCGGTCGATTTTGCCGTTCTGGTTCAGTGGGAGAGTGTCAAGTTTCATGACTGCGGCAGGAATCATGAATTCTGTAAGGTCAGACGCCATGAAGTCACGCAGCTCTTCGGGCGATACATCCTTGCCATCCTTCACGGAGTAATAGCCGACGAGCTGGTCGTTGCCTCCCACGTTCTTGACCGCAGCGGCAAACTGGCGCACCGCCTCGTGGCGTGTGGCCACGGCTTCGATCTCGCCTAACTCTATGCGGAGGCCGCGCAGTTTCACCATGCCGTCCATGCGCCCCATGAACTGGATGTCGCCGTCGCGGTTCCAGCGCACGAGGTCGCCGGTGCGGTATGCCCTGACACCGTCGATGGTGATGAATTTCTCGGCTGTCAGCTCCGGACGGTTGAGATAGCCCATGCCGACGCTCTCGCCCAGGATCACCAGCTCTCCAGGCACTCCGCGCGGTACGCGGCGGCCGTGTCTGTCAAGCACGCGCACCTCGTAGCCGGGAATAGGACGACCGATCACAGAGCCGTCGGTGTCTCCTTTTGAGATATGGCATGTGGCGAACACCGAGCATTCGGTAGGGCCGTAGGCGTTGGCGAAAGTGAAGGGGAGGGAGCCTGTAGGGGGCAGCTTCTCGCCGCCGCATGCAAGCCAGCGGAGCGAGGGAAAATCATAGAGAGTGAGCATCTGCCACGCTATCTGAGTTGTGAGGAAGGTTGCAGTGATACGGTTCCTGACGAAGAAATCGTGCATCGCGTCGAGGTCGTGGCGAAGTTCTTCATCGAGGATATAGAGGGTCGCGCCGGCCATAAGCGTGGGGTAGAGGTCCATCATGTGTGCGTCAAATCCGAAGTTGGCATACGCAGGCACTCTGTCCTCTGCTCCGAGCGGAACAAGCGAGATATAGTCGTGGCAGAAGTTGAGAATGTTGCTTCGTGTGAGGGTCACACCTTTGGGTTTGCCGGTTGAACCGGAGGTGTAAAGCACCACAAAAGGTGAGTCGGGCCACGCTTCCGAAGTCTCTACATTTGTCGGCTCACCTTGTGTGAGCGTCCGGGCATCGAGGATGTTTCCGCCGAATCCGGGAAGTGTCCTGTCTGCAAGGCCGTCGACAGTCACGATCGTGCGCACTCCTGCGTCGTCGGTCATGAACATCAGACGCTCCTCGGGGAAGGTCGGGTCAAGAGGCATGTAAGCGGCTCCGCATTTCATGATAGCGAGGGGAATCAGCGCCATCCATTCCGAACGAGGAATCATCACGCCCACCGTCATGCCGCGTTTCACTCCCGCAGCGATTAGGTTCCGGGACATAACCGTTGAAATGCGGTCGATGTCGGCGTAAGTATATGTGTCCGCTTTTGTCACAAGCGCGACTTTGTCGGGAGTCTCGCGAGCTACGGCTGAGATGACCCCCTCGATAGGCACCGACCGGTCGAAATCCAGTGCCGGAGCGCTTTCGATGGCTTTGAGGTCATCTTCCGCCACCTCGTTGATCAGCCTGAAACCACTGACTTCCGCAGATGCGTTGTCGGGAGCGCACAACTGGCAGAGCGCGAGATCGAATGTAGCGGCAAGTCTGTCGACCATATCTTCAGAATATAGATCCGAACGCCAGATGAAGTCAAGGTCTATACCTTCCGGGGTCAGAAACATCTGGATGGACACCGGCACTCCGGTGTCGCCGGCATCGAGACGTTCGGGAACCATCTCCTTACAGAGGGAATCCATGTCGAGGAGAGATCCCTGATAAGCGAAAAGGACATTCTGCCTGTAGCCTGTCATGGTCACGAAATCGGCGAACGAGAAAAGGTCTTTCGCACGTGTGTCGTCGCGCTGAGCTTTCATCTCTCTGACAAGGTCGGAGACTGTGACACCTTTGCCGAGATGACATCGCACGGGAAGCGTACGCACGATCATGGCTACCGTGTTGTCGGTGTCGCGGGTGTTGCGTCCGTGGTAGACGGTCGAGAAAAGGACGTCGTCGCGTCCGGTAAAGGCGCCGAGCGTGATGCCCATGGCCGCGTTGGCCACGGCCGAGCCGCCGCGGAAATCATCTCTTGAGACGGAAAGCCTGTAGACTTTATGGGTGAATCCCGGCTCACCTTTGCTGTCCTGATAGAGATCGGCTCCGTCAGGATCGAAGTCGCCGAACGTGGTGGTGTAGTATTCTTTCTGTTCGAGATATTCACTTCCGGCGCGAGCCTCATTCTCTTTGCGGACAAGGTCGAAGCAGGACAGTTTCTCGGGCTCGGGCTCTCCTCCTTTGAGGACTGTGTCGAGATCTTTCAGGAATACACTCATGGAGGAACCGTCGTAGATTATATGGTGGATCACCATCACGAGCCACACAGCTCCGGGAGTGCTCACGATGCGGAATCGGCACATTCCATCGCCGGGCACCTCAATGTGTTCTATCAGTTCGGACTTGATGTTCTCGAATTCCGCGTCAGACATTTTCTCCATCGGAATCTCCCTGATTGTCTTGCCGTCCCATGCCATCTGCGCCTCGCCGTTCTCATTGGCGACGATGCTGACGTTAAATGCGTCGTGGCACAAGAGTACTTTCTTCACGGCGTCGCGGAGGCGCTCGACGTCGTAGTCAGCCGGGAACCGGAATCGGTAGGCTATGATATAGGCATTGTCATCGCGGTAAGCGGAGTCGAGGTATATGCCCAACTGGCTTTGGCTTAAATCGGTCAGTTTCATATTTCGTTATTTCCTTGTTTTTTCGTTAATTAGTGAGCTTGTTCTTTTGTTTTCCATGTCATGGTGAGAATGTTCTGGTTGAACATGTACTCATACCGCATGGAGTCGCAGCTTTTCTTGGCGATCAGAAGTCCGAGTCCTGTCTCCGGATCCTGTTCCACCGGATTGAATGGTCGTCCCGCGTCGTGGATTACGGTCGTGATCTCATCCGGCTGAAGGGAGATGCGCATGTCGACAGAGCGGGCTTTCCGGTCGAGTCTGTCGGCATGTTCCACGATGTTCTTCAGTATCTCCTCGCAGGAGATGCCGATTCGGAAACGCAGGCTCTCGTTGATTCCTGCGTCACTGAGCCACTTGTCGGCCTCGACGAGTTGAGTTCCGGCATCAGCGATGGAGGGCACAATGCTCGTGTCGTAGACCTTCGCTGCCGATTGCCTCGGGATGAGGAAGAAGGGCACCGTGTTCCCTTTATGCGAACGGACGAAGGGGAGGAGCATCAGAAGGAGTGCGGCCTGACCGATTGCGAATCCCCACCAGGCGTTGCCTCCGGCGACCGCCATAAGCCAGAAGAAGACCATAGGGAGCAGCGGCTGGCCGATCGAGACTATCATCGCGGGGCGGGTGTTTCCGTAGATCTGATAGACCGGAATGAGCAGTCCGATGGCGCATTGCAGCACGATGTTGACGGCAAACGCCGGAATCGCCGCCTTCACGACCTCGATGGCCGAGGGCGTATCGATGCTGAAAAGCGATCCGATCCATTGCGGAAAGAGAATCATGAATCCGGCATAGGCCACAAGGCTTATGCCAAGGAATCTGTAGGCTTTGCCAAGCACCATCCCTACGCCTCTGTTGTCGTCTGATCCGGCGAGAATCGCGGCCACAGGCTGGAACGAGTCGATGGTGCCGGTGAGGATGATCATCGACAGTCGCAGCAGATACATGCAGACGGCGAAGACAATAACACCCGAAGTACCCAGGTAACGTATCGCCACGATGTTGCAGATGAAGATCTGCACGGACATCAGCATGGCCGTGAAGCCTGAGGGCGCTCCGTTGCGCATGATCGCGGGGAGTTTGCCGAATCCTTTCGGCCAACGGAACCGCAGTGTGTCCTTCTTGCGGAAGTGCACAGCGAGTATGGCGATGGCGGGAACGTAGCTTATCACCGTGGCAAGGGCGGCTCCGGCCATTCCCATTCCGAGAGGCACGATGAAGATGTAGTCGAGGATAAGGTTCACGGCAATGCATGTCGAGACAGCTACGGTGACGCGTTTAGGCTCGCCGTCCAGCGCCACGAAAAGCTGAAGCACGATCATCAGCATATAGACCGCGGCCGACGGAATGGTGATTATCATGTATTCCTTGGCGAATCCTATGATCGATGTATCGGGACAAAGCAGCCCGAGAATGGGATTGAAGAAGATCAGCCCGACGGTGCCGAGGACAAGTCCGGTGATCACAGCCGTGGAGGCGGAGACTGAGAAGATCCCTGAGGCGAGGTCGCGGTCATGGCTTCCGATGGCTTTCCCGGCGAGGATTGTCCCTCCGACGCCGAGAAGGAGGCAGAGCGAGAAATAGAGCTGAAGCACCGGCATGGCTATGTTGATGGCGCTCATGGCGGTGTCGCTGATGAACCATGTCACCATCAGCCCGTCGATGAACGCTCCCATCTGCGAGGCGGCCACTGTCATCACCGAGGCGAACAGGAAGCTTCTGAACGCTTTCCCTACAAGATATGAATCTCGTTTCATACGTGTCAGTTAAGTTAGTCGTTTGTTGTTACTTGTCCCTTCCCGAGACTGTTATTGTAAGGATGTTGCGTCCCTCCGAACGAGCGTACTGCACGTTGTCGGAGAGTGTGCGTACAAGGTGAATTCCGAGACCACCGATCGGGCGATCCTCCGCATCTGCGGACTGATCGGGTGCCGGTGCGGCTGTGGGATCGAAAGGAGTTCCCTCGTCTGCAATTTCAAAAATCAGTTTTTCCGCTACGTCGTCATGGCGGATGGTGAGAGTTATCTCGCCCGAGACACCTTCGGGATAAGCATAGCTCACCACATTCACAAGGGCTTCCTCAAGAATGAGATTGATTCGGCCACAAGCCGCGGAAGAAAGACCGTAGCGTGAGGCCAGTTTTGCAGTCAATCCCGGAAGTTCATTGACAATGGAAAGTGAATTGGTAAAAGCTCCGGAGAAGAAAACTGAATTGCCGGAATCCGGACGCAGACAGAGCATGGTGAGGTCGTCGCTCTGATCCACGCCACCGGCGAATCCGTCGACTGACTTCTCGATCTTCATTATTGTTTCCTGCGGCGTGTCTGCGGCTGTTTCCGTAAGGACCGACATCATGCGGCTGTCGCCGTACAGCGTCTTGTCGCCGTTTTCCGCTTCCGTGAGTCCGTCGGTGTAGAGGAAAAGTTTGCACCCTTTCCGGAGCTGGATGGTTTCCTCCTCGTAGATGAAATCATCCATGACTCCTACCGGTATGTTTTCACTGACATCAATCATAGACACGCCCTGCGGGCCGATGAGCACAGGCTTGTTGTGGCCGGCGTTGCATAGCGTGAGCGATGATGTGGCAAGGTCGAGCACCCCGGCAAACATGGTCACGAACATGCAGTTTTCATTGTCCTTGCAGAGCGTGGTGTTTACGGCACCGAGTATTTCCGCCGGAGAATCGGAACTGCTTGCGGAGCTGCGGAACAGAGTGCGTGCCACGGCCATGACCAGAGCGGCAGGCACACCCTTGCCGGACACGTCGCCGATGGTGAAGAATAGTTTGCCGTCGCGGATCAGGAAGTCGTAGAAGTCGCCGCCAACTTCCTTGGCCGGGCGTATGAGGGCATAAAGCTCAAGATTTTCGTGTCCGGGAAACGGTGAGAACTGATGCGGCACAAGGCTCATCTGAATGTTGCGGGCGATCCTTAGCTCGCTCTCGATGTGTTCCTTTGCCTTTGTGGTGTCCACGAGTCGTTTCATCTGTAGGCGCAGGGATTTCTGCATCGCTGCGAATGCATTGTTCAGACGTCCGATTTCGTCGGAGGGTTTCATTTCCGGGAGGTCGGCGTTGAGGTCGCCCGAAGCGATTTTTGACGCCGCGCCGGTGAGTCTGACGAGTGGCCGCATGGAGTAGATGATTACGAGCCTTATCAGCGGCAGCATGATTACGAGCCCCAGAAGAAGAAACAATACGGCTCTGACGGTCGCGAGATCGAGGCGCGACATGACCGATTTGTAGGGACAGACGCTGCATATCGACCATCCTGTGCCGGGAACAGGCTCGTAGACAACAAGAGAGTCGTCTCCGGCAACGTCAATATGTTTTGTGCCGGAATTGCCGGCCATCATGCCTCTGCCGATTTCGGCGAGGTGCGAGCAGCCGGTCTCTCCGGAATAGTCGAAAATGGTCTTGTTCAGTATGAGGGAGGAGTCCGGATGAGCCAGAATAGTGCCCTTGTCGCTAAGAATGAAGGAATAGCCGTCTTCTACGGGAGTCAGTCGGGACGTGACATCGGAGAGGGCGCTCAGAGAGACGTCAGCGGTGAGGACACCGATCGACTTTCCCTTCTTGTCGTGCAACGGATAGGAGCAGGTCACCATCATCTCGTTTCCGGCGCCCTTGTCGAAGTAGGGATCGGACCATACGGCGCCGTCGGCGTCGACAGCGTCGCGGTACCATCCCATGTCGGTGTAGTTGTAATCGCCGCCGCCCAGTTGCTTGTGCACCCATAGTCCGTTCTTGTCGCGGCAGACGTAGTCCATATACAGCGAATCCTTCGGACCGGAGATTATCCCCGGACGCAGAGCCACGCTTCCACCCATTATTATTGAGTCGCCGTCAGCGATTCGTTCCAGCAGCGAGGATATATCCTCGGGAGAGTGGAGCGATTCGGCCACTATAGGAGCCGAAATGGACAGCTCCTCTTCTATTCTTGAAAACTCGCCGTTGAGCTTTTCGATTGAATTCTCTACCATAAGGCTGGCATACAGCGACATGAGACGCTCTTCGCGCTGTGCTCCGTAATGGAGGAACACAGTGCTGATGGCACAGAAAATGGCGATAATGAGCAGACCTATGTATATGCTCAGCTTATTGGTCAGGGACATGGGCCGGGTCAGTCTTGGATGGTGAACAGCTTGTGGAATCCTGTGATGGTAAAGATGTTGCGGATTTCTTTATTGACATTGCGCAGAGCAAGGGTGCCCCCTTTGGCCTTCACGTCCTTGAGCAGGCTCAGGAAAATGCGGAGACCGGAACTGCTGATGTATTCCAGTTCGCCGCACTCGATAACTATGTCTTTGTCGGCGTCTTCGTGAACCGGCGCAAGTTTTGCCTCGCACTCGGCAGACTGAAGGGTGTCGAGGCGTCCTTTGAGGGTGACGGTGATGTTTCTGTTCTCTTTTGTGATTACTGTTTCCATTATATACTATCGTTTTTTACTGTGTTTTGTATTCTTTATTGAGAGCGGAGTGTGCCGTTGCGGTATGCCGCGAGCAGGGACTGAAGGTCGTCGATCTGATCGCGTAGTTCGGCTCCCTTGTCGGTATCGTTGACGGTCAGCCGTCGCGCTCCCCACTCCGCAAGCACTGTGTCGGAGATGATGTCCTGCTCCTCCTCGATGGCTTTCTGCCGCGACTCGAAGGGCTGATGCTGGACAAGCTGCAGTCCGCGCGAGTGGAACACCAACGTGTAGCCCGCGATTCCTGTCTCCGGCTGATATGCCTTTGAGAATCCGCCGTCAATGACGAGGAGTTTACCGTTGGCCTTCACGGGCTTCTCACCCTTTATAATCTTGACCGGGACGTGTCCGTTGACGATATGTGCGCCGGAGTCGGGATCTATGCCGAATTCGCGCAGTATCATGTCGCAGATCGCTTCCGAATCGTTGAGCTTGTAGTACCATCCCTTTTCCTCGTGGTGAGGCTCCTTCTCCTTTATGAAATAGCGTTCGAACGTGGCCATGCGGCTCTTGTCGAACGACGGCGAATCGGGACCGCACCATAGATACCATAGGAAATCCACTTCCTTCTGATGGACTTCGTCGGTATTCTCTTTCCACGGCTTGTGGCAGGCGTGCTGCACGAGTGTGTCGAGTCTGTCGAGCAGTGCCTTTCCCTTGAAACGCTCGCCGCATACTTCCAGCTCCCTGAAGGAGCCGTCGCTGTTGAGCGGCACGGAAGCGTGGTACAGCAGATTGTTGTTGAGGGCGAGGTAGTAGGAACCCCGGTGAGTGAGACAGCGCATGTGGCGGCGCATTCTCTCGCTTGCCCACAGCGAGGCCTTCAGATGTCTGATGACGTTCTCCTCCTCCGGCGTGAGTGTGTAGGGATCGGCCGGATTCACGGTCGGGAAATCGCAGTCCAGCATAGTGTATGTCTTGCCGTCTGTTTCCACTGTGCCATTCTCGAAGTCTATGTGATGGAGGAGATTGCGGCTGTCCATGGCGTAGGCAGGATTGCGGGCGAGCAGATGCGCTTCCAGTTTGAACTGGATGATGGTGATGGCCTTGTGCATCTGGGCTATCATGCGTTTTTCCTTGTCAGAGAACTGACGCTCCGGATTCTTAAGTTTCGGGAAAAAGACATCGAGGCTGGAGTCGGAATATGTCTCGAGGGCGAATGTGGCCAGCGGCAGCAGATTTATGCCGTAGCCTTCCTCAAGGGTCTCGAGGTTGGCATATCGGAGCGAAATGCGTACCATATTTGCTATGCAAGCCTCGTTGCCGGCAAAGGCTCCCATCCATAGCAGATCGTGGTTGCCCCACTGTATGTCGACATTGTGGTAGTCGCAGAGGGTATCCATGATGATGTGTGCTCCGGGACCGCGGTCGTAGATGTCACCCACGACATGGAGCGAGTCGATGGCAAGCCTCTGGATGAGATGACACAGCTCGATGATGAAAGCGTCAGCACGCTCTGTGGAGATGATCGTGGAGATGATCTTGCCGAAATATGCGCTCTTGTCCGGATCGGATTCGGTCTCGTGGAGCAGTTCCTGAATGATGTAGGAGAAATCCCGCGGCAGGGCCTTGTTGACTTTCGAGCGTGTGTATTTTGAGCTGACGTTCTGGCACACGCGCACCAGTCGGTTGAGAGTCAGCTGATACCATTCGTTGATGTCCTTCTCCTTGCGGTGGACCATCCGCAGTTTCTCCTTGGGATAGTAGATGAGGGTGGCGAGTTCCTGGCGCTCATGCTCGCGCATGGTGGTGCCGAAGATCTCGTCGATCTTGCGCTTGACGGTGCCCGAAGCGTTTTTGAGCACATGCTGAAACGCCTCGTATTCGCCGTGGATGTCGGTGAGGAAATGCTCCGTACCCTTGGGAAGGTTGAGGATGGCTTCGAGGTTGATGATCTCCGTGCTTGCCGCCGCAATCGAGGAAAATGACTTGGAGAGAAGTTGCAGATATTTCAGGTTGTAGGACTTTTCCTGTCTGCCGGACTGATCCGTAGTCACTGTGCTGTCCTGTGTTGTATCGTTCATGGCATCAGGTGTTTGATTGGTTAGATGTCGCAAATGTAACTTAAATCTCCCGAATCTCCAATAAGTTTACGAAAAAACATCAGCGGCACTTGCTGTCAAAAGAGAAGAGAGACTGCATCTACAATCTCCCTTCTTGAAAAATCAACATATCTCATTTACTGAAGTTGAGACAACTTCAGTTGCTTGCGCTCTCGCCGGGTCTGGCTGCGGAACGGTGGGGGTGTCCTTTGCCATATTTGGCACCTTTGCGCTTGTCGCCCTTGTCGAAGTTGCGGTTCTTGCGCTCGGCCTTAGCTTTGTCAACGTTCTGCTTATATTGAGAGTACTGCTCGGGAGTAAGGATCTCTTTCATCTCTTTGTCAAGCTTCTCCATGCGCTTCTCCATCTTTTTCTCGTTCTTGGCACGTTGTTTCTCGGCTTTCTGACGCTGTTTCTCGGCCTTCTTCATCTGCTTCTCCTTGCGCTCCTTCTGTTTCTTGTCAAACTCGGCTCGCTGCTTCTGCTTCATTGCGTCGAACTTTGCCTGCTGCTCGGGAGTGAGAGTGATGCCTTCGAGGAATCTGTCGGCGCGGCACCGGCGCTCGGATTTTCCGTTGCGGACGTCGCATCGTGCCTCTGCGGCGATGCATGCATCTTTCCTGTCGGCTGCGGCGCTGACGCACTCTTTGCGTGCCTTGGCGTGGCTGCGTTTTTTACAGTTGTTCTGAGCCGAGGCGCTGAAGCCGGCGGCAGAGATAAGGATTGCCATAGCGATGGACATGATCTTTGTACGTTTCATATCTTCTGTGTTTTTAGTTTTCGTTATTGTTTCGTTCGTTTGTAATATCTGACCGAGCTTTTTGAGGTAAGTTTAAGCGACAGCCTGAGCTTTAACATTCTTTATAGGATATGGTTTTCCCCTGACATAATCCGAGCTACGCATTTTTTTGTTACTTTTGCAGTCTCTAAAACCTAACGACAAAAAGATGAACAGAATTTTACTCACGGCTCTTGCACTTGGAGCCACGGCCTGTGCTGCGACTGCTGCGTCCGATGACGGATACAAGCTCGTGTGGCAGGAGAATTTCAATGGTGACGCCCTCAACACCGAAGTGTGGAATGTGGAGATCAACGGCGACGGCGGCGGAAACGCCGAGCTGCAGTATTACAGCAACGGCAGCGTGAAGGTGCGCGACGGCAACCTCACGCTCACGGCGCGACGCAAGAACATCAACGGCAAGCAGTTCGCCTCAGGGCGTGTCAACACTCAGGGCAAGATGTATTTCACCCACGGCAAGATCGAATTCCGTGTGTGGTTCCCCGAAACCAAGAACGGACTCTGGCCCGCTGTCTGGGGACTCGGCCAGGACTTCGGAGAGGTCGGTTGGCCGCGCTGCAGCGAGATCGACTTCGTTGAAATGGGCAACGCCAACGGCATCAGAAACAACACTCAGGACCGCTATTTCAACGGCGCGTGCCACTGGGGATTCTACATCAACGGCAACTATCCCAACTATGCCAATTCCGTCACGGCGCCTTATTCCATGCAGGACGGCTATCATATCTTCACCGTGATCTGGGACAAGAACGCCGTGAAGATGTACTACGACCTTGACCGCGACCCCGACCGCCAGCCCTATTATCAGATGAACCTCACCGACACAAGCGGCGACTGGGGCGTGGGCAACTATTTCCACAAGCCGATCTTCCTCGTCGCCAACCTCGCGGTCGGCGGCCGGTTCACAGGACTGCTTAATCCTTCGGAGATTTCCGCACTACCCAACGTCGGCGACGAACGCACCATGTATATCGACTGGATCAAGATCTATCAGAACGGCGGCGAAGGTGACACATTCTACAGTACCAACGGCGCAGGCGACGGCGGTGACACTGCTGTAGATGTCATCGACACCGACAGCAACGATCCGGGCTTTTTTCTTGACGGACGCACCATTTTCTTCGACCGTCCCGGCGGCGCGGTCTACACCATGAGCGGCACACGGACCTCCGCCACCGATCTCGTCCCCGGTCTCTACATCGTGAAACCCTCTGACGCCCAACCCTCCAAAATCGTCGTAAGATAAATAATCTACCTACACGTACATGATAGGCTGCTCCCTGAGGGCAGCCTATTTTCGTATCCGCTCCTTTCGGCACAGATCCATGCGCCTGTAGGGGTGCAAAATTTTGTGCCCACTCTGTCCACGTCATTGCTCGGCATTGGATGACGAAAACCGCCGGCGCGGTTCACGACGGTACACATCGGCTTCCCCGACGTTGCCATCCGCTTGCAACGACTGCTGCGGGCGCAAAATATTGCGCCCCTACTTAGGCTCTTGCTTGGGAGCGGCAGGGTCATACTCCGATCTTTAGAGGTTGTTTAATAATCATTGTTAATGACAGGGTGGTGTATTTTATGATTAA
>CABUIO010000021.1 GCA_902491625.1 uncultured Porphyromonadaceae bacterium | reverse complement strand
TCGCCACCCTAAGGGAAGCTTCCGACGAGAATCAAACCTCGCCGGAAGCTTTTTTCATGGGCTGACGTGTAAGGACTTTAAGGACATTAAGGACATTAGGGACATTAACGGCGGATCGGAGCGGCTTTTCGGACAAGGGGAACAATTTGGAACAATCTTGTTCAACACCTCCGGCGTTGAATTGACTGGGGCGTCGCTTCCCCGGACGTTGTCCGGGGTTAACAAGATGAAAGGCCTCCGGCCTGTTCTTTCGCTCGATCTCTCCGTGTCCGCTCACTCTCGTGGTGTCTTATCATCGCGCTTGCGTCTGTCGACGCTCGACACTGCCATCTTTCGAAAAAGAGGAACAATGAGGAATAGTCTTTTCAATCTATCGTTAACCATTTGGGGTTAACAATGGGGAACCATTTTTTCTTCCCGAACATGGAGAACAATACCGGAGATTTTTGTTCAACACCTCCGGCGTTGGTTCGTCTTGTGTGTTGCAGCCCCGGACGCTGTCCGGGGTTAACAAGATGAAAGGCCTCCGGCCTGTCGTTTTTCAGACAAGGGGAACAATCAGTCGCCGCAAGCGGCGCGAACTAATGACAAATTCGGGGGCTACTTTTCGAACAAGGGGAATAGTCAGGGAGTCAACGCTGCGAGTACTAAATATAGTACCGGAAAAGCTATGATATTTGTGCCGGATGTTTTTTTGTTGTTGGATGATGTTTTTTGTGTATTTTTGTGTCGTGGTTATCGGTTCGTTTCGCTAACCATTTGTGTTTAAGGATTTAAATTTTTTAAGAGTATGAAAAAGATTTTTTATATGGCTTCGATAGCCATGTTGGCAGCCGCAATGTGTGTAGGCTGTTCGAAAAAGGAGGAACAGAAGGACAGCGTACAGCCCGTTAAGCAGGAGGTTGTCGAGGAGAAGGCTCCCGAGAAACCCAAGACCGAGCTTAAGTATGTTGGCAAGATCAACGGAAAATATCCTATCCATCTGATTGTGGGTGCAGACCGTGAATGTGGCGCATACTATTACGATAAGTCGGGTGTGGATAATTATCTGCGTATCCGTTTCGATAAGTTTGAAGAAGATGGCGACGGAACTGTCGAGTTTGACGAATATAATGCCGACGGTGAGCGTACGGGTCATTTCACGGGTGTTATGACTCCGGAGGGCATAAAGGGTGAGGGTAAGTTCTTCACTGGCAAGACAATGCCTTTCGAGCTTACTGTTTACGAGGGTGAAGATGAGTTTCCGTCGACAGATTGGGATCTGTCAGCTCTAAAGGACTATGTCGCTCCGAGTGCCGGTTCATCGTCAGGCAGCTCGGACATTGATTCCCTTCTTGACGAGTATGAGGAATTGATGAACGATTACGTAGCTTACGCCAAGAGTGGCGATATGTCGAAGTTGGCAAGCCTTCAGAGCAAGACCAGTTCGTTCGCCGAGAGGCTGTCCAAGGTGCAGGGTGAGATGACGCCTTCTCAGATACAGCGAATGAACAGTATAGCGTCGCGTGCTTTGGACGCTATGTAAAAAAATGGGTGCAAGGTATTGCAGGAAATAAATTTTGTTGCTAACTTTGCAGTGCCTTAAGGGGAAATGGTTGTAGCTTATTGACTCCTTAAGGCTATATGGTGAGTGTAGCTCAGTTGGTTAGAGCGTCGGATTGTGGTTCCGAAGGTCGTGGGTTCGAGACCCATCTCTCACCCTTTCAGTGGTTGCGGCGTCTGTTGGCGCCGCAATTTTTTTATTCGGCAATCAGGAGCGGAGAAAGGAAAGACAGGAGAACTGGAGGACAATTAAACGGAAGCAGGGAGACAGGAGAACAGTAGGACATGAGAAGGGATAGAGAGCGGGATAGATGGGCGATTTCCCTCGGCTTGCGCCTCGGTACGGTCTGGGAGCGGGAGCTTTTCGGACAAGGGGAACCATGAGTAAACAATCTTTTCCGGTGGTATTTTTGGGGGCGCGGATGTTTTCGGGCGGTTTTAGTGGATGTAGGTGCATTTTTTTTATTAACTTCGCGAAATAAAGTAAAGTGAACGCGTTGTGTGGCGGCTGTCCGCGTTGTCCGGTGTCTACAGGACATTTATCGCGAACAGCATGCAGCCCCCGCAAGTATGAGATCATTTCTGACAATATTTCTATGATATTCAAGAGAATACAGGATCGTATAAAGCCGGAACTCGACGGCATGAATATGTTTATCCAGGAGTCGATAAAGTCGCCGATGCCAATACTTAACAGTATCGTTTGCGGCTATCTTGGCAAACGAGGGAAGCAGATCAGGCCGCTTCTTGTCATTCTGAGCGCGGAGCTTCTCGGCGGAGTCAATGAACGAGTCCTTCATGCGGGGGCTTCGATCGAGATTCTGCACAATGCGTCGCTTATCCATGACGATGTGATTGACCAGTCGATGTACCGCCGCGGTATCCCGACTGTCAATGCGGTGTGGGACAACCACATAGCAGTCCTGACCGGCGACTATCTTGTCAGCAAGGCTCTGGATGAGTCTATTCTTGCGGGTTCGATGGAGGTCGTGAAGCTGATGAGCCATTTGGCGGATATTCTGTCGGAGGGCGAGCTGCATCAGATTTTTGTTGCGAGGGAGCATGATTTCAGTATCCGCAAGTATGTGCGCACTGTGGAGATGAAGACGGCGATTCTGTTCGAGAGCTGCGTTCGCATGGGCGCGGAGGCTTCGGGTGTTGGTGAGGATAAGCGTCGATGGCTTGAGAGATATGCCTACTACATGGGCATGTGTTTCCAGATCCGCGACGATATTTTCGATTACATCGGTCAGGATGATTTCGGCAAGGCGTCGGGTCACGATCTGCGAGAGGGGAAGGTGACGCTTCCGCTTCTGTATGCGTTGCAGACGGTGTCAAAGTCCGAGAGCGAGAAGATGAAGAAGATCATCGAGAAGGATGAGCTTGAAGACGATGATGTGGCGACTCTTACTAAGTTTGCGGTTGACAACGGCGGAATTGAGTTCTGCCGCCGTGTGATGGATCGTCTTCGCGAGAAGGCACTGTTCTGTCTGTCGCATTATCCGGAGTGCGAGGCCCGCAAGGATCTTGAGGATATCTTTACTTTCATAATCAACCGAACACATTAAGGTGCTTGAGCGCTGGATGGTGGAGGGTCGCGTGGAGGCGGGCTGCGATGAGGCAGGCCGCGGGTGTCTGTGCGGTCCGGTGGCGGCTGCGGCTGTGATTCTGCCTGCGGATTTCAGCAATGAGCTGCTGGACGATTCCAAGAAGCTTACCGCACGTCAGCGCGCGAGTCTTCGCGAGATCATAGAGCGGGAAGCCGTGGCCTGGAGCGTGGTGATGGTGGACAATGAGGAGATTGACCGTATCAATATCCTGCGGGCATCGATCGCGGGGATGCAGCGCGCGGTGATGTCGCTTAAGGTACATCCGGAGCATATCCTTGTGGATGGCAACCGTTTTTCGCCGATGGAGTCGGGGATCGGTTATACGACTGTGGTTAAGGGGGACGGGAAGTATATGTCGATTGCTGCGGCGTCGGTGCTTGCAAAGACGCACCGCGATGAGTTTATGGAGCGGATGGCAAAGGTTTATCCGGGGTATGGATGGGAACGCAACAAGGGATATCCAACGAGGGAGCACCGGAGGGGAATCATGGAACTCGGTATGACGCCGTTGCACCGTAAGAGCTTTTCACCGGCTCTTACGCCGTCGCTGTTTGACTGAGGGGAGGACAGTCAGGGCGCCGCAAGCGGCGCTAACCAGGGACAGATTCGGGCGTCTTTTCGAACAAGGGGAACAATCAGGAACAATTTTTTCAAACCATTATTAACCATTCTTTCTAACCATTGATAACCATTTTGGCGAACCATTCGGAACCATTTTCCCTCGGCTTCCGCCTCGGCACGGTTAGGGAGGCGATTTTTTACTCGGCTTCCGCCTTGGCACGGTTAGGGAGGCGATTTTTTCCTCGGCTTCCGCCTCGGCACGGTTAGTGTGTGGGGTTAGTCGGGGATGGGGATATACCAGTCGGGGAGGTCGGGGGATTGGTCGGAGCGGGTCGGGGAGTTCGGAGCGGGAGTGTCGGGGAGTTCGGGGAGCTGCAGGGCTTCGCGGTCGACGAAGTCTATGGGACGGCCTTTTTCGGGGAGTGCGTCGCGTGCGGCGAGCATGGCGCGGGCTTCGTCGCGTTCCATGCGGAGTTTCTCTATTTTCCTGTCAAGCGATTTCTTCATGGGCGCGAAGCGGTCGGCCATGGCGTCGAGTTCCATGACGCGTTCTTCGAGCCGGTCGGCATAATCGGCTTTTTCGCGCAGTGTGGCGATGTTGGCGGCGAGTTGTCCGCACTCTTCTGTCTTGAGTCCGAGCAGATGGCGGAGATGGCTTATCGTGGCTTCGGCGTCACGGAGTTTTTCGCGTAGCGTGTCGTTTTCGTCGGTGGCTTCGCGGAGGCGTCGGCTATAGTCCCAGGGGAAGATCATTGCGCTGCGGGTTTGGCTACGATGCCGGAGGATTTGCGGCCGTTGATGGCTATTCTGAGCGGCGATTCGAAGCGAACGACACGGATATGCTCTGACTCATAGACGGCGGGACGGCTGTCGAGGAAGTCGATGTCGTAGTAGCCTTTGCCTTTGGATGGATTGAGGGTGAAATAGCCCACGCCGAAGGATGTGAGGTTCTGGAAGAAGTGGGTGCCCTGCGAAGGCTCGATGTCATAGCCCGGGAGAGAAGCCTCGACAATTAGTCTTGCGCCGGCGATCTGCGGCCATTTGACGGGAATGCCGAGCGCGGGGTCGGAGGATCCCCAGCGTCCGGGACCGATGAGGATGTAGCCGAGATTTTTGTCGATAAATCCGTTGTTGATCTTTTCTATCTCCGCGGCCAGGTCGGGATTCAGCTGCGAGGAGAAGTTCTCCGGACGGACGTAGACCACGTGGCGGACGTCGTCCATGAGGCCGTGGCCGAGAGCGGAATGTGCCCTGAGTATCAGGTCGGAGTCAGGCCGGCGGAATAGGCTCGCGTCGTCGTCGAGCATTTCCTTCTGATCGACGATCGGACGGATCTGGAGCCAGTAGAGGGTACCTTTGTCGGGGGACGATGCCGAGATTCCGTCGTTGATGACTCCCGCGAATTCGATCTCGACAGGGCGTCCCATCTCGTACTGTCCGGTGGAGAGCATGAACTCGACGCACTTGGCGAGAGGGAAGACGTCGTGCTTGAGCACGTTGGCGAAGGTGACGACCTTGCGCCCAGGACCCTGATCTGTGTCGCGGAGATAGCCGTCGCGGGCGTCGTATGTGCTTACCATGTATTTAAGGGCACCTGTGGCGGCCGCATCGGCCACCGGAAGGGTGACGACGTTGAAATCGTCGCGGACGGAGAACGGGCGGTCGAGGTCGGCGCAGGGGAGAGCGGCAAGCGACTTCTGTGTGTCGCGCAGGGCGAGGTCGAGTGTGGAGGTCTGGAGCACTCGTTTGGGTTGCGTCGGGGCGAAGCGGAGCGCCATGCCACCGTCGACGATGTATTTTCCGAGGCCTACGGCCACTTCCGCGATACCGTCGTCGGTCTTCTCGTGGCCCAGCGGATAGTAGTTGAGGGAGCGTCCCACTCCGGAGAAGGAGGGATAGAAATAGTCGCCGTGGCGACGTCCGGCCACTTCCTGAATGATGACCGCCATCTTCTCCTGGTCGATGACGTTGCGCGTCACGTTCATATATGCCTTCGACTCAGCGTAGAAGACCGAGGCATAGACACCTTTGACGGCGTCGAGGAGGAGGGAAAGCATTCGGTCACGGTCGTCCAGACGCGGAATCATGTATGTGGAGTAGACGCCTGCAAAGGGCTGGTAATGGCTGTCTTCGAGAAGTGACGAGGAGCGGATTGCGAGCGGGGCGTCGGTGACGTCGAGCAGGGCGGCGAGGTCGTCGCGGATGCGGCGGGGGAGGGAGGCGTGGAGGAACTCGCGGAGAATGCGTTCGTCGGGGATGTCGCTTAGGGCCGTGCGGTAGAGCGAGTTTGTCTCCATAAATTCGTCGAAGATGTCGGTGCATAGCACCACGGTTCGCGGAATCGTGATCTGCACTCCGCCGAAGTCTTCGCACTCGGGGTGGCGCTTTATGATGGAATCGATGAAAGCCAGGCCGCGGCCTTTGCCTCCGAGGGAGCCTTGGCCGATGCGTGCGAAATTGCTGTAGCGGTCGAAGCGGTCCTTGCGGAATATGGCCACGACGCCTCGGTTCTTCATGCGGCGGTATTTGACGATGCACTCGAAGATCAGGCGTCGGACGTCGGGGGTCTGCTCAAGTTTGGTAAACCGGAAATTCTGGAGCACCGAAGCCACCGGGAAGAGTGCGCGGGAATAGAGCCAGCGGCTGATGTCGTTGCGCGAGCTGTGGTAGAAGAGGGATTTAGCCGGGATGTTGTAGATGTTTTTCTGGAGGTCGTTGAGGTCGTGGATGCGCATGACCTCTGCTCCGGTGTCCGGGTCGCGGACGATGAAGTCGTAGAATCCGAAATTGTGGCGGACGGCGTTGCGGAGATCCTGCGGAAGCGTCTTGGAATTCTTGTCGATGAAGATGCCTCCGAAAGCATTGACCTTTGGTTTGTTCTCGATCTCGCTGCTCTCGATGATGATGGGGATGTGTGGGTCGCGCTCCCTGATGCGTGAGGCAAGGCGTAGTCCGGCTTCCTTGTCGGTTTTCCCCTCGCGGTTGAAGCTGACGTCGGAGACGATGCCGAGCATGTTGTGGCCGTAGCGGTTGTAGAGCACCCTCGCCTCCTCGTAGTCGCGGGCGAGGATCACTTTCGGACGTCCCCTCATGCGGAGTCGCGCCTCGTGTTCGTTGAGTGCCTCCGTGGAGAACTCGCGCGACTGCGTGAGTATGAACTTGAAGAGATGCGGCAGCACGGCGGAATAGAAGCGTATGGAGTCCTCGACGAGCATGACGCACTGCACGCCGACCTGCTCGATGTCCTTGAGGGCGTTCATGCGGTCTTCGATGAGCTTGATGATGGCCACGATAAGATCGACGTTGCCGAGCCAGGAGAAGACGTAGTCGACGGATGAGAGGTCCTCATTTTCGATACGCCGGCTGACCTCGCGGCTGAAAGGGGTGAGGACGACGAAGGGCATCTCGGGATAGAGCAGCTCGACCTCCCGCGACCAGAGGAAAGTCTGATGCAGCTCCGCTCCGGGCATGGCGATGATGAGGTCGAAATCCTTCTGGGTGAGTGCCACGTCGGCCTCCTGCATCGTCGCCACGGTCGTGAAACGCGGCGCTGCGGAGAGTCCGAGCACCTCATACTCCATGAATACCTGTTCCTCGACGCGTCCGTCCTCCTCAAGCATGAAGGCATCGTAGGGTGAGGCCACGAGGAGCACGTTGGAGATGCGTTTCTCCATAAGATCTTGAAAGGCAGTGTCTTTGAGATACAGGCGCCTGAGCGTCGCTTCGTCGATTCGATCCATAATCTGATTTTTAAGACTTCAAAATTAGCAAATAATCGGTTTACGGACAAGAGCCGGAGGGGGGACAAACGGAAGGATTTTGACATCTTTTGACACTTGCGGAGGGACAACTTCTCAGAGGAATCATCCTGCGAACGGAAAAAAGTTGTAACTTTGCGATTTGAATCAGTGAACAACAATGCAGATCACACGCAAATACAATCTCATCAACAACGCGACGGGCTGGGTGGTGTTCGCCATAGCCCTCGCCACATACTGGCTCACACTGGAGCCGACAGTGTCCTATTGGGACTGCGGTGAGTTTATCACTCAGGCCGACAAGCTTGAAATAGGCCACCCGCCCGGAAACCCGATCTTCATGCTGACTGCGCGCTTCTTCAGCAACTTCGCCTTCGGCGACGCCTCGAAGGTGGCGCTGATGGTCAACGTCATGTCGGGATTGCTGAGCGCCCTGACAATCCTGCTGCTGTTCTGGACCGTGACGCACCTGACGCTGCGTCTGCTCCGCGAGAAGAGCACCGATAGCATGAGCGTGGCGCAGTATCTCGTAGTGATGGGCAGTGGTGTGGTCGGCGCCCTGGCCTACACCTGGAGCGACACTTTCTGGTTTTCGGCTGTCGAGGGTGAGGTCTACGCCTTCTCGTCGTTCTGCACGGCGCTGGTTTTCTGGCTGATACTCAAATGGGAGAATCGTGCCGACCAGCCTCACAGCGACCGCTACCTGATACTGATAGCCTACGTGATCGGCGTATCGATCGCCGTGCATCTGCTCAATCTGCTGTGTATCCCCGCCATCGTGCTGGTGTTCACATACCGCAAATGGAAGAACGTCAGCGGCGGCAAGTCGCTTCTTGCGCTGCTTGTGGGTTTCGCCATCATAGTTTTCGTGCTCTACGGACTCGTGCCGGGCTTCATCAAGGTCGCCGGCTGGCTTGAGATGACGAGCGTCAACACCCTGGCGCTCCCCTTCAACACCGGCACACTCGTCTACGCCGTGCTGACCGTTGCCGTCTTCGTATGGGCGCTTCTGGAGCTTTACACGCAGCGCTCGGCCACGCGCATCCGCATCTCCTTCTGTCTGGGCGTGCTGCTGTCGGGTATGCTGTTCATAGCCAACAGTGTATGGCTCGGACTGCTTCTTTTCGGAGCGCTGATTTACCTTGTGTTTTTCCGTTTCCGCGCCAAGCTGCCTGTGCGCTGGATGAATATAGTGATGTGGAGCATCGCGGTCATCTTCATCGGCTACAGCAGTTACGCCGTGATCCTGATACGCTCGCACGCCAATCCGCCGCTGAACCAGAGCCAGCCCGACAATGTCTTCGACCTTTCGGGCTATCTGAACCGCGAGCAATACGGCGAGACGCCGCTCCTCTACGGCAACACGTACCAGTCCGGCAGCCACTATCTTATTGAGGAATACGGCGATCTGCCCATAGGCGACGGCTATTCCGTGCCCGACGTGCCCATCTACAAGCCCGACATGGAGAAGGGCAATGCCAAGATCGCCAAAGGTGTGGCCGGCGCCCACACTATTTCGCCCCTGAACTTCCTCTCGAACAAGGAGAAGAACCGCAACGAGGAGCTTGCCCGCCGAGGGGGCGACTACTACGTGGTGGCCGACTATGTAGGCAAGATGCGTCCGTCGCCCACGATGAACATGCTCCTGCCGCGCATCCACAGCCGCTCGCCGGAGCATAAGGATATGTATGAGCTGTGGGTGCCCTCGCTTGCATCGCCCGAGCATGAGCGCACGGCGCTTACCGCCTTCGACGAGGTTTCGAAGAGCGAGGTGCCGATGATGGATATTTCCGCAGAGAGTCTGAAATACAACGACGTGACCGGCGAATATTACTTCGCCGACACACGAAGCGCCGTGAAGCCGACCTTCGGCGAGAATCTGGAGTTCTTCTTCAACTATCAGGTCAACCACATGTACTGGCGCTACTTCCTCTGGAACTTCGTCGGGCGCCAGAACGACTACAACAACCAGAAGGGGGAGAAAGACTACGGCAACTGGATTTCCGGCATCAGCTTCATCGACAACGCGCGTCTGGGCGACCAGAGCGCCCTTCCCGAACCGTTAGGCGAAGGAAACCGCGCCCACAACACCTTCTATTTCCTGCCGCTGCTGCTTGGTCTCGCCGGACTCGTCTGGCAGGCGTTCCGCGGACGCCGCGGCATAGAGCAGTTCTGGGTGGTGTTCTTCCTGTTCTTCATGACCGGCCTCGCCATCGTGCTCTACCTTAACCAGCCGCCGCTGCAGCCACGTGAGCGCGACTACGCCTTCGCAGGCTCGTTCTATGCGTTCGCCATATGGATCGGCATGGGCGTGGCAGCCATCTATTCCCTGATTAATTGGGTTGTCAAGCGCAAGAGCGCATCCGCATCCGCCAAAGCCAAGGAGACCAAGCCTGAGGTTGCAGCTCCCTCCGGAAAGGCTACGCTGACGGCTGCCATCGTAGCGTGTGCGCTCGGCCTGATCGTGCCCCTGCAGATGGTCAGCCAGACGTGGAACGACCACGACCGTTCCGGCCGCTATGCCGCCCGCGATTTCGCCGTCAACTATCTTGAGAGTCTCGAACCCAACGCTATAATCTTCTGCAACGGCGACAACGACACCTTCCCGCTCTGGTATGCCCAGGAGGTCGAGGGCGTGCGTCCCGACGTGAAGATCATCAACCTGAGCTATCTGCAGAGCGACTGGTACATCAATCAGCAGCGCCTTGCCTCCTACGCCGCTCCCGGCGTCAACATCACCGCCACTCCGGCGCAGATCGCCTACGGACGCCGCGACATGGCGATGACCGGCAAGTCGACCGATTACGACACGCCGACCCCCCTGCTCAACGCCCTGAAGGCCATCTACGGCAATAACGTGAAATACAACGAATACGGCTATGCCGAGATTCCTTTCGCCAGCACATATATAGATGTCAACAAGGATGCGGCACGCAAACAGGGCCTTTTCGATGCCAACGACATCAACCCCTTGGTCGACCGTATCGATGTCAATCTTGATCAGGTCACGGGCGGACAGCTCACGCTCTCGCAACTCGTGATGCTCGACATCATCGCCACCAACGCCGCCAATGGCTGGAAACGTCCGATCTACTGGGCCGGCACCGTGGGCAGCGACATGTATTCGATGTTCAAGCCTTACCTGAGAGCCACCGGCATGGCATATCAGCTTGTGCCCTACGAAGCCAACATGACCCACGACACCGAGCGCAGCTACAAGGTTGTCAAGAACAAATACCGCTGGGGAGGCGCCGACGCCAAGAATCCGCCTTACTTCGACGAGGCTGCCGGACGCATGGTGTCGTTCACCCGAATGACCACCTTCCTGCTTGCTGCCGATCTCGTGACTGAAGCCGCGATGTTCTCCGACCTTGCGGTGGCGGAAGGCTCCTACGAGGGCGCCGACGGCAAGACGAACGTGGCCGGACAGCGCCGCTGGGAGGAGAAGGCCAGGCTCAACTACAAGCGTGCCATCGAGATCCTGAATCTCTCGCTCGACAAGCTTCCCATACGCGCCTATCCGTTCTCCTTCCTCGACTACTATCAGGTTGGCTCGACACTCTGTCAGGCCGGAACAGCAATCGGCGACAAGGCGGCCGTGAAGCGTGGCAAGGAGATTCTTGCCGCAGGCCTGAAGGCCTATGCCGCCAACGTGAAGTATGTGGGCAAGATGATCGAGCGCTACGGTCAGGCTGGCGGAGAGACCCCCGACGGCAAACGCTATTCACTGCCTTCGCCCAATGCGCGGCTGTCTGACGATAACGCGCGTATTCTGGCTTTGTATTATGATCTGATGACCGAATACGACAAATATGCCGGAGCCGGAAGCGCCGACAAGGTTCTTTCCTCCGTCGGCATAAAGAACAGCACGTTCCTTAAGAATTACTATGACGCTGCTCATGGTGTGGATCAGGAATCCGCACCCGCGTCGTCGGTGACCTACGGTCCCGAGGAAATCTACGAACAGGTGATGCTCTACGTGCCTGACATCACGTCGATCCAGACGCTCGACGCCGCCGGATACGCGGCGCTCGACAGCAAGAGTCTGGACGCCGACTCGCTCTTCTTCTATCTCATCGACATGTATGAGAGCGTGGGCGGCGACCGCGCCACTATCGTGGCCGACCTGAAGGCCAAAGGTGTCGATGTGGAGCGTTCGCAGCGTGTCTACGAGGAGTTCCAGAAGCGCAATCCGCAACTCTTCACGCAGCAGTGATTCTTCGGCAGCCATGGGAATCCATCTTGTCGAACGTCCGCCGCGCCTTTTCCGGATGCTCTTTCCGGGCGGCCATTTCCGCCTCACCGGCGGCGGTAGGCGCGTCTTTCTGACGTTCGACGACGGTCCGATTCCGGAGGTCACGCCCTGGGTGCTCAATCAGCTTGACGGCTACGGCATCAAGGCCACTTTCTTTATGGTCGGCGACAACGCGCGGCGTCATCCGGAGCTTGTCGAGGAGGTGCGCCGTCGCGGCCATGAAGTGGGCAACCACACGATGCACCACCTTCAGGGCGCAAAAGTCACGACCATGCGCTATCTGCGCGACGTGGAGGAAGCCGATGCCCTGCTGCATTCCAGGCTCTTCCGGCCTCCCCACGGATGGCTGCGTCCGCGGCAGGCACGCGCCATGGTGAGGAAATATCATCTCGTGATGTATGACCTCGTCACACGCGACTACTCGCGGCGGCTCACGGCGGCTCAGGTCTTTGACAACGTGCGGCAACTTGCACGACCCGGAGCCATCATCGTGTTCCACGACTCGCTCAAAAGCTGGCCGAGACTTCAGACCGCGCTGCCGCAGTCGATCGAATGGCTCATCTCGCAGGGCTATACTTTCGCAACCGTGGCGGATTATTTTGACAACAGATAAAGACACAGGATATGAAGGATGAAAAGAAGAGTCTTCTGATTGTCGGTGCCGGCGGATTTACCGGCGGATTCATTGCCGACGAGGCTCTGTGCCGGGGCTACGACGTCTGGGCCGGCGTCAGGGAGGGTACTTCGCGCCGCTATCTCACCGATCCGAAGCTGCATTTCGCCGTATTCGACTACGATTCTGCGGAAGAATTGCGTGAAAGCGTGGCCGCTTCGCTGCCCGGATCCGGCCGCTGGGACTATGTCGTCTACAATCTCGGCGCCACCAAATGCCTCAATTTCGCCGACTTCAACCGCATTAACCACGACTATCTCGTCTGGTTCACCGACGCCCTGAAGGCGCTCGGCGCCGTGCCGGAGAAGTTGCTTTTCATCAGTTCGCTGTCCGTGATGGGTGCCGGCGACGAGAAAGGTTACACCCCTTTCACCGAGAAGATGATTCCTTCGCCCGACACACGCTACGGCACCTCGAAACTTAAGGCCGAGATCGCCCTGCAGTCGTCAGGGATTCCATACATCATCTTCCGCGCTACAGGCATCTACGGCCCCCGCGAGCGCGATTATTTCCTGATGTTCAAGAGCATAAAGCGCTGCTTCGATTTCTCAGTCGGGATGCGCCGTCAGGAACTTACATTCATCTATGTGGAGGATCTCGCAAGGGCGATCCTCGATGCTCTGGAACGCAGCGCGACCTCGAAGCTTTATCTTATCAGCGAGCCTCGAAGCTATTCGCAGAAAGAGTTCCGCACGATCGCAGCCAAGGAGCTGGGGAAGAGTTTTGTCATTCCCGTAAAGGCACCGCTATGGTTTCTGAAACTTGTCTGCGCCGTCAGCGGTCGCATCGGCACGCTGAAAGGACGTCCCGCTACGCTCAATCCCGACAAATACCGCATCATGCGCCAGCGCAACTGGAAGGTTGACACCACCGCCGCACGCGAAGGTTTCGGCTTCGAGGCTTCCACAGACCTCAGGGACGGTGTCGCCAAGGCTATAAAGTGGTATCGCGAGAACAAATGGTTGTGAAAGTCTAACAGAAACGCCAAATGCCGGATTCACTGCAAAATATCACGATAGATCCCGCGATAGCCCACGAACTCGACCGGTTTGACGCAAGCGTGCTTGCCGAGGAGCAGATTTCGCGTGCCACCGAGACGGCTCCGCGGACGAAAGTCTCCGCACCCAAAGTCGTGGAGGCGAAGGCCGACACGGTTATCCATGAGGCGCCGCTCCGCAAGGCCATCGTGATGACAGCCCACAAGGATCCGCAGATGCCGGTGTCGCCACGCTCAATGGGCAGTGTCACAACGTCGTGGGTCATACTCGGACTCATCGCCGTGTTTCTGCTCGTGAGCATGCGCTATGCCCGCAACTTCAAGTTCCTCAGCGGTATAGGGCGTGAGCTCATCTCCATACGTCCGCGCCGCCGCATGTTTGACGACACGGTGCGCGAGACCTCGTTTCTCATTTTTCTAAACCTGCTGTGTGTAGTTTCGGTCGGAGTCCTTCTCTTCGGCGCCATCGAGGTGCTTCATCCCCAGCTGCGTAGCTCGGCGCAATGGTATACGGCGCTCGCAGTCACCACCGGCTGTGTCGGAACCTACTACATCTGGCAATGGGCTGCCTACTTCATTATCGGACGCACCTTCGGCACCATCGCCGACGCCGCGTCGTGGATGCGCGGATTCAGCTCCGGGCAGGGATTCTTAGGGCTTGCTCTTTTTCCTCTCGCTCTTCTAAGCATCTTCTACGCGCGCAACCTTTATCTGGTCGTTATCTTCGCCGGAGTGGCGTATCTTGTCATGCGTATACTGTTTATAATCAAAGGTGTACGTATTTTTTTACCGAGATCTTCGTCATGGATGCCGTTTTTTTACTATCTTTGTGGCGTGGAAATAGCGCCCGTCGTGCTTTTGTTCCACCTGTCGACACAGTTCTGCATGGATGTGGCAGCTCCTTGATAGGACGCGTGGAATCCACCTCCGGCACTCTTCGAAACCTTACTCTCCTCTTCACCTGAAAGTAAATTTACTCTTAGGCATCGGTAATGCCACAAAAGGAGCATCGGATATGGATATAAAGAAAATCTTAGTTTCCCAGCCCAAGCCGGCTGACGACAAGTCTCCCTATATAGATCTTGCCACACGTTTCAACGTCGAGGTCGTGTTCCGTCCCTTTATCAAGATCGAAGGGTTGTCAGCTAAGGAATTCCGCACGGAGAAAATCAACATCGCCGACTACACCGCAATCATTTTCACATCCAAGGTCGCAGTCGACAACTTCTTCCGTCTCGCCGAGGAGACCCGTGTGTCCATTCCCGATACGCTCAAGTATTTCTGCACCACCGAATCCATAGCCAACTATCTCCAGAAATACGTGGTCTACCGCAAGCGCAAGATCTTCTTCGGCACCACCGGCAAGCTCGATGACCCCGCGCTCAAATCCTCCTTCCAGCGCCACAACAAGGAGAAATATCTTTTCCCCATCAGCGACGTGCACAACGCTCCCACGAAGACGCTCGACGACATGAAGATCAACTACATCAAGTCGATCATGTATCGCACCGTGAGCAACGACTTCACACCCGAGGAGCCGTTTGACTACGACATGCTCGTCTTCTTCACACCCTCCGGCATCCACTCTCTCAAGAAGAATTTCCCCGACTTCGACCAGAAGGCCAACGGCGTGAAGATCGCCTGTCTCGGCGCCGCCACCGTCAAGGCCGCCGAAGCCGCGAAGCTCACCGTCGACATCTCCGCCCCCACACCTACCACACCCTCGATGCCCGCAGCTATCGCCGCCTACCTCGCGAAATAACGTATAAACAGGCAGAGAAATTCTGTCATACATGCGCCGGACCGGAGGTCCGGCTGTATTGCCAACCGCGGCCTTCAGGCCGTGGAAGGAGATAGCCTTGGAAAATTAGTAACTGTGTCAAAAGCGCGGTAACGACCTTACCCTGTCCGGTCCCCTAATTCTTCTCCTGTCCCAAAAATCTCCCGTCGCCAACCGTGCCGAGTGAGAAGATGGTTCCCCGTGGTTCGCCAAAATGGTTATCAATGGTTTGAAAAAGTTTGTCCTCCTGTTCTCCTGTCCCCTGATTGTCCTCTCGTTCCTTTGTCTCCCCCAAAAATATCCTGTCCCCAAAGCGCCCGAAGTTGGAGGATATGGATTTTTTTGTTAATTTTGCCAATGTTGCAGATACAAGGGTAATTCGCAAACTCTCGGCCATGCTTCGCCGAGGCTCTCCACAGAGCGACGACTTTACAACGATTGAAAGACTCGACCGTACCAAGGCTCTTTAGTTAACCCCTTAATACCAACTTATTTAAATTCTTACATTCAACAATGAAGAAAAGACTCATCATGCTTGCACTCCTGTTCGCATGGATAGGACAAAGCCTTTTGGCGGCAAGCGATTACGGTCTGCCGGCAGAAATCCAGCAGGGCAACATCCTGCATTGCTTCGACTGGCCCATCAAAGATGTGAAGCAGGAGCTTCCAAACATTGCCGCGGCAGGCTTCGGGACTGTGCAGCTCTCCCCGCTGCAGCGCGCCGACGTGCGCACGGGATCGCCCTGGCACGATCTGTATCGTCCTTATGACCTGGCGTTCAAGGGCGGTCTGGGTACTCGCGAAGAGCTTAAAGACCTCTGCGCCGAGGCAGCCAAATACGGCATAAAAATAATCGTCGACGTGGTGGCCAACCATGTGGACAAGACGGCGGGCTATCATGACACATGGTGGGATGCCAACGGACGCGTGCGCTGGGAAGGCGGCATCAACTATGGCGACCGCCGCAGCATCACCCACGGACAGCTCGGCGACTACGGCGACATCAATTCCGAGGACGCCGAAGTGCAGGCCCGCGCAAAAGCCTATATCGAGGATCTCAAGTCGATGGGTGTGAAAGGATGCCGCTGGGATGCCGCCAAGCATATCGGTCTTCCCTCGGAAGGATGCAACTTCTGGACAGCTGTGACCTCCGTATCGGGCATGTGGCACTACGGCGAGATTCTTGACGCTCCCGGCCCCAACGAAGGGATCATCAAGGAGTACGGCCAGTTTATGTCGGTCACCGACAACAAATACAGCAACGGCGCCGCACGCGAAAACGGCGGCATACCTTACGGCCACGGCGGCTCCTGGGACGTGAACCACGGTCTCGGCGCCAAGGTGGTTTACTGGGGCGAAAGCCATGATACTTACTCCAACGACGAATGGAGCCAGAACGTGGACCAGAGCGTCATAGACCGCGCCTATTGCTCGTTCGCATGCCGCAACGGCGCTGCCGCGCTCTATTTCTCGCGCCCCAACGCAAAGGGTTTCAACAACATCAAGGTTGGCAAAGGCTCCACAGCTTTCAAGGGCAAACACATTGCTGAAGTCAACAAGTTCCGCAACATAATGGCCGGACGCGCCGACTACTTCACCAACGGCGGCAACGCCATCTCCGTGACACGCAAGGACGGCGGCGCGGTGATCGTGATGAAGGGTAGTGGCCAGGTGTCCATCGCCAACGGCGGCGGCTACTGCCCTGCCGGAACATACACCGACAGAGTGAGCGGCGGCACATTCACCGTCACCGCGACAACCATCAGCGGCAACGTCGGCTCAAGCGGCGTGGCTGTGCTTTACGAGGGCGACCCCGGCCCCACGCCTCCCACACCTCCCGATCCTCCTGTACCCGGTGAGGGCGACCTCTACATCCTCGGCAACCTCACCACCGGCGGCTGGGGAGCAACTCCCGGCACCGGCGTGAAGATGACCGCCTCCGGTTCGACCTATACGGCGAAGAATGTTTCCTTCACCGCAGCTGCAGGTGAGACCGTCTGCTACTTCAATCTCACCGACTTCGTGGCAGCCACTTGGGATGACCTCAACATGGGCGCCAACCGCTACGGCGCCGCCACCGAGGGCGAAGCTGCCAATGTAGGGTCGAGCAACACTATCGTGAAATATGCCATGAATGTAGCCGCCAGCGGCTGCCTCTCCTGGACTGTGCCGGCCGGTTCCTATGACATCACGGCCGATCTCTCAACTATGAAGCTTACCGTGGTCAAGGCCGGCGAAGGTCCCACACCTCCCGATCCTCCCGTGGGCGACGCCGTCAACATCCCCGGCGACTACAACCTCGCCTACAACGGTGACAAGACCAACGTCTACTACTGGATCGATGGCGCCTCGCAACTTGTTAGCTGGCCCGGCAACCCCATGCAGACAGCCCAGGGAAGCGACGGCAAGACTTACAAGGTCTATAAAGTGCCCGAGGGTGTCACCAATGTGATCTTCAACACCGGCGGCGACGACAACAAAACCGGCGACCTCACTTACAGCGGCTCTTACATAATGAGCGACAACGGTCCGACGACCACCAAAGTGACCTTCAAAACCTCAGGTGTGGATCAGATCGGCACGGAGACAACCGCAGGCTCGCTGAAAGTCTACAGCTCTGCAGGCAAGCTATATATCGTGACTTCCGAGGCAGGAAGCGTGAAAGTCACCAACCTTCAGGGCATAACACGCACCTACGGTATTGAGGAAGGCACCAACACCATCGATGGACTTCCCCGCGGTCTATACCTCGTAGAAGGAAAGAAAGTAATGTTATAATATGTTCATAATAAATCGGGAGAGAGCGGTGCCGTGAGGCATCGCTCTCTCATTTTTAAAAGTTGTTTACCCGATAAGTAAGGCAACCCTTACGACTTTATGACAGAATATGAAAGAAAACCAAAATCTTTCATATTTTACATTTTATATAACTGATAACCAAAGGTTTATTTGCGGAGGTGCAGGCGCTTGAGGAGTCGCTTCTTGCGGTTGCGGGAATGCCAGAAACGACGGAAAGCCTTGATCGCTCCATCGACGATATATCTCTCGCCGCGACGGATCAGTGCGTCTGTACGCAGCAGCGGATACAGTCCCTGCAGCGGATCCTCCTCTTTTCCCGGATCGAGGATACGGTGGAAGTCGGTGACGAAAGGATTCCGCGTCGGGAACAGTGAGGCATAGGCGTGTGCCAGGCGCGCGGTATGGAGTTCGGTGTAGTTGATGCGCTCGAACATGCGCAGTTGCTTGTCGTGATCAACCGTATCGAAGGCCATGCGGTTAAGGTCTACGTAGTTGAAGCTGTAGCTACCGTCGGTATCGCGTTTCACTATGACATTGCCCGGAGAGAAATCCTTGTGCCATACGCCCATTAGGTGCATCCGCAGCATCTCGCGGGCGAGTCTGCGCAGCATCACGTCGCAGTCGGGTCGCATTTCGTAGAAGCGTATAGTGTCCCCCTCGACTGCGCGGCTGAGATAGTAGCTGCGGCGCATCCGCAGTCCCTTGCGCTCCTCGGCGTAGGCTATCGGCTCCGGCACCGAGATGCCGAGGCGCTGCAGCTTGATGGAGTTGAGAAACGAACGGCACGCCTTGCTCGTCCTCACCGTGGTGTATGCTATCGAATTGACGGCGTTGGGGGTTCGGAAACATTTCACGACCAACACGCCGTGAGGCGAGGGGAGAGTGTAGAGCTGATTGCGTGTGCCGGGATAGATACACACTGCATCCTCCGGCATATCTCCGGCGGCGATGCTGCGGAGCATGTCGGCGGTGTCGTCATATCCTTCGGCGGTGACTATGCGCAGTCGTATGGATTTCTCGTCGCTCATTTCTTAAGCCTGAGGGTTGTGCCCGGAGCGTCTTTGAATTTGGGGTTGAGGTCGCGGATAAGCTTCATCGTCACGCCATAGCGCTGAGCCACCGAATGAGCGCTTTCATCCTCGCCGATGGTGACTTTATTGATCTTTTTGGGCGCGTGGTCGAGCTTGGGTTGCAGATAGACCTCCTCCCATGCCTTGATCTGAGTCTTGGGATCGGTGGCGTCATTGTCTCGGGCAAGCTTCTTGGCATCGAGATTGAACTCGGCGGCAATCGAGGCGTAGGTGTCGCCCGGCACTGCGATGACATAGTGCAGCCCTCGGAAACGGCGTACGGCATGCGACGATTTGAGCTGCGAGAGGATGAATTCCGCGTCGTCGTCGGTCGCGGCGATGACACCTCCGCCGATGTCGTAGGTGTAGAGTTTGTAAAGCTCTATGATGGAGATGAGTTTGTAGCCGTAGTTTGGATCCGTGGCATAGCCGCATTCGCGCAGACCGTGGGACCAACCGGCATAATCGGTCGGTTCGAGGTCGAAAAGCCTCGCGTAACGGCGTCCGTGGAGGAAGCGCGAATGATCGTCGTAACTCTCCGAGGGGGAATTGTAGACACGGAAGCACTCGTCGGGAGCGTCGTCATCGCGGAGCATCGTCGCGCCTGTCCACGTGCTGTGGCATTTGATACCGAAATGATTGTTGCCCTGCGACGCCAGCGTACTCATGCCCGCGCGGCTTTCCAGAAGACCCTGCGCCAGAGTGATGGATGCCGGAACGCCGTGGAGCTTCTGCTGCTCCTGAGCCAGCGGAGCATACTTCTCGATATAGTCCAGATATAGCTTATTGACATTCTGCGCCGTCGCCTCCTGGGAAACGACCGACACAAAAAGCGCAACAACCGCAGCTATGTAGTAACCGGCATGAACTATGTGGTAACAGACACGCATCACAACGCAAAGATACAAAAAAATTCCTCATCCCGCCTCCTTATCGGTTGCGGGCGTTGGAGCGACGCTTCCGGGCTATGGAATAGATCAGGAGGACTGCAATCAGAATTAGCAGGATTCCGGCGCCCAACAATACTGTCCGGTTAGACAGAATGTCGGCGATGCCGGATTCTTTTTTCTGTGAATCCAACTGAGAGACGGCCTTTTGTTGTGATTCTGACTTCTCATTGATGCTGTTTTCGGTATAGTCTTCCATTGCCGGTAGCTCCACCGGATAATAAGGACTGATCACCTTAATGAGATTGAGAGCGTTGCCGCCGTTGCCCTCACGACCCTGCGATGTGACGGCCAAAAGTGTACCGTCGGGCGAGATGGCCAGTCCTACAGGGTATGAATCGATGGTCAGCGTATCCACCACTTTCATTGTGCGCGTGTCTACCACATAGAGGGCACTCTCAGTATTGCATGCCACGAATACATATCTGCCGTCGGGCGATACGACAAGTGTCCGGGCACCTTTGCCGACCTTGCACGTTTCCACTTTGCCAATCTTTATAGATTTTCTCCCTTCGCTCTCGGCCTTGATGGCATCCTCGATAAGGGCGTCGAGCGGGAATCGGCAAATAATGCCGTTTAAATTGTGGGAGCCGTACACAAATCCGTCGTTGATTGCGAGGTGACGGAGGCCGTACACATCGTTGGCCTGACCGACCGGTTTCCCCTTTTCCACGTCGATTATCTGCAATGGACCGTGCATACCCGACACAAGCAGCCATTTTCCGTCGGGTGTAAAGACAGTACCCCGGAGCAGATTGCCGGAATTCGCATCGCGGTTGACGGACTTGTCGAGGGGGAAGTCAAGTTGCAGTTTCTGTCCGATCTCAATGGGCGGCAGATGTCGCCACTTCTTCATGTCGCGGGAAGAAATGTCGATCAGACCGATGGTGTTGTCGCCCCAATGCGTCACGGCAACCATTTTGCTGTCAGGCGAAACAGCAATCATTTTGGGCAACGGTCCGGTTTCGAACATCCGGACTATCGAATCCGTGCGCGTATCGATGACAGCAACGGCCGATGGATCCTGAGCGTTGATGTCGAACGAACGCCTGTAGAACGTCACCCAGAGATACCGTCCGTCGTGACTGAATGCGCCTTCCACAGGCTTGCCCCTGAATTTGCGGTTCTCGCCATCGCTGTAATGTGAGAAGACATAGTAGCCGGAAGGCTTTGCCCATTTCGCACCGTTTCCGGAAGGAAAATCATACTCGATCAGAGACAGACGCCGGAGTGAAGGCACGCTGTAGACCGCTGTGAGGCACCCCTCAAGGGAGTTGACATACAGCTTGGTACCGTCCTTGCTGAATAGCGCCGATTTCGGGGAGAATATTGACTTGTCGTAAGTAGACTTATCCGAGCCGGAGAAACCCTGCCGTCTCCCGATGACTTCAAGACGCAATGAATCCGACCCCGACGCGGATCGGTCGCCCACAGAGCTATGCCTGACAGGAGGAACATTGGAACTCCTTTTACGGACGACAGTAGAAGTCCTGACAGCGGTCGAATCGCCGACCGCCGCCGAATCGTCAGCGACGCCTTTCTCCCGAGCCACCGAGGTCGGCAAGAAAAGACACATCATAAGAACTACTATTATATATCTGTTCATCTTTTAAGAGCAACATTTTCAACTGATCATTACGTTTTCGACAGATCATTACGCATGAAATCCGCAAATCAGTTGACGCTTACAAAATTAACCGTTTATTTTCGACACACCAAATTAACTGTAAAGTGATTTGCAAATTTCTTATTGCTGATATTTAACCGTTTATACTTGATGTATAATAAGGTTAGGTGGCGCGGTTTTGCGGTTCGGGCGTTTTTAGCTACAGATAAGTTCAGTTCATCTGGTGTATCTACTTCCCGAGCCGAACAAATTCTGGAATATTTATGAAAATGTATTTTGCAATATGTTAAATACATATGGTGAAAACAATTAGGCCGTTAAATCCTGCATATCAGATTAATTTATTAATTTTGCACAGAATAGCTAAGATGAGTAACCTTAGTCACATATCAGCATGAATAGAGATTTAACTTCTTCGAAAATAGCACGCCAAAATGTGCTGAATAATAAATATGCTCTTCAGGAAATTCAAAAAGCTGTTGGTCTTCCTGGAATTATCTTTAGAGGACAACTTGTCTTTACAAGGCAACAGGTTGCATCTTTCTTTGGCGTGAGTCAAAGAAGTATCGACAAATGTATCCGAAATAATCATGAAGAACTGGCACTAAACGGTTACGAGACTCTTAGAGGTAACTCTTTGAAATGTTTTAAGTTAGCATGTGCTGTCAATCAACTTCGCGAAGTTAACTTCGCGAAGAACACTCCTCAACTTGGCATTTTTAATTTTAGGGCGGTCTTAAACATCGCCATGTTGCTGTCTCGTAGTGAAAGAGCGAGGGAAGTACGTAGTCTTATCCTTGATATCGTTATTGATACGGTAAACAAGCGCACAGGGGGCGCCACTAAGTATATCAATCAAAGAGACGAGGACTTTATTCATAACTTGCTGACAAATGTCGACTATCACCAAGAGTTGGTGGACGCACTTAGAGATTGTGTAAATTTAGGGCAAATTAAGTATATTCGGTATAACGATATGGTATACAAAAGTATTTTTAAGGAAAATGCAGATGAATACCGTCGAATTCTGCGTTTATCAAGTGAAGAAGATGAGCGCATGACAATGTACAGCGAGGTCCTTGATCTTATTGCAAGCTATGAAGCAGGATTTGCAGATGTTATCAGACAAGAGTTTGAAAAGAATGGAAGAGAATTACTTTCTCCGGCCAAGGTAGACGAGCTATATTCAAATTTTGAATCTCAACGTCTTTGGGTTCCGCTAATGAATAAAGCACGGTCTAAAATGGCAAGTCGTGACCTTTGCTTCCGTGATGCGCTTCATCAAAATCTGGTGGATCATATTGGTGCAGTTCCTCCGGAAGATTTTAACCGTTTTATTGGAGAACGAAGCATGGCTCTTACGGAACGTATAGAACAATATGTAGATGCCCTTAAGAGATTAAAAGATAGGGACTGATGATATATTTAACTACAGAACGTGCGATCGAAATTCATCGTGAAACAATAAAAAATAGCGGTGGTGGAGATTATGGAAAAATTAATATAGGCTATTTGTCAAGTTGCCTTGAACATATCCAAAATGATGATTACTATCCTACTTTTGAGGATAAATTGGTTCATTTGATTTGGTCAGTTAACAGAAACCATTCATTTTCTGATGGAAACAAGCGACTTTCTATCACATTAGGAGCGGCATTTTTAATTGTAAATGGCTATATGGCTTGTCTTGGCCGCTTTATGATTGAGATGGAGAATATTAGTTACCACCTTGCCGCAGGGCGAATTTCAAAAGAATTGCTTCAAAAATTAATTCATTCATTCTTAGAGGGAGAACTTGACTTTGAAGAAAGTCTAAAATTAGAGTACCTTGAGGCATCTGCAAATGAACAAATAGGATTTGCTGATTGAAATATATTTGCGAAACAGACAAAGGTGTTGTACGTTTTTTGGTTGATGTTTAGTCTTTTATCGAGGATGGAGCTATCGGGATGAGGTGGCGGAGTTTTGCGGTTCGGGCGTTTTTAGCTACATTTGCTTTTGATTGGGAAACTACATCGCAATGAAATGGTTTTTCCCTCTGTCCAACATAACCGAGACTATGATATGAAAGAGATGCAGATTACGATTCCGGTACAGGTGTGTGCTTACGACGAACTCGACGCCGCCGACCGCGCGCTTGTGGATGCCGCCCGCCGTGCCACCGATGGCAGCTATGCGCCTTACAGCAATTTTCATGTGGGCGCGGCTATCCTTCTCGCCGACGGCACGGTCGTGACCGGTGCCAATCAGGAGAACGCGGCATTCTCCTCGGGCACGTGTGCGGAGCGTTCGGCGCTCTTCTATGCCGCCGCCAGCCATCCGGGCGTTGCGATGCGCAAGATCGCGATTGCCGCACGCACGGCCGACGGAGCTTTTCAGGCACTTCCGATCTCGCCGTGCGGTGCCTGCCGTCAGGCGCTACTCGAATACGAGCATCTGTATGGCGACATGGAGGTAATTCTCTATGGCTCCGACAAGATCTACCGTCTTCCTTCGGTCGGTTCGCTGCTGCCGCTAAGTTTTACGGAGTTCTAAGCGTATGCCGGGAGCTGTAGAGCTGACATACAGGCGTTTCCGCCGCTACGACAACGTGGCGGCATGGTGCGTCTTTATGGTGGCGCTGCTCACTTACTGGCTCACGCTCGAACCTACGGCGAGCTACTGGGACTGTCCGGAATATATCGCTGTGGCCGACAAGCTCCAGATCGGCCATTCGCCCGGCAATCCGATGTGGATGCTCGCCACGCGCCTCGCCATGAACTTCGCTCCCGCGGCATCCTATAAGGCTCTGATGGCTAATGCCCTGAGCGGCCTGTTCAGCGCTCTCGCCGTGATGCTTGTCTACCGTACGGCGGTTGTCATGCTCCTCTACGGACGCTACGGTTCGCGCCGCGAACTGATAAGCCGAGGAGGCATGGCATCTTCCCGCGCCGTGACCACTATCGGCGCCGGTGCGGTCGGTGCGCTCGCGCTCTGCTGGTCCGATTCCTTCTGGTTCTCGGCTGTCGAGGCGGAGGTCTACGCGTTCAGCATCTTCATGACGGCTCTGACGTTTTGGCTCGCCCTCCGCTGGGCATTCGCCGAATACGGCACTCCCCACGCCGACCGCTGGCTTATCCTCATAGCATACCTCACAGGTGTCGGCATGGGTGTCCACGAGCTCAATCTTCTCGTTCTCCCGGCCGTCGCGCTGATCGTGTGGCATCGCGTCGCACGCCGTCCGCGAGCATGGAAATCGTGGCTGGCACTCGGAGCCGGATGCGCCGCCGTGGCCTTGGTGCTCTTCCTGCTTGTGCCCGGCTTCATACGCTTCGCCAAGTCGCTGGAACTCTGGACAGTCAACCGCATGCACCTTCCCTATAACTCCGGCCTCCTTGCCGCATGGATCATCGTCGCCGCCGTGCTCTGGGGCGGAAGCATAGTCTTATCCACGGTGCGCCGCGATGGAAAGACCCTGCGCATCCTGCGCCTTGCACTGTGGTCGAGCGCCATGCTTTTCACCGGATTCTCCTGCTATGCCCTCATCGTCATACGCGGCGCTGCCGAGCCTCCCGTCAATACCGGGGCTCCCGGCAATATCTTCACTTTCGGCAGCTATTACGCCCGCGAACAGTATGGTTCGTCGCCGCTGCTTCGGGGTTATGCCTTCGGTGCACCTCGCCTCCGAGTCGAGGAAACCGACGCCCGAGGCAAGAAACATTATCATCGTTTCCGCAACGAGGCTCCGACGCCGCACTATGTCGCCGCACGCCACGGCGACAAGGCCGTCCTGCGCAACGGATTCGCCACCTCCGCCGACTCCATGCAGGCTGCCGCCGACTCGCGCCGCAACGACGATTTCTACATTATGGACGAATACACCTTCACCTCCGCCAAAGTGCCGGAGATGATGATGTGGTTCCCGCGAATGCACAGCGACAGTCCCGACGACGTTTCCGGCTATTACAACTGGACGGGCATGTCGCGCGAGGATATGGTGCGCGTCCCGTCGCCCACACTCGCCGTCGATTCACTCGGACGTCGTGTGGAACATCCCGAACTGAAGGCAGACACGCTCTATCGTCCGACGTATCTCCACAATCTCCTCTACTTCAGCGGTTATCAGGTCGGATTCATGTATATGCGCTATTTCCTCTGGAACTTCATGGGACGTCAGAATGATTTTACAGGCCACGGCGAGCCTGACTGCGGGCTTCCGGTCACAGGCATAGAGGCTATCGACGCGCATTGGACAGGTCCGGCTTCGCTGATGCCTCCTGAGGCCGGACGCGACAACAAGGGGCGTAACCTCTACTGGTGTCTGCCGCTTCTGCTCGGATTTGCCGGCATGTTCCGGCAGATGAACGGTGGACGACGCGACCGCCACTGTGCCGCCGCCGTCGGAGCGCTTTTCTTCTTCACCGGAATAGCCATCGTTCTCTATCTCAATCAGGCGCCCACTCAGGCACGCGACCGCGACTATGCCTTCCTCGGCTCCTACCTCGCCTTCTGCCTATGGATCGGACTCGGCGTCAAGCCGCTATACTCGCTCGTGCGGCGATTCGCGGGAGAGAAAGAGAAACGGAGTCTCGCCGCCGCATGGATCGCTGTGGCCGTGGCATCCGTCGTCCCCTTGCAGATGCTCTCGCAGACCTTCGACGACCACGACCGCTCCCGTCGCACTGCCACGACCGACATCGCCTTCAACACCCTCGCGCCGCTTCCGGAGAATGCCATAATTTTCGTCGGAGGCGACAACTCCACCTTCCCGCTCTGGTACATGCAGGCCACCGAGGAGGTGCGCCGCGACGTCAGAGTTGTCAGCCTTACCTATCTTTCCGATCCCGGCTATGCCGTTGCACTCAGCCTCCGCGCTTGGGATGCCGCGCCGGTGCGCATGGCGATGCCTCAGAGCCATCTCCGTATGGGACGTTACGCCTACGCCTCCCTTCCCAAGGACTCCACATGGCGCGACGCCGCCGAGGTTCTCCGCGAATTCTACGCCACACAGTCTTCCGCCGCATTCCCGCGTCTGTCAACGTCAAGGGTCTACATCCCCTTCGGCACCGACACCGTGCGCATCAACCTTCGGCGCTGCAACACTCCCGGCGGAATCATCCGTCAGGATCTTCTCGTGATGCTCGACATCATCTCCACGGCCGCCGCGACCTCTCCGCCGCAGCCTCCTCTCTACTGGATCGAATCCGACGGCGACGGCGCCTTCAACGGCCAGCTGATGGAGCATATGCGTCCAGAAGGCCCCGTGATGCGTCTCGCGCCGGGATACACACGTCCGGCCTCAGAGAAGGTGCTCCGCGATGCCGCGACCGTCTACCGCTACGGCTGCGCTGACCTTGCGCGGCCACCATACTACGACCCCACGGCCGCCGAGCGCATGTCGCTGATGCGCCGCTCCGTCATCCGCCACGCCACGCATCTGAGCGCCGACAGTGCCTCGGCCTCCAAAGCGATAGCACTCCTCGCGATACTGGAACGATCAATGCCTCCATCAGCGGTAGAATATCAGGCCTACATACTCCCCGACAGCACCTACACCGACGAAGGCACGGAGATAGCGCTGGCAATGTGGCGTTCCTCACACGCCGCCGCCGATCCTGCCGCCATGCGCCGCAAGGCACTCGCACTCCTGCGCCGGCAGCATGCCAAAGCGCAGCAATGGCGACGCTACAGCGACGCACTCCCCGAACAATGGCGTCAGTTCATCAGTCTGCCGCACCGTGCATGGGTCGAAGAGGAACCGCGCCTGCGCCATCTCCTCGACTCCCTCACAAATAATTGAAAAAGCTGATTCGATGGTGCGCCGGGCTGACGCGAGAACAGCCTCATAAGAGCTCTCTGAGGGAAAAGTCGCGGAGCGACGTATCAATGGTAAAATATTATCAAACAGACCATTGACCCGCAGCTCTTTCCGTGAGAGATTCCTTCTCACGGTGGAGCGCAGCGAAACCGTGGGTTAATCATGGCTCCAGCGCTCCGCGCTTTTGTCGCAGCTTCACTCAAAAAAGATGGTTCCCCATGGTTAGCCGAAATGGTTAATGATGGTTTGAAAAAATTGTTCTTCATTGTTCCCCTTGTTCGAAAAATCAATCGCCGACGCGGTTCCCCTCTACATCCGCCGGCATTTTCCACGAGTGTGTGAAGGATGAAGCTGCGTTTCAGACTCTTATGTCAGGGAAAGGTTAATATTACTCGTTACATACGCCTGAATGTTAAAATATTATGTTGAAAATGTTAAATTTTTAATTTTTTGATTGTGTAACTATTGTGTTAATTGAATTTAATTTTTAAATTGCAGGCAATTAACCAAAGTTTTCTAAAATATGAGAAGAATTTATCTACTGTTGTGCGCAGCTTTCGCATTGTTTTTAGTGGCATGTACATCAGAGGAGCCATTGACTCCTAAGGAAATTTCACCATTAGAATCGCGTGGAAACCATGTTACTGTGCCTCTGGCTCTGCAAAGAGCGGGAAAAATGCTTGAAAGTCTTGATAAAAGTCAAGGCTTGACACGTTCAGGGTACAAAAATCGTATTGTTTTGGATATTGAGTGCATCAGATCTACCGCAAAGACGCGAAGCTCAGATGGATCAATGGCCGATACTCTTTATTATGTCATTAACTACGCAAATGAAGATGGTTTTGCTATCGTATCGGCTGACAACAGGACTGTTCCCATTTACGCTGTTTCTGCCGATGGAAACTGTAACATTGAGGACACAGTGTTCAATAAAGGTCTTGCGGATTTCTTCAGGTGTATGGAGAATGATATTTTATGTACTGCAAGAGGGACAGATATTTTCCCGGTTGATACTATTATCTACAATCCTCCTACGGATGTGGAAATGCCTATTGTTGAGAAAGTAGATCCTTGGTTCAGCTTTAGCGTTTCGACTTGGCATCAGGGAGATCCATTGAACCGATTCTGTCTTAATGAGAGTGGTGAGATATGCCCAGTAGGCTGCGTGGCAATAGGTGTGGGTCAGATTATGTCCTTTTATCGTTATCCTTCAGGTTATAAGGATCATGTATATGATTGGAATGAAATAATTAGCTCGCACAGCTCGGAATCATTAGCTCATTTATTGCGAGATCTTGGCAATGAAGAGAATCTAAAAATGAATTATCGTCCTGGAGGAAGTGGCGCCTATACTGATTGTATTGATAGGACGCTTTATAATATGGGATATGAGCATGTTGGCTATTTAGGTTCAGCTTTCGATATTAAAGAAGCTGTAAAAGCATTGAAAGCCGGTCCAATAGCTATGGTTGGTTATGATAAAGGAAGGACAGAGAAACATCTTTGGACTGTAGACGGTTACATCACTTATCTTGACCAGTTTAAATTTGATGACAGTGTGCCCATGTTTCATTGTGTATGGGGCTGGGGTGGAGCAGGGAATGGATACTACTATTTCCGTAATGGTTTCGACCTGAGCAATCCCGAAGATGTGGAGTTTCCTTATAACGATAATCCCAAACCTAATTACACATCCGATTTCTACTTTTGGACAGGATTTAAAATCAGAAACTAAAAATATTATGTTATGAAAAAAGGATTAAAATACGCATTGATAATGTGCTTCTGTGTCTTTCTCGCAGGATGCAGTGATGATAAGAAAGATGAGCCAGTAATCAATGATTCCCAGCAAAAAGATTTGCTCTCTAAAGAGGAATACGAAACAAAAGTTACTAATCGTTTATGGCGCACCACGTCGAAAGATTGGAAAGACGCAAAAGGGAATGAATTACCACCTATGAAAAAATGGATTGGCTTTGAGGGAGCGTCAGCTTTTTATTTTCTCCCCGAAGGATATATTTATTTTGCATCTTCAAGCCGCTCGGCTCACTATCATAAAATACCTTATAATATCTCCACAGGGTGGTTTACCCAACATCCGGAAAAGCCATTAGGAAGCGATATTCAATTAATTTCCCTTAATGATGGAGACTTATATTTAAAATCTGACGGTGGAAATTGGATTGATGAATCGAATCCGGAACTCGGTTTTGATGAAAGTGTCTGGCGATATTATACGCTTGTAGAGGATGAGAATCCTGATATGGAAGCCTTGTTCCAAACTTACAGACCATCGGGATTTGATCCTGCCGATTTAGGATTCTGAATTCATAACATCTTCTCAGGAAATCAGTCGCGGAGCGGCGTATCAATGGTAAAATATTATCAAACAGACCATTGACCCGCAGCTCCGCAGCTCTTTCCGTGAGAGATTCCTTCCCACGGTTTCGCTGCGCTCCACCGTGGGTTAATCATGGCTCCGGCGCTCCGCGCTTTTGTCGCAGCTTCCACTCAATAAAGATGGTTCCCCATGGTTAGCCGAAATGGATGATGATGGTTTGATTGTTCTTCATTGTTCCCCCTTGTTCGGAAAATCAACCGCCGGCGCCACGAATTGCTTCGCGACTCCGGCGGTCTCACTTGTATATGTAGTCGGATTAGATTCTGTTATCGTGCGAACTTGACGCTGAAAGGCTTGCTGTCGCAAACGCCCGTAGCCACGTAGATGCCCTGAGCGAGCGAGGTGAGGTCGTAGCTTTCGCCCGAGCCTGCGGCCATCCTGATGCCCGAAGCCGCGTAGATGGCGAAGCTGCCGCCTCCGGGGAGAAGGAGCTGTCCATCCTTTACACACACGCCGTCCTCGGTCCCGATCTTGTCGACATATACGGTCTGGTTGAGCACAAACGCCGGATACCTTGTCCACATTCTTACGCCGTCAATAGTATAATACACCGTGAAACAGTCCACATCGGCCATGTCTACGTCGGTTTCCGCCACACCCTCGGCATCGAACGCCACATTGTCGAGCTTGTCGAAATTGACCTCTGTCATGAGCACGTTATTCAGCAGTGGGTGGCACTCTATCCTCATTCCGTCGGCGTCGCCTGTGGCGTGAAGGGTGAACATCTCCCGAGGCTCGCACCATTGCGGGTAGTTGGCTTTAGTGAAGCCGGGTACGTATGTGTCGATATGGAAAAAGACGTCATGTGTCCCGAACGTGTTGCGGAAGCCACCGCAATATAGGTTGGCTGTTCCTTCCGCGCCTTTGGTGAAGCAGAGCAGATCGTCCATGTCGCTCCAGCATGTCTCGTGGCTATGGGGTACACGCAGATAGATGTCGGGATTGTATTTCTTGTCGCCGGTGTATGTGAATATGTCGTCGGCCTCGTGGGTGAAGTCCGCCAGCTGGATCTTGTCGAGCGCGTTGTCGCCGGTGAACGAGCCTGCATGGAGATTGATGAAGTTGGGAAACGCCACCTCCTCAAGCTTCGGGCAGTCGGAAGCGTAACCCTCATAGAACTGCATCCGGTCATTGAAATGGAAGAAGCTCACCTTCGACATGTCGATTTTCTTCAGATCCTTGCACCCTGCGAAAAGACCTTTGGTCACTATATCCTGCGACTTCCAGAGGCAGACCTCATAATCGATCTCGGTGAATCCGGTGTTGGAGAAGATGCTGTCGCCGCGGAACTGGATGTCGGCCGCGATGGGAAATTTCGAGAGCGTGCGGCAGTCCTTGAATGCGCGGGCGCCGATTCCGGCCGGCCGGCCGTTTTTGAAGACTACCTCGGAGAGAATATCGCTGCCGCGGGCAAAATCCTCGGGAATCTCCAGTTTCTCCTTGTAGAATGTGAGCGATGTGAGCCTTCCGCAGTTCATGAAGGCACCCTTTCCTTTCACGTCGAGGTTCACGTAAGGGAGTATTTCGGCAGAGGAGATGCACGATCCGGCGAAAGCATAATCGCCGATCTGCGTGATTCCGGCCGGAAGGGTGTATGAGATCACAAACATGTTGTTGGCAAAGGCATAGTCACCGATTTTAGGTGTCTTTGTCATGTCTACGGTGTATTTTGTGGCGTCCATCCAGCAGCGTGGGAGCGACACGAGGATGCCCTCTTTATGGTTGATAAGCGCCGAATTGTAGATGCGGTAGGGTGTGTCGGTGGGGTCGAGCACATACTCGCCGATCTGCGCCATGGTGTGGAATCCGGCGTTGGGAGCCACATACTCCAGAGCGTGCGGAAAGACGATTTTCGCGATCGAGGCGTTGCTGTCGAAGGCTCCGGCGCCTATGCGCACGCCTGTCTGCGACATCGTGAGCGTCGTGGAGGGGAGCTTTATCTTCGGGGGAATGAAATAGATATCCTTGCCGTCGAGCGAAGTGATGATTCCGGCGCCGGTCTGGCGTGCCACCGACGATGTGGCCGAGAAAGTGATTTTCTCCAGATCGGGACACCCGGCGAACATTCCGGCGCCGTTGCCGGGCATCTTCGTGACGTCCTGCGACGTGGCGGTGACGTTGCCGAGCTGCGTGTAGGTTTCGGGGATTACGATCTCTTTCGCACCCTTGATATTGTCGAGGGCGCCCGGCTGGAAACCGATGATGTCGTAGAAGCCGCTGTTGCCCCATGCGATCTGGATGGGGAGATAGAGTTTTGAGGTGGACAGCTCACCGTGATTGTTGCCTGTGATGATGGCAGTTCGGGCCTCCTCGTCCACAATGTGGATGTAAGTGTCGAACGTTTCGGCAGAGGCAAAGACCGCCGGCGCTGCGAGAAGCGCGAGAGGAAGTAGTTTTTTTACCATATAGTTTGTTTTGCAAATTTTCGCAAATTTCGTGCAAACGTCGTCTCAAAAGAAAAATCAAAGGTCTACAATGGGTCTACCTGTGTCCATGCGGTACATTAAACTGCTTGTCATCAGTGATATATACGTGTTTTCCAAAATCCGGCATCCATGATGAAATATAAACTCCTCAAACCTCAACCATGAAGGCTCCGGCGGAGGAACTGCGGTCACCCTTCCTCCGTCCGCCCGCGCCTCACCCCACCCCAAAAATAGTTCCTGATTGTCCTGCTGTCTCTCCTGTACTCCTGTCACCCTTCTTTTGCGCGCCCGCGTCCCCCTAAAAATTAGTTCCTGATTGTCCTCCTGTCTCACCTGTTCTCCTGTCTCCCTTCTTTTGCGCGCCCGCGTCCCCCTAAAAATTAGTTCCTGATTGTCCTCCTGTCTCTCCTGTTCTCCTGTCTCTCCGGCCCGAATGGTTAATAATGGTTTGAAAAAAAACTCCGGTGCGACAATATTTGTTAACTACCCGCACCGAGCTTTGAAAGAGTGTTAACGAAGCATCCGCCGTCCGCAAGCATTGTCTACTTTTGCGCCATGTCATCCATAAAACCAGATAAAGAAAAATTGCTGTTGTTGCTTCTTCTGCTGACCACAGCCGCCCAGGCCTCCGGCGCATCGCCCGAAAAGGCAACCGTGCTTCCCACGCTCGTCGTGAAGCCGCGCAAATACAAGATGGTGCATCTGATCAGCTATGTAAGGGAATACTCCACTCTGTCAACGTATTACGACACCGTGCAGCTTTTCCGCGAGAAGACCGTCGACTTCATGATTCCTGCCTCAAAAGGTGCCGGAGGTGGCTGGCTGAGACCCCGGCTGCTTGCCTCGCGGTCATATTATCGCTTTGCCAACTGGGAAGGCCTTGACAGCGTCAGCGACCGCTTCCGCGAGCATTTCTCATGGTCCGACTGGGTGGAGCTTTTCAACCGCACGGATCTTCCCGTGAGTATGCGCGGCGACGAGCTTACCGACGCGATCGACACCATCCGCTGCGACGGCCGCGTCTCCGCTGTCTGGCGCCGCACCGACGACGATGCCGTTACCCTCGATCTCGATCTCCTTGCCGACACCTCCAACCGCCGCTGGATGCCGGCCTTTGCCGGATTCCTCGATGGCCGCGACGACACCGAGTTCCGCCATCTGCTGCTGAAATACTACTTCACGGACATCGACTCAAAGTCCGTTTCGCCCCTCAATCTCTCCCGCTTCGACGTCGATATACGCTCAGGCGGGCGCGGCCGCAGCCTGAAACATATCTTTCACACCTCCGACACAATTTTTGTCGACACCCACGCCGAATTCTACATCACCGACGTGGAATATCTCGACGGTTCGCAGGCGCGCCGCTGGGAGAAACATCCGCCCAAGAGTCTGGAGATCGGCATCCATGCGCCCGACGATGCTCCGGCGCTTACACCGCTCTACGCCACAATTGTCGAGCGTGTCGGCGGCATAGACCACGACAAACTGCGCGTGGAGCAGGAGACCGACAAACTCCTCATCGGCCCCCGCTATAACAATCTTCTGAAAAAGAACTACGGACCGATGCGTCAGCTTTGGGAGGCTGTCAAGAAACTTCCCGGCTGGCTCCAGAAACATATCTGAAGATTTCCAGATCGCCGTTTGCGGATTCTGAGGTTTTTTTGTAATTTTGGATGCTCTTCCTCACGATAATCCTCATTCGGAATCTATGAATCCTGCTAAAGAATCAACGAAAGCGACGGCTGCGTCCCCGCGCCTTTTCACTCCCGCGCAGATCGGCCCCGTGACTCTGCGCAACCGCACCATCCGCAGCGCCGCATTCGAAGGCATGGGCGCCGACAATGGCCCCACGGAAATGCTTGCCGACTACCATATCTCGGTGGCTCGCGGCGGCGTCGGAATGACCACTCTGGCCTACGCCGGAGTGTGCCGCTCGGCCCTCTCGTTCACAACCCAGCTCTGGCTGCGTCCGGCCATCGTCCCGCAACTGCGCGAGATCACCGACGGCATACACGATGCCGGAGCTAAGGCTTCCATCCAGATCGGCCATTGCGGCAACATGACCCACCGCTCCACCGCCGGCGGCACTCCTGTCGGCGCTTCGGGAGGTTTCAATCTCTACTCCCCGACGTGGGCGCGTCAGCTTCGTCCCGACGAGCTCAGGAAACTCGCCGCAGACTTCGGCGACGCCGTGCGCACAGCCCGCGATGCAGGATTCGACTGCGTGGAGGTTCATGCCGGTCACGGCTATCTCATCTCGCAGTTCCTTTCCCCCTTCACCAATCACCGCCGCGACAGCTTCGGCGGCTCGCTCGACAACCGCATGCGCTTCATGCGCATGGTCATGGAGGAGGTGATGAAGGCCGCCGGTTCCGACATCGGTGTGCTCGTGAAGACCAACATGCGCGACGGTTTCAAGGGCGGTCTGGAGATCGACGACTGTCTCACCGTAGCCCGTGAGCTGGAAGCGCTCGGCGCTCACGCGCTGGTGCTCTCCGGAGGCTTCGTAAGCAAGGCGCCGATGTATGTGATGCGCGGAGAGATGCCGATCTACGCCATGACATACTACATGAAGCAATGGTGGCTCAAATACGGCGTGCGCCTCTGCGGCAAGATGATGATTCCCAGCGTCCCATACAAGCCGCTCTATTTCCTCGACGACGCGAAGGTCTTCCGCCGCGAGCTGAAACTTCCGCTCGTCTATGTGGGCGGCGCCACGTCGCGCAGTTCGCTGGAGGCGCTTGTCGACACCCACGGATTTGAGTTCGTGCAGATGGGACGCGCGCTGCTCCGCGAGCCGGGATTTGTGGCGAGGGTAAAGGAAGCCGTCGATTCAGGTTCCGTAGAGGATGTAGAGTGCGGATGCGATCATGTCAACTACTGCATCGCACGCATGTATTCGCGCGAGATGGCCTGCCACCACTGTCTGCGGGAACAGCTCCCGCCGCGCATCGTCCGTGAGATTGAACAGATCAAGGCACGTCAGAAAAGATGAAATTCAACAGAAAGAACTGCGAAGGGATGCTTGCCCTCGTCACCGGCGCCGACTCCGGCATCGGACTCTGCTTCTGCCGCGCGCTGGCCGACAGAGGTGTCAGCCTGATGATGGTGAGCAACCGTCCCGAGGAGCTGGCCCGATGTGCCGCCGGGATCGCCCAACGTTACGGCGTCGACACACATCCCTGCTGCGTCGACCTCTCCACACACGATGCGGCCGAGACCCTCATGGACTTTATCCATGTGCACGACCTCAGGCCCTCCCTGCTCATCAACAACGCCGGAATCTTCGATTTCAAGGCCTTCGCCGATATGTCGCCGAAGCGCATCGGCATCTACTGCTCCCTACATATCCGCACCCTCACCGAGCTGACATGGCTCATGGCCAACCGATGGATCGCCGACGGCACCAAAGGCTACATACTCAACATGTCCAGTATGTCCTGCTGGACACCCATGCCCGGCATCTCGATGTACGCCGCCTCCAAGGCTTATATCCGCGTTTTCTCACGCTCCATCGGCTACGAACTGAGCGACAGCGGCATCAGCGTCACCGTGGCCTGTCCCGGCGGCATCGCAACCGACCTCTTCGGACTTCCCGAGCATCTCAAGCGCTTCGCCGTACGCATCGGAGTGCTACAGACACCCGAGAAATTCGTCGTGAAAGCCCTCCGGCGCACCTTCCGCCGCCGCCGGCAATACATCAACGGCTGGCTCAACCGCTTCTCCATAGTGTTCGTAGGAATCACCCCCACGCCTGTCCGGATGCTCATCAAGCACCGCCTCCTCGACCGCCTCAACTCCAAACAATAATCCTTCTTCAAGAACGCAATAAGTAACTCGCAAAAATTAGATGATACATAATTGCTCGGTATTTTTGAGGGATTTAGCCGGAGGAGAGAAGGAGTGTAGCGGGCTACATGACTGAGCGAGACCGGCTAAAGCGCCAAAAAGACGAGCAAGGATGTGTCAGAAATGTGAGTTACATGATCTGCTTTAACGTTAACTAATTTTTAAGAGTTACTTATCAATAAAACCCTCCATCCGATTTTTCCCATGACTGAAAAGCGTCTTTTCCTGCTCGATGCATACGCCCTCATTTTCAGGGCTTACTACGCCCTGATACGTATGCCGCGCGTCAACTCAAAAGGTTTCAATACTTCCGCAATCTTCGGCTTCGTCAACACGCTTGAGGAGCTGCTGCGCAAGGAGAATCCCTCCCATATCGCCGTCTGTTTCGATCCGCAGGGTCCGACGTTCCGCCATGAGGCCTACGAAGACTATAAGGGTGAGCGCGAGGCCACACCGGAAGATATTCGCCTTGCCATCCCTTACATCAAGCGCATTATCGAGGCTTACCGCATACCGATCCTTGAGGTCGAGGGCTTCGAGGCCGACGACGTCATCGGCACTATGGCTACAAAGGCGTCCGCCGAGGGTTTTACGACCTACATGATGACGCCCGACAAGGATTTCGGTCAGCTCGTCACGGACAATATCCTCCAGTACAAGCCCTCCTATCGCGGTCAGGATTTCGAACTGCGCGGTCCGAAGGAGGTGTGCGAACGCTACGGCATCAAACGCACGGCTCAGGTGATCGACCTCCTCGCCCTCATGGGCGACAAGATCGACAACATTCCCGGATGTCCCGGAGTAGGGGAGAAGACTGCCGTGAAGCTGATTTCGGAGTTTGACAATGTCGACAATCTGATTGCCCATGCTTCCGAGCTTAAGGGTGCGCTGCGCAAGAAGGTGGAGGATAATGCCGAGAAGATCGTTTTCTCGAAATATCTCGCCACGATCCGCACCGACGTGCCCATCGAGACGTCGCCCGATTCGCTGTCGCGCCGCGAGGCCGACACGACGGAGCTGTTCGCCGTTTTCGATGAGCTGGAGTTTCGTCAGCTGAAGGATCGCGTGCAGAAACGTCTCAGGGGCGACGCCGCTCCGATGGCCGGAGGCGCCGTGCAAGGCTCCCTTTTCGATATGCCGGAGGAACCGTCCGCTCCCGAGGCGCCGCAGCTCTCCGCTTCCGATTCCGCGCATGAGTATCTGCAGGTTGAGGGCGACGCGATGTGGCGCGAACTGGAGGAGGCCGTGCAGGGTAAGAAGCGCCTCGGACTCGCCGTACTCGCTCCGGGACCTTCCGACATGAACGCGCCCTGCCTCGGTGTGGCCGTCGCTGTGGAGGAGGGGAAGGCATTCCATGTCCGTCGTCCTGGGAAAGAGGATGTGGTACGGCTTGCCGCCATCCTCGGAAAGTCTGACGCTACGCTTGTCAGCGGCGACATAAAGCGCTGCTATGTGGCGTTGCGCAACGCCGCCGTCGATGCCGCCGAAGCCGTCGATACGCTCTTCACTGACTATTTCGACGACGGCATAGCGCACTATCTGCTTCAGCCCGACATGCGCCACGACCTCGCGCAGCTTGCCTCGGTCTATCTGGGCTACCGCATGATGTCGCTCGACGACCTCGCTGCCGGACGCGGCGACATAGTGAAGCGTGCCGAGACGTTGCCCGCTGACGCTGCCCTCGGCCTGACATGCGAGATGGCCGACATTGCCCTGCGTCTCTGCGCCCCGCTCGAAAAGGAAGTGAAGGAGCAGGGCATGGAGAAGCTGCTCACGAAGATAGAGCTGCCGCTCGTCATGGTGCTGGCGCGCATGGAGATCACCGGTGTGCCGGTCGATGTCGAGGCACTGAAAAAGGCCTCCGAGGAACTGGAGGAGCGCATCGCCGTGTTGCAGAAGGATATCTGGGCCGACGCCGGAATGGAATTCAATATCGGATCCCCTTCGCGCGTGGGTGAGGTGCTTTTCGACGTGCTCCACCTTGACCCGAAGGCCAAGAAAACCAAATCAGGCCATTACTCCACCTCCGAGGAGGTGCTCGAAAAGATCGCCCATCTGCATCCCATAGTGGACAAGATTTTGAAATACCGCCAGTTGCGCAAGCTGGTGAACACATACCTCAACGCCCTCCCCGGCACCATCGACCCTCGCACCGGACGCATTCATACGACCTACAACCAGACCGTCACCGCTACCGGACGCATTTCATCCTCGGAGCCGAACCTCCAGAACATCCCGGTGCGTCAGGGCGACGGACGCATCATCCGCCGTGCCTTCACCGCTTCTCCAGGCAACATCTTCCTCTCGGCCGATTATTCGCAGATTGAGCTGCGATTGGCTGCCGATTTCGCCGACGACCCTGTGATGCTTCAGGCCTTCCGCGACGGCACCGACATCCATGCCGTCACCGCCGCACGCATCTACCACAAGGAACTCGACGAAGTGACCCCCGACGAGCGCCGCAAGGCCAAGACGGCCAATTTCGGAATTCTCTACGGCATCTCCGCTTTCGGTCTCGCCAACCGCCTAAATATCCCGCGTGCCGAAGCCAAGGAGCTTATTGACAATTATTTCGCTACCTTTCCCACCATACGCCGCTACATGAACGAGAGCATCGAGCGCGCCCGCAGCCAGGGCTACGTCACAACCATCCACAACCGTCGCCGTATGCTCCCCGACATTGTCAGCCGCAACCCCGTAGTACGCGGTTACGCCGAACGCAACGCCATCAACGCTCCGATCCAAGGCTCCGCCGCCGACATCATCAAGATAGCGATGGTCAACATCGACCGCGAGATGCGCGAGCGTGGCCTTAAGAGCCGCATGATGATGCAGGTGCACGACGAACTCAACTTCGACGTCATCCCCGACGAACTCCCGCAAATGCAGGAACTCGTCGAACGTCTCATGCAGCAGGCCTACACCGGTCGCGTCCCCCTCACTGCCGAAGCCGGCGTAGGCCCCGACTGGCTCGCCGCCCACTAAAACGCAATGTTTAATTTTAAAAATGATAGATTATGAAGAAAATTTTTACGCTCCTTTTCGCCGCATCCGCCCTCGTGGCATCCGCCGAAGGCACAGGCATCTACCTCTCCGGAACAATGAACGACTGGGCCACCGCCGACGCCGCATGGGAACTCCGGGCTGAACCCGACATGCCCGGATGGGCCTACATCGACCTCACCGACATGCCCGCCGGAACAGAATTCCGAATCGTCGGCCACGGACGCGACTTCGGCATGAAGAACACTCGCAACATCATCCGTCCCAACTCCCTCCACCTCCCCACCGAGGGCGGTACATACAACCTCACCGTCTGCGAAGAAGGCCTTGATGACGTCCACCTCCTCGTCCTCACCGAAGACTTTGAGACAAGCAGATACGGAAGCATCATCACTCGCAACGCCCGACACCAGGACACTCTACGGCGCATGCATGCAGTCGTCCGTCACCCCCACGCTCCTTGAGCCGATCGTCAACAAACCCAACACCCTTGCAGCCGAAGTCGAGATCACCGAATCCTGGTACATAATAAAAGCCTACCAGCTTTCCAACGCCACCCAGACAGTCTGCAACTACGGTCTCTCCTCAGACGCCGCCGTACATCCCGGAACCACCGGCACCCTCATTCCCACCTCCTTCCTTGCCCCCACCGCATCCGCCATCCCCGTACCCGCCGAGGGCTCCGGCAAATACATGGTACAGTTCAACTACGAGACCAACGCCTACGCAGTCGGCGGCGAACTCTCCGTCACCCTCATCCCCGACGGTACCAACCCCATCTCTGACGCCGACAGCGCCATCTACTACAACCTTCAGGGCATTCAGGTAACGAACCCCCAACCCGGCCAAATCTACATCCTCCGCACCCCCTCCTCCACCCGCAAAATCCTCCTGAAATAACCCTCGACAACCCACCGTATGCGGCGGAGAGGAGCGCCCCCACAACCTCATGCGGGCCAACTCCCTCCGCCGCCTTCATTTTCTCCTGTCACCAAAATCCTCCTGTCCAACCGTCCGTGGTCTTGTTCTCATGATGCAAATTCACCTTTTTTCTCCATAAGAGGTTGTTTAATAAAGCTTGTTAACGACAGGGTCGGGAATTTTGGAGCGGATTTATTCCTGAGTTGAAGGAGCATAGCGGGCTATGTGACT
>CABUIO010000020.1 GCA_902491625.1 uncultured Porphyromonadaceae bacterium | reverse complement strand
TTGTTCTGAAATTTATTTAAGTTTAAACCCCTGTCGAAAAACGGGGAGTACTATACTCAGCGCACATTTCTGGAAAAGCTTTTCCTGCTCCATGAAGAGTTTTCCAAGCCATCATCAGAAATAAGGATTGAGAGAATGTCAAGGCATCTATATGATGTGTACCGCATTATGCAGACTAAAATTGCTGAAGAAGCTCTTGTGGATGACGGCTTATACGATTCTGTGATTGAACATCGGAGAAAATTCATTGGTCTGAAAGGATTTGATTATGATACGTTGCGGAAAGGTTCGATTAAGATAATTCCGGAAGATGAAATCAGGGCGAAATGGGAGACAGATTACAAAAATACAGTGGCGAACATGATTATGGGTGAAGCCCCGTCCTTTGATAAGATTATGGAAGCTCTTGAAATTCTCAGTCGAAGTATTAACCGGATTTAAGCGTGCGGTTTTATCAGGCTTTTTTGCTAACTTTGCGTCAGATTTTCTTAATTCAAACGATCTCAAAATCTCAGGCAATCCATGAATCCTACTCCGAACAATAACGAGGGAACATCGTCTGGCGAAGCTACGGTTTCGGTCAACGGTCTCTCTTTCAGACCTTTCCTGCGTCGCGAGACGATAGCCCGCGAGGTCGAACGCGTGGCGGCTGAGATCCGCCGCGACTACGAAGGACGCAATCCTCTGTTTCTCTGTGTGCTGAATGGCGCGTTCATCTTCGCCGCCGATCTGTTTCGCTGTGTCGGCATCAATGATTCAAGCATCAGCTTCGTACGCTACAGCTCCTACAGCGGCACTTCGACCACAGGATGCGTCAAGCAGCTGATCGGTTTGCCGGACAACCTGGAGGGGCGCGATATTGTCATCGTGGAGGACATCGTGGACACCGGACTTACGGCGCAGAAGATGATAGCTGATCTCAAAGCTCACCATCCGGCGTCGGTGCGTTTCGCGACCCTGCTCCACAAGCCGGCAAGCAGCCGCACCGGATTCATGCCTGACTACGTGGCTTTTACCATCGAGCCCAAATTCATCATCGGCTATGGCCTGGATCTCGACGGCAAGGCGCGCAATCTACCCGACATCTATGTCAACACCGAAGAAGGTGAGTGACCCTTTCCATACAGACAAGATTGATTTTAACGCAATAGATTATGCCCAATTTAGTTTTATTCGGAGGCCCGGGCAGCGGCAAGGGCACTCAGAGCGCCAAGATCATTGACCGCTACTCTCTTTATCATATTTCCACCGGTGAGGTGCTCCGCGACCACATAGCGCGCGGCACCGAACTTGGCAAGACAGCCGACGCCTACATCTCGAAGGGTCAGCTCATTCCCGACGACCTGATGGTAGCCATCCTCGCCGATGTGCTCGACAGTTCGGCTGCCGGCAAGCAAGGTGTGGTATTCGACGGATTCCCCCGCACTGTGCCGCAGGCTCACGCTCTGGACAAGATGCTGGCCGAGCGCGGCATGAAGCTTGACGGAGTGATCGGTCTTGAAGTGCCTGACGAGGAGCTTGTCAGCCGCATGATCTCCCGAGGCAAGGAGACGGGACGTGCCGACGACAATCCGGAGACCATCAAGAACCGTCTCACCGTCTACCACAGCCAGACGCAGCCTTTGCGCGACCATTACATGGCGCAGGGACGCTACAAGGCCATTGACGGCATAGGCGATGTCGATGAGATCTTCTCGCGCATAAGCGAGCACATCGACAGCTTCTCCAGGGCTGACGCCGATGCTGTGGTCAGCGACTCCATGAAGGAGCAGACCGCTAAATAATCCGTATGACCGCAGCTCCCGGAGGACTCACATACATGCAGACTGTCAAGGCGCTCGCGCGCCTTGGCTTGCCTGTGCTCGTCACTCAGCTCGGCGCGATTCTCGTGGGTTTTGCCGACACGCTGATGATCGGCAAATACGGCACCGACGAACTCGCTGCCGCCGCTTTCGTCAACAATCTCTTTGTGGTGCCGATCGTGATGCAGATGGGATTTGCCGGAGGCATCACGCCTCTTGTCGGCGCTCTCTACGGACGCGGCGACAGCGACGGCGTGGGACGCACCATGCGCATGGCGCTGCGGCTCAATGTCGCTGTCTCGCTGGTGCTTACGGTCATCATGGGCATACTGTTCCTGTTTCTTGACAGGATGGGGCAGGATCCCGCGCTGATGCCTCTCATCCGCCCCTATTATCTGCTTGTACTGGCCTCGCTGCCGGTGAGCGGCATCTTCTTCTCCTTCATGCAGACAAGCAACGGTGTCAACGACACGGCGACGCCCATGTGGGTGATCATCGGAGGCAATATGCTTAATGTGGTCGGCAACTATTTCCTGATATTCGGCAGTTTCGGCGCTCCGGAGCTCGGACTCACCGGCGCCGGAACGAGTACACTCGCCGCACGTGTCGCGGCTGCGGTCGCAATATGGCTGATCGTATTCCGGGCACGACGTTTCCGTGTCTACCGCGCCGGTTATCGTGCCGGAGGTCCTGCGGGCGACATCGGAATGCGCCGCATCTTCAACACCTCGTGGCCTCTGATGTTCCAGTCCGGAATCGAATGTTTCCTCTGGGCGTTCGGCGCCGTGGTGAGCGGCTGGTATGGCAAGCATCAGCTCGCCGCCTTTCAGGTCGTGCTCACCATCAGCCAGATAGGCTTCATGACATACATGAGTGTCGGTACGGCCGTAGCCATCCGTGTGGCCAACTGCGCCGGACGCGGCAATGCCGGTGACATGAGGCTGACAAGCACCGTCGGACTGCATCTCAGTCTGCTGCTCAGCGTGGTGGCGTCCGCGATTTTCCTGAGTATCGGCAAGGACATCGTCGGGCTTTTCACCTCCGATCCCGCCGTGATGGCGCCGGCCGCGATGCTGATCCTGCCGTTGGTGCTCTATCAGTTCGGCGACGCCACGCAGATCACCTACGGCAACGCCCTCCGAGGCACGTCCAATGTCAGGCCGATGTTTGGCATATCCGCTGTCTGCTATCTTCTGATCGGCGTTCCGGTCATGCTGCTGCTCGCATCCGTGCTGCACCTTGAAGGCGTCGGCGTCTACTACAGCTTCTCCGCCGCCGTCTTCTCCGCTGCAATTCTTTACTACTTGTGTTTCATACGCACCCTTCGCAATCCGGAGTTATGGAAGTAAGTGTCGTGATACTCAACTGGAATGGCCGCGAACTTCTCGAAAAGATGCTCCCTGCGGTTGTGAGCCACACTTCCGGCGATCTTGCCGGGACTGCGGGCGACGGCACTCCTATTGCCTCGATCGCCGAGGTCGTCGTGGCCGACAACGGAAGCACCGACGGTTCCGTGGAGATGCTTGCGAAGGAGTTCCCGACGGTCAGGGTTATCCGTTTCGACACCAACCACGGCTTCGCGGGAGGCTACAACAAGGCTATCGACACGATCGAGAGCCGCTACACAGTCCTTCTCAACAGCGATGTGGAGACTACGCCCGGATGGCTCGTGCCGCTCTATGATTTCATGCAGGCTAATCCCGACTGCGGAGCCGTGCAGCCCAAGATACTCTCATGGCGCGAGCGCGACAGATTCGAATACGCAGGAGCGGCGGGCGGATACCTCGACCGCAACGGTTTCCCATTCTGCCGTGGCCGCGTTTTCGATACAGTGGAACGCGACGAGGGACAATACGACGGCGCTCCGGCGAGGGTCGCGTGGGCTTCCGGTGCCGCGCTGATGGTGCGCACTGACCTATACCGCAAGGTCGGCGGACTCGACGAACGATTCTTCGCCCACATGGAGGAGATCGACCTCTGCGTCAGGATTGCCGGTGCAGGCTATAAGGTAATGGCCGTGACGCAAAGTGCCGTATACCACATCGGCGGCGCCTCGCTGCCGCATGGCGATCCGCGAAAGGTCTACCTAAACTTCCGCAACAATCTGCTCCTCCTACACAAGAACATGCCCCGGCGGGAGGGCAAGCGCCTTCTGTTCCGCCGCCGTCTTCTCTACGACACGACGGCCTGGGCCATGATGATGCTTAAGCTTCAATGGTCGTCGGCCATGGCCGTGCTCCGCGCACACCGCGACTTCCGACGCATGAAAAAGCTTTACACCGACTTTCCCGACCGCAATCTCTTTGCCGGACTTCCCGGCCACGACCGCAATATCGTGACAGACTACTATCTCAAACGGAAAAGAAAATGAAAACCGAATCCAACCGACCGCTTATACTTGTGAGCAACGACGACGGCATCGAAGCACCCGGCGTGCGCCGTCTCATCGACTTCCTGCTCCCCTTGGCCGACATCGTGTGTGTCTGTCCGCTGCATCCCCATTCCGGCATGTCGATGGCTCTCACTGTCAAGGATCCGCTGCGCGTAAAGCGTGTGGAGGACTATCGCGGTATGCCGATGTTTGCCGTCAACGGCACGCCCGCCGACTGCGTGAAAGTGGCACACCACTGCATCCTGCCGCGGATGCCGCAGATGGTGGTGGCCGGCATCAACCACGGCAGCAACGCCGGAATCAATCTTGTCTATTCCGGCACTATGGGTGCCGCGATGGAGGGATGCGTCATGGGTGTGCCCTCTGTGGGATTCTCGCTCACCAACCACTCCATGGACGCCGACTTCTCCCCCTGCGGACCCTTTATCAGAGAGATCTGCTCACGGCTCCTCGACTGCGGACTCCCCGACGGCGTGTGTCTCAATGTCAACATACCCGACTGCGATCCCGCTCCGACGCAGATGAGGGTGGTGCGCCAGTGCCGCAGTTCATGGAGCGACGAATACCGCGAATACACTGACCCTGCGGGCCATCCCTTCTACATGGTCACCGGCAGCTTCATCAACGACGAGCCTGGACGCGAGGACACCGACGAATGGTGCATGAGCCACGGCATTGTCTCCATCGTCCCTGTCAGCCTCGACCGTACCACGCCGCTCCCCTGGCTGCCGGCGCGCGCCGTGGAATGGACCGACGCCCAGCTCGCCGTCCTCGCCGCCCTCCACAACAAAGCCCTCTAACCCCCATCTCAAACTCTCCGTTGACGAAAATGCGTCAGTTGCCACATTTTCGTCAATGAGTGAAACAGTCGTAAAATCAGCTATTTATAATTGTGATTTGTGTTTGCGGTTCCAAAAAATGTCGAAATAGGACTTCTCCGTTGACGAAAATACGTCAGTTGCCACATTTTCGTCAATGAGCCTCGCGGTTGTGGCTCTGTAGCATCGTAAAAAGAGCCCTGCAACAAAACGCCGGGCTGAGAAAAGTCTTTAATAACCTTAAGGACTTTAGGGTCAAGTGAAGAAGCGTACAAGCAAAAAAGAGGCCGGGCGTGGGGCTCGGTCTCTTCTGTGGGGGGTATGTCGCGCTAAAGTAGCGTCAGGCATTCTTGCCGTGGCAGTTCTTGTATTTCTTGCCGCTGCCGCAGGGGCAGGGATCGTTGCGGCCGACCTTCTTCTGCGCCTGCATGGGCTGCGGACGGTTGGCTGCGGCGCGTCCGGCGTTCATGGCTGCGCGGCGCATGGCCTCCTGACGGCGTTCTTCCTCGCGGGCGTCCTTGTCGGCGTCCTGCTGGCTCTGGCGGTAGGCAGCGTTGCCGGTGCCGCTGAAGGAGGCGGTGGAGGAGAATCCGCTGTAGTTGGCGTTCATGGCCTGCGTCTGGCGCTGACGCTGCTCGTTCTCGGCCTGACGGCGTGCTATCTCGGCCTGAAGTTCCTCAAACTCGGGGAGGGCGATCTTGGCGCGCACGAGATCCTTGATGGAGCGTGCGTTCATCTCATAGAGCATGCTCTTCCAGAGCTCGTAGGCCTCGATACGGTAGATGTCGAGGGGATTCTTCTGCTCATAGCTTGCGTTCTGCACGGAGTGGCGCAGCTCATCCATGTCGCGGAGCTGCTGTTGCCAGCTCTTGTCGATTGAGCGGAGCAGGGCTGTCTTCTCCCAGTCCTTGGCGAGGGTGCGTCCCTCGCTGTCGTAGGCTTCCTGAAGGTCGGTGCGGAGCTGCATCGACTTGTTGCCGACGCTCACGGGGAAACCGACCATGCCTTTTGCCTGCTTTACGTCGATGAAGTCGCGGACGTAGGGCATGGCACGCTCGACCATACGCTCCTTGTTGCGGTTGATGGAGGAGAGGAGATTGTCGGCGAGGGCGTCGGTCACTTCCTGCTGACCTAATTTTGCGAACTCGTCGCGGCTGAATGGGAGCTCCAGAGCGAATTTTTTATTGTATTCCTCGCTGAGGGCGTCGAAATCGGCGGCGAAGTCGGAAGCAAGCTCCTGAGCGATCTCGTAGGACATGTTGGCGATGTCGGTGCCGATGCGCTCGCCCTTGAGGGCGTTCTGGCGACGTCCGTAGACGCCCTTGCGCTGGGCGTTCATGATGTCGTCATACTCCACAAGGTGCTTGCGGATGCCGAAGTTGTTCTCCTCGACGCGTTTCTGTGCGTTCTCGATGGAGCGGTTGACCATCTTGCTCTCGATCATGTCGCCCTCCTTGAATCCGAGGCGGTCGAGTGTCTTGACCACGCGCTCGGAGGCGAATAGGCGCATCACGGTGTCCTCGAAGCTGACGAAGAAGACGGAGGATCCGGGGTCGCCCTGACGTCCGGCACGACCGCGCAGCTGGCGGTCGACACGGCGCGACTCATGGCGCTCGGTGCCGATGATGGCGAGTCCGCCGGCTTCCTTCACCTCGGGGGTGAGCTTGATGTCGGTACCGCGGCCGGCCATGTTGGTGGCGATGGTGATGGTGCCGGGCTTGCCGGCCTGGGCCACGATCTCAGCCTCTTTCTGGTGGAGCTTGGCGTTGAGCACCTGATGCGGGAGTTTGCGCAGTGTGAGCATCTTGGAGAGAAGCTCGGATATCTCGACGCTGGTGGTGCCGACGAGCACCGGACGGCCGAGCGAGACCATCTTCTCGATCTCGTCGATTACGGCGGCATATTTCTCTTTCTTGGTCCTGTAGACGCGGTCGTTCATGTCCTGACGTATGACCGGACGGTTGGTCGGGATCTCGATGACCTCAAGCTTGTAGATGTCGAAGAACTCGCCGGCCTCGGTCATGGCGGTACCGGTCATGCCCGCGAGCTTGCGGTACATGCGGAAGTAGTTCTGCAGGGTGATGGTGGCGAAGGTCTGTGTCGCGGCTTCCACCTTGACGCCCTCCTTGGCCTCGATGGCCTGATGTAGACCGTCGCTGTAGCGGCGTCCCTCCATGATACGTCCTGTCTGCTCGTCGACAATCTTGATCTTGTTGTCGTCGATGACGTATTCCACATTGAGGTCGAAGAGCGTGTAGGCCTTGAGGAGCTGGTTGACTGTGTGCAGACGTTCGGCCTTGACGGCGTAGTTGGATAGGAGCGTATCCTTTTTCTCCTTCTTCCCCTCGTCGGTGAGATCCTCGTTGTCGACCTGCGAAAGCTCGCCCGCGATGTCGGGAAGCACAAAGAATTCAGGATCCTCGACGGAGCCTGTCAGCACCTCGATGCCCTTGTCGGTCAGCTCGATGGAATGGTTTTTCTCGTCGATCACGAAATATAGCGGCTCGACGGCCTTGGGCATCTCGCGGTTGTTGTCCTGCATGTATTTGGCCTCGGTCTTGAGGAGCAGGGGCTTCATGCCGTCCTGCGAGAGGAACTTGATGAGAGGCTGATATTTGGGAAGTGCCTTGAAGACACGGAACAGTGCGAGTCCGCCTTCCTCCTCAAGCTGCTTGGCAGTCATCGGCTTGTCGGACTCGGGATTGTTGAATTTAGCGATTTTCGCAGGATCGCCGCTCTGTGCGGCCTCGATCTTGCCTCGGGCCTCGATGAGGAGCTTCTGGGCAAGGTCGCGCTGGGCGCTGACAACCTTGACGACGTTGGGCTTATACTGCTCGAACATCTGGTCGTCACCCTTGGGCACGGGACCGGAGATGATGAGAGGGGTGCGGGCGTCGTCGATAAGCACGGAGTCGACCTCGTCGACGATGGCGTAATAATGGTCGTTTCGCTGCACCAGCTCCGAGGTGCGCAGAGCCATGTTGTCGCGCAGATAGTCGAAACCGAACTCGTTGTTGGTTCCGAAGGTGATGTCGGCCTGATAGGCGGCGCGGCGTTCGGGGGAGTTGGGCTGTGTCTTGTCGATACAGTCGACCGTCAGGCCATGGAACTGATAGATCGGCCCCATCCACTCGGAGTCACGTTTGGCCAGGTAGTCGTTGACGGTGACGACATGCACGCCCTCGCCCGTGAGGGCGTTGAGGAACACCGGAAGCGTCGCCACGAGGGTCTTGCCCTCGCCGGTGGCCATCTCGGCGATGTTGTTGGATGCCTTCTTGCCGTCGCGCAGGATGCCGTGGAGCACCTGACCGCCGATGAGCTGCACGTCGTAGTGGACCATGTCCCACTTCATGAGGTTGCCGCCGGCCATCCACTCGTTCTTGTAGATCGCCTTGTCGCCGTCGATGGTAATAAAGTCTTTGCCCTGCGCTGCCAGCTCGCGGTCAGCTGCTGTGGCGGTGACCTCGATGGTGTCGTTCTCCTTGAAGCGGCGTGCCGTCTCCTTCACGATTGCGAAGACCTCCGGAAGGGCGGCGTCGAGTTTCTTGGCATACAGCTCGAAGTATTCCTCCTTGAGGTCGTCGATCTTCTTCCACAGCGGCTCGCGCTTGTCGTAGTCGAGGGTCTCGATCTCCTGTCGGGTCTCCTCGATCTGCTGTTTGTATTTTCCAGCCTCGCCGCGGATGTCGTCGCGGATGACGTCAATGCGGTGGCGCAGCTCGTCGTTGCTGATGTTCTGTATTTCAGCCGATATGGGGTTGATCTCCTTGCGGAGACGATCCCACAGCGGTTTCACGGCGCGTTCGCTCTGGTCGCCGAATATCTTTTTCAGTATGTTGCTAAAAGCCATTTTGTTTTGAAAAATTATGGAGCCCGACAAAGCTCGTCGGCCTAAATTCGGGCAAAGATAGCTATTTTTTGTCGAATAGCCATCGAAAACTCTCTAAATTACTGATTTGGGAGGGAAATGGGAGGGAGGAATGTCATCTGGAAGCGTCAAGCTTCACAGGTTTCGCGGCCGCTCCGTTGGGCGAACGGATGCGGAGAATGCGGCTGAACGTGGGCGCCAGCGCGGTGGCGTCGACTGGTGTGTCGATTGTGACTGCGGTGAGCGACGGCGCCATGAAGAATGCGGGCGTCTCCGTGGCCGACAGCCTCACGGGTGTCGTCGTGGAGGGCACGCGGGTGTCGTCGATAAGGTTCCAGCCGGGTGTCACTGAGATGATTATGTCGCCTCCCTCGCGCGGATCGGTGATGCGCTGCAGCGGCTGGAGCGCCGGAAGTGATGAGGATGTCACTTCTTCGGTGGTGTAGGCCTCGGCCACGCCGCTCATGCGTTCCAGGAAATCCTTGCCGGCCTCGGCGGCCTCCGTCAAGGGGATGTCGCGCTGCTGCAGGAGCTTGCGGTTGAGGTGGAAGCGGCCGTTCTCGTAGGCTGCGACATAGTCGGCGTTGCCGTAGCGCGCGCAATAGAAGGAATTGAGCAGCGACATGGCACGCCGCGCCGAGAAATCGCCCGCAGGGATGCGGTAGCGTGCGTCGACGGGAGTGGCATCGTCGTAATAGCCTGTTGATGTGAGCATCACGACTGCGTTGTCGGCACCCACATATTGGTCGACGGCGTTGAGCAGCCGCGCCAACTGAAGGTCGAGACGAAGATAAGTGTCCTCAAGCTCAAGACGATAGTCGCCGTCCTTCACATATTTGAACGGTGCCGCCGTGTAGGCGATGTTGAGCATGTCGATGACATCGCGCTTTCCCATCGACAGTGTCCTGATGCAGTCGATGGCGAGCGTTGTCACCTCCTCGTTGCATCGCGCTGAAGCCGCGAACATGTCGTAGACGTCGCGGGCGCGCGAGGGGAAGGTATGGCGGAAGGGATACTGGCGTTTCTGCGCCGGAATCCCCGGATATTTCGAAAGGTCGGAAAGGAGCGGCTTCCACTGCATAGTGTCGATGCGCGCCGACAGCGACGGACGCCGCGAGAGCATGAACGAAGCCTGCTGATTGTCGCCGTAGTAGGGGAGTGTCGCCCAGTTGCCGCGTGAAGCATCCAGATGGAACGCTCCGGTTCCGGCGTGTCCCGCCATCACTACGGCCTGCTGCGGATCGGCGGCTATGGCATAGATGGTCGCCAGTCCGGCACCGTCGATGGCCACCTCGTCAGAAATGGTGGAAAGTTTCAGGTTCTCGGGAGAATATCCCGCGGTGGCCGACTGCAGCGAGGGTACGTTCCTGAGTGCCTGCGCATCGTAGCGCGAGGCTCCGGTGACGCCGTTGACGTTGGGATACGCTCCGGTGTAGATCATCGAAGTGCCGCTCACGGCGTCGAGTCCGCTCACGCCGAAATCCACGTCGCGCAGATAGACGCCCTGAGTCATCAGGCGGCGGAATCCTTCCTGGCCCATCAGCTGCTGCAGATATTCGAGATAGTCGGTGCGCAGCTGATCCACAACGATCGAGAGCACAAGCTTCGGCCGCGATGCATAGTCAGTCGTCTTGCGGCCGGAGGCCACACGCGCCGACGGCGCCGCCTCGCCCTGCAGCGAAGCCGCGTAAACCTGCGACAGTGTTTGGAGCGCCACGAGGCTCATCACCACCGCGCCCGCGAACCTGTTGAAACGACCTGATCTTAACTGTTGCATCTTATCCTGATGTTCCGCTTTTAAATTGTCTAAATCAGTATGCCTGTCTTTATGATGTCGGAGTAAAGAGGATTGTCATGGTCTTCCGTGAGCAGCACAGGCTCGATTAGATAGCTCACCTTTCGTCCTATGCGCCACAGGAGAGGAGTGTCCTCAAAGTAATTGTCGCTATGCCTTTCCACGACCACGGCGATGTCTATGTCACTCTCTTCCGTGTGGTTTCCCTTGCTGTAGGATCCAAAAAGGTAGAGCGCCTTCACCGGCACGTGGGCGGCTACGAGAGCCTTGTATTTCCTTGCCAGTTCTATAGCCTGTTTTTTATCCATACATGCAATTCTTCGGTTTAAGACAACAATTTCTTGCAGTACTCCTCAGTCAGAGATGCCATGAGTCGCTGTTTATATGAGGGATAGCGTGCCTCGATATTTAGAGGTTCGAGGCGATCGATAAGGTCAATCTGTTCCTCCGACATAAGGTCGATCAGGCCATTTCTATGGGCAAGTCGAGAGAGATGATGAATCTTCAATGGAGGCTCGTCAAGCATCTTCGTCCAAAATGCTTTCAGAGATTTTTCTATGACCTGATGACACATGAAACCGACGTAAAGAAACCTATGCGTTTCAAGCATGGCTTTGGCTGTCTCGAAATCATAATCCGAGAGTTCAGCCCAATATTTCACTTTTTCGTCGGTTGACATCATAGGAAACAGAGAATTTATGGCCGTAACAATGTTTGGAAACGACGATTGTATCTGTGCATCACAAATATTAAACGCTTTTCCGCCCCGATTGTTGCCTCAACACCTCATTACATTTATTATCGTATGTTATCGTATCCTTTATATGCTGTGGCAGCGGTCATACATCTCTTCTGAAATCAGTGACTGTAGAGCTGTGTAGTTGCGATGTCGAGATTGGGTAGCCTATGTTTGGCGTGCATCTCCGAAGCTATTTCTTCCGACAGCGAATCCCACCGCGCTCGCTTCTGCCGAAGCTTCACACGGCGTTAATCATGATTTCGCGTCTGCCGACGCTCCGTCGTATCTTTCTACGCTGTTTTTTCGTACAAGAGGAACAATAATGAACTATTTTTTTAAGTCAAAATCACCATCTTTTTCAAGAAGGCTAATTGTTTATATATAAATTAGATAAATAGATCTGTTAGGGCAGTTGGCCGATTTTTGTTATGGCAGTTGGCCGATTTTCATTACGGTGGTTGGCGGGGCGTCAGGGTTTCAGGCGCCAGCGGTTGTGGCTCCAGAGGTAGGCTTCGGGGGAGCGGCGGATCTGCTCTGTGAGGTTGGCGGCGTAGAGGCGTGTGAGTTCCCCTTCGGGAAGCGATGCGGGATCGTCGGTGAGCAGACGGATGGTGCTATGGTACCGGCCACGGCTTTTCACTTCTGTGTCAAAAAGCATCACGACTGCGCCAAGCTTGCGCGCCAGTTCCTCGGTGCCGAAGATGAAAGGCGTCTCGCGTCCGAGAAACTCCACATTCCTCACCGTTCCGGCGTGCGACGGCTTCTGGTCGCTGAGGAATCCGGTGATCCAGCGGCGTCCGTCGCGCCGCCACGTAAGGAGCTGACGCAGAACGTTGCGCATCGGAATGGAACGGTTGTAACGGCCGCGCAGCCGCAGCCACCAGCGGTCGAACCACGGCTGTTTCAGCGGACGATAGACGTGGGCGAAGATCTCACCGGGATAGCTTTCGCACCAAAGTCCCATGGAGGTGATCCATTCCCAGTTGCCGAAATGCGAGGTGTAGATCACGATCTCGCGTCCTTGACGCAAGTAATTGTCCACAAGCTCCGTACCCTCGAATGTCATGCGTCGTTTCATCTGCCGTTCGCTCATCGTGCGCATCTTGATTGTCTCCACGAAATAGTCGCCGAGACGGCGGTAGAATCGCCGTACAGTATTTTTTCGCTCTTTGGCGGAGAGATGCGGCAGGGAGTCGGCGATGTTGCGCTCCACGAGCCTGCGACGGTAGCGCACGACATGGCATGCCGCGAATCCGAGTATGTCCGCCAGCGGATACAGCGTCCGGAGCGGAAGCAGCGACAAGGCGTCGAGCGTCCATCCCAAGGGCGCGAGCGCTATCCTCATAAGCGGTGGCACACGGCGCGAGGAGATAAGGTCGGCGTTATGGGTATCGTTTCGGCTCATGGTTGCGTTTGCCGGTGAGAATATAGCTTACGGAGAGTACAAGTGTATTGATACACAGCAGCATGAGGGCAGTGTTGACATGCTGCGCGCCAAAGTTCCAGGCGAGCAGCATGGCTCCGGTCATCACGCTGAGCATGGTCAGCAGCGACTTGGTGAAATTGCGTGCGCGGGGCATCCACACCGTCGTCGCTACCACGAGCCAGAGAGGATTGAGCCACCAGCCCAGGATGTTGGGAAACGTGGCCTCGTGGACCGAAATGAAGATCAGAAACATGCTCAGGCATCCCGCGAATCCTGTCATGGCGAACCATAGCGACGCCCACCATCGCCATCTCTTCCATCCCCGGCGCATCGCCCTGTAGATCACTATAAGCGAGCCGAGAAGCAGCACCCACGCCCAGAAGCGCGGCGCGAGCAGCAGGGGTGTGGCCGGCTCGGTCACGTCGCCGCACCCTTCCACGAGGGGACGCTCTTCACTGACGAGGCGGCGTCCGTCGGCAAGCGTCGTGGCCGACGCTGTCTTGCGCAGCTCCACCGGCACGAACATACGCTCCCGGGAGGTTATCGGCCTGTCGACATCTGATCCCAGCGCGATGTCCACGCCGAGTCCGTACCAGGGATAGTTGACGTCGTAGCGGCGCATCGTCTCGCGGTATGTCTGCGCCTCGCCATCCTCGACGGCCGGATATTGCGGCTTCGATTCAAGCGACGCCTCCATGATGTCGAGGATACGTGTGGCGCAGTTGTTGGTGCAGTAGCGGTAGCGGTAGGTAGAGTTTTCCGGCCTTACGGACTCCTCAAGGAGCGTCACCATTTTCCATGCTTCGGAAGGGCGGAGGTTGAGTTCCTGCTCCGTGACCCTTGATCCGCGCGCCTCGTAGTCTTCAAGGAAAAAACGCGTGGGGAAGGCGCCCGACATATAGTCGGTCTCACCCTTTACGAAGCGATAGACGAAATTGGGAGCGTTGAAGTCGAAAAGTCCGAAGTTATAGACGAGGTCAGTGCCGTCAGGCATCTGCACCCTGACAGCCTGATGGCCGTAAAGCTCGAAAACCTCGGGTCCCGGATCCGCCGTCACCAGCGAGATGCGCGGTGCCGGCTCCTGCGCCTGAAGCGAAAAGACCACTGCAAGTAGCAGCGGCAAAATCAGTTTCCTGAATGTCTTCATAGCGCAAAACTACAAAAAAACTGCGACATCGCGCCCCGGCTCCGGGGAGAAGGTGTTGGAAATTGATAAATTTCGTGCTAACTTTGCCTCAAAACATATTCTGATCTATGACACATCTGAAACAACTCGGCCTCTGTGCCATGGCCTCCGCCGCCATCCTCCTGCCCATTGCGGCAGATGCCTGTACTAACCTCATAGCCACGAAGGGAGCCACCGCCGACGGCTCCGTGATGGTGACGTATGCCGCTGATTCCCACAATCTTTACGGCGAACTATATCACCGTGCCGCCGCCGACCATCCCAAAGGTGCCATGCGCGAGATCCGCGAATGGGACACCAATAAATATCTTGGCAAGATTCCCGAAGTCGCCCATACCTACAACCGCGTGGGCAACATGAACGAGCATCAGCTCGTCATCGCCGAATCCACCTGGGGTGGCCGCGAGGAGCTGATGGATACCACCGGCGGATCCGTCATGGACTACGGCTCGCTCATGTATGTGGCTCTGGAGCGTGCCAAGACCGCACGCGAGGCCATCGACGTGATGACCGACCTCGTGCAGAAATATGGCTACGCCTCCGAGGGTGAATCATTTTCCATCGCCGACAAGAACGAGGTCTGGGTCATGGAGATGATCGGCAAGGGCGCCGAGAAAGGTGCCGTCTGGATCGCCGTGCGTATCCCCGACGGTGCGATCTCCGGTCATGCCAACCAGCCGCGAATCCGCAAAGTCAACCTCAAGGACAAGGAAAACGTGCGCTATAGCAAGGATCTCATCTCCTTTGCCCGCAAGCGCGGCTATTTCACCGGCAAGGATGAGGACTTCGCGTTCGCCGACGTCTACGCTCAGCTCGATTACGGCGCCCTGCGCGGATGCGACGCACGCGTGTGGAGCTACTTCCGTCGCTTCAATCCTGAGGCAGAGAAATATTTCGCATGGTGCAACGGTGAATCCGCTGAGCCGATGCCGCTCTATATTTTCCCCACAAAGAAAGTGACCCTCGCGGATATGAAGGAGCGTATGCGCGACCATTTCGAGGATACACCCTTCGAGATGACGACCGACATAGGCGCCGGTCCCAACCATGTGCCTTACCGCTGGCGCCCCATGAACTTTGAGGTCGACGGCAAGAAATATGTCAACGAACGCGCCATCGCCACGCAGCAGACCGGCTGGAGTTTCGTTTCGCAGAGCCGCGCCGGAATGCCCGACGCTGTAGGAGGCGTTCTGTGGTTCGGTACCGACGATGCCAACACATGTGTCTACATGCCGATGTATTGCGGCATGACCGAGATTCCCGCCGAGCTCGCACACGGCAATGGCGACATGAACACATTCTCCATGACCTCCAACTTCTGGATGAACAACTGGGTGGCCAATCAGGCCTACAACCGCTACGACCTGATGATTCCCGACATTCGCCGCGTGCAGGGGAAGATCGAGCAGGATCTTGAGGCTACGCGAGCCGCAAAGGAGGCTGAATACGTGGCGCTCGCGGCTTCCGACCCTGCGGCGCTCACCTCGCGTCTCAACGCCGACGGCGCCTCGATAGCCAAGGATGTCACCGACTCATACCGCGACCTCGCCACCTTCCTGCTCGTGCGCTTCATGGACGGCAACCGCAAGAAAGTAGATGAGAACCACCGCTTTATCTACAGCGAGGACGGAATGCCTGTCTATCCCGAATTCCCCGGCTACGACAAGACCTACTACGAGAACATCGTCCGCTCCACCGGCGACCACTTCCTCGACAAGGGCACCGACATCGCCCCTCTGCGGAAATGATCTTCCACCCGTAACTAAGCCATAAAGAGGTGGGTAGCGACAGCCACCCGAACGTGTAGGGGCGCAAAATTTTGCGCCCGACGCGACAATCCCCCCTCGATGAGGCAAAGGCCTGTAAGGCCGAAAAGACAATAGCCCGGAGTGTAAACTCCGGGAAAGATGACATTACAATGAAAATGAGGTCTGTAGGACCGACCCAAAATTGCGTTCGGATCGCCCCTACAGGGCTTTATATATGGTGTGTACGCGATTCCCGGAGCTTACGCTGCCGGGCTATTGTCGGTTCAGCCTTACAGGCTTTTTGTCGTGCGTGGCGCAACAGCCTTATTGACAAATTCATACGTGCGACAAGGCCGACCCGACAATATGGTCGATAGAAAACAACCCGTAAAGGGTTGTGTTGGTGATGATATGCTTCCGACGGATGAGCGCAGCGAATCCGTCGGCTATCGATATAGAAACCGCTCACGCAGTTTTTCAGCACGATACCGGATGTGTTGCGGCGGAGTTCCTGAGGGCGCCGGTGGAAATATGTTGAACAACATATTTATTATAGACGTAAAATATTGTGGATGTGCGGAGAATGATATAATTTTGCAAAGCATGGCAGCACCATGCGCGAACGAGTGCGTCCGGCGGTCGTTCGTTTAGTGTGTAATATGCTGATTACACATACATTACAGATCATAAGCAAAAGACAAAACCAACATAATTAACTAAACCAACAACAACATGAAAAAACTATTACTCGCTTTTCTATGTGTGTTGACGTTGGGTATTGCTGCCAGATCCGCGGAGCAGTCATACACCATAACGTTCAAGACAGCAGACAGCGATCCATCCGGAACGATCAGCACCTCTACATCGCTCTCAAGCATTATAGCATCCGGAGCCGACTATCTCTCCGGAATCAAGGCGACAAACAATGTCTATGCTCCGGCGATCAACGGTTTGAAGTTTTCTTCCTCAAAAGCTAACGGAGCCATCGAATTCAATCTTTCCTCCACAGGTAAGGTCAAGGCAACAAAAATTGTAGTTAATGCCGCCAGCTGGTATAACGCATCAACAAATAAATATGCTGATTCCGGAAATACCAAGATATCCGTCAACGGCGCAACAGCTGTAGCCATGGCAGATGATTTTGCCGACTACACATTCAACCTCGACGGGTCGGAGATAGCAACCCTTAAAATTGCCGCGACAAAGCGTATCGTTGTTAAATCGGTGACAGTCACCTATGAGGCTGCCGCCGCCAACACCGTGGCCGCCCCTACATTCTCCAAGGATGCCGGTAGCTTCTCCGAGCCTTTCGATCTGACGCTCTCCTGCGCTACCGAGGGTGCGACTATCTACTACACCACCGACGGCACCCAGCCGCAGGCTGTAATTGGCGACATGTATGCCGGAGATCCCATCCACATCTCCTCCACTACCACAGTGAAGGCTTTCGCCGTGAAGTCAGGCATGACAGACAGCGGTGTGGCTGAGGCTACCTACACCTATTTCAACAACAAGTGTGCCAACATCGCCGAGTGGCTGACCAAAGCCGCCGCCGACAAGACCAATGTATATGAGATCACCGGCGAGGTGACTGTTTCCTACAACGCCAACACCAAGGCCGACGGCACCGGCTACCAGTACACCTACGTGCAGGATGCCACAGGCTCGCTTCTCGTCTACGCCGTGAAGAACAACCACACGCCGGGCCAGACCCTCACGGGTCTCAAGGGCGACTATGCCGATTATAAGAATCTTATAGAGATGACCAACTCCAACGTGGCCATCCTGACTCCAGGCACAGGCACCGCGCCGCCGCCAGTGGTGACGGCGATAAGCGCCATCACAGCCTCCGACATGAACAAGTATGTGAAGGTGGCGAAGGCCACTTTCGATCCTACCGCAAAGACGCTTACCCAAGGTACCGACAATATAGCCGTATTCTATCGTTTCGCGGGCGTGGATGTTCCCACCGAGGCCGGCGAGTATGACGTCGAGGGTTTTGTTTGCGTGTATGGTACGACCCTTCAGATCTATCCCACCAAGTTCACCGCGGTCGCCCAGGAGGCCAACATCAGCTGGAGCGCTGAGAGCGTGAACTTCACCTGGGAACCGAACTACGCGTCCAAGCTTCCCACACTCAACAATCCCGACAATGTAGCCGTGACATATGCCTCAAGTAACACGGAGCTTGCCACTATCGACACCAACGGTAAGGTGACTCTCATCAAGCCCGGTGAAGTGACTATCTCAGCCACAGCGGGCACAAAGACCGTCAGCTATACTCTAACTGTGGGCGTGGTCAATATGATCGCCCAGCAGCTTATCACATGGGAGGGAACGACAGATCTGAAGTACACCGCCACTATCGGCGCGAACAACACATTCCCCACGATCAAGATTGCCGAGGGCTATGAACTCCTCGGCACCGTCTACGACGCGTTCGCCCAGGCTCCCGCCGAAGGTTTCACCGGCAATGTAGCCACCATCAACGCCGCCGACGGTCAGATCACACTCGTAAATCCCGGCACATGCCGCATCGGTTATATCTGGGGTGCAGGCAATCCCTTCATCGCCGCCGACAACTTCAACTATGAGCTGACGGTGCTTCCCGCCGCCGTGACCAGCAATGTGGCCTGGAGCGCAACATCCGCTCAGGTTACTTTCAATTCCGCCGGCACCTATACGCTTCCCACTCTGTCGAATCCCGACAATGTGGCTGTGACCTACGCTTCGAGCGACACAAATGTAGCCACCGTCGACAATGCGGGCAAAGTAACCGTACTCAAGCCCGGCAGCACAACCATCAGTGCCAAATACGACACTGACAAGGAGGCCACCTACGCGCTTGTAGTTGACAAGATCCACTTCACCGTGACATTCTCCGGTCTCACAGAGGGTGCCTTCACCGCTACAATGGGTCAGACCAACAACTATCCTACCTACACCGTAGAGCCTGCAGCCGAGAAAGAGACCTACTGGTTCGGCGTTGTCTACCAGAGCTCCAATACAGACGTCGCGACCATCGCTCCCGACGGCACAGTGACGCTTAACGGCGTGGGCGAGACCGAGATCCGCATCGTCAATGGCGGCAATGACTACGTCATGGGCGACAACTATCCCGCCTATAAGCTTATCGTCGTGGCCGGTCAGACCGAACTGCAGGCTCCCGTGATCGAGGCCTACATGTCGACTGATATGGCATCTGTTGAAAACGGCAGCTCGATCGCACAGGCAGACGCTCCCGTCTACATCTCCGTTGAGAATCCCAATGCCGACACTACAATGACTGTGTATGTGATGAAAGCTCCCTCCGCTGATGATCTGGACAATCTTCAGGAATTCGAGACTGTAGAGAACTTCACCGGCTCAACATGGAACGCCCGCCTGTTCCCCAAGGATCCCGGCTTCTACTACATCAGTGCCATGGTGATGAATGCCGACATGAGCAAAGACGCTTATGCCGAATTCTCGTTCACAATCCAGGGCGACGTTGTCCAGACCTACATTGATCCCATCATCAGCTTCACCGATGCCGAGGGCAACGCAATCGAGACAACCAGTGCCGAGGCTCCCGTGACCTTCAACATCGAGAATCAGAATCCTTCCGGAGCAAACTCCTCGATCTACTATTTTATCACTACCTCCGAGACAGATCCCGAATATACCAAGAGCGACGAGAATGTCGAGGCTGTCATCAACGTGGCAGGCGAATACCGCTACAAGGCATATATCGCTTCCTACAACGGCAGCAAGCTCACCGGCACCTCGCAGACTGTCGAGGGTACATTCACCGTGCTCCCGGCCAAACCCAAGGAGCCGACATTCGTCGCAACCGACAAGGACGGCGCTCCCGTGGCAAATCAGGCTACAGTCGCAGAGGACAAGGCTCCCGTCACAGTTGTCATCACCAATCCCTATCCCGGTCAGGCACTCTATATCTCAGTGGCCAATATGGACAACGGATCGAGCAACGACTACCAGACAACCGAGGCTACCTACACCGTCACTCTCGGCGAGAGCGGCCTGTGGGGTGTCAGCGTTGTGCAGTATGTCGATGGTAACGAAACATATGCCGAGTTCGATTGCATGATCGAGGGCGAGATCCGCTACAACCTCGCCGCTCCCTATGTCGAGTTCCTCGACGCTGACGACGAAGTGGTAGAGTCTCCGGCCAACAAGCTCCCTCTGCGCATGGTAATCGCAAGCCAGAACTATTATGAGGGTGTGCAGATGATATACACCATCAACGGCGAGGAGAAGACTTCCGACGAGAACTATGTCGAGATCGAGCTTACTCAGCCCGGCACCGTCACATACAGCGTATATTGCAAGCTCGGAACCAAGAGCGTCAGCGCTACAACCGAGGGTACATACGAGATCACAGCCGAGGCCGTGAAGCTCGCGGCTCCCACAATCACCTTCACCACTCCCGAGGGTGAGACAGAGCCTGTCACCGTGACCATCACTAATCCCAACCTCAACGGCGCGGGCACCATCCTCTACAGCATCGGTACCAGCGCATGGTTCGAGGGCGACGGCGCGACAGTGACATTCACACTTCCCAACGACGGCGTCTACACTGTCCGTGCTTATGTGCGCAACAACACTGACGAGACACTCAATTCCGACATCACCACGGAAGAGTATATTCTCGACGGCATCGAGAGCATCGGCTTCGGCGCCGAGGGCGTCAAGGTTGTCGGCGGCCATATCATGGCTCCCGAGGGTGCAGAGGTCTACAGCATCGGCGGTATGCGTGTCAACACACTCGACCGCGTGGCAGCAGGCATCTACATCGTACGCCTTGCCAACGGCACAACCACCAAGGTTATCGTGAAGTAAAAAAGCAACTTTTCATAACTGAGACGGATCCCCGCCGCGTCTTCCCGGAGACACGGCGGGGATTTTACCTTTATATAAAGGTGTAAGAACGTAGTCTGAGAAGATGTGCCAAAAGCAGTGGAGCCGCAAATCCTTTGATTAACCGATTGCAAAGCGAGCGAAGCTGTCGGAAAACATTGTCAGTCAATCTATTGATTCGCAGTTCCGCAGCTCTGTATATGGTTTTTGTCTCGTCCGCCAGCTTCACTCGCTGGCGCTCGTTCCGCAAGCGGTTAACAGTTGTTTCAGCGCTCCGCGCTTTTGACGCAGTTTCCTTTCACATGAATGCACAAGAATGAGTTGAGAAAATTAAGGAAAAATTTCTTTAATTCAGGGAATTTTTGTAATTTTGCGGCGTAAAACGCAATGAGTGTGAAAACATATTTCGCCCCAAACAATCGGGCGCGAAGATTGTTTAAATTGATAGAACAAATTTTTAACCCATTATATTATTAGAATTTATGGCAAATCTGGATCTTGCCAAGTATGGCATCAAGGATGTGAAGAAGGTGATCTACAACCCTTCTTATGAAGATCTTTTCAAATATGAGATGGATCCCTCTCTCACCGGCTACGAGAAAGGCTATCTCACCGACCTCGGCGCCGTAGACGTGATGACCGGCGTTTACACCGGCCGCTCGCCCAAGGACAAATATCTCGTGATGGACGACACCACAAAGGACACCGTATGGTGGACAACCGAGGAATACAAGAACGACAACAAGCCTATCTCCACCGAAGTCTGGGACAAGCTCAAGGAGAAAGCTGTCAAGGAGCTCAGCGACAAGACTCTCTACGTGGTTGACTGCTTCTGCGGCGCCAACCCCGCCACACGTCTGAAAGTGCGCTTCATCATGGAAGTGGCATGGCAGGCACACTTCGTGACCAACATGTTCATCCGTCCCTCCAAGGAAGAGCTCGTTGACTTCGAGCCTGACTTCGTTGTCTTCAACGCTTCCAAGGCAAAATGCGAGAACTACAAGGAACTCGGCCTCCACTCCGAGACTGTCGTGGCTTTCAACATCACCGAGAAGGAACAGGTGATCATCAACACATGGTACGGCGGCGAAATGAAGAAGGGCATGTTCTCTATGATGAACTACTTCAATCCTCTCCGCGGCATCGCTTCCATGCACTGCTCCGCCAACACCAACATGGACGAGACCTCCACTGCCATCTTCTTCGGTCTCTCCGGCACAGGCAAGACAACTCTTTCCACCGATCCCAAGCGTAAACTCATCGGCGACGACGAGCACGGCTGGGACGATGAGGGTGTCTTCAACTACGAGGGCGGCTGCTACGCCAAGGTGATCAACCTCGACAAGGAAAGCGAGCCCGACATCTACAACGCCATCAAGCGCGACGCTCTCCTGGAGAACGTGACTGTCGATGCCGAGGGCAAGATCGACTTCGCCGACAAGAGCGTGACCGAGAACACCCGCGTAAGCTATCCCATCTACCACATCGAGAACATCGTGAAGCCCGTCAGCAAGGGTCCTGCCGCAGATCAGGTGATCTTCCTTTCCGCCGACGCTTTCGGCGTGCTTCCTCCCGTTTCGATCCTTACTCCCGAGCAGGCCAAGTACTACTTCCTGAGCGGCTTCACCGCCAAGCTTGCCGGTACAGAGCGCGGCATCACAGAGCCTACTCCCACATTCTCCGCTTGCTTCGGCGCAGCCTTCCTGTCGCTCCACCCCATCAAATATGCCGAGGAGCTTGTCAAGAAGATGGAGAAATCCGGTGCAAAGGCTTACCTCGTGAACACAGGCTGGAACGGCACAGGCAAGCGTATCTCGATCCGCGACACCCGCGGTATCATCGATGATATCCTCAATGGCGACATCCTGAAGGCTCCCACAAAGACGATCCCCTACTTCGACTTCGTAGTGCCCACAGAGCTTCCCGGCGTTGATCCCAAGATCCTCGATCCCCGCGACACCTACGCTGATCCCGCTGAGTGGGACAAGAAAGCCAAGGAGCTTGCCGGCATGTTCATTAAGAACTTCAAGAAGTTCGAAGGCCACAAGGACGGCAAGGAGCTTGCAAAGGCAGGTCCTCACCTCGACTAATCCCAAACTGATACATAAAACAACCGAAAGGTGGAGTCCGGCGACGGATTCCACCTTTTCTCTTTAACGACCCTAAGAACCCTAAAGAAAGGCGGCCTTGACATCATGCCAAAGCCGCCTGTAAGGATTCGCGGAATGCGGTTTATTTCACGATGAGCTTGGCCACTTTGTCGCCGGCCTTGACGATATAGAAACCGGGAGCCACGGTGTAGGTCGCTGTCGCGGATGAGCTGCGGTCGCTTACAACTGTCATTCCTGCGGCGTCAACGATCACGACGCTCTGTCCTGCAAGGCCGCTGACTGTGATCTCGCCCTTGCCGCCACGGATGCCTGAAGCCTTCACGCTAACACCGCCGATGCCGCTGGTGCCCATCTGGCGCACAAGCACCTTGGTTGTGGCGCCCCCGTTGCCGAGTGTCACGGTCTTCTCGCGGTCGTCAACATTGGGTGCGGCGGAGAAATGCACTGCGTATGTGCCGTCCTCTTTTGCCACGGGAGTGACCTTAAGCCAATCGTAATCGGTTCCCCCGGCATTCACTGCTATGTTCTCGTCGTCGACAATAAACCATTTCTCAGGCTTGCTGCTGCTTGCAAGGACAACTTCACCGACATTTTCGTATGGATCGAGGTCAAGCACCTCTTTCTCGGCGTGGAGAGTGTGGAAGTTGCCGTCGAAGCTGATTAGCAGAGCCGAAGAATAGTCCGTAAGGGCATCGGATGCGGAGTAGAGCCTTGTGCTTCCGTTCGAGAACTTGAACATCATGTAGGCGTAGTTGTGTTCGGCGTCATTGTCGAGCGACTGAGTGCAGCCTGCAAACTCACGCACCTTGTCGGTCTCGGCGAAGCCGCTGACGAGCACGAGCACGTTGGAGTCAAGATTGTAAGGCTCGTCGAGGTGGAAGACGGCGTTGTAGAAGCCGTTGCCGGTGATCTCGCTACCTTTGAGCTTCGAGGTGGCCACAGGCTGATCGGAGAGCGTGCCGTAAGCGTCTACGGTGTAGATGTCGAGAGTGAACTCGGCATCGGCGTCGGCGTCATATTCGCCGAGCGTCACGACCACATTGTCGATGGTGAAAGGAGCTGCGGGAGCGTAAAAGAGGTTGCCGAAGGCTGTCTGCACGACGCCGTCACCCCAGGTGTCGACTGCGGAGGTTCCGAAGCAATAGTCTGTCCCGCCGAGGCTGGGTATAGCAAGACGTTTGTGCTGATAGTCGTAGTTGCCGACATAGACAGGCTCGTTCTCCTGAATGTCCTTTACGCGGCCGCCGAAGATCATTCCTCCCTGCTCGGCGTCATCGGCTCCGAACTGATAGGTGTCGGAGGAGCTTGCGTTGGTGGCGGTGAGCTTGGGGAAGGGATATGCGTTGCCTGCGGAATAGGGATAGACGACCTTGGCGTCATCCTCCTCTACGGCATCGCCGAAATCACCTGTCTCGACGTCATAGAAGTTCCAGGCGTTGGCGGAAGTGTAGCTGTTGGAAGCCGCGTACCATGTCTGGGGAGCGTAGGCGGGGAAGAGGGCATACGATTCTGTGTAGACGTGGAGGTCAGAGCTGAGTCCGGCGAGCAGAGTACCGTAGGGTAGGCTGTAGTTGGCCTCGGCAGCGGGCTTGCCGACTGTCACGGCATCGACTGCGGCAGAGTTGCCCGAGAAGCCGTTTTTGGCAATGTTGGTGTAACGGAAGGCTATCTTGATTTTCTTTCCCTCGTAGTCGGCGAGTGGAACACTGTATGAGGCGTATTTGAGCTCGGCCATGCAGTCGTACATCTCTGCGTCGGTCATATTCGAGCAAACGTCCTCGCTCACTTTCCAGAGTGACTTCCAGTTTGTGCCGTCATCGGTCGAGACGAGCACCTCCATGTCGTTTTCAAGCTGATTGTGGTCGTATTTCATAGTGTCCCAGTCAAAAGCATACACGCCACCGAGATCGAACTCAAGAAGGAAATACAGACCGTCGCCATCCTTGACCTCGATTTCGGGTGTGATCAGCCAGTCGTCCTGCGGAACGGCCTCGCCGGACACCGTCTCGCCCTCGCCGTTGGTGTATTCCCACTTGTAGGCGAAATGGATCCATGCCTCTTTAACACCGTCGCTTGTGATGTCGGTCCAGTAGCCGTCGCCGGTGTCCTGCACACTCCAGGTGTTGTTGATGTTGTGGGAGGCCATCTCCTGAGTGCAGATGTTGCCCTCGGCGTTCTTCTCAGTCCAGCCTTCTGGAATCCAGTCAAGCTGTCCGGTATGGCTCTCGAAACCCTCGTAGAAGGTGTAGTTCGAAGCCGCGCGGAAAGGCTTCCTGACGACTGTGCGACCGCCTTTCTCCACACCGTCCTTCACGAAGGTGCGGTAGACGAAACCGTCGGCGCCGCGCATCAGGCGCGCAGTCACGCCGGGAGCGACGGACCTCTCCGCAAGGACGCTTTCTCCTGCGGCGACACGTTTGCCGACCAGAGCCGATTTCTTCACTGTCCTGACGTCCGGACTCTTCACCGGAGCGACAGACTGCGCCATGGCAGCGCCCGAGGAGGCGAGAGCCAATGACAGCATCAAGGTAGTACATTTCTTCATAATCACACTGTTGTTTATTAATGTATAAATCCAATCTCTAACACGTGGCAACCGACAAAAGGTTGCCGATCATAAATTCCCCTGAACAGACTGATGCGGCAAATTTATGAAACAAAAACAACAAATCCAAATTTTTCCTAAAAATAATAAAGAGAGATTTTTGGAACCTCTCTTTATAAGCTGTATTAAAGGTGTAAATTTTTTCAGTCGAAGACGGCGTCCCAGTCTTTCCAGACAGGCTCGTAGCCGTGGTCGCGGATCGACTGCACTACTTCGCCGGGCGTGCGCGAGTCGCTGACTTCAAACTGTTCGAGCGCTTCGGGCGTGCAGGCGTATCCGCCCGGCTCGGTCTGGCTTCCGGCGCTCATGGAGGTGACGCCGAGGGTCATCATGGCGTCGCGGAAAGCTGGCGTCTCGCGTGTGCTGTAGCTGATGTCGGCGTCGTGGTCGAAGATGCGGAAGGCGAAGGTGAGCTGCGCAAGCTCGGCGTCGCTGAGCACGACGTTTGGCTGGTAGCCGCTCTCTGAAGGGCGCATACGAGGGAAGTTGACGCTGTAGCGCGTGCGCCAGTAGCGCTTCTGGAGGTAGCGCAGATGGCGCGCAAGCATGGTGATGTCGGTGCGCCAGTCGGGGTCGAGACCGATGAGCACCCCCATGCCGATCTTGTGGACTCCGGCCTGTCCCATTCGGTCGAATCCGTTGAGGCGCCATTCGTAGTGGCTCTTCATGCCGCGCGGATGGAAGCGGCGGTATGCCTCGCGGTGGTAGGTCTCCTGAAAGCAGACCACGCCGTTGAGGCCGTGCTCCACGAGGGTGGCGTATTTGTAGGTGTGCATCGGCTGCACCTCGATGGTCATGTTGTTGAAGTAGGGGCGGCACGTGTCGAGCACCTTGGCGAGATAGTCCACTCCGCAGAGCGAGGGGAACTCGCCGCTGACGATGAGGATATTGTCGAAGTCGCCGAGCTTCTTGATGGCTTCGCATTCGCGCTTCACCTGATCGATGGTGAGAGTGGTGCGCGTGAAGGGATTGTCGTGGTTGAAGCCGCAGTAGACGCATTTGTTGGTGCATGCGTTGCTCACATACATCGGGATGTAGAGCGAGATCGTCTTGCCGAAACGTTCCTGCGTGAAGTGGCGGGCGAGCTGCGCCATCTCCTCGACGAAAGGCGCGGCGGCAGGGGAGATGAGCACCATGAACTCCTCCGGAGTGAGCTGATTGCGGTTGCGGCGCGCCTTGGCGAGGACGCGGCACACGTCGGCCTCGGTGAAGCGGGGGAAGGCCGCCGCTGTCTCCTCCCATGAGTAACTGTCGATAATATCGGCGAAGCCGTGGCCGAACGGTGATTCGGCCACGGCGGATGCCTGTTGCTGTGGTTTTGTTTCCTTTATTTCTGACATTCTTCGGATATGTTTTGCGAAATGCGCATCGCGCAGAAGTTGGGTCCGCACATAGTGCAGAACTTGTCGTCGGCGTCGGGCGCCGAGCGGCGTGATTCGAGATAGTAGCGGCGCGCCTTCTCGGGGTCGAGTGAGAGGTTGAACTGATCTTTCCAGCGGAATTCGAAGCGTGCCTTGCTGAGGGCGTCGTCACGCACGTTGGCGCCGGGGAAACCCTTGGCGAGGTCGGCGGCGTGAGCCGAGATCTTGTAGGCTATCACCCCTTCGCGCACATCTTCAAGCGTGGGGAGCGAGAGATGTTCCTTGGGAGTGACATAGCATATCATGGCGGTGCCGAGCGTGGAGATGATGGCGGCGCCGATGGCGGAGGTGATATGGTCGTAGCCGGGCGCTATGTCGGTGGTGAGCGGGCCGAGGGTGTAGAAGGGCGCCGAGTGGCATGCCTTCACCTGGCGGTCCATGTTGGCCTCGATCTTGTTGATGGGCACGTGGCCTGGACCTTCCACGATCACCTGCACGTCATGCTCCCAGGCGCGGGCGGTCAGTTCGCCGAGCACGTCCAGTTCAAGGAACTGTGCGCGGTCGTTGGCGTCGTGGGTTGAACCCGGGCGCATTCCGTCGCCTAAGGAGACCGCCACGTCGTATTTGTTCAGAATCTCGCAGATCTCGTCGAAATGCGTGTAGAGGAAGCTCTCCTCGTCGTGGAGCACACACCATTGCGTCATGATGCTTCCTCCGCGGCTCACGCAGCCCGTGAGACGTTCATCGAGGAGCTCTGCATGAGCCTTAAGCGCTCCGGCGTGGATGGTGAAATAGTCCACACCCTGCTCGCACTGCTCGATGAGCGTGTCGCGGTAGATCTCCCACGTGAGATCCTGCACGCGTCCCTGCACTTTTTCAAGCGCCTGATAGATAGGCACAGTGCCCATCGGCACCGGACAGTTGCGGATGATCCATTCGCGCGTCTCGTGGATATTGTCGCCGGTGGAGAGATCCATCAGCGTGTCGCCGCCCCAGTAGCAGCTCCAGACAGCCTTGGCCACTTCCTCTTCTATACCGGAGGAGAGTGCCGAATTGCCGATGTTGGTGTTGAGTTTCACGGCAAAAGCCTTTCCGATGACCATAGGCTCTGCCTCGGGATGGTTGATGTTGGCGGCTATGATGGCGCGTCCGGCGGCTACTTCGTCGCGCACGAATTCGGGCGTGATGTAGCTCTTGATGCCGCGCGCAGCGTTGTCGAGGTTCTCGCGGATGGCGACATATTCCATCTCGGGTGTCACGATACCTTTGCGGGCGTAATGCATCTGAGTGACGCGCTTGCCTTCAAGGGCGCGGCGCGGACGGTGACGCACCGGGAAACGTATCTCGTCGAGGGAGCTGTCGTCGAGGCGCTTGCGGCCGTATTCGCTCGTGATTCCGTCGAGGAGTTCGGTGTCGCCGCGGCGTTCCACCCACGCCTCGCGCGTGCGCGGCAGACCTTTGTAGAGGTCGATCTTCACCTCCGGATCGGTGTAGGGACCCGACGTGTCGTAGATGACGATGTCTTCGTTGGGATATTCCACGCGTTTGCCGTCCTCGATCCTGACGGTAGGATACTGGTGTACGCGGCGCATCCCGACGCGGATGTCGGGAAAAAGCGAGCCTGCGACATAGAATTTTTCAGAGTTGGGATATGAGGAGACGTCGATGTTTTCTATTTTCATGGTAAGAATGTTTTTAGCTGTTGAGGAATGCTGTGAGTGGACTCGAAGCCTGAGCCGAACGGCTCGTTTCGCCCAGTCCGGCGAGGTAGGCCATGCGTCCGGCCTCGGTGGCGAGGGCGAAGGCGCGCGCCATTGCCACGGGATCGTCGGCTATGGCGATAGCCGTGTTGACGAGCACGGCGTCAGCGCCCATCTCCATGGCGTCGGCAGCATGGCTCGGAGCGCCGAGTCCGGCGTCGACGACCACAGGCACGCTGCTCTGTTCGATGATGATCTCAAGAAAATCGCGGGTGCGGAGTCCCTTGTTGGTGCCGATCGGTGCCGCGAGTGGCATGACGGCAGCCGCGCCGACCTCCTCCAGACGCTTGCACAGCACCGGATCAGCCTGCACGTAGGGGAGCACCGTGAAACCCTCCGCTGCCAGTCGGCGCGTGGCTTCAAGGGTCTCGACAGGATCCGGCATCAGATATTTCGGGTCGGGATGGATCTCCAGCTTGATGAAAGGAGTGCCGAAGATCTCGCGGCTCATCTGGGCGGCAAGGACAGCTTCGTCAGCAGTGCGCACGCCCGAAGTGTTTGGGAGCAGCTGCACATGGTCGCGGTTGATGTGCGTAAGCATCTCGTCGGTAGCCTCGTTGAGCATGTTGATGCGCTTCATGGCCACCGTAATCATCTGCGAGCCGGAAGCTTTCACCGCCTCCAGCATGATGTCGGGCGAGGCGAACTTGCCCGTGCCCACGAACAGGCGCGAGGAGAACTCGCGTCCGCCGATAGTCAGTATATCGTTATTGTTCATAATCCGTCATAAAAAACTTTTCGTGCAAATATACTAATAAATCGGGATACGAGAGTTAAATTTTCGCCGGATTACAATTCCTCGGCACAAGTTGCGTTTCCAGGCATGTAGGGGCGCAATATTTTGCGCCCGCCGAGTATGATTGATCGGCTCAGGGTATATTGCCGGATTACTGCGTCTGGGTGCGTCAGGGGCTTTTGCGGGCGCAAAATATTGCGCCCCTACGGCGATTCAGGTTCGGTTAAAGCAATCGGAGTCCCACATCGCTACGTTGTGGTCTATGTAATACATGATATTGTCAAAGGAATATTGCTCCCTGATTATATGTTCATGGTAATTGCGTTGCCATATCTGTAGGGGCTTTTGCGCCCGCAGATTACGATTGACCTCAATGGTGCATGCAGCCTTGAAAGAGCGGACAATTACTGCGACTTTGGAGTTGAAATGGTTATCGGTACAGGCCTCTCCATGCCGAGGAGGTTTTATGCATCCGACATTGGATAGATTGTCGGTTGTTGCGGGCACCATGACGTGCTGAAGACTTTCCCTGAGCGCGTCAACGGCTCTTGTGGGCGCAAAATATTGCGCCCCTACAGCGATGACAAAATGAATATGGTTGGGCATCACAACATAGTTCCATAATTCCACATGACGATGATGGAAAGGTATGGCTTTGATACATTGTCTGACAATCTCGCCTTCTTTCGTATAATGGATTCTTTCCTTTGATATATGACCGAATAAGTGTTTTTTCTGAAAGGTACAGATGGTTATAAAATACACTCCATTGTTATAGTCGTGCCACTGCACTCTAAGGACTTTTCTTTCAGTCATGGTTTGTCAGGGTTGCGGAGCGCGGCAAGGAAGCGGAGGGTGGCGGCGGCAGGGTCGGGGGCGTTGTTGATGGCGCCGCTTACGGCTATGCCGTCGACTCCGGCGGCAAGAAGTTCCGGAACATCCTGCGGTGTGACGCCTCCGATGGCAAGTAGCGGGAGATCAATCTCTTCTGCTCGCATGGCGGCGACGATTTCACGGTAGCCTTCGTAGCCGAGCACCGGCGCGAGACGCTGTTTGGTAGTGGTGAACCGCAGTGGCCCGACGCCGAGATAGTCGACGCCTCCTTCGGCAGCGATTTCTTGTATATCGCCGATACTATTGGCCGTGCGTCCTAAGATCGGGGCGTCGCCGAGGATGGCGCGCGCCTCGCGGGTGGAGATATCCTGTTTGCCGAGGTGGACGCCGTGGGCGCCGCTGAGCGCCACGGCCTCGCAGTCGTCGTCGATGCACACCAGCATCCCCGGACATTGCGCCATTATCTCTTTTGCCACGGCGGCACGCTGCTCTGTCGTGCCCTCCTTCATGCGCACCTGCACCCAGCGGCATCCTCCGGCGTAGGCTTCGCGGGCCTGACGCAGATTTTCGTCGGGGTCGGCACTGTGGGTGATGAGCAGCAGTGGAAAGGATCGCAGTAGCATCAGCCGTAGGCAAGCCTCGCGCAGCCGCCGGTCAAAATCGCCATGCCACCACCAGCCGAGCATGGCGCTTCCGGCGAATCCGGCGCGCCGGAGGCGGAAAAGGTCGGCAGGAGTCACTCCGCCGAGTGCGATGACCTTTCCGGCGGGGAGTTTTCCGGCTACGGATTCGAGCGGAAACGCTGCCCGATAGCCGGACTTGGATATGGAGTCGAAGATGGGCGAGAGAGTGACGTAACCGACTGATTGGGCAAGCGATTCGACCTCTTCGAGAGTATGGCACGAGACGCTGGTGCTCGCAGCCTCCGAAGGCGCCACTCTGTTGCGGCTGTTGAGTTGAACGCCTCGCAGACCAAAACGGCCGGTGAGTTCGAAATGGTCGTGCAGCATCACTCTGCGGCGCCATCTTTCCGGCAAAGCGTCGAGGAGAGCTGCAAGGTACTCCACCGGCGCGCCGGGTTTGCGCAGATGCACGATGTCGGCGGCGCCGCTCGTCAGCATCCGTTCGATCAGGCGTGCCTCGGTCTCGGCGCCTTCAGCGACAGGCTCCGGCCGCGTGAACGCCACGCTGAGCCAGCGCACAGGATAGTCCTTGGGATTGCTAACCTCCATAAGCGGCATTTATGATCAGCACGCTGTCGAGGTCATTGAGGGTGTGGGTGCTCCAGTCGTCACGGCGCACTATCTTGCCGTTGACGGCGACGGCCACACCCCCTTTGCCTGCGAGACCCTTCATGGCCACGACATCCTCCACCGAGGCGCGGGGCTGCACGTCGCAGACTGTATCGTTTATTGTAATCTTCATATTGTCAGTAAATTCTGATTTGTTATTCATCCGGAGCGCAGGCCGTCAGATGGTTGATCGGGCCGCGGCCTTTCCCAAGCTTATAGTCCTTGCCGGCTTCAATGGCGTCGACCACCCAGTCGATCCCTTTCCTCACGGCCTCCTCCAGCATCAATCCTTTTGCCAGGCCGCAGGCGATCGCCGTGGAGAGTGAACAGCCTGTGCCGTGGGTGTTGCGTGTGTTGACGCGGCGGTGCACGATTTCCACCGGCTGCATTCCACGCCGCGAGAGAATGTCGGCCGTGTTGCCGGAATCAATGCGCAGATCGCCCGACTTCACGAGCACGGCGCCGGCACGTGTGTCGGCAAGGATGCCCATTGCGGCCAGCATCATCTTCACGCTGTCGTCGACCTTGATGTTGGCCAGCCGCGATGCCTCGTCGACATTCGGCGTCACGAGGTCGGCCTTAGGGAAAAGGAGTTTCTTCATCGCATCGACCGACTCGTCGCAGCTCAGCTGCGAGCCGGAGGTCGACACCATCACGGGATCGACCACCACGTTGTGTAGCTTGTGGCGTCCGATCATGCCGGCGATGATTTCGACCGATTCGGCGTCGGGCACCATGCCGATCTTCACTGCGTCAGGTTTCACATCCGAAAGAACGGCCTTAAGCTGTGCGCGGAGAAGATCCGGCTCGACGGCGCGGAAAGTATCCACGCCTCGGGTGTTCTGCGCCGTCACCGCCGTGATGACGCTCATGGCATAGACGCCGTGGGCACATGCCGTCTTGATGTCGGCCTGAATGCCGGCTCCTCCGATACTGTCGGATCCGGCGATTGTAAGAAGTGTGGTGTAACGTTTGCTCATAGCCATTTACCGTTAGCGTTTCTGCAAATATAGGCAGAAATTCCGGATTTTTCAACTTCCGGATGTAAAAAAGCTTAGAGTATGTTTACTTTTAAACCAAATTAAACTTATCTCTTTTAAACCGAGTATGTTTTCTGAATTTTTGACTTCATCACAAATGATCTTTCCGGCGCTTTCAGCGAGTCTCATCGGTCACGATGCCCGCATCGCTTCCTCTTCGACCCGCTGAAATCCCTCGAAAATCTTTATTTGTGATAAAATCATTTAAAAGTAAACATACTCTTAGAGATTTAGTGTGGCGAGGATGCGCTCGGTGGCGCCGAGGTTGCCTTTGATGTAGGCGGCGGCATGTTCTCCGGCGGTGTGGCGCCGTTCGGGGTCGCCGCTAAGCTCTGTCAGAGTCGCGGCGATCTGCGCTGCGTCGGCGACGCTGAATCCTCCTCCGGCGTCGATAAGTCCCTGAGCCTCAAGAAACCGGGTGTGGTTGGGACCGAACACGACCGGTATGCCGTAGACTGCGGCCTCGTTGATGTTGTGGATGCCTGTGCCGAATCCTCCCCCGACGTAGGCCATGTCGGCATAGCGGTAGGCTGACGACAGGAGTCCGAAACAGTTGATTATCAACACGTCGGCGTCGGCTGCCTTTTCAGGTGCGGCTTCCGCTTCCGACATGAGCACGACTTTGAGCGGCGAGAGGAGGCTGCGCATCGTCTCGATGCGGCGGTCGTCGAATTCGTGTGGCGCGATGACAGCCCTGATTTTCCCTTTGTTGTCGCGCAGCCAGGGAAAGTAGAGGTTTTCGTCCGCTTCCCAGCTGCTGCCGACCATGAGGAGAGGTGTGTCGGCGGCGTCGCGCATCACCTGAAGTGCGGGAATTTCGCGTGTGGTGCGCATGATGTTGGTGACGCGGTCGAAGCGTGTGTCGCCGGCCACGACGGCGTTGTCGATGCCGATGCCCGCGAGGAGGTTGCGGCTGCGCTCGTCCTGCACGAAAATGCGTGTGAACCATTTGAGCCACAGCGCATACCAGCGCGTGCTGCGGCGGAAGAAACGCTGCTTCGGGGTGAAGGCCGCGCTTATGAGATAAGTCGGTATCCGGCGGCGGTAAAGGGCATGGAGGAGATTGCGCCAGATCTCGTATTTCACGAAGAAGACCATCTCGGGATTGATGGCGCGGATCAGGCGGCGGGCGTTGCGCGGCGTGTCAAACGGCAGGTAGACCACGCAGTCGGCGCCGGACCAATCCTTGCGCGGCTCGTAGCCGGAAGGGGAGAAGAATGTCAGGATGATCTTGCGGTCGGGATGGCGGCGGCGCAGCGCTTCCATGAGAGGACGTCCCTGCTCGAACTCGCCGAGCGAGGCGGCGTGCACCCAGATGTTGCGGTCGTCGGGGTTGACCTTGGCGGCAAGTGTGGACCAGACGCGGCGGCGTCCCTCCATCATCAGGCGTGCCTTGCGGTTGCGGGGCGACACACACGCCACACCGAGGCGATAGCCGCGGATGCCGAGCGTGTAGAGCGGGCCTTCGACAAGCTGCCGCACGCTCTCCGCCGCAAAAGCCTTCAGTTCTCCGGGACGGGGAAGTCTCATGCCTCAGGTGCGGGAATTGTCTCGATGGCGCGGTTGATGCGGGCGATCACCTCCTCGCGGGGCATAAGCTCGGTGATGTCAAACATGTGCGGGCCGCGGCAGGCGCCCACGACGGCGAGGCGGAATGCGTTCATCACGTTGCCGAGATGATACTCCTTGTCGGCGATCCATCCCAACACGATCTTCTCGGCGTTGGCCGACGTCATGTCGTCGATCCCTTCAAGCACGCCGATAAGCTCGCGCATGATCGCGGGTGTCTCGGCTTTCCAGCGCTTGCGCACGTCCTTCTCGGCATACTCCTGCGGAGCGCGGAAGAAGAAGTCGGCCTGATCCCACAGCTCGGCGGGGAAGTTGACGCGTGTCTTCACCATTCCGGCGGCACGCGCGATATATTCGTCGGAGAATCCCTCGACACCTTTATCTTTCAGTACGGGGGCGAAAAGCTTGCCCACCTCCTCGTCGGAGAGGCGCATCAGATATTCATGGTTGAACCATTCCCCCTTCTTGTAGTCGAATTTGGCTCCGGCCTTCGAGCAGTGGTCGAAAGAGAACTTTTCGGTCAGTTCGTCGATGTTCATAAGCTCTGTGTCGTCGCCGGGATTCCAGCCCAGCAGGGCGAGGAAGTTGATCAGCGCCTCGGGGAGATAGCCGCGCTCGCGATAGCCCGAGGAGATCTCGCCGCTCTTGGGGTCGTGCCATTCGAGCGGGAAGACAGGGAATCCGAGCTTGTCGCCGTCGCGTTTGGAGAGCTTGCCGTTGCCCACAGGCTTCAGCAGCAGCGGCAGATGGACGAATTGGGGCATCGTGTCGCGCCATCCGAAGGCTTCGTAGAGGAGCACGTGGAGAGGCGCCGAAGGGAGCCATTCCTCGCCGCGGATCACGTGGCTGACCTTCATCAGATGGTCGTCGACGATGTTGGCGAGGTGATATGTCGGAAGATCGTCGGCACTCTTGTAGAGCACCTTGTCGTCGAGAATGTCGGAATTGATCACGACCTTGCCGCGCACTAAGTCGTCGACCTCGACGTCGATGCCCGGCTCGATGAGGAAGCGAACCACATACTGCGTGCCCTCGTCGATAAGACGCTTCACCTCCTCCTGCGGCATCGACAGCGAATTGCGCATCGACAGGCGTGTGGAGGCGTCATACTGGAAGTTGGGCTTCTCCTCGCGGACCTTGGCAAGCTCCTCGGGAGTGTCGAAAGCGATGTAAGCCTTTCCGGCGTCGAGTAGCTGCTTCACATATTTGCGGTAAATGTCGCGGCGTTCGCTCTGGCGGTAGGGGCCATACTCGCCACCCTCGCGCACACCTTCGTCAATCCTGATGCCGAGCCACTGAAGCGACTCGTTGATATAATCTTCCGCTCCAGGCACGAAACGGTTGGAATCCGTATCCTCGATACGCAGGATCATCTTGCCGCCGTGGCGACGTGCGAAAAGGTAATTGTAAAGTGCTGTGCGTACACCGCCGATATGCAGCGGACCTGTAGGTGACGGCGCGAATCTGACGCGAATCTCTTTCTCTTCCATAATTGCGTGATTAATCACGCGAAATTACTAAAAAACCACGACACGGCCAAAATCCTTCGTGCTATCTGAAAGTCCGAAAGTCTGTATCTGAAAAACAAAATCTGCAGAACCGACTAAAAAGAAACCTTTTCAGGTCGGTCTGCAGACCTCATTTTTGCTGCAACGGCATTTTCCCGGAAATGTCTTAGCCCGGGTTATCGATAAATCTTCATATGACTAATTGATTGACATTCGGTATGTGACACGGATCTCGTCATGGAAAACACCGGGAGACGGATCGGCATGAGAGTCTCCGATTTTCTCCACGTACATGTAGATATACCCGGTCTTATCCTCTCGTTCATAGGCATCGTACCATTTTACTTTCGCCACGTAGCCTCCGCCGTCTACTATCTCGCAACGCTTTTCCCACCGGGGAGTTTCAGAAAGCGTCACATTGTCTATGCTTCCGCATTCGCCCACATAAGTGATTAGAGGAGCCTCAAGATAATTGCTTAGGCCTTCGGATGGCAGGATATAGGGATAATTGTTGACTATCCTGAAATTTAAGGTTCCCATCGAAGCCGAGAAATATTCTCCTCGGTTGATTGTCTCCTGATAGATGTCCGACATCTCAGGTTCATCATTGTCATCGCACGACTGAAAAAGGCATCCGACGGCGATTATAAGCATTGTGCTTATTGTTAATTTTAACTTGTCCATAATGCTAAATTACCTTATGTCAATGTCCATAGAATTCAATTTCAGAAATACATAAGTCTCTGTATTTGTCTCCATAATATTTGTGCCCTTTCCAGACAGGCATGATTTTCAGAACTAATCCATCGATGGGTTCTGAAAAATCGAAGTTTCTATTTACAGGCAGTTCCTGCGGACCGGGTAAATCCTTCATTGACCCCTCAAAAAGAATATCGGAAGGCTCTGGATCTCCGGTGTCGGGCGGTATGGGACGATAGATTTGTATCCATGGCGCGCGCGTGTTGTCCCTGAAGGTTTTCTCATTTTTGCAGTAGCCGTTGTAAATCGTGATGTGGTCTATCACGGCGTTTTTCGGCAGATTGAATATCGGGCCCCAGATAACGTCACCCGTACAGTCTGTCTTGTCTAAATCAATGGCCCAGGCGGTAGATATGTCGCCGTCCACAAGATTTGATGCCTCATAGGTGTTGCCGGCCTCGGGTGCCAGAGGTGTCACTGTTCCGTTGGAGGCTGTTATTTTTAGCTTATGAATCTGCTTCCGGTTTTCATCTGCCGCTTTATCGGTGAACCATTTGAAAGATTTCAGGCGCGTACCTTCGGAGGGAATCGGATAATATCCTTCGTCATCCATACTCCCGTAATCCGGATCATATACTTCATAATAGCACATGCCGTCCTCAGGGTTGTATTCTCCTCTGTATTCATATCCGTCTATGATGGTGCAGAATGTAGTCCCTTCGCCTGAATAGAAGACGAGAGCCTTTCCTTTCCATTCCCACGCTGCACCGTTGAGTTCCGGAATAGTATGGTCTGTCATGAAGGTCAGTTCCGTGCCGTCAGCCAGTACGGCTTTTCCGGCTATGCCGTCGTCTGTGTCGTCTGACAGGATTTTTTTAGCGTCATGAGGCATTAGATCTTCCGGAGAAAGATTTTCCATGGCGCGGTTGAATTTCGTGATTCCGGCATATATTGCGATTGATGATATTACGAGTGCAGCCGCTGCGATAATGGATGCTGTTTTGTGTGCACGAATAAACGACAGCATAATGTTATGAATGTTACAGTATCGGTATTATTGCTTATGGTAGACGATTTCGTCCTCGCCGTCGTAGACAGTGAATGAATTCTCCGTGATCTCGCGTATCTCGCTGACAGCCTTCTCGTCTATTTCGGATAGGAGCTCTTTCTTCATTTCTTTGCGGTCGGAGGCGTCGAGAAGTCCGGTATGGAATTTCAACTCCATTCCGTCGACATCATATTTCTCGGTAAGCGACTTTTCATCGGCTGACCATTTGCCATCCGCGTCAAGGGTAAAGAAGTTGATTGACATGGGTGACACGAGCTTTGCTTTTATTGTCGTTTCGAAAGTATTTGTCGTTGCATCGTAAGTGATGGTCTCGGTCATCTTCATCCGAAGTTGCTCGCCGTCCTCATATTCGGTGTCGTAATATGTGGCTTTCCATGTGCCGTCGAGCTTCTCTTCGATCTCTTTGTCGCCTTTCGGCAGTTTTGAACAGCTCCCCATACCTAATCCGAAAAGGATCAGGAGAAGCATCGCTAATGATACCTTAGTCTTCATGATATATATTTTTCAGGTTTAGCTGAGCAGACTTTCGAGGAACAGACGAAGCAGTCCGTTGATTGACGCTATGCCGCCGATAAGAAGATTGATGACGATGTCGAGGAATGAGAACGGCTCATACTCGAACCAAGGCTTGTGTCCGATTCCGAAGCCTATCATGTCTCCCTCTTCGGTCATAAGGCTCATTATCATGCTGAGCATGAAACCGGCGCATGCGCAGATGAGCGCGACCGATCGCATATAAGCGTCGGTTATTCCCTTATAGATGCCATAGACCGGGAACAGAACTGAAAGAAATCCCACCATGACTTTGTTGCCGGATAGTTTTTTTGCGTCTTCCGTCATCTCGTCGCCCTCGCAAAATCGGACTCCCAGTCCTGAAGCATTCTTTGCCGAACCATCGACAACGCAGGTATAGTTTGAGCCGGGATTGAGCTGAAAGACGCGTTTGAAATGTGTGAGCTGGCGTCCTTTTCCGGCATCCAGAGTCACCTTCAGTTCAAGATTGCTGCCTGTCAGAGGTATGTCAACAGTCCATGCGTCGGTATAGCTGGCCGAGACTGCTTCCTGGCCGTTGACGTGAATGCCAAGTACCCAGTCTTCTTTGCCGTCGAGATCGCCCTCCCATGTGAGGTGCAGCAGTGGTTGATTCTCCATAATGTTGAGTTGTTCAAGGGATTGGCCCGCCGAATCCGCTGTAGGGTTAGTTTTACAATAGAAAAGCGTGCGGGCCTGCACAAAACACCGCCCTACGCAGAACCGAAGGCCTTCGCATAGCCCTTTATCCCTACGTAAGTCGGATTCCTGCAGACACACACGCCCTTATGGAGACTCTATGCGACACCCCGAAAGGCCCGGCGCTTTCGCGCTAAGCCTTAGGCGCATAGCTCTGTTAAAGCATGCGGCATCTACTTGCCGACCGTACTTCCGGGATAAAGTAAGAATTTGCGAAGTTCTCGGATTCCGAAGTCCGGCGAGTTGTAAACGCTTATATCATTTCTGCGGACGCCGTTGCCGGTGTCACGCATTGCAAAGGTACGCCCTTGAAAACTAATCTGCAAATTTTTTTGAGGGAAAATTCATCTAAGACAGCAAAAGGAATTGTTTGGAATCCTCGCGCCACTAAAAGTGGACGTTGTTGGTGTGGAGTTTGGGTGGCAGAAGGTTTTTTACTACTTTTGCATTATCGGCGGCTGAATAATGAGTTACGACAGTGGACATACGGAGCGCGAGAGCGGCGTCTTTTTCGACGGTGTGGCTGAGGTCGTGCCGGAGCTCGAGGTGATCCACAGCTCCGCGGTGTCGGTGGTCTACAGGTCGCGTATCGATGGTCGCCGTGTGGCGCTGAAAGGGCTGCCGGAGGATAAGCGTCACGATCCTGCCGCACTCGCCGCGCTGCGTAAGGAATACATGATGCTTCTCGAAGTCGACCATCCGGGGATTGTGCGCGTCTTCGGCATGAGAGTGTTTCCCGGCATCGGTCATGTCATCGTGATGGAATATGTCGAGGGTGAGACACTTGCGGAGATGGAGCCGGAATATCTTTCGGTGAGCCAACGCCGCAGGATGCTGACGGAGCTTGTCGAAGCAGTGGCTTACATCCACAGCAAGGGGATGGTGCACCGCGACATCAAGCTCTCGAACGTGATGACGGCGCGTCTCAGCGGCCACGTCCGACTGATTGATTTCGGCCTCGCGGACAGCGACGGATGGTGGATCGGCAAGCAGCCGGCCGGTACCGAGGGTTACGTGAGCGACGAACAGCGCACGTCGCGGGTGCCCGATCTGTGCAACGATGTCTATTCCCTTGGAGTTGTAATGAAGAAGTTGCGTCCGGGTCTGATTTACGGCGGTGTTTGCCGCCGCTGTCTCGGGGATGTTTCGCGTCGCTATGATTCCGCCGGAACGCTCCTGCGCCGGATGCGCCGCGTGTGGAGAAACTACATGCTGACTCTCTGCGTGTTGGCGATCGTAACGGCAGTTGCGATACTGTTGGCTCTGGCACATCATGAATCAGACATAGAGATCCCTCGGCAGGAAAAAATGACTGAGCTTCCGGTAGACGGCAGACCATCTGAAACACAAGATAGTGCGGCGGATGGCATATCTGTTGAGCGGATACAATCGCCTGAGCCGACGGTGGCGGAAGATCTGCCGTCGGAAAATGGAAATGTTGATCCTAATCAGGATCGTATAGAGAATAGCTCGACAGAGAATAATGACGGGGAGGAGAAAGTGGTGCTTCCTGAAAGTTTGATTCAGGAGGCTTATGCGGCCATCGACCCTCCGTTTCAGGAAGCTATGTCTGCTCTTAAGTCTGCGAAAAGTTTCCGTCAGTTTCCAAATGAGGATGCGATGAGACTTGAGATGAATGCAAGAGGAACGGAATTCCGGGCATATCAAGCTCGTTTTCTTTCGACTTCTGAAAGGGAGGAACTGCGAAAAGTAATCGGATTTAGAATATGCGACAGAATAAGAGAGTTGAGAGAGGTCTGGACAGAGAGACAGAAAGAGGTGCCTTTGACGTTGGAGTGAAACGGCTTCTTGCCGCTGTGGAGGATGTCCTGGGTCTGCACCCTGTGGCGCCGCGTGACTTTGCCGAAATGAGCGAGCAAGTGTTCCGACTCACGAAATCGCGGCTGTCGCCCACCACACTCATGCGCCTCTGGGGTTATGTCCGCGAGGAGGTGAATCCGCGTGTGTCGACGCTCTCTATACTCTCGCGCGCCGTGGGTCGTTACGACTGGAACGACTGGCTCGCGTCGGGACGCGCGGCCGAGGCTATGCCTTCCTACGAAGTGATGTCGCCGCACCTGAACGTCGAGGCGGCGCTGGAACCGGGCGACCGTGTGACGCTCCGCTGGCGTCCGGGACGCGTATGCCTTGTTGAATACGAAGGTGACGGAAAGTTCTGCGTTATGGAAATATTGCTGTCCGATAAAACTCAGATGATTGTATAAAGCATGGCTCGAACGCCGAA